>NZ_JBQFSR010000001.1:0-1043021 GCF_056538105.1 Ruegeria sp. BH6
GGATCACCTGACCCATATGCGACACATCAAACACCGCCGCCTTCTCACGACACTGCTTATGCTCACCCATAATCCCCAGCGGATACTGAACAGGCATCTCCCAACCCGCAAAATCAACCAGCTTGCCTCCCAACTCAACATGGAGATCGTAGAGAGGAGTGCGTTTTAAGTCAGTCATAGCTGTAGCCTTTCAATCAACGGGACTGGTCACGGACAACCATGACGGTGCAATGCGCGTTTCGCACAACACGGGCCAGGTTCGGGCCAATCTCATAGTTCGGGAAATCGCCTTTGGTCGACGCCATGACGATCAGATCAAAGCCGTCCTTGTAGGCAAGCTTCAGAATTTCGCGGTAGACGCTGCCTTCTTCGACATGCACCGGCACATCAGAGGCATTGGCGTGATCCAGTATGGCCTGAACCGCACCCCGCACGTGGTCTTTGGCGCCTGCGCCATAGTTGGCGGGTAGGTTCGGCAGTTGGATGATCTCGGGGATGACGGCGACCGTGTGCAGTTCGGCACCATAGAATTTTGCCTGTTCCAAAGCGACCGGCAGAGCCAGTTTCCACGAGCGGTCGTCAGTGTGATCAATAGGCAGCAGGATTTTCGTGGCCATCACGTCTCTCCTCGAGATAGAAAATTTGTTTCAAAGGCAGGGGGCCGGGTTGGCCCCCCCGTTTTTTTTGTCAGTGCCGAAGTTATTCGGCAGGTGAGCCGCCCGGTTCTTCGGACTGACCGTTCGAGGCAAAGAACTCTTTCGTCAGTTTGAAGACGATCGGGCTCAGCAATGCCAGAGCGATCAGGTTCGGGATGGCCATCATGGCGTTCAGCGTATCCGCCAGCAGCCAGACAAAGCCCAGATCTGCAGTCGCACCGAAATAGATCGCAACGATCCAAAGGATGCGGTAGGGCAGCAGGGATTTGACGCCCAGCAGGAACTCAACACATTTCTCGCCATAGAACGACCAGCCAAGGATGGTGGTGAAGGCAAAGATCGACAGCGCGATTGCGATCAGGTGACCACCGCCCGGAAGCGAGGTTGCAAATGCCAGCGAGGTCAGAGCCGCGCCCGACTCACCCGAGGTCCATGCACCTGTCGAGATGATAGCCAGACCGGTGATCGAGCAGACGATGATAGTGTCGATGAATGTACCCAGCATCGCGATTAGGCCCTGATTGACCGGACCTTTGGTCTCGGCTGCTGCGTGTGCAATCGGAGCGGAACCCAGACCAGCTTCGTTCGAGAACACGCCACGTGCCACACCGAAGCGGATTGCGGCCCAGACGGCTGCACCTGCAAAACCGCCTTCAGCGGCAGATGGGGTGAAGGCGTAGGTGAAGACCAGCGACAGGGCGTTACCGATTTCGCCAATGTTGATGATCAGAACCAACAGGCCAGCGACGATGTAAGCGATCGCCATGGCCGGAACCAGCTTACCGGCAACCGCACCGATGCGGGTAATGCCACCCAGGATAACGGCGGCGGTCAGGACCATCAGAATAATTCCGGTGACCGAGGTATTCACGCCGAAATTCGATTCCAGAACTTGTGCCACACCGTTTGCTTGTACACCGTTACCGATGCCGAAGGCAGCAATGGCACCGAATAGGGCGAAGGCCCAACCCAGCCAGTGCCAATTCGACGACAGACCGTTCTTGATGTAGTACATCGGGCCGCCAACAAAATTGCCCAGCTCGTCCTTCTCGCGATACTTCACCGCGCAGACGGCTTCGGCATATTTGGTGGCCATGCCCACCAGGGCGGTCATCCACATCCAGAACAATGCGCCCGGACCGCCCAGGAAGACAGCAGTGGCCACACCGGCGATGTTACCCGTACCGATGGTCGCCGACAGCGACGTCATCAGCGCGTTGAACGGGCTGATCTGACCGTCACCCTGACCTTCGCGGCCTGCGAACAACAGCTTAAAGCCAGTGCCGATGCGCAGGATCGGCATGAATTTCAGCCCCACCTGCAAGAAGAAGCCGACGCCAAGAATGAGAACCAGCATGAGCGGCCCCCACACGACGCCGTTGATGGCCCCTACGATTGAATTTAACGCTTCCATGGTTTCCCTCCCATTTGCGTTTGGATTATGCCCCGTTGGCGATAGCCCGTTGGCGGGCTTGCTTGAGGGCGGCAAAGTCTTCGTCCGCATGGAACGACGAACGGGTCAGCGGGGTTGCTGACACGTGCAGAAAGCCCTTGGAACGCGCGATTTGCTCCAGTTGGGCGAATTCGTCCGGAGACCAAAAACGATCAATCGGGTGGTGTTTCGCGGTCGGTTGCAGGTATTGCCCGACCGTCAGGAAATCGACCTGAGCCGCGCGCAGGTCATCCATCACCTGGCGAACATCGTTCAGGGATTCTCCCAACCCGACCATCAAGCCGGATTTGGTGAAGATCTCGGGGTTGGCGCGTTTGGCATCGTCCAGCAGCCGCAGCGAGGTATAGTAGCGCGCGCCGGGGCGAACGGACGGATACAGGTGTGGAACGGTTTCCAAATTGTGGTTGAAGACGTCTGGGGCAGCCTGGAACACGACATCCGCCGCGTCGCCTTTACCTAGAAAGTCGGGGGTCAGAACCTCGACCGTTGTGCCTGGGTTTTGGTGGCGGACGGCCCGAATGGTCTGAGCGATATGTTCGGCCCCGCCATCAGCCAGATCGTCCCGGTCCACGGATGTGATCACCACATGGCGTAGGCCCAGCTTTTTCACCGCGGCAGCGACGCGGCCCGGTTCAAAGGCGTCCAGCGCATCGGGGCGGCCCGTGGCAACATTGCAGAAGGAACAACCGCGCGTGCAGACCTCACCCATGATCATCATCGTGGCGTGACGCTTGGACCAGCACTCGCCAATATTGGGGCAGGCGGCCTCTTCGCAGACGGTCGCCAGATTGTGGTCGCGCATCAGACGGCGGGTTTCGTAATATTCGGCGCTGTCGCCCTTTTTCTTGCGAATCCACTTGGGCTTACGCGGGATGACACTGTCTGCCTTCTTGGCCTTTTCAGGGTGGCGGGGGCGAAGCTGGATGGTCATCTGGCAGGTCCCTCTTAGGCGTGGATTGCGCGGCCCATGGCGTCAAGGCAGGCTTCTTTGACCGCCTCGCCCATGGCTGGGTGTGCATGACAAGTGGCAGCGACCTCGGCGACGGTTGCGCCTTTGGTCATGGCCAGAACCAACTCAGCAATCAGGTCTCCTCCGTGGGCGCCACAGATGTGGGCGCCCAGGATTTTGCCGCTTGGGTCCGCCAGAACCTTGACTGCGCCGTCGGTGTCGCCGGTCGAACGGGCGCGCGAGTTGGCCATGAAGGCGAACTTGCCAACCGAATACTCGGTGCCAGCCTCTTTCAGCGCTTCTTCGGTCAGACCGACCGAAGCGACCTCGGGGTCGGTATACACGACACCCGGCACGGTGTTGTAATCGACATGGCCAGCATGTCCTGCGAGAGTTTCCACGCAGGCGACGCCGTCTTCTTCGGCCTTGTGCGCCAGCATCGGGCCGGGCACGCAGTCGCCGATGGCGTAAATGCCGGGAACCGAGGTCTGGAACGTCCCATCCACCTCGATGAAGCCGCGCTGATTTACTGTAACGCCCAGCTCCTCCAGGCCCAGCCCACGGGTGACAGGGCGGCGGCCCACAGCGATCAGGACCTTATCAGCCTCGATCACTTCTTCTTTGTCTTTGCCGACGCGATCAACGGTCAGCACCAGACCGGTATCGGTCTTTTCGACCGTTTTCAGCGCACGACCCAGCTGGAATTTCAACCCGCGCTTGGACAGTGCGCGTTGTGCCAGCTTGGCGATCTCACCATCAATGCCGGGTAGAACGCGGTCTAGATACTCGACCACGGTAACCTTTGCGCCCAGACGGGACCAAACCTGCCCCAGTTCCAGCCCAATCACACCTGCGCCGATCACGACCAGATGGTCCGGTACGCTCTCCAATGCAATCGCACCGGTTGAACTGAGGATGTCCTGCTCGTCAATCTCGATCCCCGGCAGCGAGGTCGGTTCCGAGCCGGTGGCGATCAGAATGTTCTTCGCCTCATAGACATCATTGCCCACTTTGACCTGTCCGGCGACGGGGATGCTGGCCCAGCCTTCGATATGATCGACCCCGTTTTTCTTGAACAGAAACGCGATGCCTTTGGTCAGGTCGCCTACGATCTTGTCCTTACGCCCCATCATCGCGGGTACGTCGATGCTGGCCCCCTCGACCGCAATGCCGTGGGAGGAGAGATGTGCAAGTTCGGCATACTTGGCCGAGGAGGTCAGCAACGCTTTGGAGGGGATGCACCCCACATTCAGACAGGTCCCGCCAAGTGCCCCGCGCCCTTCGACGCAGGCCACTTTCAGTCCCAGCTGAGCCGCGCGGATCGCAGCGACATAGCCGCCCGGTCCGCCCCCGATGACAATCAGATCGTAGGTCATGACGCTAACTTTCAGTAGATCGGGTGGCTTGCGCACAGGGCGCGCACTTTTTCACGGGTTGCTTTTTCAACGGCTTCGTCTCCGCCCGGGTTCTGCGCTAGCGCGTCCAGAACGTCACCGATCAGATGGCCGATCTGCTTGAATTCCTCGGGGCCAAAGCCCCGGCTGCAACCGGCCGCAGTACCCAGACGAATACCGCTGGTGATGGTGGGTTTCTCGGGGTCACCGGGCACGCTGTTTTTGTTGCAGGTAAAGCCAGCGCGTTCCAGCGCGGCTTCGGCGTCTTTACCGGTTACGCCAACCGGGCGCAGATCCACCAGCATCAGGTGGTTTTCCGTGCCGCCCGAGACGATGTCGCAGCCACGTGCCATCATAACGTTGGCCAGAGCCGAGGCACTGTCGACGACGCGCTGCATGTACTCTTTGAATTCGGGTTTCAGAGCCTCACCGAAAGCGACGGCCTTGCCGGCGATCACATGCATCAGCGGGCCGCCCTGCAAACCGGGGAATACGGCTGAGTTGATCTTTTTCGCCAGCGCTTCGTCATTAGTCAGGATGATGCCACCGCGCGGACCGCGCAGGGTTTTATGCGTGGTCGATGTCACGATATGAGCGTGCCCGACGGGAGAAGGGTGCAGGCCGGTTGCAACCAGACCGGCGATATGCGCCATGTCGGCTAGCAACCAGGCGCCAACCTCATCCGCAATCGCGCGGAAACGGGCAAAGTCGATTTTTTGCGAATAAGCCGACGCGCCTGCAATGATCAGTTGGGGCTTTTCGGCCTTGGCCAGTGCTTCGACCTGATCATAGTCGATCAGCCCCGCATCGGTCAGACCATATTGGATCGGACGGAACCATTTGCCGGATTGCGCCGGTTTCGCGCCATGGGTCAGGTGACCGCCCGCGTCCAACGACATGCCCAGAATGGTGTCACCGGGGCTGAGCAACGCTAGCTTGACCGCGCCATTGGCCTGGGCGCCCGAATGGGGCTGCACATTCGCAAATTTGCAGCCAAACAGCTGCTTCAACCGGTCGATGGCTTCCTGCTCGACCTCATCCACATATTCACATCCGCCATAATAGCGGCGGCCGGGATACCCTTCGGCATACTTGTTGGTCAGAACCGAGCCCTGAGCGTCAATCACAGCCTGAGAGACGATGTTTTCAGATGCGATCAGTTCGATCTGTTCGGCCTGACGGGCGCCCTCGCGTGCAATCGATGCAGCAATGGTCGGATCGGCCTGTGTAAGCGACGTTTTGAACATGGTCATCTCCTCTGATTTCGAATCTCCGGTTCGAAACTATGTTTCCTATAGTGGAATTGATTCCCTTAAGGCAACATAAATCTCTTATTCGTGAAGTTGCGTGCGACTAAGGGAATATGTAAGCTGGAAAGAACGAGGAGATTTTCATGGGCGAAGACCAAAGAAACGAAGGGGTTACACCCGAAGAACTGGATGAAGGGGCGGCCTTGGGGCGTTCCATCCGCGACGCGCGACGGGAAAAAGGCTGGACTCTGGAAGAGGCCGGGCGTGCGGCAGGTATCGGGCGATCGACCCTGTCGAAGATCGAAAACAATCAAACCAAACCCAGCTTTGAGATCGTGAGGCGGTTGACACAGGCGCTGGATATGAACCCTCCGCAACTTTTTCTTCAATCGGGTCAGTCAGGCATAAACGGTCGGCGGGACTATACCGCTAAGGGGCAGGGTGAGTTCCGGGAAACCGCCACCTATTTGCACGAATTGCTGTGTTCGGATCTGACAAGCAAACGCATGCTGCCCTATGTGGCCACGATACGGGCCCGCGATATCTCTGAGTTTGACCCCTGGATCCGACATTCGGGCGAAGAATTCATGTACGTGCTGAGTGGCGAGTTGATCTTTATCTCGGAACACTACCGCCCTCTGCCGATGAAAACGGGTGATTCACTGTATTATGACAGCAGCATGGGGCATGGCTGTGTGTCGACCAGTGAAGAAGACGCGCAGGTTCTTTGGGTGTCGTTGGAATAGGTCGTGTACCTGGGAAATTAGGCGTTACCGCAGTTTTTCACCTTTCCGGTGTGGCTTAGGTTTCGCGCACAGAAGAACTAAAAACCCAGTTTGTGGAAATTTCAAAATTGAGGTTAGACGTCTTGGGATGGACCGCTAAAACCTGCTGTGATCCTTTGCTGTCGCGGTTTAAGAACAATCTATGCGGTCAACTTCGTATATCCGAAGAGTTTCGGAGCTTTCAGCGGCTTTCGGCAGCTAAAAGTCAGTCTGGCATTTCCGACCAGTAATGTCTGCATTCGGAAGAACGAGCGGATTTCTGTGCATTGGCAGCGAACGTTCGCCTCCCTGAAGAACCGTCCCGAAACAGTACCAACCCGGGTTCGTGGGGGCGAAGGTCCGCTTCCTCGATCTCCGGAAATCCTCGCTGCGGAGCGGCGAATGCACACTTTCCGCGCCAATTACCGACTTTTTAGTCCCTTGGCAGCATGTGCCGCGGTGGTTCTTGGAAATGAACAAATCAGCAAACTAGGCCGAGAGCCCACTACCAAATCCGCCGAATTTGTTGAAGATTGCGTTCTAGCCCGCCAAAAGTTGGTTTTCTAACCGGACAAGTCGCGATTCATACCGGATGGCACACTAAGAGAAAAAGTGGCTGGGGTGGTAGGATTCGAACCTACGATACACGGTACCAAAAACCGCTGCCTTACCACTTGGCTACACCCCAACGGTGAGGCGCTGTCTACGATTGTTGGTTGGAGGGTTCAAGGGCTTTCGAGTGAAAAAAACTGACTTGGAGCAAAATTTTTTTTCCACGCTCCCGACGATCCAAATTGGCGAAATTTCCGGTCATGGATTGCCTATCTGGAAAAGGATTTATTGGTCACAAAGCCTATGGGAAAGGTCTGAAAGTGTTGAACACGGCCACTGTGTTCGAAGGGCGGAGGGTCTTTCACTCACGTTCTGAGCGGCGTTTTGAAGCTGGGAAATACATTGACCCGGAAATTCGCCCCGGATTTGCAAACGCCTTTCATTTGCAGGGATCGACATCTAAAACATTGAAATTAAATTATAAAAATAAGAAACTGGGTTGCGGGATTCCTTGAAAATACGTAGCAATGCAAATGAACCGGTACCCCGTGTCACAGGAGACGAAGATGAAGCTGAACCCGAATGTCGCAGAAGCACTGAACCGTCAAATCAACAGTGAACTTCAGGCATCCTACACCTACCTTGCGATGGCCGCATATTTTGAATCGCAGGATCTGCCAGGATTCGCGCAATGGTTCCGTAGTCACTCGGTTGAAGAACAAACACATGCCATGCGTATCTTCGATTTTGTGGCACAGCGTGGCGGGAGAATCGAACTGGAAGGCATCGACACACCCAAGATGGACTATGACTCGCCGGTCGAGGCGCTGGAATATGCGCTTGCCAACGAGGAAAAGGTCACAGGTCAGATCAATGCACTGTTTGAACTGGCGCACGGGGTCAAGGAATACAGCACGCAAAACATGCTGAACTGGTTTTTGGCCGAGCAGAACGAAGAAGAAGACTTGTTTGGCAAGATTCTCGACAAGACCAAGGCGGCCAATGGCGATCGGTGGAACCTGTTGCTGTTGGACAAGGATATGGGCACGCGACCAACCCAGGCTACGGAATAGGCGACGGGACGGCTGTAGTCGCCCCCGTTACTCGCGGATTTCAGAGGGGTCGACTCCCCATAGGCTCGATTTCCGGGCCCAGCCGCGGTAACCGCCAGCCGAGATTTGGCACCAGTCCAGGCTGCAACTGCCTAGGCGCGCCACCACCCCGGATTCGAATTGGGCACTGATCTGCGCATTTGGGTCGGGGTTGGCATAGACAGGCAGCATTTCGGATTCGATCAATACGGTCCGCACGCCGGACAGTAGGGCATAGTGAACCCATCCGCCGGCACCGTCACGGTCCTGAACCTTGCGCCAATTGCCGTATTCAGCCGTGATTTGCAGCGGCATGCCGCGCCGTTTGAACACCCAGTCGATTCGATGTGTTAACGAAGGACCACGCCGAACATTGCCCTCGGCGGCCTTCATCGAAACATATCTTGGCAATGGCAGGTTGGTCACAGGGCCGCGGGCATCCTGTGCGCTGGCAGCCAAAGTGCCCAGCACAAACAGAAATACGGACAAAACCACCAGAAGGCGGCGTTTTACCGATAGAAAACCACTCACTGACTGCCTGCTCTTGTGCCTGTTGATTTGGTTCCGAAAAAAGGTCGTCTCAATGCGTTGGGGTTCTTGTGCCCCGCCTTATCCTGCGCCACGATGCCATGGCGCGCGAAGGTTTGCAAAGCGATGGGAGGGCGAAAGTGCCAAGAGAACGTCTGAGTGTTGTTGTAACGCGACGGTTGCCCGAGGCAGTGGAAACCAGACTGAGCGAGTTGTTCGACGTCCAGCTGCGCGAGGATGACACCCCCATGTCGCGCGAAGAGCTGGTCGCAGCAGTTCAGAGTGCAGATGTCCTTGTTCCAACGGTGACCGACACAATTGATGGCGGTTTGCTGGGGCAGGCGGGCGAAAACCTGCGCTTGATCGCCAATTACGGGGCCGGTGTCGACAATATTGATGTGTCGACGGCGCGACAGAGGGGCATTCTTGTTTCCAACACCCCCGGTGTGCTGACAGACGATACGGCCGATATGACCATGGCATTGATCCTAGCGGTCACACGGCGTTTTCCCGAGGGGGTCGGTGTGATGCAACGGGGAGATTGGACCGGCTGGGCGCCGACCGCGCTGTTGGGTGGGCGGATCGGTGGTCGACGCCTTGGCATTCTGGGCATGGGTCGGATCGGCCAGGCCGTGGCCCGCCGTGCCCGTGTCTTTGGAATGCAGGTGCATTACCACAATCGTCGTCGCCTACGCCCTGAGGTCGAAGACGAGTTGGAAGCCACCTATTGGGAAAGCCTAGACCAGATGGTCGCTCGGATGGATGTTCTTTCAATTCATTGCCCGTCGACCCCGTCGACCTTTCATCTGATGAACGCGCGTCGGTTAAAGTTGCTGAAGCCCTCGGGGGTGGTCATCAACACCTCTCGGGGTGAAGTGATTGACGAGAATGCGCTGACGCGTCTGATCCGATCGGGTGATATTGCAGGCGCAGGGTTGGATGTTTACGAACATGGCACTCAGGTAAACCCGCGTTTGCGGCAATTGCCCAATGTTGTTTTGCTGCCTCATATGGGATCGGCCACGTTGGAAGGGCGGATCGAGATGGGTGAGAAAGTTATTATTAATATCAAGACCTTCGAAGACGGGCATCGCCCGCCGGATCAGGTTGTGCCATCCATGTTGTGACGCAGCCGCGCCGAAGGAACAATTTTTCAGGAGGATACGATGCGACGAAATCTGATTTCAGGATTGTTTGTGACGGCGTTGACCTTTGGCGGGGCGTCCTTTGCGCAGGAAACAGCGGATGCGGTAGCACCCGAGGGTGCCTCGGACGGGCAGGTTCAGGGCCTGACCGACGAAGTGATTGCCTCGCTTGAGGCGAAGTTGGCCGGTCAGCCCGTGACTTCGCAGAACTGGATGGTTGCTGCGGCGAACCCGTTGGCCGTTGAGGCCGGAGCCAAGGTTCTGCGGGCCGGAGGGTCTGCGGCGGATGCCATGGTCGCGGTGCAGGTCGTGCTGGGGTTGGTCGAGCCTCAATCCTCGGGCCTTGGCGGCGGCGCGTTTCTGGTTTGGTACGACGCGGCAACTGGCAAGTTGACCACGCTGGATGGGCGCGAGACGGCTCCGCTGGAAGCGAACCACCGCCTATTCCACGATGAGAATGGTGAGCCCTTGCAATTCTACGATGCCGTGGTGGGGGGGCTGTCAGTCGGTACGCCCGGTACGCCAGCGTTGCTGGAAGAGGCGCACCGGCGTTGGGGTCGCAGCCCGTGGCCCAGCCTGTTTCAGGATGGCATCACGCTGGCGGATGAAGGGTTCCTTGTATCTCCGCGATTGGCCACTTTGGTCGAGGCAGATGCTGAGAGGCTATCGCGTTTTCCTGTGACGGCTGAATACTTCCTGCCCGGTGGTACGCCTTTGCAGCAAGGTCAGCGCCTGATGAATCCGGACTATGCGAACACGTTGCGTGTTTTGGCCAGTGAAGGGTCGGCCGGGTTCTACGGCGGTGAAATCGCCGCCGGCATCGTCAGCACGGTGCGCGGAGCGCCCGGAAATCCCGGAGTTCTGTCCGGCGTAGATCTGGCGCTGTATCAGGTGATTGAACGCGAACCGGTCTGCGCTGCCTATCGTGTTTATGAGGTTTGCGGCATGGGGCCGCCCTCATCCGGGGCGCTGACGGTCGGTCAGATCCTTGGCATGCTAGACGGGTATGATCTGACCGCGATGGGCCCCGAGGATGCGAATGCTTGGCGGTTGATCGGCGATGCGTCGCGTTTGGCCTTTGCGGATCGCGGCCGTTACATGGCCGATCACGACTATGTGCCGATGCCCACGCAGGGTCTGGTCGATCCCTCCTATCTGTCTGAACGCGGGCAACTGCTGGGCGGCGAGGGCGCTTTGATCGAAGCGACCCCGGGCAATCCAGAGTTCGATCACGCGTCGAACTGGGCGGATGATGTTTCGCTCGAGTTGCCCTCGACCTCGCATATCTCGATTGTCGACCAATATGGCAATGTGCTGTCGATGACCACGACGATTGAAAACGGGTTCGGCTCACGGTTGATGACCAACGGGTTCCTGCTGAATAACGAACTGACCGATTTCTCGTTCAAAACCCACAGCGATGGTGTTCCGATTGCTAACCGGTTAGAGCCCGGCAAGCGGCCTCGTTCCTCGATGAGCCCGACGATAGTCATGCAAGATGGCAAACCGGTATTGGCCATTGGATCACCCGGTGGAAGCCGCATCATTGGCTATGTCGCCAAGTCGATTATCGCCTGGGCGGATTGGGATATGGATGTGCAACAGGCGTTGTCACTGCCGCATCTGGTTAATCGCTTTGGCACCTATGATGTGGAACAAGGCACCGCAGCCGAAGGGTTCTCGGACCCGTTGATCGAGCTGGGGTTCGAGGTGAACCCGCGCGATCTGACGTCTGGCCTGCATGCGATCGAGATCGGAGAGGTCCTAACCGGTGGCGCGGATCCACGTCGCGAAGGCATCGCGCTGGGCGAATAAAAGGAAAATTAAATGGTGCAGGCAGCAGCGTTGCCGCGAAACGAGGCCGGGATTGAAACGGCTGTCAGTATTCTAAAGCAGAAGTTTGGTGATCGCCTGCAAACTGGCGAGTCGGTCCGAGAACAGCATGGCCACACGACGACCTGGATCAACAATCAGGTTCCGGACGCGGTGGTTTTTCCCCGTTCGACCGCGGAAGTATCCGAGATTGTCAAAACCTGTGCCCAGCACAAGGTGCCGGTGATCGCCTTTGGCACCGGCACATCGCTGGAAGGGCATGTGAACGCCCCGGCGGGTGGTATCTCGGTCGACTTGGGCCAGATGAATCAGGTGTTGGCCGTGCATGCAGGTGATCTGGATTGCGTTGTTCAACCAGGGGTGACGCGAGAAGACCTGAATACCCATCTGCGCGATCAGGGCCTGTTCTTTCCCATTGACCCCGGTGCCAATGCATCGCTGGGCGGGATGGCGGCAACGCGGGCCTCGGGCACCAACGCGGTGCGCTATGGCACGATGAAGGACAATATCCTCAGCCTTGAAGCGGTCATGCCCGATGGTCAGATCATCCGCACCGGCCACAGGGCACGGAAATCCTCGGCCGGGTATGACCTGACCCGCTTGCTGATTGGGGCCGAGGGCACGCTGGGCATAATCACCGAACTCACCCTGCGTCTGCAGGGTATCCCCGAGGCGATCACCTCGGCCCGGTGCTCCTTTCCAACAGTTGATGCGGCCTGTCAGGCGGTGATGATGACGATCCAATACGGCGTGCCCGTGGCCCGGATCGAGCTGTTGGACGAACTGTCAGTCAAGGCAGCCAACGCCTATTCCGGGCTTAGCCTGCCGGAAACACCTTTGCTGCTGTTGGAATTCCACGGATCGGAATCCGGCGCAGTTGAGCAGGCCGAAACCTTTGGTCAGATCGCTGAAGAGTTCGGTGGTACGGATTTCGCCGCCACCTCAACAACGGAAGAGCGCAACAGGTTGTGGCAGGCCCGGCATGATATGTACTGGGCCAGTCTGCAACTGCGCCCCGGTGCGCGGGGGATTTCCACCGATGTCTGCGTTCCGATCTCGCGCCTGGCGGAATGCGTCACCACGACCCGGGACAAGGCCAAGGAACTGGGCCTGATGGCACCGATCGTGGGGCATGTGGGGGACGGGAATTTTCACACTCTGCTGTTGATCGACATGGACAACGCCGATGAGGTGGCGCGGGCGGATGGGTTTGTCGGTTGGCTGAACGATCTGGCCATCTCGATGGAGGGCACGTGTACCGGTGAGCATGGAATCGGGCAGGGCAAGCGACCCTATCTGATCAAGGAACTGGGCGCGGCGGTCAGCTATATGGATGCAATCAAAAAAGCACTCGACCCGGACAACATCATGAACCCGGGGAAAATCCTGTCGAATGCAGATTTCGACCATCTTTAAAATTTCGGGCTGAAAGCCACAAGGCTGCCCAAATTCCATTCTATCTTTCGCAAAAATGAGCAGCGATTGATTTTGGAATCTCAGATGGGCATTTTGCGGATTTTTGGTTTTATGGTGGTCGTAATATCGACTATTGCGGGCCTTGATTATTACCAACAGGGCAAAAAGCACGAAGGCACTTTGTCCGTCAGTGGTTATGTCGAATCGATCAAGCACCGTTTTGCGCAACAACAGGAAGAGCGTGAGGTCAAAGCCTTTGAACGTAACCGGAAAAAACGCTGGAAAGCCGGGGCAAAGTCTTATCTGCCAGCGGCCAGCGCCGGATGGGCACAATTTGAGCTGACCCAGATGGACAGCGCGCCCGTCGATACGGTGCTTTCGAATTATGCCCCGATCCCCCTGATCAGTTCGGTATCTGGTACGGCTGAACTGATGCGTCTGGTGAAAGGCGGCAAGAAAGGGATCGCGCGCAAGCTGAGCGAAACCGGGCTGGTATATGCCAAAGGTGATAAGGTCGTCTGGTTCGACATCAGCCTCAAACCAAAATCGGCGAGTAACTCGCTGGCGGGCATGGCCCTTTCGCGGCAGCAAAAATTCATGTCGCATACCGCGATCAAACAGGGTTTTGCGGTGATTGACGGTGTCGCATTCATGGAAATCACTCAGGACCTGACCAATCCCACCGAAGCGGTGGATTATCGCAGGATCATCGGGCGGATCGGGATTGACGAAGAGGTTGTGATCCGGATGGGCACCAATGCCGATGACGCCACGATTCTAGAGCTTTTGGAGGCCGTCGATTATGCTTCCCTTAACACTTTACTGACTTATCCGTCGCTTGTGGTGGGGCAGGGTGTTTCGGTCCAGCAAGACCGCCAGCCAGAAGTCGCCGAAAAGATGGATCAGCTGTATAAGGAAATGCAGTTGGTTCAGGAAAAGACCACCGATGAAAAGCTCAAGAATCTGGATGTCACGGCGATGATGGTCAATTCGTTGACGGCGTCGGACTTCAACAGCGATGGCATCATGGATATTACCGGGGGTGAGGTATTCGAAAATCAGGACATCCTGCAAATTGGGTATGGTCGGGCGCAAAAACTGCTGTTGGACTCTGATCAGCGCCAGGCGGCTTTGGCAGAAGAGGACCAGGCCAAAGGATCGGGGTTTTTCAACAGGCTGAAAAACAAGCTGCCAGCCTTTGCAGCGCCCAAGTACAAGGATACGGCAGTGAAACCGGCCCCGAAAAAAACCTCGCAACCAGTGCGCGTGCATAAGGGCGGGTTAGGGACGTCCTGCGCGCAGGTTGGCAGCATCAAGCGGTGTTCAGCCTCGGGACAATAACGCCAATCACGATGATTCCGCAGTCTGTTTACGGTAGCGGGTCGTTTTTTTTCTCTCACTGGTCGGATGAATGTCGCGCCGGGTGCTTCAAATGCGCCATATGGTGTCAACTGAATTCAAGGGGAGACGCCCGGTTATGAAAACCCAAGTCAAAGCATTGGTTGTTGGCGGCGGCGCCGTTGGGACCTCGATTGCCTATCATCTGGCCAAAGCGGGTTGGGATGATGTGATGTTGATTGAACGGGATGAGCTGACGTCCGGCTCGACCTGGCACGCCGCTGGCCTGCTGCCGTTGTTCAACATGTCCTACGCGACAACTCACATCCACAAGTACTCGGTCGACTTCTACAAGACGCTTGAGGAAGAAACCGGTCTGAACGCAGGGTTTGCTGTGGTCGGCAACCTGCGCATGGCCCAAACGCAAGAACGTATGGACGAATACATGCTGTATGCGTCCACCGCCGAGACCTGCGACGTTGCATATGAATGGCTGACCCCGGACCAGATCAAGGAACGCTGGCCGCTGATCGAGACGTCGGACCTGAAGGGAGCGATTTACCACACTGAAGATGGTTACATTAACCCGGCCGACGTGACGCAGGCGATGGCCAAAGGCGCCCGTCAACGCGGCGTCGATATCGTCCGCAAGATGCAAGCCGATGCGTTCCACTGGAACGGTACCCACTGGGAAGTCACCTGCACTAAGATGGTCGAGAAGGGCGGCAACCTCATTCCTTCGGATGAGCAGGTTGTTATCACCGCCGAGCATGTCGTCACCGCTTCCGGAAACCACGCGCAGCGCACGGCCAAGATGCTGGGCATCAAAATGCCTGCGATCCCGGTCGAGCACACCTTTATCGTCATGGACAAAGACCCCGAGCTGGTCAAATGGCGTGAATCTGGCAACCCCGAACACCCTGTTGTCCGTGATGCTGACAACGAATCTTACGCCCGCGAGGAACGTGGCGGCTGGATTCTGGGTATTTACGAACACGGCGCGCCTGCGCAGTTCGAACACGGCGTGCCGGACAGCTTCCGCGCGGACCTGTTCCCGCTGGATTTGGACCGGATTGCTGATCAGTACATGGCGATGGCCGAACGCGTGCCGTCTTGCGCCGAGTCTGGTCTGAAAGACGATTTCAACGGCCCGATCTGCTATACCCCCGACGGCAACCCACTGGTTGGTCCGGCTCCGGGCCTACGCAACATGTGGCTGGCTGAGGGCTTCAGCTTTGGTATCACGGCTGCAGGCGGCACCGGCTACTATCTGGCACAGATGATGGTGGATGGCGAAGCCGAGATCGACATGGCCTCGTTGGACCCCAAGCGCTATTCCTCGAGCTGGATGACCACCGAATTCGCGGCGCGCAAGAACGAAGAATGCTATGAGCACGTCTACATCCTGCACCACCCGGATGAAGAGCGTGAAGCCTGCCGTCCGCTGCGGACTGTTCCGGCCTACGACCGTCAGAAAGCACGCGGCGCGCAGTTCGGTTGGGTTAACGGATGGGAACGTCCGAACTACTTCGGTCCCACCGATGCACCAGATAACTTTGATAAAGAAAGCCGTTCGTTCCGTCGTGGTGGCTGGTGGCAATTCGCCGTCGAAGAGGCCAAAGCGATCCGTGAAGGCGTGGGTCTGGTCGATGCGTCCGCGTTTACTAAGCATGTCGTCAAAGGCCCCGGTGCTACCCAGTTTCTGGACTGGTTCACCTGCAACAAGCTGCCCAAGGTGGGTCGTATCAACCTGACCTACGCGCTGACCTCGCATGGCACCACCCGAACCGAATACACCATCGTCCGCAATGGCGAGAACAACTACTACATCGTTTCAGCCGGCGCCTGGACCGAGTATGACGCCGACTATCTGCGTAAGGCGGCTGAGGACAAGATGGATGAGTTCGGCTATGTCGAAATCCAGGACGTGACCACGCAGTGGGGCGTTTTTGCCATCGCCGGACCCAAGTCGCGTGACGTTCTGAAAGAGGTCATCAAGGACGCCGATCCGGAAACCGCGCTGTCCAACAAGCGTTTCCCGTGGCTGTCGGCCCGTCAGATCGAACTGGGCATGTGCCCGGTCAACGCGATCCGAGTGGCCTATACCGGTGAACTGGGTTGGGAACTGCACCACCCGATCGAGATGCAGAACTACCTGTTCGACTTGCTGGAAAAAGCGGGTGAGAAGCACGGTATGAAGCTGGTTGGCGCGCGCGCCCAGAACTGGTTGCGTCAAGAGAAATCCTATCGCGCCTTTGGAACCGAACTGGGCCGCGACGCGACCCCGCTGGAAGCTGACCTGCCGCGTTTTGTCGACCTGTCAAAGGACTTCCACGGCAAGGCCAAGCTGGAAGAAACCGGCGTGCGTGTGAAGTGCTGCACTTTGTTGATCGACGGACCGGACGATGCCGACCCGTGGGGCCGCGAGGCGCTGTATACGCCAGAAGGCGAGCGTGTGGGCCGTCTGACTTCGGGCGGCTACTCGGTGGCGTTCGAAAAATCCATCGGTATGGGCTACGTGAAACCTGAAATGGCAGTCGAAGGCACCAAGCTGAAGGTCAAAATTCAGGACAAGCTTTGGGATGCGGTCGTGACCTGCGACAGCCCCTACGATCCGAAAAACGAAACCATCCGCAAGGACGGTTAATTCGGACAGAGAACAGGCGGCGCGAAGGTGCCGCCTGTTTTACTATTGGCCGGGCTTTTCTGCGATAAAGGCCAGATTGTTCGCAGGCATCTCGACCATCCCGACGACGGTCAGGTTCTGGGCGCGCATCAACGCTGCAATGTCTTCATCATTCTTATACCCGATCTCAGCGTCTTGCTGGGCCAGAGCATCGTGAAAGCGTTGGTCGCCATCGCTGGTCAATTGCCCCGAACGTTTGAATGGTCCGTACAGGATAAACCGCCCCTTGGGGGCCAACGCCTGCGCGGCTTCGGTCACCAGCATTTGTGTTTCCGGCCAGCTGATCAGATGCACCAGATTGATCAGGACGATCAGCTCCTGACCGATGAACTCGGTGTGCCAACCTTGCGCTGTGGCGTCCAAAGCCACTGCGTCCACAACGTTGGGCAGATCGGCAGCATAGGCTTTGATGCTGGTTATCCGCTCGACCTCGACTTCGGTCGGTTGCCAGATGAGGTTTGGCAGGCACTGGGCGAATGCGCTGACATGCTGGCCGGTGCCGCTGGCAATTTCCACCGCCCGGCCTGCTTTGGGGGCCCATTGAGCCAGTAGGTCACACAAAGCTTCGGTATTGCGGGTCGCGGCAGGGGCGACAAGCCGCCCGTCCTGACCTTCGGTGGCAACGCTGGCGTTAGAGGGGAGGGTTCTTTTACTCATCGAAGCAACCTTTTCGGGCTGAGGGCAGCAATGATTTCAGGGTCCAGTTCAGATGTCGCGCCGGTCGTCAGATCAGCAACCAGTTGCGAAGCCGCCGGAGAGGTCTGGAACCCATAGCCACCCTGACCCGCAGACCAGACAAAGGACGGATCAGACGGATCGGGCCCCAATACCAAAGTTCCATCCGGCGCGAAGCTGCGTAGCCCTGCCCAGTTTACCTCAACCCGGGTGACGGGTTCGGTCACCATCTCTTCGTACCGGGCCAGCCCTTCAGCCAACACCATGTCATCGGCGTAGGCATCCTGCGGTGGTACGGGGTCGGCCTCGCATGGGGAAACCAACAGTTTGCCCGCATCTGGCTTGGCATACCATGTCTCACCCGCGCCCAACATCATCGGCCAGCCGCCCAGGTCATGCCCGCCGGGGGCAGGCAGCCGCGCCATCGACCTGCGTTTCGGAATTATTCCGATTGGTGCAATCCCCGCCATCACGGCGATCTCGTCAACCCAAGGGCCGGCAGCATTGATCAGGATGCGGGCTTCATAGACTTCCCCAGCCTCGACGACCCAGCGCCCATCCTTGCGAATGGCGGTGACCCTGGCCTTGGTCACCACGTCACCGCCATTGCCGCGAATGGTGCGGGCGAAATCCTGCAGCAATCGGTCCGTGTCGATATCAAATGCCCCACTGCTGAGCGCTGCGAACCCAAGAGTGTCGGGGTTCAGAATTGGCACACGTGCCAGCGCCTGCGCCGTTGGGATCACCTGCATATTCAGATCATGGACGTCCCGTTCAAAGACATCGGCCTGATCCTTACGACCAACCAACATCAGATCGCGGGGCGTCAGATACCCGCCGTTTTCAGCTCGCATAAACGCGGCACTGGCCCTGTTAAGCGCAACGACGGAGGGAGGGCCATAGTTTTCCTCGAATAACGCGGCGGACCGGCCAGACGCGTGATAGCCCAACGCATCCTCAGCCTCGAGCACAGTTACCCGACCGTGATATGACAGGCGTGCCCCGGCGCTCAGACCGGCGATACCGCCGCCTATGACAAGAAAATCAATCATATGTCCCCTTTTCACCGCGTACCTATTATGGCAAAACCGATCGTCCTAACCTGTCTGGAACTCTAAGCAGGCTTGAATTTGCGCATCAACCCATCCAAAGAAGTAACAAGCAATAACAGGAGGGCAGGGTGAGTACCGCAGATCTACACCCGATGGCCACGGGGCATATTCCGTCCTACGTGACCCAGGCTGACGGCAGTGATTTTCTTTTAACGTTCATGTTTGTGTTTACCGTTTTGGTGATTGTTCTGATCGGGGTTGGATATTTCACCCTGCATTCGATCCCCGAAAAGATAGCGCACGAATCCAACCACCCTCAGTTCCAGTTGGTCGGGATACTGGCCTTGCTGGCGCTGTTCACCCATAACGGGTTGTTCTGGGTCGCCGCCATTCTGGTGGCTGGGTTTCAGTTCCCCGATGTGGCCGCTCCACTCAGAGCCATTGCGGATGCAATCCGATCTTTGGGCAATCAACGCCCCGAAGGCCCCGCACCGGCCCAACCCACCGAACCCACCGCGCAGCAGGAGCATTAGAATATGCTTGAGACATTGATGTGCGCGCTGGTGACGGTGCTGCCCGACTATCTGTTTCGCCGTTATGTTCAGGGTAAGCGGATCGGGCACGAAATCACGCTGTTCACCATGTGGTACGAATTGCGCTGGGGGCTGACCACCTGTGCGATTCTGGCGCTGACCGTGATCACCACACTATTTTATTTCCATCCCGCCAGTAAAACGGCGGCCTCGTATTTCCGCACCGTGACGATCCTGCCGCAACTGGGTGGGCGTGTGTCCGAGGTTTATGTGCGCAACAACGAAACGGTGACCGCTGGGCAGCCGATCTTCCGGATCGAGGATTTCACCCAAACCGCCATGGTAGAAGCCGCTCACGCCGACATAGCGCAGGTTCAGGCATCGCTCAGGGTGGCGCAGACCGACCTGGCCGAGGCTGAGGCTGGCATCGCCGGGGCACGCGCTGCGTTGGATCAGTCGCTTGAGGATCTTGAACGCAACACCACGCTGCGGGACGAAGGGTCCAGCGCCGTGCGTCTGGCCGAGATTGACCGGCTGGAAAACCTGGTGGCCGAGCGTGAGGCACAATTGCGGGCCGCCGAGTCACAGCGCGCAGCAGTCGTGCAGCAGATCGAGGAGTTGATCCCCGCTCAACTGGCCAGCGCCAACGCTCAGCTGGACGCTGCCCTGACCGAGCTGGACAAAACCGTGATCAGCGCCGGGGTCACTGGCCGGATTGAACAGTTTGGCCTGCAGGTCGGCGACTATGTCAGCCCTCTGTTGCGTCCGGCAGGTATCTTGGTGCCGTCACACTCGGGCCATGATCGGTTTCAGGCCGCTTTCAACCAAATGTCCGCTCAGGTTATCAAGCCAGGAATGATCGGAGAGCTGGGTTGTATGACCAAGCCGTTCACCGTGATCCCGATGGTCGTGGTTGAGGTGCAGGATGTTATCCCCTCGGGCCAAATTCGCCCTTCGGATGAGCTGCGGGATGTGCAGGCCAATACCAATCCCGGATCAATCCTGGTGTATATGGAGCCGCTGTATAAAAGCATGGCCGATGACATCCCGCCGGGGAGCAACTGTCTGGCCAATGTCTATACCGACAACCACGAACGGCTAGAGCACGAGGATTTGGGTTTCTGGAAATCTGCAACGCTGCATGTGATCGACACGATTGGCGTTGTTCACGCTGCGGGCCTGCGCCTGCGTCTGATCCTGATGCCGGTGAATACGTTGGTTTTGACCGGTCATTAAACCAACCCCGGCCGCGCCGTCACTTAGTCGCGCGGCCGGGTATTTTCGCCTCGGTCAGCGAGGCATAAGAATAGGCCAGAACGCAGGCTGCGAAGCCTGCCACAAAGCCAAATACCATGGTGTATGAGTTGCTGAGGGCATAGACGGAACTGCCCAAGGCCATGCCGACCGTGCCACCCAACAGTTGAAACGTCATGGATATCCCGCTGGCCTGCCCGTGCAGATCCTGTGGCACGGCAAGCATGATGGTCCGTCGGGGCGGGACAAACAGAAACGGTACGCAACACCCCCACAAAACATAGCCAGCGAAGATCGGCGCCGTGACTTCCAGATGCATTCCCAACGCAACCAGCACGATGGCCAGTGTCCCCAACGCTGTGGCCGTCAGCGATGGGCCGCGCGTGCCAAACCTGTCGGCCACCTTACCGGCCAATGGGGCCACGAAGATCTGCGGAAACGCGATTGGCAAAAGGGCGGCACCGGCGGCCAGCGGTGAAAAGCCAAGTTTGGTTTGAAAATACGACGCGCCGAACACAAACAGGGCAATCTTGCCGAACTGCGCAGTGAACAGGATCATGTTCGAGGCCGCGAAACCCGACTTTGCAAATAGTGATATTGCAATCAGTGGCGTTTGAATGCGTTGTTCAACCCGGACAAATAGGGCCAGCGCTACGAAGCCTGCAAGAAGCGCCATAATCACCTCGGGCTGGGTCCAGCCCCGATCTGGCCCCTCCATGATCCCGAACACCAGCGCAGCCAGACCCGGCACCAGCAGCAACAGACCCTTCCAGTCAAACCCAAGTACAGGCTGGTGTGGTGGATCACGCCAGTAGGCCCAGGCAATCGCGGCAACAGCCAATACAATTGGCGGGTTGACCCAGAAAATCCAGCGCCACGACAAGTATTCGGTCAGTATGCCTCCGACCAGTGGCCCGAGTGACAGAAAGACTGTTCCGATGCCGCCGTACAGACCAAGGGCAAGACCGCGTTCCTTTTCATCGAAGGACTGGATCAGCACCACCATCGACAAGGGAAAAATCAGCGCAGCACCAACGCCCTGAACCGCGCGGGCCGTCAGCAGCGCCAGGCCGCTCTCGGCAAACCCTCCCAACGCTGAGGATAGACCAAAGATTAGAAGGCCCACGCTCAGCAAAACCCGGATGCCCAAAATGTCGCCCAATCGTCCCGCAGCGCCGGCAAAACAGGCCAACACCAAAAGGTAAATATTGACCACCCAATGCGCATCCAACCGCGACAGATTTAGTTCGGCCCGGATGGTGGGCAACGCGACACTGACGACTGTTTCATCCAGCAATATGATGCCAAGAATGGCCCCCATCGCGCCAAGTACCCACCAGCGGCTGCGATCTTGTGCCTTGGTTTGCATCGGTTTTTCGTCCCACCGTTGATGGATCACCGGCCCCATCAGGTCTGGTGCCGGCCCGTTCGTCAAGGCGCACTCCAACAAAAAAGGGCCAGCCAAATGGCCAGCCCTTCGGTGTGAGTGTTGTTAGGTTTACTGCGGAATGTCGCCTTCCAGCCCTTCGACATAGAAGTTCATGCCCGCCAGCGTTCCGTCATCGGCGGTTTCGCCTTCTGCCAGCCAGTCGCTGCCGTCCTGCTTTTTCAGCGGACCCGTGAAGGGGTGGTATTCACCTGCGGCCATGGCGGCCTTCATCGCCAGCGCTTCTTCTTTCACTTCGGCAGGAACCGCGTCCGAGATTTCGCCAATCTCAACCATGCCTTCTTTGATGCCGTCCCAGGTGTTCACGGTTTCCCACGACCCATCCATAACAGCCTGAGTGCGCGCGATGTAATAGGGCGCCCAGTTGTCGATGATCGAGGATACGCGTGGCTTCGGGGCGTATTCGCTCATGTCCGAGGCCTGCCCGAAGGTGATCACGTTGCCTGCCTCTTGCGCGGCCGCCTGCGGTGCGGTCGAGTCGGTGTGCTGCAGGATCACGTCGGCGCCCTGTTCGATCAGAACGGTGGCGGCGTCCGCTTCTTTTGCGGGATCGAACCAAGTGTAAGCCCAGACAATCTTGAACTCGACATCCGGGTTCACCTTCTTGGCGTGAATATAGGCCGAGTTGATGCCGCGGATCACTTCGGGGATAGGGTAGGAACCAATATAGCCGACGATGTTCGACTCGGTCATTTTGCCGGCGATGTGGCCCTGAACGGCACGACCTTCATAAAAGCGAGCAGAATAGACCGAGACGTTGTCGGCGGTCTTGTAGCCAGTTGCATGCTCGAACTTCACGTTCGGGAATTTCTTGGCCACGTTAATGGTCGGGTCCATATAGCCGAACGAAGTGGTAAAGATCAGGTCAGCCCCTTCCAGCGCCATCTGAGTCATCACACGTTCAGCGTCCGGGCCTTCGGGCACTGATTCCACGAATACAGTTTCGACCTTGTCACCGAAATGCTCTTCGACCGCCAGACGGCCCTTGTCGTGTTCATAGGTCCAGCCGCCGTCGCCGACGGGGCCGACATAGACGAAACCGACTTTGGTTTTGTCTTCGGCCATGGCGCTTGTCGCCAGACCCAGCGCCATGGCGGCGCTTGCCAAAAGTGATGTGAATTTCATGTGTTACTCCCCAAGTTGGTTTAATTGGCCCCTAGTGTGAGGCATGGAAGATCCGGCCCAGTGAGGCAGGTGCGCTGCTCTTGTCGGCCGAAAGGATCACAAGCACAAGGATCGTGATGATATAGGGCGACATTGCCAGATACTCGACTGGAATGGCAACGCCCGCCGCCTGCAAATTAAGCTGCAACACCGTGATTCCGCCGAACAAATAGGCACCCAGCAAGGCGCGCCATGGCTTCCAGCTGGCGAAGACCACCAGCGCCAGGGCGATCCAGCCGACACCGGCTGTCATGCCCTCGGTCCACTGCGGGACGCGGATCAGGCTGATATAGGCTCCGCCGAGGCCCGCGCATGCGCCACCGAACAGGATCGCCATGATGCGGATCTTGATAACCTTGTAACCCAAGGCATGAGCCGCATCGTGGTTTTCACCCACCGCGCGCAGGATCAAACCGACGCGGGTGTATTTCAGAACGGCCCACACGGCTGCTGTCAGGGCGATACCGACATACAGGATCGGGTCATGCTGGAACAGGATCGGGCCGATCACCGGGATATCGCTGATCAGTGGGATGTGGATGTCACCCATGCTGGGCGGCTTGATACCCACATAGCTTTGGCCCAGCAGGGCGCTGAAACCCAGGCCAAACAGGGTTAGGGCCAAACCACTTGCAACCTGATTGGCCAGCGCGAACTGTGTCAGAAGCACAAACAGTAGCGACAGTACGGCGCCGCCGATGGCCGCCGCAATGAACCCCAGCCAGGGTGAGCCGGTTTCGACCGAGATCGCAAATCCGCTGATTGCACCCACGATCATCATACCCTCGACGCCAAGGTTCAGGACGCCTGCTTTCTCGACCACCAGCTCTCCGATTGCAGCCAACAGCAGCGGAGTTGCGGCCACCATCAGCGAGGCGATCAGAAGTACGGGATTGATTTCACCTAAATCCATGGGTCACGCCACCTCGCTATGGGCCGCACGGATGCGGTAGTTGGTCAAAAGATCGAAAGCCAGCAGGAAGAACAGAAGCATCCCCTGGAACACCTGAATGGCAGCGGCGGGCAGGCCCAGCTGAGACTGCGCGATTTCACCGCCGATATAAGTCAGCGCCATCAGGCCACCGGCCAGCAGGATACCCACCGGATGCAGACGGCCCAGAAAGGCTACGATGATCGCGGTAAAGCCATAGCCGACGTTAAAGTCGATGCTGACCACACCCGAGGGGCCGGACACTTCGAACATGCCCGCGAGCCCTGCCAGCGCGCCGGACAGACCCAGGCAGAACAAGATCAGCCGCGCCGGGTTCACGCCTGCAAACTTTGCCGCGCGAGGGGCTTCTCCGGTCAGCCGGATGTGGAAGCCCAACATGTGTCGGTTCAGCAGGACATAGGCAAAGATCACCGCGATCAGCGCGGTCACGACACCCCAGTGCATCCCGGACCCCGCGATCAGTTCCGCATTATGTGCGCTTTCATAGGATTGCAGGTTACGCGAGCCGGGAAAGCCGAAGCCTTCAGGGTTTTTCAGCAGGCCCAGCGAGACCGAGGCCAGCATCTGTTCGGCCACGTACACCAGCATCAGCGAAACAAGTATTTCATTGGTGCCGAAGCGGACCTTCAGAAAGGCCGGAATGGATGCCCACAACCAACCGCCAAGCGCGCCAGCGATCACCATAATCGGAAAGACGTAAAACGCCTCTAGCGGATAGAAGGCCAAGCCCGCACCGGCACCAAAGATGGCACCCATGATGTATTGACCCTCGGCCCCGATATTCCAGATACCGGCGCGGAAACCCAGCGATAGGCCAATGGCGATCAGCACCAGAGGTGCCCCTTTCACCAGCAATTGCGGACGGTAATAAAAGGCGAATTCTCCGAACAGAGGTTCCCAGAAAATAGTGCCGATGGCTTCGATCGGGTTCTTACCCAGAATGGCGAACAGAATGCCGCCAAACACCATCGTTGCCAACACCGCCACCAGCGGGGTGGCATAAGACCACGCCTTGGACGGCTGCGGCCGTTTCTCCAACACAATCATCCGCTCATCCCCCTGATTTCATTCTTTTGTAGTGGGTTAGACATGGGCCACCTCCATGCCATGTGCGCCGCCCATCATCAGGCCAATCTCATCCACGGTCAGGCCGGTGGTTGGGCGCGGCGCGCTCAGACGCCCTTCGTTGAGGGCGGCAAAGCTGTCCGAGATTTCCATTAATTCATCTAGATCTTGGCTAATGCAGATGACTGCGGTTCCTTTGGCCGCCAGGTCCAGAATGGACTGCCGGATCGAGGCTGCCGCCGCCGCGTCCACGCCCCAGGTGGGCTGGTTCACCACCAGAACGTCAGGGTTCTGCAACACCTCGCGTCCGATCACGAATTTCTGCAGGTTGCCGCCTGATAATGACCGCGCCGCATTATCGGGCCCCGGCGTGCGGACGTCGAAGGCGCTGATGATTTTCTCGGCGAAACTTTTGGTTTCTGACCACTTCAGAAAGCCGTTGCTTTCCAAACCTTCGCGCACCGAACCGGTCAGCAATGCGTTTTCGGTCAGGCTCATGTCCGGGGCCGCTGCATGGCCCAGCCGTTCTTCGGGCGCGGTCAGCACGCCCAGCTTGCGTCGGGCCGTCGGCCCCAGCTTGCCGATCGGTTGGCCGTTAAACTTGATGGCATCTGCTGTTGTTTGAATTTCACCGGACAGCACACCTAGCAACTCGTCCTGACCGTTGCCAGCCACACCGCCGACCCCCAGAACCTCGCCCTTACGGACTGTCATGTGAACGTTCTTCAAAGCCGTGCCAAATTCCGAGGGCGACGGAACCGACAACCCGCTTACATCCAGTGCCACATCGCCAAATTCACGCCCCGAGCGTTCCGGTGTCTGCAAGGTCGAGCCGACCATCATCTCGGCCATGTCCCGCGCCGAGGTTTCAGAGGGCACACACTCACCTACGTTCTTGCCCAGGCGCAAAATGGTGGCGTGGTCGCAAAGCGTGCGAATTTCTTCCAGCTTGTGAGAGATATACAGGATCGAGGTGCCCTCGGACCGCAACTTGTTCAGTGTTTCGAACAGGATCTCAACCTCTTGCGGGGTCAGAACCGAGGTCGGCTCGTCCATGATCAGCAGCTTGGGGTCCTGCAACAGGCAGCGGATGATCTCGACCCGCTGACGCTCACCCGCGGACAGATCGCCAACGGTGCGGAACGGGTCCAGCGGCAGGCCATAGGTTTCCGACACTTCGCGGATACGCGAGGCCAGATCGCCCATCGGCGGCGGGTTCTCCATCCCCAGCGCGATATTTTCGGCCACGTTCAGCGCGTCAAACAGCGAGAAGTGCTGGAACACCATCGCGATCCCGTCGGCTCGTGCGGCGCGGGGTTCCGGTGGCGCAAACGCCTGACCGCGCAGCAGCATTGTGCCGCTGTCGGGCTTCACCAACCCATAGATCATTTTCACCAGCGTGGATTTACCCGCGCCGTTTTCCCCCAGCAGGGCATGAACTTCGCCTTCGCCGATGTCAAAGGACACCTGATCATTGGCCACGACGCCGGGATAGGCCTTGGTCAAACCTTGTAAGCTTAGCAGTGGAGTGGTCACGCGCTCAGGTCCTTCTTCAATTCGTTCTGCCGGGCGGGACGCAGCAGGTCTGCTGCGACGCCAACGGCGATCATCTGCGGGTGTTTGCCCAAGTCGGGGTCGCCGATTGGACAGGTGATCCGGTTAATCCGTTCGGGCATATGCCCCAGCGCTGCCAACCGAGACCGGAATCGCGCCCATTTCGTAGCCGAGCCGATCAGCCCCGCAAAGCGGAAATCGTGTGAAAGCAGCCGGTTGCACAGCTCCAGGTCCAGATTGTGTGAATAAGTCAGCACAAGATGTTCGGCATTGGTCGGCGCGTGGCGCACCAATTCGGCCGGTTTTGCGACCGGAACCGGTGTTACGCTTGCTGGGATTGTGTTCGGAAAACGCTCAGGCGCAGTGTCGACCCATGTGATGGCAAGGTCAGGAAGCGGGTGCAGAACATCCACCAGCGCGCGGCCGACATGACCTGCACCCCAGATCCACAGATTGCGGGCCGGTTTGTGTACCGGTTCAACCATCCAGCCGTCGATCAGTTGCGGATCGGGCGCGATACCCTGACCGCGCGCAGCCGCCAGCAGGCGTTTGACGGACAGGGGCATGTCACCTCCCGCTGCCGTTCTTGCGATGACCGTATCGTCCAGAGCGTCCACCGCGTTGGCGTCAAAGACTTCGCTAAACAACGAGACCGCGCCGCCGCAGCACTGCCCCATGTCTGGACCAAGCGCATGATGCGTCAGGCGCGAGGATACGATTTGGGTGCGTGCGGCCTGGGCTGCTTCGTATTCAAGTACGCCACCCCCGATTGTACCGCTTTGCCCATCCTTCCAAACCAGCATAGCGGCCCCAACTTCGCGTGGGGACGACCCTTTGATAGCCGCGATGACCACCCGAGTTACTTTCCCATGGGTTTTGACCGCCTCCCTCAAAGCCTCCAGGTCGAATCCCATCAGATGCCTCCCTTCACCCTTTGAACGCCGCGCCAGACTTCTTCGGCCGTGGCAGGCGCATCCAGTGCCGGATAGCTGTCTCCACAAGCCGCCACCGCGTTGGACAGTGCCAGCCAGGCGGAAATTCCCAACATAAAGGGCGGCTCACCCACCGCTTTTGAGCGATAGATCGTGTCTTCGCGGTTCTGTCCGTCCCAGAGTGCGACGTTGAAAATGTCGGGTCGGTCCGAACAGGCGGGGATTTTGTATGTAGACGGCGCATGCGTGCGCAGGTTGCCCTTGTCGTCCCAGACCAGTTCTTCGGTCGTCAGCCAGCCTGCGCCTTGCACATAGCCACCTTCTACCTGCCCGATATCCAGTGCCGGGTTCAGCGACGCACCCGCATCATGCAGGATGTCGGTGCGCAGAATGCGGTTCTCTCCGGTCAATGTGTCGACGGCAACCTCGGTGATCGAAGCACCATAAGCAAAGTAGTAAAACGGCCGGCCCCGGCCCTTGATCCGGTCCCATTCGATCTTAGGCGTCTTGTAGAACCCGGTTGCAGACAGACTGATGCGCCCTTGATACGCTAATGCAGCGGCTTCGGCGAAGGTATAGCGTTCTTCGCCGACCGAGACGTGGCCATCCGTGAAGGTAACGCTGGACGGATCAGCCTGATGCCGTTCGGCCAGATAGTCGGCCATCCGATCGCGGATCGTGTCGCACGCGGCCTTCACCGCCATGCCGTTCAGGTCACTGCCCGAAGACGCGGCCGTGGCAGAGGTATTCGGCACCTTGGCCGTGTCTGTGGCGGTGATCTTTACCAACTCGAGCGGAATGCCAAAGCGCGAGGCCGCAACCTGCGCGACTTTCTGGAACAGGCCCTGGCCCATTTCTGTGCCGCCATGGTTCAAGTGGACCGAACCGTCCTGATACACATGCACCAACGCACCCGCCTGATTCAGGTGGGTTAGTGTGAAGGATATCCCGAATTTCACCGGAGAGAAGGCGATGCCTTTCTTAACCACGCTGTTTTCGGCGTTCCACGCCGCAATCGCCGCCTTGCGCGCGGCATAGTCGCTGGATTTCAGCAGCGCTTCGGTCATGCCGTGCAGTTCGAAATCGGTGACTTCCATGCCGTAGGGCGTTGTATTGCCGCCTTCCGGCACCGGGCGCACGGGCGGAGCGGTCTCAACCTGCTCAACAGCGCCAAGGCTTGTCAGATCCTCATGCGGATCGACGCGTTCCAAAGGACGCTTCGCCAGATGTTCAGGTTCCATGGTTGGCGGATGGGCGGGGTCGTAATAGTTCCGGCGGCGCAGCTCGACCGGGTCCAAACCCAATTCATAAGCGGCGTGGTCCATGACCCGTTCAATCGCGATCATGCCTTGCGGGCCACCAAAGCCGCGATAGGCGGTGGCGGATTGGGTGTTGGTTTTCAGCCGGTGGCTTTCAATCCGTGCGTTGGGCAGCAGATAGGCATTGTCCGAATGCAGCATGGCACGGTCAGCGACCGGCAGGGACAGGTCCTGCGCCCAGCCGCAGATGGCGTATTGCAGGAAGGACACGCCCTGAATATGGCCATGCTCATCAAAGCCTGCGCGATACGAAATCCGGAACGCATGGCGCTTGCCGGTGATGACCATGTCATCGTCGCGGTCATAGCGCATCTTGCAGGCCTTGCCGGTTACACGCGCGGCAATGGCACAGGCCACGGCCAGCGCGTTGCCCTGGCTTTCCTTACCGCCGAACCCTCCGCCCATGCGGCGGGTTTCGACCCGTACGGCGTGCATCGGAACGCCCAAAGCGTCAGCAACCTTGTGCTGAATCTCGGTCGGGTGCTGGGTCGAGGAATGCACCAGCATATCCGCACCTTCGTTCGGCACGGCCAGGGCGGCCTGACCTTCCAGATAGAAATGTTCCTGCCCGCCGAGCTCAAAGCCCCCGTCGATCACATGGGTCGCGCCCGCGATAGCCGCATCAGCGTCGCCCTTGGCATAAATGCGCGGGCCTTCCTCGAACCGGCTATTGGCAGCAAGCGCCTCTTCGACCGTCAGGATTGGGGTTTCTTCGTCATAGTCGATCTTGCCCAGCCGTACGGCCTTGCGGGCGGCCAGATGGCTGGTGGCGACCACCAGAAAAACGGGTTGGCCGATATAGTGAACGGTGCCGTCAGACAGCAGCGGCTCATCATGGATCGAGGGCGAGACATCGTTGGCAAAAGGCAGGTCTTCGGCCGTCATGACCATCTCGACGCCTTCGGCTGCTTTGACCGCGGACAAATCCATCGCGGTGATCTTGCCCTTGGCAATCGGGCTCATACCGAACGCCAGATAAAGCGTTCCCTTGGGCGTCGGAATGTCATCTACGTAGCGGGCGGTGCCGGACACATGAAGCGGCGCTGCGTCGTGGGGGAGGGGTTTTGTCACGCTCATGCCGACACCTCTAGCACGTTGGTCACGTGGCCCTGATCTTCAAGGTAATACCTTTCCAGCAGCGCCTTGGCCGTCTCAAGCCGATAGGTGGCCGAGGCGCGCATATCAGTCATTGGTGTGAAGTCATCGTCAAAGGCCAGCATCGCAGTATGCACCGTTTCACGTGTCCATGGATTGCCGTTCAACGCGGCCTCGACTTGAGTGGCGCGTTTTGGGACGCCGGCCATGCCGCCAAAGGCGATGCGCGCCTGGTCGACGACACCATCTGAAACGGTGATGTTGAAACAACCACACACGGCCGAGATATCCTGATCGAACCGTTTGCTGATCTTATAAGCCTTCAGGCGATCCGCCTGACGGGGGAAGCTGACGGCCTCGACAAACTCGCCGGGGCTGCGGTCCTGCTTGCCGTAGTCGATGAAGAACTCCTCCAGCGGTATCGAACGGCGGTCGTTGCCCTTGCGCAGATGCAGGGTGGCGTTCAGGGCAATCAGCGCGGGCGGGTTGTCCCCGATGGGGGAGCCATTGGCGATGTTGCCGCCGACGGTGGCCGCGTGGCGCACCTGAACGCTGGCATATCGGCGGATCATCTCGGCGTACGAGGGGTGCAGATCGGTCAGCGCCTCACCCATGCGGTTCATATCGACTATGGCCCCAAAACGAATTTCATCGTCCGTTATTGTAATGTCTTTCAGATCGTCACAGCGGTTCAGGAAGATCACCGGATCAAGATCGCGCAATTGCTTGGTGACCCACAGTCCTACATCGGTTGCGCCCGCGACCAGAGTGGCATCTGGGTGTTCGGCATAGACCGCGGCCAATTCGTCAGAGGAGCCCGGCAGCATGGGCATCGTGGCAGGTGTAGAAACAGGTTTGTCCTTGACCCAAACGGGCACGGGGTGTTCTTCGGCGGCTTTGGCCGCGCGGATGATCGGGGCGTATCCGGTGCAGCGACAAAGGTTCCCCGCCAACTGCGTGTCATGATCCTTTGCCCCGCTCGAATGGCTGGCAACCATCGACATCACGAAACCGGGGGTGCAAAAGCCGCACTGCGATCCATGCAGATCAACCATGGCCTGCTGCACCGGATGGGCTTCGCCATTTGGGCCGCTTGCACCTTCGACGGTACGAACCGCTTTGCCGTGCAGTTGCGGTAAAAACAGGATGCAGGAATTCAGCGCCTTGGCGCCGCCTTCATCCGTGACCATGACGGTGCAAGCCCCGCAATCACCTTCGTTGCAGCCTTCCTTGGTACCGGTCAGGCCCCGATCCTCGCGTAGCCAATCCAGCAGGGTCGCTGTCGGATCGACATCCGCCAGTTCCACTGTCTCTCCGTTCAGAAGAAACGTGATATCCATTCGAGAAACCCGTCGCCTTACCCGGTTGCGCCCCTGTGGCCCTCCTTCGATGCGACGTAGAAAGAGTGGCGGGCGGAAAGCTTGCCATTAGATGTTAGAAACAGGGCAGGTTCTCTGGCAAGAAAAACCGCCTATATGATATACCATTAGGATCGTTTTGCAAAAAAACACCGGGTTTCTGTAATATTCAGGTATTTGAAATTAAAGTGTTTTCTGTCAATCCAACGAATTTCTGCCCGAAGCACCTTCTGTAAAAACCGAACAATCGGTTTTGATTTTTTAAGCTTTCAAAAGCAGCGGTTCCCGCTTTTGCCGCGCCGCTGGCTGGGATAGCGTAGGCGGTATGAGCAGCACCACACGATTCATTCACCTCCGCGTTCACACCGAGTATTCCCTGCTGGAAGGCGCCGTACGGCTGAAAAAACTGCCCGCATTATGCGAAAAAATGGAGATGCCAGCCGTCGCCGTAACCGACACCAACAGCATGTTCTCGGCTTTGGAGTTTTCGGTCACCGCAAGCGGGGCAGGGGTGCAACCGATTATGGGGTGCCAGGTTGATCTGACCTATGTGCAGGCACAGCCGGGTGAAAAGCCGAAAAACCCGGCTCCGCTGGTGCTGCTGGCGCAGTCCGAGGTAGGCTATGAGAACCTGATGAAGCTGAGTTCCTGTCTTTACGTGGACAAGGGCGGACAGCTTCCGCAGGTCACCTTGGAAGAACTGGCACAGCACTCGGACGGCCTGATCTGCCTGACAGGTGGGCCGGACGGGCCGGTGGGTATGTTGCTGCAGCAAGGTCAACGCCCGGCGGCTGAGGCTTTGGTGGATCGGCTGGCGGGCATGTTCCCTGATCGTCTTTACATCGAGTTGCAACGCCATCCGGGGGAGGGTGGCCAGCCCGAGGCCGAACACCTGACCGAGCGTGGGCATGTCGAAATGGCCTATGCCAAGAACCTGCCGCTGGTCGCCACCAATGATGTCTTTTTTCCCACCTCGGACATGTACGAGGCCCATGATGCGCTGATCTGTATTTCCGAAGGGGCGTATGTCGATCAGCAGGACGGGCGCCGCCGTCTGACTGCGCAGCATTACTTCAAGTCGCAGCAGGAAATGGTGACACTGTTCGCCGATTTGCCCGAGGCGATCGAGAATACGGTGGAAATCGCCAAACGGTGCGCCTTCATGGCCTATCGCCGCGACCCGATCCTGCCGAAATTCGCCGATGACGAGGTCGCCGAACTGCGCCGCATCGCCAATGAAGGTCTGCAAAAACGTCTGGCAGTTATCCCGCATGCGGTGACGCCCGAGGAATATCAGGAACGGCTGGATTTCGAACTGGACATCATCGAAGGCATGGGGTTTCCCGGCTATTTCCTGATCGTTGCTGACTTTATCCAATGGGCGAAAGACGAAGACATTCCGGTGGGGCCGGGGCGGGGTTCGGGTGCGGGCTCGCTGGTGGCCTATGCTCTGACGATCACAGACCTTGATCCGCTACGTTATTCACTGCTGTTCGAACGGTTCCTGAACCCCGAGCGGGTTTCTATGCCCGACTTCGATATCGACTTTTGCATGGATCGCCGCGAAGAAGTGATCCGCTACGTGCAGCAGAAATACGGCCGCGACAAGGTGGGGCAGATTATCACTTTTGGTGCCTTGCTGTCCAAGGCCGCCGTGCGCGATATCGGGCGAGTGTTACAGATGCCCTATGGCCAGGTGGATCGTCTGTCCAAGATGATCCCGGTCGAGGGTGTCAAACCCGTCTCCATCGAAAAAGCGTTGATAGACGAACCCCGCCTGCGCGAAGAGGCCCGCAGTGAAGAGGTCGTAGACCGGCTGCTTACCTATGGCCAGCAGGTCGAGGGTCTGTTGCGGAACGCCTCGACCCACGCGGCGGGGGTAGTGATTGGGGACCGTCCGCTGGACGCGCTGGTGCCGCTGTATCAAGATCCGCGCTCGGATATGCCTGCAACCCAATTTAATATGAAATGGGTGGAACAGGCCGGTCTCGTCAAGTTCGACTTCTTGGGTCTGAAAACCCTGACCGTAATCCAGAATGCGATGGATCTGATCTTCAAATCCGGGCGACCCCTGCACATCGCCGCCGATAGCACGGAACTGTATGAGCCCGCCGAGGGGGCCGAAAACCAGATCAACGCTATCCCGCTGGATGACGAAGCGACGTATAAGCTCTATTCAGCCGCCAAAACCGTTGCGGTGTTCCAGGTGGAATCGTCGGGTATGATGGATGCGCTGAAACGCATGAAGCCCACGTGTATTGAAGATATCGTCGCGCTTGTGGCGCTCTATCGCCCGGGGCCAATGGAGAACATCCCCACCTACTGCGAGGTCAAGAATGGGCTTCGCAAGATTGAATCCGTACATCCTCTGATCGACCACATCCTTGAGGAAACACAAGGCATCATCGTCTATCAGGAACAAGTGATGCAGATCGCGCAGGTGATGGCTGGGTACAGCCTTGGTGGCGCGGACCTGTTGCGCCGCGCGATGGGTAAGAAGATCAAAGAGGCGATGGATGCCGAACGCCCTAAATTCGAAAAGGGCGCGGGTGAGAATGGCGTGGATGCCAAGAAAGCCTCTGAGGTTTTCGACCTGTTGGAAAAATTCGCCAACTATGGTTTTAACAAATCTCACGCTGCCGCTTATGCAGTGGTCAGCTATCAAACCGGTTGGCTAAAGGCGAACCACCCGGTCGAGTTCATGGCGGGTGTCATGAACTGCGATATCCATCTGACCGACAAACTGGCCGTGTATTTCGAAGAGGTTCGCAAGGGGTTAGAGCTGCCCTACGTGCCGCCCTGCGTGAACCGATCCCTGTCAACCTTTGATGTGGTCGACGGGCAGTTGGTCTATGCGCTGGGCGCGCTCAAGAACGTGGGCGCCGAGGCCATGACCCTCGTGGTTGATGGCCGAGGCGATAAGCCATTCGTCAACCTGTTCGACTTTGCCCGCCGGGTGGACCTGAAGAAAGTCGGCAAACGCCCGCTTGAAATGTTGGCGCGGGCCGGAGCATTCGACCAGCTTGATAAAAACCGCCGCCGTGTGTTCGAAAGCCTTGATCCGCTGGTACAGTACTCGGCGGCGATCCACGACCAAAAGAACTCGAACCAGGTATCATTGTTCGGTGAGGCTGGCGATGACCTGCCCGAACCCCGCCTTTCGCAGACGCCGGACTGGCTGCCTGCGGAGCGCCTGAGCGAAGAGTTCAAAGCCATCGGTTTCTATCTGTCCGGTCACCCGCTGGACGACTATATGCCCGCGCTGAAACGCAAGAAGGTCATGACATTGGATGAGGTGACGGAACAGGCGCGCTCGGGCCCGTTCATTGCCAAGATGGCCGGTGTGGTGTCTGGGCGTCAGGAACGCAAATCGGCCAAGGGCAACCGCTTTGCTTTTGCGCAATTGTCTGATCCAAGTGGGGCGTACGAGGTCACGCTGTTTTCGGAAACCCTGGAGAAATCGCGCGAGTTTCTAGAGACCGGATCGCAAGTGGTGCTGACCGTCAAAGCCGAAATGGAATCCGATCAGCTCAAGTTGCTTGCAAATTCTGTTGGGCCGGTTGATTCTGTAGTTGCCGAAGCAGGCGCAACGGGGTTGCGAATATTTGTTGACGTCCCCGAGGTGCTTCCGACGGTCGCCAAGGTTCTAGAAGACGCGGCTGGTGCAGCCAAGCGCGCGGCCAAAGGGCCGATCCACATCTGTCTGCTGGATCCCGGTCTGCCGGGGGATGTTGAGATGGATCTGGGACAGGATTTCCCAATCAATCCGCAGATCAAGGGAGCCATTAAATCTTTGGATGGCGTCACCATGGTCGAGGAAATCTGACCCACCCTTTTGTTGCCACAGTGTTTTTGCGCCGCTAGGCTGGACTTATGCCCCGTTTCGGGGTGTGTCACAGGAGGGCACAGCTATGGCAATTACAGCTATTGGGTTCAGAACATTTGCATTGGCAGCCGCTGCGTCACTGGCGGTGGCGTCCGGGTCGCTGGCAGATGACAAGGATGACAAGAAGAAAAAGCAAACGATCGAAGGCGCTTTAATCGGAGCGGGCGTGGGTGCGTTGATCGGCGACGGCAAGGGTGCAGCCATCGGTGGTGTGGCCGGGGCCATTATCGGACATAACTGGAAGTGATTGTGATGCGGTTTGTTAGATTCAGAATGCTTGTTTGCGCCGCGATCTTGGCGGCCCCGTGTTTGGCGACGGCCGATGAGGCTGCTGAACAGATGTTGCAGGACGCATTGCCTGTGATGCACTATACCTGCGCCTCGATTGCCGAGGAGGCGGACGGGGATGAAGCCTTTGTTGTAGAGGTTGTTGGTAAGATGACGGCTCTGTCCCTCTATAATCGCCAGATCAATATCGAAGATCACGCGACCACGGACGAGGAAAAGGCCCAGCTGCGTGAAGCCTTCATTGCCGCGCTGTCGGAAGGCTGCGCCGCGGATAAGGATGCCTTGCTGGGCGGAGTGGTCGACAACGCAGTGAAAACAACGCTGGGTCTGTGATCAACGGTTTTCCGTAACTCTGACCAGATTTCTGGATTGAGAATTCAGTCGAGTGACCGCAGTGCGGGCAGCCCGACGCCAGTGCTCTCGAACCCGCCATCGGACGCAATCACCTGGCCAGTTACATAGCTGGCCTTTTCCGAGCAAAGAAAAAAGATCACCTGAGCGATCTCTTCTTCCGAACCATAACGGTTCAGCGGAATGGCGTCATGATACGCGTTGATGATTTCGGATGTGTGAACGGCCATCGCCAGCTTGGTGCGAACCGGGCCGGGACAGACGCAATTGGCTCGAATCCCGTATTCTCCCAATTCTGCGGCTTGCTGTTTGGTCAGGTGGATGACGCCAGCTTTTGAGGTGCCGTACGCAACACGTAGGGTGCTGGCCCGCAGTCCCGAGATCGAGGCGATATTGACAATTGCCCCTCGGCTTTCGCGAAGGGCTGGAATTGAAGCCTGTGAAACCAGAAACACACCGTCAAGATTGGTTTCCATGACGCGGCGCCACACCGCAAAGTCGTGTTGCTCGATTGGTCCAAATTCGGCGATACCCGCATTGTTCACCACGGCGTCAATTCGTCCAAAATTCGACATAACGGCTTGTATTGTATCGTCCACCTGATCTGGATCTGAAACATCGGCAACAATCGGCATCGTGCCATCAAGATTGCTCGCCGCCTCGGTCAATGCTTCCGCATCACGATCGACCATCGCAACGTGCCACCCGTCCTGGAGAAACAGTCTTGAGGTAGCCAGCCCAATACCGCGCGCGGCACCGGTAACCAGAGCGAGTTTTTTGACCATTAATTTTCTCCGGTTATTTGGTTGCTGTGAATGCAACCCGTTTCACCAATGAGACTGAAGAAATAGAATTTCAGCCTCTTGATAAAGGGGGTACACAAAAAGCGCTCAATAATGCGGCGGACGTTCGTCTCCGAACACAACACCACCTGATCCTTCCTGCGCCCGTTCGCTTTCGCGACGCATCAGCATCTCGACCCGGCGGGTCAGGCGGTCGATCTCGGATTGCTGGCGGGTGACAACCGTGTTTAGTTCTTCGACCGTGCGGGTCAGATGGGCGATCTGCTCTTCCAGATGCTGCATGGGGGACTCCTTCTTTGCCGGTCATAGCGACACGTGAGGCCCAAGGCCAGCGAAAGCGCGCCTTGCCCCGATGCGGACCATGGGATAGACCGCGCGCGGAACACTAAACGCCCAAGGACGCCCCACATGGCCAAGCCCAAGAAACAGCCCCGCCCCAAGGCAGTAACGCCAAAAGGGTTCCGCGACTATTTCGGCCAGGAAGTCACGCAGCGCACCGAGATGCTGCGGGCTATTGCGGACGTCTATCATCGATATGGTTTTGATGCCTTAGAGAGCAGCGCGGTTGAGACCGTTGAGGCGCTGGGCAAGTTCCTTCCCGACGTGGATCGCCCGAACGAGGGTGTGTTTGCGTGGCAGGAAGTGGACGAGAATGACAAGGGCGACTGGATGGCCCTGCGCTATGACCTGACCGCGCCACTGGCCCGTGTCTATGCGCAGCACCGCAATGATCTACCGACACCTTATCGCCGCTATGCGATGGGCCCGGTCTGGCGCAACGAGAAGCCGGGTCCGGGACGCTATCGTCAGTTTTATCAGTGTGACGCGGATACTGTGGGTACGGCCTCGATGGCGGCCGATGCCGAGATTTGCGCCATGTTGTCGGACACGCTGGAAACCGTGGGCATCCCGCGCGGCGACTACTTGGTTCGGGTCAACAACCGCAAAGTTCTGAACGGCGTGCTTGAGGCGATGGGTCTGGGCGAAGACGCTGCTGCCCGCGACAATGTCCTGCGCACCATCGACAAGTTCGACAAGGTGGGTGAGCAGGGCGTGCGCGCGTTGCTGACCAAAGGCCGTCTGGATGCCTCGGGGGCGTTTATCGACGGCGTGGGCCTCAGCGACGATCAGGCCGAACCAGTGATTGCTTTCCTGACTTCGAAAGCCGCAGACACCGCTGGGACATTGGCCAACCTTCGTGCTGCTGTCGGTGACAGCAAGATCGGTGCCGATGGTATTGCCGAACTGGAACAGATCGGCGCGTTGCTGGATGCGGGCGGCTACGGTGCGGATCGGATCGAGATTGACCCTTCAGTCGTGCGTGGCCTCGGTTACTATACCGGGCCGGTGTATGAGGCCGAACTAACCTTTGAGATTTTCGACGAGAAAGGCCGCAAGCGGCAGTTCGGGTCGGTCTCTGGTGGTGGTCGCTATGACGATCTGGTCAAGCGATTTACCGGGCAGGAAGTGCCTGCGACCGGTATTTCCATCGGCGTCGACCGGTTGTTAGCCGCGTTGCGCGAAAAAGGTCGGATCGCTGCGCAGGCGACAGGCCCCGTCGTTGTGACTGTCATGGACCGGGATCGGATGGCCGACTATCAGACCATGGTGGCCGAGCTGCGCAATGCTGGCATCCGGGCCGAGGTTTATCTGGGCAATCCCAAGAACTTTGGCAATCAGCTGAAGTATGCGGATAAGAGGAACTCTCCGATCGCGGTGATTGAAGGCGGCGATGAAAAGGCCAATGGCATCGTACAGATCAAAGACCTGATCCTGGGTGCGAAGATCGCCGAAAGCGCCACGCTGGAGGAATGGAAAGAACGCCCAAGCCAGTTTGAAGTGCCGCGTGGCGATCTGGTCGCCAAGGTGCGCGAAATTCTGGACAGTCAGGACTGATCCATGGCCAACCGTTCCCAGATACAAGCCCGCGCCGCGATGATGCGGGTCCGGTTCGAGGCCGCTGGTGCACAGGTCGTCGACCCGCCCCTGTTGCAACCAGCCGAAACACTGCTGGACCTCTATGGCGAAGATATCCGTGCCCGCGCCTATGTGACCTCGGATGCGCTGCGCGGCGAACAGATGCTGCGCCCAGATTTCACGCTACCAGTCGTGCAGATGCACATGAGCGATGGGGCTGAACCCGCGCGCTATACTTATTCCGGTGAGGTGTTCCGCCGTCAGGAGCACGACCCGGATCGGTCAAACGAATACATTCAGGTGGGGTACGAGGTCTTTGACCGCGATGATCCCTCGGGCGCAGATGCCGAGGTTTTTTCGCTGTTCGCCCTTCAGCTGCGCGGGCTGCCGTTGCGTGCGGCGACCGGCGATATTGGTATCCTGATGGCTGCGGTTCAGGGCCTGCGCACCACGGATCGCCGCAAGGTCGCCCTGATGCGGCACCTGTGGCATCCGCGTCGTTTCCGCAATCTGCTGGATCGGTTTGCAGGGCGCAAGCCGGTGCCAGAAGGCCGTGATGCCTTGCTGGATTCCCAGGACCCGCTGGCCATTGATGTGCCGATGATCGGCAAACGCCGCGCAAGCGAGATTGAGGCGCGGATCGAAGCCTTGCGCGAAGACCGCGACATCCCGCCGATTTCCGACAGCGAACTAGGCGGGTTGGAAACTTTACTCAACGTGCGCGAAACCATGCCTTTTGCGTTAGAGCAACTGCGCGATGTGGCGGTAGACCTGCCGCAGATTACCCCGGCGCTGGACCGTCTTGAGACACGCGTGGCCGCATTGCAGGCGCGTGGCGTCGATGTCGAGAGGCTGGACTTCGAAGCTGCCTATGGCCGTACTTCCATGGAATATTACGACGGGTTCGTCTTTGGCTTTTATGCCGAGGGACGCCCGGACCTGCCTCCGGTTGCCACAGGCGGGCGGTATGATGCGCTGACCCGGCAATTGGGCAATGGTGCTGAAATCCCTGCTGTGGGCGGCGTGCTGCGCCCTGACCTGATCCTGGAAATCGAGGAGGGCGCGCAATGAGCCTGAAACTGGGCGTGCCCTCGAAGGGCCGGTTGATGGAGAAAACCTTCTCGTGGTTTGAAAAGCGCGGCATTACCCTGTCGCGCAGTGGTTCGGACCGGGAATATGCCGGCAAGGTCGAAGGGATTGAGGGCGTATCGCTGCTTCTGCTGTCTGCAGGGGAAATTCCGCGCGAACTGGCGGCTGGGCGCATTCATCTGGGCGTGACCGGTATTGATCTGGTGCAGGAAAAGCTGCCGCGCTGGGAACAGCAGGTGGAAGAGGTGTCACAGCTGGGCTTCGGTAAGGCTGACCTGATCATTGCGACACCGGCCTGCTGGGTGGATGTCGACACGCTGGACGATTTGGACGCTGCTGCAGCGGCCTTTCGTAAAACCCATGGCCATCGGCTGAGGATTGCCACCAAGTACCACCGGCTGGTGCGCGAGTTTCTGACCGATGCGGGCGTCGCCGATTACACCCTGGTCGACAGTCAGGGTGCGACCGAGGGCACGGTGATGAACGAAACGGCCGAGGCGATTGCGGATATCACTTCGACCGGTGAAACCCTGCGGGCAAATCACCTGAAGATTCTGTCGGACGGAGTGATCTTACGGTCGCAGGCGACACTGTGGCGCAGCAGGGTGCCCAACTATTCAGCCGATGACAAAGCGGTTCTATCCAAGTTACTGGATCACCTGACCTGATCAAAGCACTCCGATTTCGGCCAGCGCGCGGTTCAGATCATCGGGCAGGGCGTCGTCCTGCTCGCGCCCTTGTGGCAGGTCGGCTGGGGTGTCTTCGGGTTTCAGGTAGCGCCAGCCCTGAAACGGGCGCTTCAGAGCGGTTTGCGTACGGTGCACCTCTGGATCAAGCACGATGGCGCAACGGCGGATGCCGTCCTCACCGCGCACCTCATCCAGCCGCAGGATGCGCTGACGGCATTGGATTACACCCTTGATCACCCAATAAATTGACCCGCCGTTCAAAATCTCGGCCTCGCGCTTGGGCCACATGCGGGTGACATGGCGCGGGCAACCATCCTCGTACAGCGGTTTACGGCTGTCCTGCCACGCGATCAGTGTGTCTACACTTTCCGATCCGACCGAGAGTTTTATCAGGTTTACGTACTTATCCACAGCTTTCCCACAGAGTCGTCCCAAGGCCCGCCTTTATATTGTAGCCTGATGACCGGCGTCATCAAGGTGTTGTGGTGGACGAGTGATTTAGGATAGTCTGTATACCTCTTTCAGTACAGGGAATCACCAATGAGCCGCTTTGCCGCCCCCATCGCCGAGCAGATCTGGGACATGAAATACCGCTTCAAACAGGCGGATGGCACACCGATCGACCAGACAGTCGAAGACAGCTGGCGGCGCATTGCCCGCGATTTGGCACGAGTGGAAAAAGATCAGGGACATTGGGAAGATAAGTTCTTTGAAGCGCTGGAAGATTTCAAATACCTGCCCGCAGGTCGTATCACTGCGGGCGCAGGTACTGCACGGCAGGTGACCCTGTTCAACTGTTTTGTCATGGGAACCGTTCCCGACAGCATGGGCGGTATATTTGACATGCTGAAAGAGGCTGCGTTGACCATGCAGCAGGGTGGGGGGATCGGCTATGATTTCTCGACCATCCGCCCACGTGGGGCTGATGTGCATGGGGTTGCCGCCGATGCCTCGGGGCCGTTGTCGTTCATGGATGTGTGGGACGCGATGTGCCGCACCATCATGTCCGCAGGCTCGCGTCGTGGGGCGATGATGGCAACCATGCGCTGCGATCACCCGGATATCGAACAGTTCATCACAGCCAAATCCGACCCGGCCCGCCTGCGCATGTTTAATATGTCGGTGCTGGTGACCGACCCCTTCATGGAAGCCGTCAAAGCCGACGGCCCGTGGGATCTGGTCTTTGGCGACAAGGTCTATCACACCGTTCAGGCGCGCGATCTGTGGAACAAAATCATGCAGGCCACCTATGACTATGCCGAGCCGGGCGTGATCTTCATCGACCGCATCAACCAGGCCAACAACCTGAGCTATGTGGAAACCATCGCCGCCACCAACCCATGTGGTGAACAGCCCCTGCCGCCATATGGCGCGTGTCTGCTGGGCTCGATCAACCTTGCGCGATTGGTAGCTGAACCTTTCGAGGATGCAGCACACCTGGATGAGGCCGCATTGCAGGATCTGGTCGCCACCGCCGTACGCATGATGGACAATGTGGTCGACGCGTCGAAATTCCCGCTGCCGGAGCAGGCGGCAGAAGCGCAAGCCAAACGCCGTATCGGGCTGGGTGTGACAGGTCTGGCCGATGCATTGTTGATGAAGGGCCTGCGTTATGGCTCGGACGAGGCGGCGCGTCAGACCGAGCGCTGGCTGAACGCGATCGCCCGCGCCGCGTATCTGGCGTCGGTGGACTTGGCGAAGGAAAAAGGGGCGTTCCCCTTGTTCGATGCCGAGAAATTCCTGGCCAGCGGCACGATGCAGCAAATGGACGAGGATGTGCGCGATGCGATCCGTGAACATGGCATCCGCAATGCATTGCTGACCTCGATTGCGCCCACAGGGACGATTTCCCTTTACGCTGGGAACGTGTCATCGGGAATCGAGCCGGTCTTTGCTTATGCCTATACGCGCAAAGTTCTGCAGAAAGACGGCTCGCGCACCGAGGAAGAGGTGGTGGACTATGCCGTGCAGATGTGGCGTGACAAGTTCGGGGACGCGGAATTGCCCGACTATTTCGTCAATGCGCAGACGTTACCACCGTCCGATCACGTCAAGATGCAGGCCGCGGCGCAGAAATGGATCGACAGTTCGATTTCCAAGACGATCAACTGCCCTGAGGACATCAGCTTTGACGCGTTCAAGGATGTTTACATGCAGGCGTGGGATCAGGGGTGCAAAGGCTGTACCACCTATCGACCGAATGACGTGACCGGGTCGGTGCTGACCGTTTCGGAAAGTGCCGACACTGCGCCGGGCGAAAGCGCCGCTGCGCCGCATGAGGTCGATGGAGGCGAAGTCGTGTACATGTCCGAGCCTTTGGATCGTCCGCAGGCGTTGGAGGGGTCGACCTATAAACTGAAGTGGCCCGATAGCGAGCACGCGATCTATCTGACCATCAATGACATTGTCATCGGCGGCCGGCGTCGCCCGTTCGAGGTGTTCATCAACTCGAAGAACATGGAACACTACGCTTGGACGCTGGCGCTAACCCGGATGATCTCGGCCGTGTTCCGGCGGGGCGGGGATGTGTCCTTTGTGGTCGAAGAGTTGAAGGCTGTGTTTGACCCGCGCGGCGGAGCCTGGGTTCAAGGCAAATACATCCCGTCGATCCTGGCCGCGATTGGTGGCGTGATCGAGCAGCACCTGATCAACATCGGCTTTCTTGAAGGGGAAGGCATGGGGCTGAAATCCGACCCTCAGGCGCAGGTGGTCAATATGGATGCGCCACGCGGCAAAGCCTGTCCGTCCTGTGGTCAATTCGATATGGTGATGATCGAAGGTTGCATGACCTGCCGCAGTTGCGGGCATTCCAAGTGTGGCTGAGTTAGAAATCCTAAAGCAACAAAAGTTGATCGATTCTGGCGGGAAAATACCCCGCCAGAAGTCAATAGTTGAATCTCAAAGGCCACAATTTCGTTAACATTACATTAACGTCTCTTTTCCGCCTTAATTTACGTTGATAAGGGTAGCCCAGTACGCAGTGATGGGTTTAAGGGTACAGGCGGTAATATGAGAACCGGACAAAGCGGTCGTATAGCCATTTTTTGGAGGCAGACGGAAATCGACGGGCTTGAGGCAGCGCCCTTGTCCTTTTTGAGCGTCGGAGCTGCCTGGTCGTGGCGCGGACAGGCACGATTTTTGAAGAATTCCTCTGTGCAGATGCTGGAAGGAGCCGAAGACATTGGTTCCGACTTGGCGACGTTGAGCCATTGCGTGCATGTTCAAAACCTTTCAGAGGAAGCGAGTGGCCTGCTTGTGTTGACCAACGGTGCGCAAACTTTCACAGCGGCGTTATTCCCAGTTGCTGGCGAATCAGCCCCGATGCTGGTCTTCGAAGGGGATTGCCCAGAGCGGGATCAAGATTTCTGGATTAGTGAAATCACCGAATCTGCGGGCCAGGGGAGCGAAGCAACAGGGATGGATGAGACTGTCATAGCGTTCCCATCCCGATCCACTCCGGTCCCGGATGATCAAGATCAGCAGAGGGCGGTTTCTGTCGGACGCAGAGCTGACTGACCCGCAGGTAAACCTCGATTTCAATGGAAATTCCAATGTTGCATGGCATGGTGTGTTGACTCTGCCGGTTTCGCGGATATAAGCGCGGCTTCATTGGTGTTGGTGGCCCCCGCAAGGGGATGCCTGTCATGGGGGAAACCTCAAGAGGACAACGCCCTTCATAGTGGTCCGTCTGGACCTCGACCTTAAGAAGGAGATCAGCCGTGACCAAACGCACGTCTGCCAAGCACAAAATCGACCGCCGGATGGGCGAAAACATCTGGGGTCGTCCAAAATCCCCGGTCAACCGCCGCGAATACGGCCCCGGCCAGCACGGTCAGCGCCGCAAGGGTAAACTGTCGGACTTCGGTCTGCAGCTGCGCGCCAAGCAGAAGCTGAAAGGCTACTATGGCGACCTGACCGAGAAACAGTTCCGCCGCATCTACGCAGAAGCCGTCCGTGTGAACGGTGATACTGGTGAAAACCTGATCGGTCTGCTGGAGCGCCGTCTGGACGCTGTTGTTTACCGCGCCAAGTTCGTCCCGACTGTGTTTGCCGCACGTCAGTTCGTGAACCACGGCCACGTCAAAGTGAACGGCAAGCGGGTCAACATCCCCAGCTACCGCGTCAAAGAAGGTGATGTGATCGAAGTGCGCGACAAGTCCAAGCAGCTGGCTGTTGTTCTGGAAGCTGTTGCTCTGGCTGAGCGTGATGTGCCTGACTACATCGACGCGGACCACTCGAAAATGACCGCGACTTTCGTGCGCGCACCGGGTCTGGGCGATGTGCCGTACCCGGTCATGATGGAGCCGAACCTGGTCGTCGAATTCTACGCGAAGAACTAATCTTCGCCGAGACGCAAAATTTAAAGGGCCGCGCTTTCAGCGCGGTCTTTTTTTGTTTGTAGGGGCTCTGCCCCAGTCGATGCGCGACTCCCCCGAGGTATTTTTGGCCATATGAAAAAGCGGATCAGATCGGCAAGGGGCGACCTTCGGCGATTGCTTCCATCGCGAAATACGAGGTCACGCTGTCCAGTTCGACTTTTTCGATCAGGCGTTGATAGACCTTGTCATATGACGCCATGTCCTCGGTCACGACCTTCAATTGATAGTCATAGTCGCCACCAATCCGGTGGAAATCCACCACTTCGGGGATGGTCAGCACATGGCTGCGAAATGCCTGCAACCACTCGGCCGAGTGATGCCGGGTGCGCAGCATAACAAAAACCACAAGGCTCAGCCCCAGCTTCTCCCGTGCGATCCGTGCGGTTGAGCCGGTAATCACGCCATCCTCATTCAGTGCCTTCAACCGCCGCCAACAGGCGTTCTGCGACAGCCCGACCCGATCGGCCAGTTCGCGTTGGGACAAGGTCGCGTCTGTTTGCAGCTCACGCAGGATGCGTTTATCAATTTGATCTATTTTTTCCACCATTCCTGATCATATGACACAAATTATTGAAAATCTATCAAAAGAATGGTGAAGTTTACTCAGGCAAAAGCAATCACATTGGTAGGGCAATACGGAGACTATGCCATGACCCTGTCCAAATTTTGCGCAGACATCCTGTCCACCACTCGCAATTCAAGCCTGCGCGACGGGCTGATCGGAGAGAACGTTCTGATCCCGGGTCTACATGGGGACGTGCCGCTGGTTTATGCGGATTACGTCGCTTCGGGCCGTGCGCTGCGGCAGGTTGAGGATTTTGTCACCGAACAGGTGCTGCCTTTTTATGCCAACAGCCACACCGAGGCCTCCTATTGCGGTTCATACATGACTCGGTTGCGCCGCGAGGCGCGTGCAGAGATTGCCCGCATCGTTGGCGCGAGGGGAGAAGACGCGGTGATATTCACCGGGTCCGGCGCTACTGCGGGTCTGAACCGGCTGGTCAGCTTGTTGGGTGTGGATGCGGCTGACCGGCCGGTCGTTTTGATTGGGCCGTACGAGCATCATTCGAACATTTTGCCGTGGCGTGAAAGCAAGGCACAGGTGATCGAGATTCCTGAAGCTATTGAAGGTGGGGTTGATCTGGCGGCGCTGGAGCAGGTTCTGACCGACAATGCTGCATCGGATCTGATCATCGGGTCGTTTTCGGCTGCGTCGAATGTAACCGGAATCATTACCGACCCGGATCCGATCACCCGACTGCTCAAGGCGCATGGCGCCGTTTCGGTCTGGGATTACGCAGGCGGTGGTCCTTATCTGCCGATGGACATGGGGCCAGAGGATGCGCGCAAGGATGCTATCGTTGTGTCTCCGCATAAGTTTCCGGGCGGGCCGGGGGCGTCGGGTGTTCTGATCGTCAATCAGACCGCCGTGCGCCGCACATGCCCCAGTTGGCCCGGTGGTGGCACGGTCAGTTTTGTTTCGCCCTGGCGGCACGACTACAGCGAGGACCTGGCCACGCGCGAAGAGGCCGGAACACCCAACGTGGTCGGAGACATCCGCGCGGCGCTGGCCTTTATCGTCAAGGATGTTGTCGGCACTGATGAGATCGCCGAAAAAGAGGCGCAGTTTAACCGTATGGCGCTGGACGGGTGGGGTGATAACCCGAACCTGACCTTGCTGGGCGTCGATAACCCGCATCGCCTGCCGATCTATTCCTTCCTTGTGCGGGATAACTCTGGCCAGCCTGTTCATCAGCAACTGTTCACCCGGATGCTTAGCGATATTTATGGCATTCAGGCGCGCGGCGGCTGTGCCTGTGCGGGGCCATATGCGCACCGTCTTCTGGGGATCGACCGCGCAACCTCGGATGAATTGCACGCGGCTCTGTCCGCGGGGGAAGAGATGAAGAAACCCGGCTGGGTGCGGCTGAACTTCTCGTATTTGATGAGCGAAGAGACCGTTCAGTTCATCATCGACAGTGTTAATGACCTGTCCCACCGGACCGAGGAGTTCGTACCATTCTACAACGCTGACCCGGCAACGGCCCGCTTCAAAGCGGCGTGACGGAATTGCCGCTTTTCTCAACGCGTTGAGACGGGTATGAGAGGCTCCAATTAACGGAGCCTCTTATGACCAAGATCACCCCTCAACCCGGCATTATGGACATCGCGCTGTATCAGGGCGGCCAGTCGCATGTGGCCGGGGTCGAGCATGTGATCAAGCTCAGCTCTAACGAAAACCCATTCGGGCCCAGCCCCAAGGCGATTGAGGCAGTGCGCGACAGTGCCGTGACCTTGCATCGTTATCCCAGCACCGACCACGCTAGCCTGCGTGCCGCGATCGGGGAACGTCACGCGCTGGACCCCGCGCGGATCATCTGCGGTGTGGGCAGTGACGAGGTGCTGCAATTCGTGGCGCAAGCCTATGCCGGGCCGGGGGATGAGGTCATTTACACCGAGCACGGGTTTTCCATGTACCCGATTATCGCCCGCATGGCCGGGGCAACGCCGGTCATGGTGCCGGAACGGGATCGTCACGTGGACGTGGACAACATCCTTGCCGCGGTTACCGAGCAAACGCGCATCGTGTTTGTCACCAATCCGGGCAATCCGACCTCGACTATGATCGGCGAGGCGGACCTTGTGCGGTTGGCCGAAGCTTTGCCGCAAAGCTGTCTGATGGTCATTGACGGAGCCTATGCAGAATTCGTCGATGGGTTCGATGGTGGTGCGTCTTTAGTGGATCGGTTCGAAAACGTCATCATGACACGTACGTTTTCCAAGATCTACGGGCTGGGCGGGATGCGGGTCGGTTGGGGCTTTGCCGCGCAATCGATCATCGACGTGCTGAATCGTGTGCGCCAGCCGTTCAACCTGTCTCTGACTGCGTTGGCTGCGGCCGAAGCGGCGGTGAAAGACGACGACTACCTGACCTTCTGTCACGGCGAAAACGCCCGGCTCCGCGTTTGGCTTTCGGAAGAACTTGCCAAGATTGGCGTGCCTACAGACCCGTCTTGCACCAATTTCATATTGGCCCGTTTCACCGATCAGGCAGAGGCCGAGGCCTGTGACGATTACCTCAAGACGCAGGGTTTGATCGTGCGCCGTGTGGCGGGTTACAACCTGCCCAACGCCTTGCGGATTACCGTGGGCGATGAAGAGGCCTGCCGCCGTGTCGTTGCGGCCATCACCGCATTCAAAGGGGGCGCCGCATGAGCCAGGTATACGACCGTGTCGCACTGATCGGGCTGGGCCTGATTGCGTCGTCCATGTTCTGGGCCATCAAACGCGCGGGTCTTGCGGGTGAGGTCACCGGCTATGCCCGGTCCGAGGCCACACGCGATACTGCCCGTCGGATAGGCCTGTGCGACCGCGTCTGTGACACGGTGCAAGAGGCGGTTGAGGGTGCGGATTTGGTAGTGCTTTGCGTACCCGTCGGCGCAATGGGGACGGTCGCGCAAGAAATCGCACCGGTCCTGAAACCGGGCGCGACGGTGACCGATGTGGGCTCGGTCAAGCGGCACGTGATAGAGGCGGTCTCGCCCCATATTCCCGAAGGAGTGCATTTCATCCCGGCGCACCCGCTGGCAGGGACCGAGCATTCCGGCCCCGAATCCGGGTTTGCCGAACTGTTCGATAATCGCTGGAGCCTGCTGGTGCCGGTTGAAGGTTCGGACCTGGACGCCATCGCCCGTTTGCGTGCGCTTTGGGAAGGAATGGGCGCGAATGTGGATGAGATGGACGCGGACCACCACGATCTGGTTTTGGCCGTGACCTCACATGCGCCGCACCTGATTGCCTATACGATGGTGGGGGTTGCAGACGATCTGCGCCGCGTCACCGATAGCGAGGTCATCAAGTATTCGGCCGCTGGTTTTCGGGACTTCACCCGCATCGCGGCGTCGGACCCGACCATGTGGCGCGATGTGTTCCTGACCAACAAGGACGCGACCCTGGAAATCCTCGGGCGCTTTACCGAGGAGCTTTTTGCGCTGCAACGTGCTATTCGCACCGGCGATGGCGAACATCTGTTTGACTATTTCACTCGTACCCGCGCGATCCGGCGTGGGATTATCGATGCGGGGCAGGATACGGATGCGCCTGATTTCGGACGGGGAAAGGCGAATCCATGAAACGCGGCTGGAGGTTCCTTGCGATTGGATATTTGGCGGTCTGCGCCACAGTGTCCAACGCGGCGCCTCCTGAACAGTCGCTCGTTCCTATGGCGCGGCCCGCAACGACCGCTGTTCTGGCTTTTGCCAGCCCGTTGCCCAATGTGAAGACACGGCCTGTATTGCGCCCTGAGTCGCCGCAGGTCTTAGCCGTGGCAGCGCGCCCCTCGGAATTGCCGTTGCTGGGGCCGGATACCTCGTTGATGCCGTATCTACGGCCCAAGGAATTGGAACAGGAGGCGTTGTTCAAGAAACGCAAACTGCGCAAAACTTCGGTCTGTGGGGATATTGCTATTCAGGGCAAGCCTGTCGGAAATGTGCCCGGTCGTATCAAGGCCTGCGGCATCAAGGATGCTGTGCAAATCACCTCGGTTTCAGGTGTGGTGCTCAGCCGCCCGTCGACGATGGATTGCGGTACGGCGATGGCATTGAACAAATGGGTCGACAAAACGGTTAAACCCACCTTCAAGCGGCGCGGTCCGGTGGCCGAGCTTCAGATCGCTGCCCATTACGCTTGTCGGACCCGCAACAATCAAAAAGGGGCCAGAATTTCAGAACACGGCAAAGGCCGGGCAATCGACATCTCGGGCTTTAAGATGGCAGACGGAGAGGTCGTGACCGTTCTGAACGGCTGGCGAAAGAACCCGTCAAAACGTCAGCTGACCAAAGTCTGGCGCGGGGCGTGCGGCCCGTTTGGCACGGTTCTGGGGCCGAATGCGGACCGGTATCATCGCGATCATTTCCACCTGGATACGGCACGCCATCGTCGCGGGCCGTACTGCCGTTAACGCAGGATCAGACGCGGTGCCGGGCCCAAAGGGATTGGGCCCATGGCGACAAACCCATCGCGGAAATTCAGCTGCACGTCCAACGCATTGGGGTTGCCACCAAGCCCTGCCAGAAAATTCAGTGTCGTGGTCACAGGGTCCACCGCCTGATCGGGCAGGGCGCCTGCCGCGTTGGCCATGGCGATCATGTCGCGCCAGTTTTCGGCCCGGATCGCGATTTCTCCGATGGGAATGCCCTGCGGGTCTACGTCCAGCTCTCCGGTTGCGAACAGGCGCAGCGCGCCCCATTTCATTTCAGCCAGGCGCAAGTCCAGCTTAACCGGTTGCGGTCTGCTTTGTTCCAGCGCGGATCGATCCCATGCCTTGTCGAAAGTGGCCGTCAGGTCCAGCTCCAGCGTTTCAAACGCTTGCGGCAGGGTAGTGGCCGAACGCATCAGTTCGCGCAGGTCATCGCCGGGGGTGAAGCCGTCGGCCTGCGCGCTTATCGCATATGCCTCGGGGGTGGCGGTCTGTTCCATCACAAGGGCCAATGTGTTGCCCCCGGCCAAAGCCTCGGAATCATCGGTGATCGACCACGGCCCGGCAGTCAGAGCCATCTTTTCCAACATAAGCGCCACGCCGGGTTGCAGTTCCAGTTCGGCCTGCAGGTCGGTGGCCTGAATGGTTGCGGTCTGGTCGAAATAGGACAGGCGCTGCGGCGTGCCGGCAAAACGCAGCACTTGTCGACCAGGCCAGATTGCCGGGCTTTGGAATTCGATCCAGTCCGCGCTCCAGGCGGTGCCATTGACCGGATCGGCCAGCGCCGGGTTATTCAGGCGCGTCATGTGGTTCAGTGGATACCCGGCAGTTTCAACGTCTGAAAAATCAGCCTGCCAGCCCTGTTCCTGCTGTTTGTCAAACCATGTAGTGATCGCGTTGCGCAGGCCGAAGCCGGCGACGAACCAATAGACGCTCCAGATTACAGCGATGAAAATGATTACCCGTATCAGACCGCGCATGGCAGTTCGCCCTTTTTCCCACCTCGGAATTGATGTTTATAGACGCAAACGGGCAAGGACCAGTGCTATGACGATGTGGGTTTTCGGATATGGATCGCTGCTGTGGAATCCGGGCTTTCCGGTGGCCCGCAGCGAACGCGCCACACTGAACGGTTATGCGCGGTCCTTTTGCATGAGCTCGATCCACCATCGCGGTACTGAAGACCATCCTGGCCTAGTTCTGGCGCTGGACGAACAGGCCGACGCCAATTGCAAGGGGCTGGCTCTGGCGGTCGAGGCAGGACACGAAGACCGCACCCTGCATGAATTGCGCGAGCGCGAGCTGATCTCGTCGGCCTATGTTGAGAAGATGCTGGACCTGCACCTGGACAGCGGCGAAGTTGTGAATGCCGTGACTTACGTGATCGACGCCGATCATGTGCAGTATTGCGGCGGTATCCCTCTGGAAGAGCAGGCCCAGATAATCGCCCATGCGGTCGGCGGGCGGGGGCCAAACACCGAATACCTCTATAACACCGCCGAACATTTGGCCGAGATCGACCTGCGCGACCCCGATCTTGAGTGGTTGGCGCAACGTGTGCGTGATATCACCGCATAAACCCTTGGCGTCACCGGTATAAGTTCGCTAGATTCAGCGCAGAGCAGGCAAAAACCGGGAACCACGCGCATGGCGCAGGCACATCAGGGCGCGAGACCTCATTTCTCGCATCCCATTCGACAGATTGTTATGATGTTGGTCGCAATAGGTCTGGCCGGGTTGGGCGTCTTTATGGCTTTGCCCTATGTGATGCCGGTGATTGAGGCCAACCCATACCTGAACGGCTTTATCATCCTGGTGTTCATCATCGGTGTTTTCGCCTGTTTCTTTCAGGTGACTCAACTGATCGGCTCTGTCCGATGGATCGAGGCGTTTGTGGGCGGTGTTGTGCGCGAAGATGCCCGCACACCGCAATTGCTGGCACCGTTGGCATCCCTGCTGCGCGAACGGGGCGCGCGGTCTCAGATCAGCTCAACCTCGACACGGTCCATTCTGGATTCAGTCGCAGAACGGGTCGAGGAAGAACGTGAGATCACCCGTTATATCACCAACGTCCTGATCTATCTGGGTCTTTTGGGCACGTTCTTCGGGCTGGCCACCACGGTTCCCGCCATCGTGGACACAATCCGCAGCCTTAACCCGCAGGAAGGTGAAGAGGGGCTGGCCGTATTCAACCGCCTTATGGTCGGGCTGGAATCGCAGCTGCAGGGCATGGGCGTGGCTTTCGGGTCTTCGTTGTTGGGTCTGGCTGGATCGCTGATCGTTGGTCTGTTGGAATTGTTTGCGGGCCATGGACAGAACCGGTTCTACCGCGAGCTTGAGGAATGGTTATCCTCGATCACCCGCGTTGGCTTCGGGGCCAGCGATGAAGGTGGCGCTGAACTGGCGGTTCTGACGCCAGTATTGGATGCCATGTCCGAACAGATGAACGCACTGCAGGATCTGTTTTCAGCGCAAGAGGCTGATCGCGCTGCGGTGTCGTCCAAACTGGGCCAATTGGCGGATTCGATCGGCGAAATGAACGTGCGACAGTCCGATACCGAGGGCGTGACAGCTGCCTTGGAACGGGTTGCGCTTGGGCAGGACGCCCTGCTGGATCACATGCGCGAACAGGGCGCTGGTGACGGGATAGACGCCGAAAGCCGTATGCGCCTGCGCTCGATGGATGTGCAGTTGCTTCGTATTCTCGAAGAAATCTCGGCTGGCCGTCAGGAAAGCATGAGCGAGTTGCGCAAGGATATCGAATTGCTGGTCAAAGCCCTTACCTTACCCCGAGGCGCCGTGCGTACTGCTCCGGAAGGAGAGTAATCCATGGCTCTGTCCCGACGCACCGGTCAACGGTTTCAAGGTTCGGTCTGGCCCGGTTTCGTGGATGCGATCACCGGGCTCCTGATGGTGCTGACATTTGTGCTGACGATCTTCATGGTCGTGCAGTTTGTGCTGCGTGAGACTATTTCCGGGCAAGAGGACGAACTGACCGCCTTGTCGGATGAGGTTGCGGCGCTGGCCGGAGCGTTGGGGCTGGAAGAACGGGAAAACAGCCGGTTGCAAGCGCGGTTGGGTGTGTTGAACTCGACTCTGTCGCAGGTAGAGAACGAACTGGTTCAAGCGCAGATCCAACTGACTGATTTTGAGGCTCAGGTCGCGGCTCTGCTGGTCGAGCAAGAGCGCGCACAGGGTCAAATCGCCGAGTTGGTTGATGAACAAGGCGCGTTGAATCTGGCCTTGGCGCAAAGCCGCGCTGAGATCGATGAACAGACCGAAGCCGCGCGTCTGGCTGCAGCGCAACGCGAGGCGCTGGAAGCCTTGGTTGCTGATCTGGAACAAAGCGATGCGGCGCAGTCCACGCGGATTTCTGAGCTAGAAGAACAACTGAGCACCGAAGAGGCTGCCAAGCTGGCTGAGGCCGCCGCCGCCGAAAATCTGCGCAACCGATTGCTGAACGCGGATGCTGAACTGACGGCCATGACCTTGGCGCTGGAAGCGCAGCGGAAAGAGGCTGAAGAGACCTTGACACTGTTGGCCGCTGCACAGGCTGCAAAAGCCGAATTGGAACGGCAGTTTGGGGCCTTGAACGCAGAAGAATTGCGAGCCCAGCTTGAGGCGGCTTTGGCAGCTCGAACCGAGGCTCAGGCTGAAGCGCAGGAACAACGCACATTGGCCGAAGAACGCGCGGCCTTGCTGGCCGTTGCGCGTGATACGCTGTCGAATGAGCAGGCGATTTCGGAAAAAGCGCAGCGCGAAACGGCATTGCTCAATCAGCAAATGGCGGCACTGCGCGAACAATTGGGTGGGTTGCAGGCGTTGCTGGACGATTATCAGGAGCGCAATGCGGCTGCCGATATTCGTATCCAGACGCTGGGTCAGGACCTGAATGCAGCGTTGGCGCGGGCCGCCTCGGAAGAACGTCGCCGCCGACTGCTGGAAGAGGCCGAGCGCGTTCGCCTAGAGGCCGAGGCCGAAGAACTGGCAGCACAGGCCGAGGACCTGCAGCGTTACCGTTCTGAATTCTTCGGTCGTTTGCGCGATGTCCTGGGCGATGAAGAAGGCGTGCGGATCGAAGGAGACAGGTTTGTTTTCTCATCCGAGGTGCTGTTCGACACAGGATCAGCTACGCTGTCGCCGGTCGGGCGGCAAGAGGTCGCCAAGGTGGCGAATATCCTGCGCAGTGTAGCGGCAGAAATTCCCGAGGGGCTGAACTGGGTCATCCGAGTCGATGGCCACACGGACAACGTACCTCTGGCCGGGACGGGCCGGTATCGCGACAATTGGGAACTCAGCCAGGGCCGGGCGCTTTCGGTGGTGCGATACATGGTCGAAGCGCTGGGTATCCCGCCGAACCGGCTGGCCGCCAACGGGTTTGGAGAGTTCCAGCCTGTCAATCCCGCCGATACCCCCGAAGCCCGCGCCCAGAACCGCAGGATCGAGTTGAAATTGACTGAGCGTTAAATCGCTACAATGAGTTTTTTCAGGCAGACGAAAGTGCCTTCGATCCGCCGCAATTTTAGCTCGCTCTGGGTTAAAGGCGAGTGTGATGCCCCTGTATCTGCACCATAGGTTGAGCAGGTACGGATTTGAACAAATTGGCAGTTGAATTGCAAAGCGCGGTTGATGAGGCCCTGCAAGCACCTTATCGGCGTGTGGCCCGGTTTGAGACCTTAAAAGGAACCCCGTTTTGGATGAAGCGCATTGAGCGGTCTGCGCCTTTGCTTTGGCTGGTAAAGGGAACTCCGAATATGGCGTTCGACCGGGACCGGCGTTCACATCATTTCCTGTGGCACAGCGGTGTGCCAGTCCCGGCAATTGTGACCGAAGGCACGGGCTACTTTGTGCTTAAAGATGCTGGCGCCAGTCTGACTGACATCTGCAAGTCTGACTCTTTGACCGCGGAGGATAAAGAAAAGGCATGTCATGCGGCGGGGCAAGCGTTGGCACGCTTGCATTCAATCGACCTAGCCCACGGGCGCCCGGCTTTTCGGGATATGTGCTGGGACGGGCAGCAAATTCGTTTCATTGATTTCGAGTATTTCGTGCAAACCAGGGCCGGGCGCATTCGCAAAGCCAGGGACGTTGGAATCGCGTTGGTGTCCGCTTTGTCTCAGAGTTTCGACGGGCTGCGTTATGCTCAAGTCTTTCTGTCGGCCTATCGGGCTTCACGGCGCCGTCGATCAGGGTATTTTCACAGCCCGCATCCACAGCGCACCAAATAAACAAAAAAAACCCGCCATTGAAGGCGGGTTTCTTTCTGTATCACGATGTAATCAATCTGCGGTCAGCAGCGGTGGCTTGTCCCCCGGAATGCGCGGCTGATCGGGGCCGAAGATTTCCAGGTTCAACTCGCCCTTCTTGACCGAGACACGAACCACACCACCCTTGGCCAGCTTGCCGAACAGCAGTTCTTCGGCCAGAGGTTTCTTGATGTGTTCCTGGATCACGCGGCCCAGAGGACGCGCGCCCATCTTGTCGTCATAACCCTTGTCGGCCAGCCATTCGGCGGCTTTGGGTGTCAGGTCGATGGTCACATTGCGATCCAGCAATTGCGCCTCAAGCTGCAGGACGAATTTCTCGACCACTTGCAGGATGACCTCTTTCGGCAGAGGTGCGAATGAGATTACGGCGTCGAGACGGTTGCGGAATTCCGGCGTGAACATGCGTTCGATCGCAGCGGTATCCTCGCCCTCGCGGCGGTCACGGGCAAAGCCAATGGCGGCCTTGGCCTGTTCCTGCGCACCCGCGTTCGACGTCATGATCAGAACCACGTTGCGGAAATTCACCGTGCGGCCGTTGTGATCGGTCAGCTCACCGTGGTCCATCACCTGCAAAAGGATGTTGAACACGTCCGGGTGGGCCTTTTCGATCTCATCCAGCAGCAGCACGCAATGCGGATGCTGATCCACGCCGTCGGTCAGCAGACCACCCTGATCGAACCCGACATAACCCGGAGGGGCACCGATCAGACGGGAGACCGCGTGCTTTTCCATATATTCCGACATGTCAAAGCGCAGCAGTTCCACACCCAGCGTATCTGCGAGCTGTTTCGCGACCTCGGTTTTACCCACACCGGTTGGACCAGCGAAGAGATAGTTGCCGATGGGTTTTTCTGGTTCGCGCAGACCAGCACGGGCCAACTTGATTGCGCTGGCAAGCGCCTCGATAGCTTCGTCCTGACCAAACACCACCCGTTTCAACGAAGTTTCCAGATCTTTCAGAACCTCCGCATCGTCCTTGGTGACGTTTTTGGGCGGAATGCGCGCGATCTTGGCAACGACGGCCTCGATCTCTTTCACACCGATGGTCTTGCGGCGTTTGCTTTCTGCGACCAGATGCTGTGCGGCACCGGCCTCATCGATCACGTCGATGGCCTTATCTGGCAGTTTGCGGTCATTGATATAGCGCGCCGACAGTTCTACGGCGGTTTTGATCGCATCCGCAGTGTACTTGATCTCGTGATGCTTCTCGAAATAGGGTTTCAGACCGCGCAGGATTTTTACGCTGTCTTCAACCGAAGGTTCATTCACGTCGATCTTCTGGAACCGGCGGCTGAGCGCGCGGTCTTTTTCGAAATGTTGACGGAACTCTTTATAAGTGGTCGAGCCCATGGTGCGCAGCTTGCCGCCCTGCAGGGCAGGTTTCAGCAGGTTCGACGCATCCATCGCGCCACCCGAAGTCGCACCGGCACCGATTACGGTGTGAATCTCGTCAATAAACAGCACAGCGTCGGGGTGATCTTCCAATTCCGTCACGACTGCTTTCAGCCGTTCCTCGAAATCACCGCGATAGCGGGTGCCCGCAAGCAGCGCGCCCATATCCAGCGAATAAATTGTGGTGTTCGACAGCACATCAGGGGCTTCGCCACCCACGATCTTGTGGGCCAGACCCTCGGCAATGGCGGTTTTGCCCACGCCCGGGTCACCCACCAGCAGCGGGTTGTTCTTGCGGCGACGGCATAGCACCTGAATGCAGCGTTCCACCTCATCGGCGCGACCGATCAGGGGGTCGACATCGCCTGCACGCGACTTGGCGTTCAGATCGATGCAATATTTCCCCAGCGCGCTTTCTTTCTGATCACCATCAGTGGTGCTGGATTGAGCCTCTTCCTCGACCTGATCCGCGCCGGAAACTGAGCGGTTTTCGCCATATGCCGGATCTTTGGCCACACCGTGTGCGATGAAATTCACCGCGTCATAGCGCGTCATGTCCTGTTCTTGCAGGAAATAGGCCGCGTTGCTTTCGCGTTCAGCAAAGATGGCGACCAGAACGTTGGCTCCGGTCACTTCGGTGCGGCCCGAACTTTGCACGTGGATCGCGGCGCGCTGAATAACGCGCTGGAAAGCGGCGGTTGGTACGGCCTCGGACCCATCAATGTCGGTGACCAGATTGGACAGGTCTTCGTCGATGAATTCGACCAAAGTGCTGCGCAATTCTTCCAGATCGACGCTGCAGGCTTTCATGACGCGGATGGCATCGGGTTCTTCCAGCAGCGCCAGCAGCAGATGTTCCAGCGTTGCAAATTCATGTCGCCGTTCATTCGCAGCCGCAAGGGCCGCGTGGATGGCTTGTTCTAAAGTGCTCGAGAATGAAGGCACGCGGGTGCTCCTCTGTCTTGGGTCGAAAGGGGCAGGATGTGGCCCCGGTTCAACCGTGTCCTCATACTAATAGAGTTTGGTTGATCGTGGCCCGGCTTCAAGGGTTTTCTTTCACTTGACAGTCACATTTCCTGTGACCGTGGCCGTGAAGAGCGCGAAATAGGCATTAGAAGCGGTCTTTTCTAGCCCTGATTTCGGCAAATACCGCAGCCGGTTCGGCGTTTTCCATGCCCAAATGGCCTTGAATCGCCGGATCTGTGGCGCGCAGGAACGGGTTTGTGGCCTTTTCCAGCGCGAGGCTGGAAGGGACCGTGGGTTTTCCGGCGGCGCGGGCGGCGTCGATATCTGTCATGCGTTGCTGCAGTGCGGCATTGCCCGGATCGACCGTAGTGGCGAAATTGGCGTTGGATTGCGTATATTCGTGACCCGAGTACACGATTGTTTCGTCGGGCAGTGCGGCCAGTTTGGAAAGAGACTCCCACATCTGCGGCGCGGTCCCCTCGAAAAGGCGACCGCAGCCCAGGGCCATTAGGCTATCAGCGGTGAAAACGGCAGCGCTTTGCGGCATGTAAAATGCAACGTGGCCGACTGTATGGCCCGACACATCCAAAACCTGCACTGGTTCGCCGCCAATCTCGAACGAGTCGCCTTCGGCCACTTGTTGGTTCAACGGGGGCAGGCGGTGGACGTCGGCAGCGGCACCGAAGACCGTAGGGGAGTGTTTTTCCAGAATACCGGTCAGCCCGTCGACGTGATCCCAATGATGATGGGTCAGCAACACGTGACTTAGTGTCCAGCCGCGGGCGTCCAGTTCTGCCAGAATGGGTCCGGCTTCGGGGGCGTCAATCAGGGCGGTCTGGCCACTGGTGGCGTCATGCGCCAGAAAAGCATAATTATCGCTGAGACAGGGGATGGTTACGATCTCAAGAGGCATGGCCTTTTGCCCTTTCGTTGCTAGACTGCGCCCAGCTAAGCCGATTGACCGGGTGTCCGCAATGCATCTTGATGTGCAGGATCTGAGGAATTTCTACTACCGCAGCACATTGGGCCGTGCCGCGCAGGCCGCTATTCGTGGACGGCTGACGCAGTTGTGGCCCGAGGCCAAAGGTCAGACCGTAGTAGGCTTTGGTTTCGCGGTGCCACTTTTGCGGCCATATCTGGCAGAAGCGCGTCGTGTCATCGGCTTGATGCCAGGGCCGCAGGGGGTCATGCCCTGGCCTGCCGGGATGCCCAATGTCTCTGTGCTGACCGAAGAAACACTCTGGCCCATTGAAACCGGGCACGTGGACAAATTGGTCGTGATGCACGGGTTGGAGACCTCAGGCCAGCCCAGCGAATTGCTGAACGAATGCTGGCGGGTTCTCGGACCAGGAGGGCGCGCGATTTTCATTGTGCCGAACCGGGCCGGGCTGTGGTCGCGATCAGATCGAACGCCCTTTGGATTCGGGCGCCCGTATTCGGCGTCGCAGTTGGAAAGCCAGCTCAAGGCGCATCACTTCATTCCCGAAGGCCACTGCTCGGCCCTGTATATGCCGCCTTCGTTTCGCCGGTTCTGGTTGAAATCGGGTAGTCTGATCGAAAAAACCGGTCAGCGCATGCCAACGGTGATGGCAGGGGGCGTGCTGATGGTAGAGGTCACCAAGCACATCCGCCCCCCCAGCGGCACCGTCACAAAAGATACCGAACGTCGCCCGATCAAGGCGCTAGATGGACTGTTGAAGCCAGCATAATTCTTGTGTCGATTTGGGACGTTTCAAAGCCCGAATTTGCGGGAAATAGGTCACAGGAATCGCAAAAACCTACACTTTCGTAACATTTTTCCTGCCTTCCAGCCGGATAAAAGGGTCGCACCCTTCGTAAGTAATTGAAACAAAACATTTTGTGGATAAAGTGCTTGCCGTGATAATATATTGCTAGCTTGGTTCGGCTCTGCTACATCCCCGGTGATTTTGATCCCCGGCCGTCTGGGCGGGGTTTCCTCACGCCCCCGTGGTAGCGGCCGCTACTCAAAATCGGGGCCTCAAATATCGGAAGGGTGGACGTGTCCGAACCAGCTTCGATTTCCACTGGCATTGCTGAACGCTATGCCACCGCGATCTTTGAGATCGCCAAAGAGAATAATGACCTTGCAGGTCTGGAAACCGGCATCAACGATTTGGCAGCAGCTTTGGGCGAAAGCGCCGACTTGCGCGACCTGATTGCATCGCCGCTGGTATCCCGCGCCGAACAGGAAGCAGCGATTACCGCGATTGCCGATAAGATGGGTCTGCATACCATCCTGCGCAACACGCTGGGTCTGATGGCCGAAAAGCGCCGCCTGTTTGTTATTCCGCAACTGGTGCAGGTACTGCGCGACATGCTGGCAGACGAACGCGGCGAAGTGACCGCCGATGTCGCCTCGGCCAAGGCGTTGACCAAGACGCAACTGGATAAACTGTCCAAAACGCTGTCCGAGCGTGTGGGCAAGACCGTGACAATCAATGCGACCGTTGATGAAAGCCTCATCGGCGGTCTTGTCGTTAAAGTGGGCTCGAAAATGATCGATAGCTCGATCCGTTCGAAGCTGAACTCCCTACAGAATGCAATGAAAGAGGTCGGATAAATGGGAATCCAAGCTGCAGAGATTTCTGCAATCCTGAAGGACCAGATCAAGAATTTTGGTCAGGAAGCCGAAGTGGCCGAGATTGGCCGCGTGCTGAGCGTCGGTGACGGGATTGCCCGTGTATACGGCCTGGACAACGTACAAGCCGGTGAGATGGTCGAATTCCCCGGTGGCATCATGGGCATGGCGCTGAACCTGGAAAGCGACAACGTCGGTGTCGTTATCTTCGGTTCCGACCGTGACATTAAAGAAGGTGACACCGTCAAGCGCACCAACTCGATCGTGGACGTTCCGATCGGTGACGAGCTGCTGGGCCGTGTTGTTGACGGTCTGGGCAACCCGCTGGACGGCAAAGGCCCGATCAACGCAACCAAGCGTGGCGTTGCAGACGTTAAGGCACCAGGCATCATCCCGCGTAAGTCGGTTCACGAGCCGATGGCAACCGGCCTGAAATCGGTTGACGCGATGATCCCGATTGGCCGTGGCCAGCGTGAGCTGATCATTGGTGACCGTCAGACCGGTAAAACTGCCGTTGCTCTGGACGCGATCCTGAACCAGAAAGTGTACAATGACGCAGCAGGCGACGACGAGTCGAAGAAACTGTACTGCGTTTACGTTGCCATCGGTCAAAAGCGTTCGACCGTTGCGCAGCTGGTGAAGAAGCTGGAAGAATCCGGTGCGATTGAATACTCGATCGTTGTGGCCGCAACCGCGTCCGACCCGGCACCGATGCAGTTCCTGGCACCCTACGCTGCAACCGCGATGGCCGAATACTTCCGAGACAATGGCCGTCACGCGCTGATCATCTATGATGACTTGTCTAAGCAGGCTGTGTCCTATCGTCAGATGTCGCTGCTGCTGCGCCGCCCGCCCGGACGTGAAGCCTATCCTGGCGACGTTTTCTACCTCCACTCGCGCCTGCTGGAGCGTTCGGCCAAGCTGAACGAGGATTTCGGTGCGGGCTCGCTGACTGCTCTGCCGGTTATCGAAACTCAGGGTGGTGACGTTTCGGCGTTTATTCCGACCAACGTGATTTCGATCACCGACGGCCAGATCTTCCTGGAAACCGAACTGTTCTACCAGGGTATCCGTCCTGCTGTGAACACCGGTCTGTCGGTTTCGCGTGTGGGCTCTTCGGCTCAGACTAACTCGATGAAGTCGGTTGCCGGTCCGGTTAAACTGGAACTGGCTCAGTACCGTGAAATGGCTGCGTTTGCTCAGTTCGGTTCCGACCTGGACGCTGCGACCCAGCAGCTGCTGAACCGTGGTGCGCGTCTGACCGAGCTTATGAAACAGCCGCAGTACTCGCCGCTGACCAATGCTGAAATCGTCTGCGTCATCTTCGCCGGTACCAACGGTTACCTCGACAAGATCGACGTGTCCGATGTTGGCCGTTACGAAGCTGGCCTGCTGGCGCACCTGCGTGGCAAGCACGCGGATCTGCTTCAGTGGATCACGGACGAAGATCCCAAGATCAAGGGTGACGCTTCCGATAAGATCAAGGCTGCGCTGGACGAATACGCCGCAACCTTCGCTTAAGGGAGAGGCGGGCATATGCCAAATCTTAAGGACCTTAAAAACAGGATCGAGTCGGTCAAATCGACCCGCAAGATCACCAAGGCCATGCAGATGGTCGCGGCTGCAAAACTGCGCCGCGCCCAGGAATCTGCCGAAGCCTCGCGCCCCTATGCCGAACGGTTCAATGCCGTGATGGCGGGGCTGGCGGCGTCGGTCGGGGGCAGCGACAGCGCCCCCAAGCTGCTCCGTGGTACGGGCAGTGATGATGTCCATCTGCTGGTTGTCATGACAGCTGAACGCGGCCTGTGCGGCGGCTTCAACTCGAACATCGCCAAGCTGGCCCGTCAAAAAGCGGACGAGCTGCGCGCCAAAGGCAAGACGATCAAAGTTCTGACCGTCGGCAAAAAAGGCCGCGACGCGCTGAAGCGCGATTTTGGCGATCTGTTCGTTGGACATATCGACCTAAGCGAGGTCAAGCGTCTGGGTTACACCAATGCGCAAGACATCGCGAAGGACGTCCTGTCGCGCTTTGACGGGGGTGAGTTCGACGTTGCCACGATCTTCTATTCGAAGTTCGTCAACGTTGTGACCCAAATCCCGACGGCACAGCAGGTCATCCCCGCCTCGTTCGAGGAAACCGAGGGTGACGATAGCGGTGCTGTTTTCGACTACGAGCCCAGCGAAGAGGCCATCTTGGCCGACCTGCTGCCCAAGGGGGTTGCAACCGCGATCTTCTCGGCCCTGCTCGAAAACGGAGCGTCTGAACAGGGTGCACGGATGTCCGCAATGGACAACGCGACACGCAACGCGGGTGAAATGATCGACAAGCTGACGATCCAGTTCAACCGCTCGCGTCAGGCCGTGATCACCAACGAGCTGATTGAAATTATTTCCGGCGCCGAAGCGCTGTAAGAAAACCGGAGACAACAATATGGCGAATGCAAAAGGCAAAGTCACACAGATCATCGGGGCCGTCGTCGACGTGCACTTCGAAGATCAGCTGCCTGAAATTCTGAACGCGCTGGAAACCGAAAACAACGGCAAGCGTCTGGTACTGGAAGTTGCCCAGCACCTGGGTGAAAACACTGTCCGCACCATCGCGATGGACGCGACCGAAGGTCTGGTTCGTGGCGCGGAAGTCACCGACATGGGCGCGCCGATCTCGGTTCCGGTTGGTAACGCCACCCTGGGCCGCATCCTGAACGTCGTCGGCGATCCCATCGACGAGAAGGGCCCTGTTGAGGCAACCGAATCCCGCGCCATCCACCAGCCTGCACCGACCTTTGCAGAACAGTCGACCGAGTCGGAAGTTCTGGTCACCGGCATCAAGGTTGTGGACCTGCTGGCCCCTTACGCCAAAGGCGGTAAGATCGGCCTGTTCGGCGGCGCTGGCGTTGGTAAAACCGTTCTGATCATGGAACTGATCAACAACATCGCAAAAGTGCACTCGGGCTTCTCGGTGTTTGCGGGTGTTGGTGAACGGACCCGTGAAGGGAACGACCTGTACCACGAGATGATCGAATCGAATGTTATCAAGCCGGACAACCTGTCGGAATCGCAGGTGGCCCTGGTTTACGGTCAGATGAACGAACCTCCCGGAGCGCGTGCGCGTGTTGCTCTGACCGGCCTGACCCTGGCCGAGCAGTTCCGCGACCAGTCCGGTACCGACGTTCTGTTCTTCGTCGACAACATCTTCCGCTTTACGCAGGCCGGTTCCGAGGTTTCGGCTCTGCTGGGTCGTATTCCTTCGGCGGTGGGCTACCAGCCGACACTGGCCACTGACATGGGTGCCCTGCAGGAACGCATCACCTCGACCAAGTCGGGCTCGATCACCTCGGTGCAGGCGATCTACGTGCCTGCGGACGACCTTACCGACCCTGCGCCGGCAACCTCGTTCGCTCACTTGGATGCGACTACCGTTCTTAACCGTGCGATCTCGGAAAAGGGTATCTACCCTGCGGTTGACCCGCTCGACTCGACTTCGCGTCTGCTCGACCCGGCCATCGTTGGCGAAGAGCATTATCAGGTTGCGACCGATGTTCAGCAGATCCTACAGCGCTACAAGTCGCTACAGGACATCATCGCCATCCTTGGCATGGACGAGCTGTCGGAAGAGGACAAACTGACCGTGGCCCGTGCCCGTAAGATCGAACGCTTCATGTCGCAGCCGTTCGACGTGGCGCAGGTCTTCACCGGCTCGCCGGGCGTTCAGGTTCCTCTGGATGTCACCATCGCGTCGTTCAAGGCCGTTGTGGCTGGCGAATACGATCACCTGCCCGAAGCGGCCTTCCTGATGGTTGGCGGCATCGACGAAGTGATCGCCAAAGCGGAAAAGATGGCCGCAGAAGCCGCCTAAGGAGTATCCCTGATGGCAAACACGATGCAATTCGACCTCGTCAGCCCCGAGCGGAGCCTTGCTTCGCTCAGCGCGACGGCGGTCCAGATTCCCGGCGCGGACGGGGACATGACGGCAATGCCCGACCATGCCCCCACCATAACCACGCTGCGCCCGGGCATCCTGAAGGTCGAAGCACCTGAAGGGTCCAGCGAATACCTGGTCACCGGTGGGTTTGCTCAGATCAATGGCGATGGCCTGTCGGTTCTGGCCGAAAAGGCGATCCCGGTTGCCGAAGTGACACGCTCACACCTGGACGATCTGATCGCCGAGGCACGCGCGTCGCACGAGGCAGCGAAGGAAGGCGATGATCAGTCCATCGTTGACGACGCCGCCAAACTGCTGGCCGACATGGAAGCCCTTGGAACGCATATGAGCCTGTAAGGCTCTGGCAATTCTTGTGATTTATAACGGCTCCGCCTGCGCGGGGCCGTTTTTTTGTCGTGATTTTGCCGAGGCCGCAGGATAGGTGTAAGGAATACAAAGACAAAGACATCAACAATGAAGACTTTTCGAACCCACCCTATTGGTATCGACCAAGGCGAGTCAGTGCTGTTTTCCGATTTCGCTGATGGTGGCGATATGTGGACGGGCGAGGGGCCACGCGAACGGCGGTCTGCGATCCTCTTCAGTCAGTCATTTCGAACCGCACCGGTGGTTCAAATTGGGGTGTCTTTATGGGATGTGGACACGTCCTCGGCGCTACGTGCCGAGGTGACGACTGCGGACATTACACCTGAGGGCTTTGTTGCCGTATTCCGAACCTGGTCGGATACGCGAATTGCCCGGATACGGGTGACATGGACGGCCATTGGTGAGGTCGCACATGAGGATGACTGGGATATCTCGTGATTGATTCAACGCCTGAGCCAGGAAGTGGTTTGAAAAACATGCTGCGCGCTTTTCGGGATAATCAGTGTAGTCTGGAAAACAACCAGTTCCACTCGTAAGGATTAGCACCGCTCAGAATTATGGCGCAAATCGTTATGACGGCTCCAAGCACGCAAAAGACGGGAACACGACCCAAGGCAAAACCACGCACGAAAAGTCCGATAAATCCTATGAGCAGAGAAAGCATAGGGAGACCAATCATAATCACGCTGGCCCCAAGGGCGTACTCTCGGGCACTCTCGGTATCCATCGAGAGGGCGATTTTGCCTGTAATAAGGTAAAATGTGGCAATGGCGCCAAAGCTGAAGCCTACTATGGAACATATGGTCCGAGCCCTGTTTGACGTAATACGCTTTCGACGCCCTCCCGTTTCGGAGGCGTCCGAGATCGCCTTGTTCCGCTGTTTGTTACCAGCCAAAATGCCGCGGTACATAAGGATACAGCCAGCCACTAACGCGAACACCCCCGCAACACCCAGCCCGGCTGCGGCACTGATCCCATAGCTTTGCTTTATAACGTCGTAACTTTCGTTCGCCTGTTTTATTGCTTGTTGCCCGACACTCAAAAACAGTATGCCGACAAGGACCTTCCAGTGATTTGGTCGGAGTGATGGAGCTTTTGTTACTTTTTGCGAAAGGTCAGAGGTTGCTTGAGGGTTATTGGCGTTGATGCGTTGAATGCGGTCTTGAAAGCTTGTGTTGGACATGGGTCGAGGTCTGAAACTCTATCAGTTAGTGCTTGTAGGTTTTTTGCCAGGGCAATGTGTTGAAAATTGGTCCGACGTCAGCGCAATTGATGCGCCGAGGCCAAGAATGGAGTCGCAACATAATTGGGTGTGAGACGTCTAAACTTTTCTACGTTTGACAACATTCGTAGCGCTAAGGCACAGGTCGCTCATAAAGTTGTTTCGCCGACATGCATTGACGTGTTCCAGACACGGTCCAACCAAGCTCTGCAAGCGGGCGTTGCCAGGATTGCGGTGGTCTGAAGTGGCGTGAAATGCTGCTCTAGGCCTCATTTCCCTCAATCATGTCCACACGGGTCGCGTGACGGCCGCCTTCAAACTCGGCGGTCAGAAAGGCATCGACGATATCCAGCGCTTGACCTTCACCGACAACACGCGCACCGATGGACAGCATGTTGGCATCGTTATGCTGGCGGATCATCCGGGCCGAGAACGCGTCGGAGCAAACACCACAGCGGATACCGGGCACCTTGTTGGCGGCCATCATGATGCCCTGTCCGGTGCCGCACAAAACGATCCCCAGCTGACACTCGCCCGAGGCTACGGCCTGCGCGGCGGCTTTGCCGTGCTCGGGGTAATGCGTGCTTTCGGGAGTTGTAGGGCCGATGTCCACCACTTCCCATCCATTTGCCGCAACATGGGCGGCAACAGCCTGACGCAAATCAATGGCTGCGTGGTCACTGGAGAGAACGATGCGTTTGTTGACTGTCATGGGACTTTCCACAGATAACCACGCTGATTTTCGTGGCAGGTTGGTCGCGGGCGCGGAGGCCTGCAAAGGGAAGGGCGGCCTATAAGGACCGCCCGATCCAAAATTAGTCCATGTGGTACATAGACTCGTAGATCGGGATCAAGGTCTTGTCTTCGAATAGCGACGACACGCTGGTACCGTTCCAGATATTCAGGATCGCCTGCGTGAAGATCGGAGACGTTGGTACGATGCGGATGTTCTTGGCTTTTGCGATCTCTGGGGTTGGCTGGATCGTGTCGGTGAGCACCAACGACTTCATTACCGAATTGGTTACGCGTTCGACTGCCGGGCCGCTCATGACGCCGTGTGTGATGTAAGAGTGAACCTCTTTCGCACCGTTATCCATCAGTACCTGAGCCGCTTTGCACAACGTGCCGGCAGTGTCGCACATGTCGTCCACGATCAGGCAAATCTTGTCTTTGACATCGCCGATCACGGTCATTTCTGCCACTTCGCCAGCCTTTTCGCGTCGTTTGTCAACGATCGACAAGGGAGCGCTGATGCGTTTGGCAAGTTCACGTGCACGGGCCACACCGCCCACGTCGGGCGAGACAACCATAAGTTCATCCAGGTTGTTCTTGAACTGGTGTTTTACATCCAGTGCAAAGATTGGCGAGGCATAGAGGTTGTCGACCGGCATATCGAAGAACCCCTGAATCTGCGCTGCGTGCAGGTCCATGGTAAGGATCCGCTCGATCCCTGCACCGGTCAGCATGTTGGCCACCAGTTTGGCGCTGATCGGCGTGCGGGCCTTGGTACGGCGGTCCTGACGGGCATAACCGAAGTATGGGATAACGGCAGTGATCCTTTGGGCCGATGACCGGCGCAGCGCGTCGGCAATGATCAGCAGCTCCATCAGATTGTCATTGGCGGGGTTCGAGGTCGGCTGGACGATGAACATGTCCTCGCCACGCACGTTTTCGAACACTTCGACGAAAATCTCGCCGTCATTGAACCGTTCAACTCTCGCATCGACCAGACCCTGATCGACGCCGCGATACAGGCTCATGCGGCGAGCTATGGATTCGGCAAGCGGAAGATTTGCGTTCCCAGCGATAAGCTTGGGTTCGTTGAGTGTCGGCATCGGCTGAGGTCCCCGGGCAGCAATGGCAAATGTGACAGATTCGTGATGTTGACACCGCTTAGCATGGCCTTACCGTCCAGCAAAGGTAACGCAGCGGAGAAAGTGCACATGGCCCGGATTGACTACTATTTTGCGACAATTTCGCCATTCACCTATTTGGCAGGTGAGCGGCTGGAGGAGGTCGCGGCCAAACATGGCGCGACGATCAATTACAAACCGCTGGATATCATGGCGCTGTTCGGGCGTACGGGGGGAACGCCGCCAAAAGATCGCCACCCGTCGCGCAATGAATACAGGGCGCAGGAACTGCTGCGCCAATCCAAGAACCTGGGAATAGAATTCAATCTGCAACCGGCGCATTGGCCGACCAATATGGCGCCGTCGTCCTATGCGGTGATTGCAGCGGTGAAGGATGGGGCAGGGGATGTAGGTAAGTTGGTCCAGTCCTTGCTGCGGGCCTGTTGGGCCGAGGAAAAAGACATCGCACAGGATGATGTGATCCGCGATTGCCTGACGCAGGCGGGCTTTGACCCAAATCTGGCAGACAGTGGCCTGCTGGTCGGTGCCGAAACCTATGCCGCCAATCTGGAAGAGGCCGTTGAACGTGGCGTCTTTGGCGCGCCGTTCTACATTACTGAGGATGGCCAGCGGTTTTGGGGGCAGGACCGTTTGGATGATCTGGACCGGCACCTGACCGAGGCCAAGGGTTGACCGGCATGCCAGTCAAAGCAGGTCGAGGAAACGGTCGATATCGTCGCTGCTGATCGACCAGTCACAGACCAGACGGCAGGCGAGCGCCTCTTCGTCACTCGCCCCGTCAAGTTCGGCCCCCCAAAGGTGGTAGATCGCCCCGGCCTCATGCAGTTGCTTGTGTCGGGCGCGGGAAAACTGGGCGAACACCATGTTGGCCTGCGGCTCGTGCAGGAAGGTCGCGCCCTTGGCACGCAGGCCGTCGGCCAGGTGGGCACAATTGGCGTTGGCCTTACGTGCCATAGTCAACCACAGGTCATCCTGCAAATAGGCTGCCATCTGTGCGGACAGATAGCGATGTTTTGAAAACAGATGCGCACCGCGCTTGCGCCGCAGTTCAAACTCCCAGGCTTTGGATTCGTCAAAGAAGACAACTGCCTCGACTCCCATCAAACCGTTCTTGGTGCCGCCAAAGCTGACCGCATCGACGCCCGCTTTCCACGTCATTTCAGCCGGAGAACAGTTCAGCGCGACCAAAGCGTTTGTGAACCGAGCTCCATCCAGGTGGACGGGTAGGTCAAACTCCTTTGCTACGCCGCACAATGCCTGCAACTCCTCCAGCGAATAGACTGAGCCGCGCTCGGTCACCTGGGTGATCGAAACCGGTCCGCGTTGCGGACCATGCACACCGCGGGTTTCTTCGGCCAGAATGGAACGGCGCAACGCTTCGGGATCCATCTTGTCGCTGCCGGGTACCAAAGTCAGCTTGGTGCCGCTGTAGAATTCCGGCGCGTTGCATTCATCCTCGTGGATATGGGCGACGGGCGAACAGAACACCGTCTCCCATGGCTGTGCCAACGTAGCCAATGCCAGCGAGTTTGCCGCCGTTCCGGTGGCTACCAGATACACCGCAGCACCGGGCGCTTCAAAGATGCCGCGAATTCGATCGCGCACCTCATTCATCAGTGTGTCGGCCCCATAGGCCATCTGATAGCCCTGATTTGCTTCGTTCAAAGCGGTCATGACCTGCGGATGAACCGGCCCGGAATTGTCAGAGGCAAAATACATCAGCTGGGCTCCTCGATGATATAGTCTTCCCATTCTTCGATGGGTGTTTCGAATTCGGACACCGTGCGCCCCTGAACCGAGATTCCGGCAGCTTGAACACTGTCCGGCGTACCTGATATCAATGGGTGCCAGTCGTAAAGAGGTTTCCCTTCCCACAACAGCCTGTAAGCGCACGTTTGCGGCAGCCAATAGGCGTGATCGTCGATATTGTCGGGCTTCATCACGATACATTCCGGCACGAACTGGTGACGGATATCGTATTGGGTGCAGCGGCAGGTCTCATCATCCAGCAGACGGCAGGCGACGCAGGTCAGGGCCACCTCGCCTGTGTCTTCGTCTTCAAGCTTGTTCAGACAACACTTGCCGCAGCCGTCGCAAAGCGCCTCCCACTCTTGCTCGTTCATCTTGGCTAGGGGTTTGCGTTCCCAGAACCGGGGGCTCAGGCCAGTGCGATCAATAGGATCGGCGGTCATAGCGTCGCCAGCAGTGTTCGGGCCTTGTCACAATCAGAGTTCATTTGTGCAATCAACCCGTCCAGCCCGTCGAAGGTAAATTCAGGTCGTAGATATTCAACCAGACCAATCGATAGGGTCGCACCATAAAGGTCGCCTGAAAAGTCGAACAGGAAGGTTTCGATATTCGGCACTTCGCCCTTAAACATTGGCCGCGTCCCGACCGAGGCCGCGCCTTGATAGCTGCCTTGATGCGGGCCGTCCAACACATCGACCAGCACCGCGTAGACGCCGAATTTTGGCGGGTGCAGACCTTCGATGGACATGTTGGCGGTCGGGAAGCCCAACTCGCGGCCACGTTGTTCGCCGCCGATCACCGGACCCTCGATCCGATGCCAATGGCCCAGCATGGTTGCCGCATCGCGAGGGCGGCCTTCGGTCAGCGCTGTACGGATCGCGGTGGACGACACGATATTCTCGGACCGCTCCATCAAAGGTGCGATGGTGACGCCAAAGCCCATTTGTTGACCGAACCGAACCAGATCATCCGCCGTACCGCTGCGCCCCTTGCCGAAACAGAAATCGGCACCGACAACCACATGCGAAAGGCCCAACCCGTCGCAAATCACGTTCGACGCGAATTCTTCCGGAGTCAGCCCGGCAAGGGCGGAATTGAAGGGCAGTTCATACAATTTCTTGACACCCAGCTTTTCTAGCCGGTGCGCTCGGGCATTGCAGCGCATCAGGCGAAAAGGCGGGGCTGCGGGTGCGAAATACTCGCGTGGGTGCGGCTCAAAGGTCATCACCCCCAAAGGCGCATCCGGCGCGGCATTGCGGGCCAGTTCGATCACAGACTGGTGGCCGATGTGGACGCCGTCAAAATTCCCGATCGCCACGCTGGCGCCGCGGTCCTGAGGCTCGATGAACTGAAAATCACGGATGATGCGCATAGCATCTGCCTAACGGGACTGCGGTTCGGGTTCAAGCATCTGATTGAGCCGAAATGGTACAGGCAAGCCGACCCTAAACCGTCGAAGCCAGCCCCGGTTCAACACATCCAACAATTAAGCGGTCCTTTGCGGAGTGCCAACGCATTGCGTTTCTGTCTGCATCCAGCTTGGCTAGGTTCTACTGTGGTTTGGAATTGCACCACTAACGGGGCTGTCGAAACGATTCGCGGTTCGTAATTGTCAATGAAACAAGGCTGGTAAAGCTGTGCTTTGGATCAGTCGAACTTGCGCGACGGGGCCAGAACCATTGCTTCGCCGACCAGAACCTTTTTGCCATCTACGGCGCAGTGGCAATCCAGTTTCACCCGACGCTTGGCAAAGTCGATGTCGATCACTTTGACCTCGGCATAGACCATGTCACCGGGGCGCACGGGGGCCAGGAATTTCAGCGACTGACCCATATACACGGTGCCGTGGCCGGGCAGTTGTTCGCCGATGACGGCCGAGATCAGGCCCGCCGTCAGCATCCCATGGGCGATGCGCCCCTCAAAGATCGTGTCGCGGGCATAGTCATCATCCAGATGCACCGGATTCCGGTCGGTCGAAACCTGCGCAAACATCTCGATATCTTCGTCAGTCACCACTTTGCGCAGGTGACGGGTCATGCCCATTTCGATGTCTTCAATACAGATCGTGCCGCGCGGAAGATTGTCCAACATGTCGCCCTCACTTGAATCCGTTGAGCAACAAAAGGATCAATGTTGCCCGTGTTCGGCAACTTTATTACTTCGCAAGCGCAGAAAATCAAGCCTTTTCTGCTTATCTCAGGCGACCGATTGTATAGGTGGGATTTATATTTTCCCTTGCGATGTAGTCAGTTAGCGATTCGTGGTGCGGATGATGCTCAGTTTTTGTTTCTGCAGCAGCCAATCCACCCGAGATAAACAGAGAATCAATCCCCTCACCCATGCCGCCCAGAATGTCGGTATGGGGGCCGTCACCGATCACCAAAATGTCGCCATCGGGGATGTCGTGGCCCAGTTCTTGCAGCCTACGGCGGGCCAGATCATAGATCGGCGGGTGGGGTTTGCCGAAGTACAGGCTTTCGCCGCCCATCTCGGTATACAGTTTGGCCAGCGCCCCGGCACACCATTCGCGCACCTCGCCCCGGTCGACCACAATATCGGGATTGGCGCACAGCAGCTTCATGCCCTTTTGCTTGGCATAGAGGAAATCCGCGCGGTTGACGGACGGGTCCGCCATCGGATCAAACGGACCGCAACAGACGATCCCTTCGGCCTCATCCAGCGGGACCCGTTCGATGTGGATCGGGTGGTGCAGTATTTTCAGCGGCTCAAAGAACCCCGCATCGCGCTGCCATTCGCCCATGAAATAGACCTTTTCTCCGACGGCGCCCCGGAACATCGCCGACCGCGCAGAATCGCCGCTGGTGGCGATGGTGTCATAGGCATCTTTGGGGACGTTGAATTGCACCAATTGTTGGGCAACACCCGCGCGGGGTTTCGGAGAGTTCGTAACCAGCACGACAATCCCGCCTTTCGCACGATAGGCTTTGAGGGCAGCGACGGCCTCGGGGAAGGCGGTGATGCCGTTGTGAACACAGCCCCAAAGGTCAACGAACAGTGCTTTGTAGCGGTCGGATATGTCGGACAGGGCGTGGACGATCTGAGTCATTGAGGACCTCGGGCGAGTTGAATGCAAGGTTGCGTCAGCTATTGCAAAGCTGACGGGCTTTGACCATCCCGCAATGCCAATTGCCGCCGTTAAATGGCTGTGTCGGTCAGTTTTCTTCGCTGATCTCGTCGACATCCGGCGCCTGCTGGACGGCATCGGTGCCCAGAATGACTTGCGCGCCAATCCTGTTTTGGAACCGCACCACCACCAGATAGCCTGGACCCAGCTGATCTTGAAGGATTTCGACCAAAGGTGTCTCGCGCAGGCTTTCCGGCAGCAATCCAGCGACCGAGGAGACTTTGTAAGCCGCTTCAATCGGCAGGTCGACGATCAGCCAGATATCTGCCTGCTTGCGTTTGGCGTTTACGTCAATGCGGATGACCTCGACCGACACCGGGTCTGCCCAATCGCGGATGGCTTGTGCGACCTGAGCTTCGGTTCGGGTTTCGAGATAGCGATTATAGGTGGATTTGCCCAACTGCAAAACGACAAGAGCCAGAAAGGCCAATGTCACAGTCACACTGGCGGTAAAGTTCAGTTTCCGGCGACCTTTGCTGAAGACCATCGAGCGGGCCGCGTACACGATATAAACCGCGCAGGCGGACAGGATGATCGCGCCAAGGTTGGTGGCGAACAACAACCCGGCCTCATACGCCTCGCCAGGTTCGCCGAAATACAGCAGAACGCCCGAGGCGGACAGGGGCGGCACCAGTGACACGCCGATGGCCGCGCCGGGCAGCAAGCTGGCTTCGGAACGGTTGATTTGCACGTATGCACCGGCGACGCCTGCGGCCAGAGCGACAATCAGGTCCTCGGTTCCGGGGTCGGTCCGGGCCAAGACTTGATCAGGGATCAGGATGCCGCGCGGGACATCTGCGACATAGACCAAGAGCCACGCGAGCAAAACGCAAAGAATGGCCGCACCGCAGACAATCAGAGCCAGATAGAACGCACGCCCTAGCCACCCCATGACCATAGCCGCCGCCACGCCCAATATGGGGGCCATCAGCGGCGCCACCAGCATTGCGGCAATCACCACCGCGCCTGAATCGCGAAGCATGCCCATCGTAGCGATCACAACCGATAGGGTCAGCAGCATCGCAAAGCGCCGCCAATAGGCTGCTCTGTCCTTGCCTTCAAACCGCAGGATGTCTCGGGTGGTGCTGAACTTGCGTGTACTCATATGTCGGAACTGATCCGCTACTTGCTCTCCTGACCAGAGTAGCAATGGAAGCGGATCGCGCAAATCCTATGCCTCAACAAAAAAAGGCGCCCCACTTGGGCGCCTTTTCTTTGGAAAGATCTAAAGATCAGACCTTGAGGTTCGGAATGATCTGTTTTTTGCGGCTCATGACGCCCGGCAGAACCACGGCGTCGCCGTTGACCGATGCGCCAAAGCTTTTCTCGGCCACGCCTTTGACTAGATCGTTCGGCACCAGCAGAGTGGCCTCTTCGTTCAGAATGTCGACCACGAACAGCAGCACCTGATCGACGCCGTCCTCGCTGGCCACACTGACCATCGAGTCCGCCAGGCTGGCCTTGCGGTCCAGCACAACGCCCGGTGCGGTGGTCTCCAGAACAGAGACGCGGAATTTGGTGCCGTCGACCTCGTATTCCTTGCTGTCCATGCGGATCAGTTCGGCGTCTGTGAAGGACGATACATCCGATTTTGCCGCAAACATGTCGGCGGCATAAGCCGATACGTCCAGGCCCAGTTCAGCAGCCAGTTTCTCGGCCACTTCGCGATCATGCGCAGTGGTGGTGGGCGAGCGGAACTCCAAAGTATCCGACAGGATGCAAGTCAGCGCCGCGCCTTTGATGGCGTCGGGCATCTTGGCTGCGTCGTCGCCCATCAGGTCGACCATGATGGTGGCGGTGCAGGCCAGCGGGCGCACGGTGATGTCGATCGGGCCTTTGGTTTCCAGGCCGCCGACCAGCTTGTGGTGGTCGATGATGGCTTGGATATCGGCACTGTTGATGCTGGCGGGCAGTTCGGCCGGGTTGTTGGTGTCAACGATGACAACCGGTGCGTCGGCTTCGACGTCGTCGATGATACGCGGCTTGGGCAGGTCCCAGCGCTGCAGCATGAACGCGGCTTCGGTGTTGGGCTCGCCCAGCAGAACGGGCTCGGCCTGTTCGCCTTTGACTTCGTTCAGGTACCACGACCACAGGATCGGTGAGCCTGTGGAGTCGGTGTCGGGAGATTTGTGGCCAAATACAAGGGTTGTCATGTCAGCGTCCTGAGGATGATAATTTGCGCGCCTTATAGGGCGGTCCGCCGGGGTTGTCACCCGGCAGAATCCTCGCTGCGACGGTTGGTCTGTCTTTCGCCGAGCACGATCAGAATGGCGCGCGGGTCAATATATATCCAGCCTGCTGCAATTGGTTCAGCAATCCATGCGCGCCGCCTAGATGTCCAGCACCCACTGCGATCACGGCGGTCTGATCTTGAATGTCCAGAATTCTCGGCATCCAATTGTTGTTTCGCCCGACCAGTAAGTGCTGTTCGAACGCCTGCCATTCTTCGTCAAACACTTCGGGCGACATGCCAGAATGCTCTCGCGCCAAAATACGGCCTAGTTCGATGGATTGTGCGTGATTTTCCTCGAAATATGAGTTTGTCATGGTGGCCAGCTGGTCGTCGCTGGTTTCGTACGAATTGACCCACCGCGCTAGCGATTCCGCCTGTTCCTCAATCGAGTGGATTTCAAACATGGTCATCAGTTCCTCAATGCTCTCCAGCGAAAATTGAGGGATGCCTTGATCTTCAGCTAAAACGGTCAGACGCGCATCCAGCCCATGATTGGCGTTCGGGTCCTGAAGTAGGCATGTAGGCATGGCCAGAGTCATGCCCAGAAACCAGGGGCGCATTTTCGCTCCCATCCAACTGGGTATGCCGCGTTCGGCTAGGGCGGAAGACAGGGTTGTCCAAGCCTCTTCGGGTAGCAGGTCAATCAAGGTGGGGCCGGACGTAATCAAGATCGGGCTCGGGTCCAGAGCCAGTTCCTTTTCCCAGGCCTTCATCTCGTCTTGGGTTACTTCGAAATAAAATGCATCGGCTTGGCTGAGTGTTGGCGTCAGGTTTGCGACAATTGCATCCATGCGCGGATCGTTCAGGTGCATCGTGCCTATCAGGTGCAGCACCGTTGTGCCCTTTGTTGCGATCCAGTGGTTGCCTTCTGCAAATGGGACGTTGGTCAGGGTTTCTTTCAGCTCGGCGTGGGCTGCAGGTGACAATTCGCCCTTTAGATCGCGCCCCTCGCAAGCTGCGTGAACCGTGACGGGCAGCAACAGGCAGATCACCAGCAGAATAATGCGCATGTGGAAATTTCCTTTGAAATCAGAGTTGCTGAAACACTGCCTCGGCAGGTGAATGGGTGCAAGGCCGATTGGAAAGCTGCGCCTGGCGTCTGGCATTCCGCCGCAAATCGCATAGCATGCAAACATGAACCGCGAGCAGGATCTCTATCCCCCCATCAAGGCGCTGTTAGAGCGTCAGGGCTATTCCGTCAAAGGCGAGGTTGGCGCGGCTGATATCGTGGCCGTGCGGGATGGCGAAGAACCGGTCATCGTCGAGCTTAAGCTGCGGTTTTCGCTGGCATTGTTCCATCAGGCGATCACACGGCTGAAAGTGACGGATCAGGTTTACATCGGGGTGTGCAAGCCCAAAGGCCGCAGCGCGCGTCGGGCGCTGAAGGACAATCTGGCGTTGTGTCGCCGGCTGGGGTTGGGGCTGATCACCGTGCGGGCCGATGGCAAGGTCGAGGTGCAATGTGATCCCGGCCCGTACGCACCGCGCAAGTCCAAGGCTAAGACTGCACGACTGTTGCGTGAGTTCGACCGGCTAGAAGGCGATCCCAATGCAGGCGGCGCCACGCGACACGGGATCGTCACGGCCTATCGTCAGGACGCCCTGAAATGCGCGGCACATCTGGCGGAATGTGGGGCAACCAAAGGGTCCGAAGTCGCCAAGGCAACCGGTGTTCCTGAGGCCACTCGCCTGATGCGCGACAATCACTACGGTTGGTTCGGTAAGGTGGAAAAGGGCGTCTACGACCTGACCGCCGCCGGGCAGGACGGTCTGAAACACTGGGCTTACAGCTGGGAACAGCCTGACTGAGCCCGGTTGCAAAAAATCGATCACAGCTTGTTGACTCGGGGATTGCGACCCCCTAGCTATGCGTCGTTATCACTCTCATCACCCGAGTGCTAACGCCTCGCCATCCGGCGAGGGGAGGATAAATAAACTTTGAGCCCAAGGAGCTGCAAAGATGGCATTGAAACCGCTTCATGACCGCGTGTTGGTTCGCCGTACCGAAAGCGAAGAAAAAACCGCTGGTGGTCTGATCATTCCTGACAGCGCTAAAGAAAAGCCTAGCGAAGGCGAAGTCGTTGCAACCGGCGAAGGCGCACGCAAGGACAGCGGCGAACTGATCGCAATGGCTGTAAAATCCGGTGACAAGATCCTGTTCGGCAAATGGTCGGGCACCGAGGTTCAGGTCAACGGCGAAGAGCTGCTGATGATGAAAGAAAGCGACATCATGGGGATCATCGAGTAAGCCGCGCGCTTCTCTGATCTTCATTTCCAACTTATTTCTCAAGGAGAGACAATATGGCTGCTAAGGACGTCAAGTTCGACACCGATGCCCGCAACCGCATGCTGTCAGGTGTGAACATCCTGGCCGATGCTGTCAAAGTGACCCTGGGCCCCAAAGGCCGCAACGTGGTACTGGACAAATCCTTTGGCGCACCGCGCATCACCAAAGACGGTGTTTCGGTTGCCAAGGAAATCGAACTGGAAGACAAGTTCGAAAACATGGGCGCGCAGATGGTGAAAGAAGTCGCCAGCCGCACCAATGACGAAGCCGGCGACGGCACCACCACCGCCACCGTTCTTGCGCAGGCAATCGTTCGCGAAGGTCTGAAGCAGGTTGCAGCGGGCCTGAACCCGATGGACCTGAAGCGCGGCATCGATCTGGCGACTGCCAAGGTTGTTGAAGGCATCAAAGACGCCTCGCGCGAAGTCAAAGACTCGGCCGAAGTTGCTCAGGTTGGCACCATCTCGGCCAACGGCGAAGCCGAAATCGGCCAGCAGATCGCAGACGCGATGCAGAAAGTTGGCAACGAAGGCGTTATCACCGTCGAAGAAAACAAAGGTCTGGAAACCGAGACCGATGTTGTCGAAGGTATGCAGTTCGACCGTGGCTACCTGTCGCCTTACTTCGTCACCAACGCAGACAAGATGATCGCAGAACTCGACGACTGCATGATCCTGCTGCACGAAAAGAAACTGTCCTCGCTGCAGCCGATGGTTCCGCTGCTCGAGCAGGTGATCCAGTCGCAAAAGCCGCTGCTGATCATTGCCGAAGACGTTGAAGGCGAAGCGCTGGCAACTCTGGTTGTCAACAAACTGCGCGGCGGCCTGAAAATTGCTGCTGTCAAAGCACCGGGCTTCGGCGATCGCCGCAAAGCCATGCTGCAGGACATCGCGATCCTGACCGGCGGTCAGGTTATCTCGGAAGATCTGGGTATGAAGCTCGAGTCCGTCACCATGGACATGCTGGGCACCGCCAAGAAAATCGAGATCACCAAAGACGAAACCACCATCGTCGACGGTGCTGGCGAGAAGGCCGAGATCGAAGCACGTGTTGCTCAGATCCGCACTCAGATCGAAGAAACCACCAGCGACTACGACCGTGAAAAGCTGCAAGAGCGCGTTGCCAAACTGGCAGGCGGTGTTGCCGTTATCCGCGTCGGCGGCATGACCGAAGTTGAAGTGAAAGAGCGTAAGGACCGTGTGGACGATGCTCTGAACGCAACACGCGCTGCTGTTCAGGAAGGCGTTGTTGTCGGTGGTGGTGTTGCTCTGGTTCAGGCCGGTAAAGCACTGGAAACTCTGGAAGGTGCAAACGCTGACCAGAACGCTGGCATCAACATCGTTCGCAAAGCCATCGAAGCGCCGCTGCGCCAGATCGCCGAGAACGCAGGTGTTGACGGTGCGGTTGTTGCGGGCAAAGTCCGTGAATCTGCTGACGCAGCATTCGGCTTCAACGCACAGACCGAAGAATATGGTGACATGTTCTCGTTCGGCGTGATCGATCCGGCCAAGGTTGTCCGTACCGCTCTGGAAGATGCGGCATCGGTTGCTGGCCTGCTGGTCACCACCGAAGCCATGGTTGCAGACAAGCCCGCCAAAGAAGGCGCAGCACCTGCAGGCGGCATGCCCGACATGGGCGGCATGGGCGGCATGATGTAAGCACGTCGAATTCGCCCCGGCGAATTCCGACGATCCCGACAAGCGCTTGGCCCTATGGCCAGATTGCTTAGAGGGACCGCCATAGAACTTACTGACGGGGTCGCCTTTGGGCGGCCCCGTTTCTTATAACCACTACGCCGCGCTGGAAAGTGAGTGTGCAAACGCTCGCGATACCGCTATGCGGTTGATATGCGTTTGTTTCTGCTCACCACTCTGACCATGTGCGCCTTTGCGGCGAATTCGATCCTGAATCGTCTGGCCATAGACAGCGGTGCCAGCGACCCCGCCGGGTTTGCCATAATTCGCGTGTTGTCCGGAGCAGTGGTGCTGACCGGTCTGGTTTGGCTCAGGTCAGGTCGTCTGCCATTGCGTAACCGGCGCAGGTTGGCGGGGGCAGGATCGCTGTCACTCTATATGATTGGGTTTTCCATCGCCTATCTGACGTTGGATGCGGGCCTTGGGGCGCTGATCCTGTTTGGCGTTGTGCAGATCACAATGTTCGCAGTGACGTCGTTAACCGGCAATGCTCCGACTGCGCGACAGATGGGGGGCGCGGCAATCGCCCTTATGGGGCTGGCCTATGTCCTGTGGCCGTCCGGAGCAGTACAGGTCGACCCGATTGGCGCAGCTCTGATGACAGCTGCCGGAGTCGGATGGGCAGTCTATTCGCTGGTTGGGCGGTTTGAGCCTGACGCCCTTGCTGGAACGGCGGCCAATTTCGTTATAGCCCTGCCGGTTACTGCCTTAGCGTTAATGCTGACCGTTGGGGGTTGGCAGATGAGTGGCGCTGGCTACCTGCTGGCTGTCCTTTCCGGAGGTGTGACCTCGGGGATGGGCTATGCCGTATGGTATCGGGTATTGCCGCAACTGGCGCCAAGCACGGCGGCGGTGGTGCAATTGAGCGTACCAATCATCGCTATCCTCGCTGGCGTTTTGTTGTTGGGAGAAGTCGCCAGTTTGCGCCTGATCTTTGGCGCGGCGCTGGTTCTGGGCGGCATCGCGCTGGCTGTCCTGCGCCTGAAGCCGCGCTAGGGGTTTCAACGCAATCGGATAACGCTTATCTGGCGGCTATGAGATATCTGCTTGCCCTGTTTCTTTTCCTTGTTCCCGCCGTGGCCCAGGCCAAATGCGTGGTGCTTTTGCACGGGCTGGCGCGGACCGAGGCGTCCTTCACAGTGATGGAACAACTGTTTCAGGCGCATGGGTACACCGTTGTCCGACCCGGCTATCCATCGACCGATTTGCCGATACCTGAACTGGCGAACCAGACATTGCCGGACGCCTTCGCTGCCTGTGGTGATGAGACCGTGAACGTGGTGGCGCATTCAATGGGTGGCATCCTGCTGCGCTATTGGTTGCAGGACCATCACCCGGAAAATCTGGGCCGTGTGGTCATGCTCGGCCCGCCCAATCAGGGCAGTCAGCTTGTGGATGAACTGGGCGCGTATGAGGTGTTCGGCATGCTGCATGGCCCCGCCGGGCTGGCCTTGGGCACGGGCCCCGAGGGCATACCGCGCAACCTGCCATCCGTTGAGTTTGAGGTGGGCGTGATCGCGGGTGAGAACTCGCTGAACCCGCTGTTTTCCTCGCTGATCGACGGCAAGGATGACGGCAAGGTCTCGATTGAAACGACAAAAGTGGACGGCATGACGGATCACATCGTTCTTCCAGTGACGCACACTTTTATGATGAACAATCCCCGCGTCATGGCGCAGGCGCTGCATTTTATCGAATTCGGGCAATTCGATCCGCAGATCACCTGGCTGGATGGCGTCATGGATATCATCAACGAAATCTGTATCGGGCAGGATTGCTCGGAACCCGAGTCGGAGCCCACGCAATGACCACATTGAACCTGACCCTGACCGGTGCAGAGGTGCTGTTGCCGGAGCATGGCCTCGTGCCCGCCAATCTGTCTCTGGCGGATGGCATCATTCAAACGGATCGGGTCGGGCGACAGATCGACCTGTCCGGCTATCTTGTTCTGCCCGGCATCATCGACCTGCACGGGGATGGGTTCGAACGCCATATCGCGCCACGCCGCGGGGCGATGAAGCAGATGGACGAAGGCATTCTCTCGGTCGAGGCTGAATTGGCTGCGAATGGTATCACTACCGCCGTTCTGGCCCAGTTTCACAGTTGGGAGGGTGGGGTGCGTGGCCCGGAATTCGCGGATCAGGTGTTTCGCGCCATAACTTCGGTCAAGGATCGCGTCGTGACCGACCTGATGCCTCAGTTGCGGTTCGAGACACACATGCTGGATGACTATGCGGACCTGCCCGGCCGTATCGCGGACTGGCAGGTGCCCTATGTCGTGTTCAACGACCACCTGCCGCATGACCGTCTGGCCGAGGGGCGCAAGCCGCCGCGTCTGACCGGCCAAGCACTGAAAGCCGGGCGAAACCCAGACACGCATTTTGAAATGCTGTTGTCCATGCACGCCCGTCGCGACGAAGTGCCAGCGGCGCTGGACACGCTATGTGCGGCTTTGGACTCACAGTACGTGCGCATGGGCAGCCATGACGACGCGACTGCACAAATACGGGCCGACTGGCGGGCGCGGGGGGCGCAGATCTCGGAATTTCCCGAAACGCTCGAAGCCGCTGAGGCCGCGCGTGCCGCCGGGGATTACATCATTTTAGGATCGCCCAACGTGGTGCGCGGTGGATCGCACAAGGGTAATGTCAGCGCACTTGACCTGATCACGATGGGATATTGCGATGCGTTGGCCTCGGATTATCACTATCCCAGCCCGCGCCGCGCGGCGCTGATGGTGGCGAAGTCTGGCTTGGTGGATTTCGCCGGGGCCTGGGCGCTGGTGTCATCCGGCCCCGCCCGTGTCCTTGGTTTGCAGGATCGGGGCAAGCTGGCCCCCGGCCAACGCGCCGATCTGGTGATACTGGATGCCGAAACCCGCCGCGTAGCCGCCACGCTGGCTGGTGGGCGGGTCAGCTATATGTCAGGTGAAATTGCGGCTCGGTTTGTTGGCTGATTCACCGTGCAATGCGGTTGAAATGCCCCATTTTGCGGCCTGCCTTAACCTCGGCCTTGCCATAGAGATGCAGCGCCACATCGCGTTCCTGCGCTAGTTCGGGCACGCGGTCCATGTCCGTTCCGATCAGGTTTTCCATGACCACGTCCGAATGTCGCTGACCATCTCCCAAAGGCCATCCTGCGACGGCCCGAATATGCTGTTCGAACTGATCCACGGCGCAGCCATTCTGCGTCCAGTGGCCCGAGTTATGCACGCGTGGCGCGATCTCATTCACGATCAGACCGCCGGGCGTCACGAACAGTTCGACGCCCATGACGCCGACATAATCCAGCGCGTTTAGGATGTTGGCGGCCAACAGAACGGCATCTGTCCGTTGCGCCGGGCGCAGACGGGCAGGGACTGTTGTGGTGTGCAGGATACCATCGCGGTGTATGTTTTCACCGGGATCGAAACAGGCAACCTGACCGTCCAGCCCGCGGGCCGCAATGATCGATACCTCGTGGCTAAACTCCACAAACCCCTCAAGGATCGCAGGGGCCCCGGCCATATCGGCCAGTGCGGCTTCGGCATCCTCGGGTGCACGCAGACGGGCCTGCCCCTTACCGTCATAGCCAAACCGGCGCGTTTTCAGGATTGCGGGCGTACCGATCTGCTCGATCGCCGCATTCAGGCTGTTTAGATCGGTGATATCCGCGAAAGGCGCGGTTTGCAGGCCAAGCCCCTGCAGGAAACTCTTCTCGGTCAACCGGTCCTGGCTGACGCGCAGCGCTTCTCGCCCCGGACGGATCGGGCAGTGCGCTTCAAGCAAGTCCAGCGTTTCGGTCGGGATGTTCTCGAACTCATATGTGATGACATCTACCGACCCGGCAAACGCCTTTAGCGCGTCGATATCGTCATAGGCGGCGGTGGTCACGCTATCGGCCACTTGGCCGGCAGGAGGGTTGGCACCGGGTTCGTAGATATGGGTCACAAACCCCAGACGAGACGCTGCCACGGACAGCATCCGGCCCAATTGACCGCCGCCCAGAACTCCGATCCTGGCACCCGTTTGCAATGCGTCACTCATCGACGGGCTCCTCGGGGATCGACGCCGACAGTGCATCGCGCCATGCGTCCAGTCGTTGCGCCAAAGCGTCATCCTGCAATGCCAGAATCCCGGCCGCCATCAGGCCCGCGTTGGCACCACCGGCCGCGCCGATGGCCATGGTGGCAACAGGGAAACCCTTGGGCATCTGCACGATGGAATACAGCGAGTCGACGCCCGACAGGGCCCGCGTCTGTACCGGAACGCCAATCACCGGCACCCGTGTTTTCGACGCCATCATGCCAGGCAGATGCGCGGCCCCACCGGCCCCGGCAATGATCACATGCAGCCCGCGTGATGCGGCGGTCTTGCCATAGTCCCACAAGCGGTCCGGTGTGCGGTGCGCCGAGACAATGCGCTTTTCGTACGCGATGCCTAACTCATCAAGAATGTTCGCGGCTTCCTTCATCGTGGGCCAGTCCGACTGGCTGCCCATGATGATCCCCACTTTCACATCACTCATCCGCTTGTTTCCCTGCCGTCTGAAAGAGCGCGCACTATAGCTAAATCGGTTCCAGAGGCAATGTGGTTTGGCGACCGTATGGCTCGTCTGATGTCCTGCTGAAAATACATTCGAATTAGTGTATACTTGATCGCGGGACAGTGGTTCCCGAGGAGGTACCCATGACAGATACAGTTTTGAAAAACCGGGACGGCCAAGCCGTGCCGCAGGACAGTATTGAGGCATTCAAATCGCAAATTCGCGGGGCACTGATTTTGCCCGGTGACCCCGAGTATGATTGTGCGCGCAGTATTTGGAACGCGTTGGTTGACAAGTATCCCGGTGCAATACTGCGGTGCCACGGCACCGCCGATGTCGCAGCAGCCGCCAGGTTCGCGTTTGAAAACAACATACTGGTATCGGTAAGAGGTGGCGGTCATAACGTGGGTGGGCGCGCCGTCTGCGATGATGGCCTCGTAATTGACCTGTCCTGCATGCGCGCGGTCCATGTTGATGCAGAAACCCAAACCGTACGCGCTCAGGGCGGGGCCACGTTGGGGGATGTAGACTGCGAAACACATCTTCACGGCCTTGCTGTGCCATTGGGCGTCGTATCGCAGACAGGTATTGGTGGATTGACGACGGGTGGCGGATTCGGCTGGATGGCACGAAAATACGGGCCAACCTGCGACAACGTTATCGAGGCCGAAGTCGTAACGGCGGACGGTTCGATCAGAACTGCGAATGCGAACAGGAATCCAGACCTTTATTGGGGCATCTGCGGCGGCAGCGGAAATTTCGGCATCGTGACGTCATTCCTTTACAGGGCGTATCCTCTGTCTACGGTGTTGGGGGGCATGATTGCATATCCCCGAGCCGACGCCGCTGAAGTGCTGCGAGGTTTTCGGGATATCGTTTCACGGGCACCTGATGAACTGACGGTCTATGCGGGGTTGCTGTGGGGACCGGATGGAACGCCGCTAACAGCTATGGTGCCGTGTTGGATTGGAGACGATAAGGAAGCTGGGCGTCAGGCAATCCAACCCCTGACGGAGATCGGAGAACCTTTGGTCGTCGACCTGCACGAGATGCCGTTCCCCGTCAAACAAAGCATGCTGGATGGGGCCTATGGGCCAGGCAGCCGGAACTACTGGAAATCTGCATATCTCAACGCGCTGACGGATGAGGCCATTGATACGATCGTTGCACAATCCGAAGGGATGACAATACCCGGTTCGGGCATTCTGATCGAACATTGCGCTGGCGCAGCAAAGTCCAAATCAAATGGGGACAACGCCTTTGCGCAACGCGGTCACGACTATCTGATTGCGATACTACCGCTGTGGACTGATCCAGCGGATGACGCGGATCAGATTGCCTGGGCGCGGTCCATGCATGATGCAATTGCGCCCTATTCCACGGGCGGAACTTATCTGAACTATCTGGGCGTCGATGAAGACAGTGCGATAGAGACGGCATTCGGTGAAAATCTTGATCAAATGAAAGAGGTTAAGCGGAAATACGATCCGACCAATTTCTTCTGCGCAAACGCAAATGTTTCACCTTGAAACAGATGTCATCCGTTTGAATATGACGTAACACTGCAAAACTCGGTTCATAAGCGCCTTGAATGTGCGTGTGAGCCGAGTGGCGGAGTTTTCAGGCAATGATGTCCGGCGTCAAGCGGTCCTCGATCAAACGAATGATGTCCTTCAGGCGAAGTTTTTGCTTTTTCAGCCTCTTAATCGTCAACTGATCGGCTGTGCCGGTGGACTGCAGCGCCTCGATCGCTTCGTCCAGATCACGGTGTTGGCGGCGAAAAACCTCCAGTTCAACCCGCAAAACCTCATCTGTTTTCATCGAAAGATCTGTTGGCGCATTCATGAGCGACTCAGTGCCTTTTGTGGTGCTTGTGACACAAGATAGTGTGTCAGGGTTTATCCGGCCAGACCTTGTGGACATCACGGCATAATCCCATATTCTATTATACGCGGTTGCCGGAACGGGGCCGCATCACACGTCGCTTTGGCAATAAAGGACGAAAATACGTGTCAAAACTTACTCTTGGCTCATACCCGCATCTTTTGGGGTTCGAGCAGTTGGAACGTCTTCTGGAACGGTCTGCAAAGGCCGGTAACGAAGGCTACCCGCCTTATAATATTGAGCAGACCTCGGACTTTTCATACCGCATCACCCTGGCTGTGGCTGGGTTCGCGGAACAGGATTTGTCGATCACAATCGAGGATCGCCAGCTTGTGATCCGGGGGCGCCAACGCGACGACAGCGAGGGGCGCATTTTTCTGCATCGCGGCATCGCCGCGCGCCAGTTCCAGCGCATGTTCGTGCTGGCCGATGGTGTCGAGGTGGGCGAGGCGATCATGGAGAACGGTCTGCTGCATGTGGACCTGACCCGCGCCGTGCCTGAGACCGTGGTGCAAACGATCAACATAAAAAAGGGGTAAGAGCTATGAATACACCGATTGAATATAACGCCGAAGGCGACCGCATCGTTTATGTGAAAACCGTCGATGTTGCCGATCTGCCGCGCGATGTCCGGGATAAGGCAGGCGATCTGGATCAGTTGTACGCGGTTCACGATTCCGATGGCCAGCAGCTTGCGCTCGTGACAGATCGTAATATGGCCTTTTTCCTGGCCCGTGAACACGATCTGTCACCGGTGGCCGTTCACTGAACGGCCCCGCCGGTTATTTTTCGGCGTGACAATCCCAACAACAAGCGCGACACATACGAACCGGCATGACATGCCCGGCTAATTTACTCTGCATCAGGGGATTTTGCGGATGAGCTGGTTCGATTTCGATTGGGTAGACGCCTTCAGTGATCGCGCCTTTGGCGGCAATGGCTGCGCCGTGGTTTTTGACGGCGCTGACTTGCCCGAGGATGTTTGCACGGCGTACGTGCGCGAGACCTCTCTGGCTGAATGTACTTTTACGGGGCCATCCGATGTGGCCGATATCCGGGTGCGTTACTATTTGGCCAGTCGGGAAATTCCATTTGCCGGGCATCCCACGATTGCAACTGTCGCGGCGATGCGGTCCCGTGGCATGGTTGAAGGCGACACGCTGACGCTGGAAACTGGTGCGGGAATTGTCTCGATCCGATTGAACGGGGATGACATCGAGATGAAGCAGGTCGCACCGCAATTCGGCAATCTTGTACCTGCGGATCTGGTCGCCGCTTCGGTCAGTTTGCCTGAGGATGCGATTATCTCTCAGCCGCAATTTGTCTCTACCGGGTTGCCCTTTTGCATTACGATTCTGCGCGATCACAAGGCCCTGCGCGCGGCGAAATTGAACCTTGAGATATTGCGTAAAGTAGCAGCAGAGGCCGGGTTTTCTGGCACGGATATGGCAGAGCCGTTCCTTGTCACGCTGCAGGGTGCGACTGCGGTTGGCGATACGTTCTCGCGCTTGTTGATGGCGCCGCCCAGCCTGCCCGAAGACCCGTTCACCGGATCGGCCACCGGTGCCATGGCGGCTTATCTGTGGAAATACGGGATGATGCCCAAGGACAGCTTTATCGCTGAACAGGGTCATGACATGGGGCGCCCGGGCCAGGCCGTTGTGACACGCGTTGGCCCAAGCGATGCGATGACCGGTATCAAAGTCGCAGGCCGTGGTCATGTGCTGATGCGGGGGCAGGTTGATCTGCCCGAGACAACACAATGACACGACCTGCCATTGCCATCCTGCCATATGGGCATCGGCTGGGGCCAAAACTGGCCTCGGTTTCGCTGTCCGAACTGATCTGGCCCGAAGGGTGCCCGGATCGCCTGACCGGCAAGACGGTGGGCGATCTGGAGCGCACCGATCACCTGATCATGTACCCGAACTCGACCGTGCATCTGCGCTTGCGTCGCGGTACCCGCGCGCGGATTTCATTGATGATGGGCGAGCCTTCGGCCATTCACGCCAAACATGATCGGATGCTGCGATATACATGGCGGCGGTTCTTCCGGGTGCTGACTTTTCATGACGTGCTGCTACACAACATCCCGAATGCAGTGTTCCTGCCGTATGGCGTGACGATGGTGCCCGACTGGCAGGACCTGAAGGTTGAGAAAACCAAATCCTGTTCGCTGATTGCTTCGGCCAAGCGCGATCTTGTAGGGCATCAGTTGCGCCATTCGGTGATCGACTGGGTGCGTGAAACTGGTGCAGATGTTGATATCATGGGCCGGGGGTACACTCCGTTTGATCTCAAATCCGACGGGTTAGCACCGTATCGCTATTCTGTGGTGATCGAGAACGTGCGTGAGAAGAATTACTTTTCGGAAAAGCTGACGGATGCGATCTTGTGCTCCTCGGTCCCGATCTATTGGGGTTGCCCGAATATCGGCGATTTCTTCGATACCTCTGGTATGATCCTGTGTGAAACCAATGAGGATATTCAGCGCGCGATCCAATCCGCATCAATCGAGGATTTCGCCGCGCGCCTGCCGCATCTGCAGGCGATCCAGCAACACGCAGCAGAATATGGGGATTTTGAGGGCAGAGCCGTGCGCCTTCTGCGCGCTGAACTAGACGCGGGCCCGAACTAACCAGCGGGTGCCAACCAGCCTTCTTGCAGAATTGGACGGGCCTCGGAGTCAATCCCGTGCCGATCGCATAGCCGCTGCAGATACGATCCGCGCACCGGCAAACCGCCCGTGTTCTGCGCCATCAGCCGTTTCTGATGACCATAGACGTGGACGGAATGAACCATGTCGCCTTCAATCTGTGCGGTCGGGGTGAACGGGTTGTGCAATTTCCACAGATCATGCTTGGACAGAGGGTAAAACACCTCCGCTTGCATGGCATGGCTGTCCTCGTCGGTCTTGTGCAGGAAATGTGCAAAGGCTTTGGGGCCGGAACTGCCCCAGGGCAGGCTCTCGATCCCCCAGGTCTCACCGTCCCGGATGCGTTGACGGTTGCGCCGGTGCAGCGGACCGCCCCGCCAGGGCTGGGTCGGATTGGCTGCGGTCACAAAGTCCTGCATATGCGCCAGCGTTTGCGAGTCTGCTGGCAGGCGCAACACTCCGGTCAGGAAATTTCCGCTATGGGACTGTCCAAAGATATACGCTGTTGGAAAGGCAAAGGGCCTGACACAATAGGCGTCCAGATCCACCCAGATAAAATCGGTTTTCTGCATCAGCCGCAGACGAAAAATGTCGGAAAAAACCGCGACGCGTCGCCGGTCACCTGCAGGCATATCAAACGGCGCGGGCCAGAGGATATCACTGGCAGGCCGCAATTCGCCCCCTGCGGGAACGCCTTCGATCTCGTGCCCGGTATAAAGAATAAACCGGTGACCCCGATCCAGATAGGATTGGATGCACAATGCCTCTAGCCAACTTAGATCTGATCCGAACCAGAAACTGGCTATGGTGGGCAGGTCAGAGGGCATAGGCGTGTTGCGTCCAAATCAGGTCAGGCAAATGCACCAATTGGCCAGCGCCTTGTCAATCGTGCCCACAAAAAACGGCCCCCGAAAGTCGGAGGCCGCCTGAATGGAATTGCCTGCGCTTAAGACGCGGCGATCAAACCCATGCTTTCCAGCTTGAGCAGCACCTGATGGGCGCAGTTGTCGACATCGACATTTTCGGTCTCGACGCTCAGTTCGGGGTTGGCCGGTACATCGTAAGGGTCTGAAATGCCGGTAAATTCCTTGATCTTGCCTTCGCGTGCCAGCTTGTAAAGGCCTTTGCGGTCCCGGCGTTCGCATTCTTCGATGCTGGTGGCCACGTGGACCTCACAGAAGGCACCGAACTGTTCGATATCTTCCCGTACCGCGCGGCGGGTGGTGGCATAGGGCGCGATAGGCGCACAAATGGCGATGCCGCCATTCTTGGTGATCTCACTAGCCACGTAACCAATACGACGGATGTTCAGGTCGCGGTGCTCTTTCGAGAAACCCAATTCAGACGACAGATTCTTACGAACGATATCACCATCCAGCAATGTGACCGGACGGCCACCCATTTCCATCAGTTTGACCATAAGCGCGTTGGCGATGGTGGATTTGCCCGAGCCCGAGAAACCGGTGAAGAACACGGTAAAGCCTTGTTCCGAGCGGGGCGGTGACGTGCGGCGCAGTTCGGTGACAACCTCAGGGAAGCTGAACCATTCGGGGATTTCCAGCCCTTCGCGCAAACGGCGGCGTAGCTCGGTGCCCGAGATGTTCAGGATCGTGACGTTGTCCTTGTCTGCGATCTCGTCGTTCGGTTCGTACTGGGCGCGTTCCTGCACATATACCATGTGTTTGAAGTCAACCATTTCGACGCCGATTTCATCCTGGAACTGGCGGAACAGGTCCTGCGCGTCATAGGGGCCGTAGAAATCTTCACCCGCCGAGTTCTTGCCCGGACCGGCGTGGTCTCGGCCAACGATGAAATGTGTGCAGCCATGGTTGGCGCGGATCAGGCCGTGCCAGACCGCCTCGCGCGGGCCAGCCATGCGCATCGCCAGGTTCAGCAGCGACATCGAGGTGGTCGATGCCGGGTACTTGTCCAGAACCGCCTCATAGCAGCGGACGCGGGTGAAGTGATCGACGTCGCCCGGTTTGGTCATGCCAACGACAGGGTGGATCAGCAGGTTGGCCTGCGCCTCTTTCGCAGCGCGGAAGGTCAGTTCCTGGTGTGCGCGGTGCAGGGGGTTGCGGGTTTGGAACGCAACGATGCGGCGCCAGCCCAGCTTGCGGAAATAGGCGCGCAACTCGTTCGGCGTGTCCCGGCGGCCACGGAAATCATAGTGAACCGGCTGTTGAATGCCGACTACGGGGCCACCCAGATAGACCTTGCCAGCCACGTTGTGCAGATAGTTCACCGCCGGGTGCGCATCGTCATCGGCACCAAAGACCTTTTCGGCCTCGCGCGCTTTGTTCGGGGTCCAGCGGTCGGTCACGGTCATGGTGCCGAGAATGACACCTTCCTGATCGCGCAGGGCAATGTCCTGACCCAATTCGATGGTCTCAGCGAAGTCTTCGCTGACGTCCAGCGTGATGGGCATCGGCCACAGGGTGCCGTCGGCCAGACGCATGTTTTCGACGACGTTGTCGTAGTCAGCTTCGCTCAGGAACCCTTTGAGAGGGTTGAACCCGCCATTCATCAGCAGTTCCAGATCGCAGATCTGACGCGGGCTCAGGTCCCAGCTGGTCAGGTCGGCAGCTTCCACTTTCAATTTCTGCGCCGACTCGTACGAAACGTACAGTTCAGAGATCGGAGCCAGATTGCTTAACATCGTCATAGGAATACTCTTGTCGCAGTGCGGTTTTATCGGTGATTCAGGGGTGTTTATGGGGCATGTGCCCCGGCTGCTGGGCGAAGTCCATATACATTCACGAAATTAAGGACGATATGCGCGGTTTTTGTCCGGAATGGAAGGATTTTTCGCCTGACGCAGCTTTTCCCGACTTGTATCCCGCTGACACGCGCCTGTCGTGTGAATTCAGTACATCCGTTCCTAGGCGGCCTTGTCCGTCATAAGGTCCGCAGCACGCGTCACCGGCAGCGCGGAAACCGGTTGTGTCACGCCGCGCAGCTCAAACGATTGCAGTCCGGACAGATCGCCGTCATACCCAGCCGCCTGCAGTAATTCGGCCGAGACCAGTAGTTCCGCCCCAAGCGCCTTGGTCTGGCCTTCAAGACGACTGGCCACATTAACCGCGTCGCCGATAATGGTGCGCGCAGAACTGCCTGCAGCGCCGATTTCACCTAGTACCAGATCGCCTAGATGCAGACCCATTCCGATGCGTATCCGGGGGCTGCCTTCGGTTTGAAGCTGTTGATTGAAATACTCAAGCGCGCGGCTGACATCGGCGGCGGCCTTCAGCCCGGCACGGGCCGAGTCTTTGGCATTCGGGGTTTCGAACACGGCCAGCAAGCCGTCGCCCATGTATTTGTCGACCACCCCGCCATCCGCCGTGATTGCCGGGACGATGGCATCAAAGAAACGGTTCAGCAGGAATACGATGTCATAGGGCAACTGGCCCGTGGTCCGCGATGTGAACCCGCGCATATCGAGAAACAGAACCGCCAGCTTGCGTTCCTGCCCTTGGCTGGCATGGGCTCGTCCGCGCTTGCCATCAGAGCGGAACATCCGAAACGCAACTAGGGGGGCGGTTGGCCGTATCTGACAGGCCAGCCTTGCGCCAGTCGGGGCGCTGACGGCGGCAAGGCTGCGGGTTTCAACCTCATCCGGGGTGGGCAGTTGATCCGCGCCATCCTCAATGATCACGCGACAGGTGGTGCAACGCCCCTTGCCCCCGCAAAGGGCCGTGTGTGGAATGCCATTGGCCTGCGAAATCTCAAGCAGGGTCATGCCCTTTTCGGCCACGACCTCGGGGCCATCGACATACTTGACCCGGACCGAGTGCCTGCGGCGCCACAGTTTGCGGATAGCATATACCGCCAGCGAGGCCCCCAAGGCGATCCAGAAGGCCATTAACGCATTGTCTTTGACACTGAACATGACCTGAAAGGCCTCGGGCGTGGGCCAGTTGTAATGTTCGATATATTGATCGCGCAGGAACGGATCGGCAAAATCCGCCCAGATGCGGCGCCCTTCGGTAAGCAACCCAGCCAGTGCAAAGCTGGGCACAAATACCGCCAGACCGATCAGGTAAGGCACCCATCTGGACCACCAGCGGGTCAGTCGCAGCCACATGTGCAGCCCAATGCAACTGTGGACCCAAACCACCAGCAACAGCAGGCTTTGCATCCAGATCGCCGAGTTGGGCCACATCAGAATGATGATGTATCCCATCTCGTCATTGACGTTATAGATTTCGTGGGCATAGCGCGTCTGCACGATATGCGAGATCAGTTGCAGCGGGATCAACAGCCCCAGAATGACCTGCAAGGCCGTGCTGAAGGGCATGCGTAGCGTTCGGCGTTGGCTAATGGAATAAAGCGCAAGGCCAAGGTGGACGAACAGTGCCAGATACAAGATCACGCTGCCCAGACTGTGCCGGGTAACTGCGTGGCGCCCATCCTGCATGCCGTGCAGGTAATCGGTATGGAACAGCCCCAACCCGATATTGATGAAATGAAAGAAGGCAAAGGCGAACAGGGTAAGACCGCTGATGATCCTAAGCCGGGTTGTCCACCCGCCTTGCCATAAAACGCTTTTCAATCAAGCCACCTGTATTCGCCGCGCGTGTTCCCGAGTCTGGTACGGCGACGCGAGTGGGTCAAGTTATGGTTACGTAAATGGCGGTGTCCACGGGGTTGCTTGGGTTTCAGCGAAAAAAATCGTTGGCGAAAGAGTAAACAGCACGATATGGCTTAGCTCCGGTCGGGACCGAGAGCTGTAGATTAACCCGTCAGCACCCATATCGCGGGCGTGATCAGAGAAGCGCCATGTCGGTGAAACGCCCCGTTCTTCGTGGATATCCTGCCAGATAATCGACGCATCGGGCTGGCCCCTCAGATCGACCAGTCTTGCACCAGTAACTTGGCCTCTTTGCAATATCCGCGGCGGATCGTCAGGCGAGACGTACCGCTGAATGGCGACCCCTGCGCCTTCGGCGCTGAGAGAGGCATAGAGAGCAATCTGCCCTGAATGATGAAAACGCCCCTCGGGCGCCCGGGCAGGGGCCAAAGGGGCGTCACTTTGGGAGAGAAACAGAATTCTCCAGACCGGGCCGGAGAACTCCAGCATTAGCCTAGTCCTGTTCCGCCAGGAACCGCTCGGCATCCAGCGCGGCCATACAGCCCATACCGGCGCTCGTGACGGCCTGACGATAGATGTGGTCGGTCAGATCGCCTGCCGCGAAAACACCCGGCACCGAGGTTTCGGTCGAGCCCGGCTTGGTCACCACATACCCACCCATATGGGTTTCCAGCGAGTCCTTTACCAGCTCATTTGCTGGCGCGTGACCAATGGCGACAAAAACGCCTTTACAGGGAACCTCGGCGATCTCACCGGTTTTGACGTTCTTGACGCGCACACCCTCGACGCCCAGTGGGGAATCGGTGCCGATCACTTCTTCTAACTCGTGGAACCACATCGGTTCGATCTTTTCGTGTTTCAGCAAACGATCCTGCAGAATTTTCTCGGCCCGCAGTTCGTCGCGTCGGTGAATCAGAGTAACCTTGCTGGCGAAATTGGTCAGGAACAGCGCTTCTTCCACGGCGGTGTTGCCGCCACCGATGACCACGATTTCCTGTCCGCGATAGAAAAAGCCGTCGCAAGTCGCACAGGCCGAAACACCAAAACCCTTGAACTTGTCTTCCGACGGCAGGCCCAGCCATTTAGCGCGCGCACCGGTGGCCAGAATGACCGCGTCCGCAGTATAAATATTGCCGCTATCGCCTTTTGCGGTGAAAGGGCGCTTGCTGATGTCCAGATCACTGATGATATCGCCGATGACCTCACAACCCATCGCCTGGGCATGTTCTTGCATTTTGATCATCAGATCAGGCCCCTGAACTTCGGTGAAACCGGGGTAATTTTCGACGTCGGTGGTTGTTGTCAACTGACCGCCAGGCTCGATTCCCTGAACCAGGATCGGTTCAAGCATCGCGCGGCTTGCGTATACGCCCGCAGTGTAACCGGCCGGTCCCGATCCGATGATCAGAACCTTGGTGTGACGTGTCTCGCTCATGGTACCCCCAACTCGATCTGCCTGATTTGGGCGCGTGGCCCCTGGCGGATGGATATAGCGACCCCTGTGCCGCGCTTAAAGCCCCTTCCTGATTTACGCTTGTCAGACGCTAGGTAAATGACGGTTGAATAAGAACATTGAAAATAAACAATATTGCGCATTCACGAAAGATTATTGCGCATCTGCCGGGTGCTGATATAACAACCGAAAAATTCAGGAGTATTTGATGGTCGCGATACGGCTGGACGAGATTGACCGCAAGATTCTGGCGGAATTGCAGGCAGACGGTCGCATGACCAATGTCGAATTGGCAAAACGTGTGGGAATTTCTGCCCCGCCTTGCCTGCGGCGCGTACGCACCCTTGAAGAATCAGGTCTGATCCGCGGCTACCATGCCGATGTAAATTCACGCGAGCTGGGGTTTGAGGTTCAAGTCTTTGCCATGGTCGGTCTGGAAAGTCAGGCCGAAGCCGAGTTGACCGCATTCGAGGAACGCTGCCGCGAATGGCCTTTGGTTCGGGAATGCCACATGCTGAACGGCGAAGTTGATTTCATTCTGAAATGCGTTGCGCCTGACCTAAGCAGTTTTCAGCAGTTTCTTACCGGCAAGCTGCTGACCACGCCGAATGTGGCCAGCGTCAAGACTTCGCTTGTTATTCGCGGCGCAAAAGACGAACCAGGCGTGCCATTCGATGTTCTCGAGGAACGCATGGGCCGGACGGCCTGAATTCCAGATATTTCGGGTGTGATTTCACCGGTGGCAGGAACGCTGCCACCGACACATAAACCATCCAACTAAGTAACAACTGCATATTGCCCCCACATTGCAGAAATTGTATTGAACTAGGCTGATATCGCATCCACCTCGCCATCACCCGCGCGCGGCATGACCAATGGGCCGAAATCGTTCAGCGATTCGACATGCGCGAACAGGTTCAGGTAAACCGACCGCAAGGACCGGCTGACCCTGCGAATAGCGTTGATGCCAGGGTGATAGGATTCGAATTGCAGACCGTCGACCCGGATGACCGAGTGCCGTTTCAGACAGATATGAAACAGTTCAACCGGTGTCGGTGGCAGGGTCTCAATGACGCTCATGCCGTCCTGAAATTCGTTAACCGGTGTAAGAACCTGACCGTCACCGTGCAGGTGCCGCAAATGTGCGGGCGTGCCCAGCAACCGGGCAGCAGGGCCAGCGATCACGCCAGACATTGGTTTTTGCATTCCGAATGTGTCGGCCATGATCCGCGTTAACGGGCGCGTCCGGCCCCGCGAATCCACGCGGCCAGGAATAAGGGTGACCGACCCTTTCCACAGCACCGTTTCCGACACTCCATCTTGTGTCAGGACCGTATCGCCAGGCAGCAAGTCTTCGATCGCCATCGGGCCAAGTTCTGTTTCAACCAACGCCCCACGGGTAAAAGCGCAGAACGCGTCCTCGAACATCGGCAGGGCAGGTGCGATATGGCGGGTCTGGACCACATCGCCGTTTTTCATCAGCGTACTGACCTCATAGCGCCGCAGCTGCGCCTTGTGTTGTGTGGTCGGTCTTGGCGCCTCGCGCAGCAATGCTGAGGTTTCAACAGCATTTCTGGCGGCGCGTGATAAAGAATTTGGAATAGCCATTACAATTCCGTCCCCTCTGAAAACCGCGCAGGCAGGCAAGACCCCCGTACAGGCCAGCCTGATCGGTTATTTCCATGTCTTGGAAGAAAGCGGCGACACGCAAGGCGACAGAAACGCAGATCGCTTTTTGCGAAGGAAATTCCTACATTTTTGGTCAGCACAATGACCCCCCAGACAAACCCATACAAACGCAGGCGAAATTGCCAGCGCACACACGCCCCGGTATTGAGCCGCGCAAATATTGGCGGCAGGCCGCACACCGGATCGGAGCACCCTCCGCTGTGCGTCTTATTCCCCGGAACCGGCAGCTTGGTTCGCGGGTAAGTCATCATCAGCGTCGGGCCGCCAGGCGGCGCGCAACTCTGACCGAATTGCTGGAAACCCGTTTCCACGGCATCTCCAGTTTTTGCTCTCTGGTGGCCACAAGTACGGCGCTTAGAAAGCGTGATCTCGTCTTCATTTTTGTGTCCTGCTCGCTTGGGAACTGACGCCCCGTTTTCCTCTCACACCTAAGTCTGCCCGCTTATTACGGCGGCGATAAGGCTGATCCGGATTGAATTCAGGACAAATGAAGTTTCGCATTTCCTCTTTTCTGATCGCGTCGCGCTCTACTGGAGAATCGGCAGATAAACACTTGAGAGCGGACAATAATTATCAAATTGTCGAGACACGAATAGATAGGAAAATTGTGGCGAAAAAGCGGCGATTTCGCCGCAATTCGGGCCCAGTCTTAAAGTTTTATGGCGGAGATGAGGCGGCCGTAATCTGCCTCTTTCGCGTGGGTTGACCGGCGGTACGAGTAGAATCTGTCGGGGTCAGAATAGGTGCAATGGCGTGTCCATTCGGCCTGTCCGACCCCCGCCTGACGCAGCCTGTGAAGGCCAAAAGCAGGCAAGTCGAACTGCAGTCGGTCGCCCGTTCCATTCGCAAAAAACTGCAGGTTTTTCGGAGAATCCGCGACGAATTCATCCAGAAATTCCGGCCCGACCTCATATGCCGCCTGCGAGATCGAAGGGCCGATTACCGCCACGATGTTTTCCCGCTTGGCGCCAAGCGCCTCCATTGCGTCCAACGTTGCCTCAAGCACCCCATCCAAAGCGCCGCGCCATCCGGCATGCGCAGCTCCGATCACGTTCGCGTCAGAATCGGCAAATAGGACCGGCTGGCAGTCGGCGGTGAGAATCGTCAGGGCCAGATCAGGGGTTGCCGTGACCACCGCGTCGGCTTTTGGTTTGTCACCGTTGATCGGGGCGTCGACAGTCAGAACGGTGGGAGAGTGGACCTGATGAATGCCCACCAGGGCTTCGGGCGTGACGTCCATTGCCTGCGCCACGCGCTTGCGATTTACCGTGACCGCTTCGGTCTGATCGGAGGAGCCATAGCCGCAGTTGAGGCCCGAAAAAATACCCGATGACGCACCGCCGCGTCGGCTGAAAAAACCGTGGCGCACAGGGGCCAATAAATCAGAGGTCAGAATTTCCAAGGTCATGGCTCCAATCCCGGAGGTGGTGCGGAAGGGGTGGGGTAGAGGCCCAGCACTTTGAACAGGTTTCCCATTTCATCGGGGTGCGTCAACCGGCGATGTGCGGCAATTATCGCTTCAAGCTCAGACCCGCCGAGGGGCGCGGCAAGGGCTTGTGCGCGGGTGGCAATTCCCAAGCGCTCCAGAAATACACCCTGTGGTGTCAGGCGCGAATGGGCGCATCCAGCGGCGCGGGTCGCCAGTGCCAGTGGTTCGAAATCCACATGTGCCGTCAGATCAGCCTGACCGGGTTGGGCCAAAGGATCAACGCGTTCATGTGCCTGCAGTGCCTGAAACGTGTCGCCAAGCGAATGCCAGTCGCCATAATCCACAATCAACCCCGCGCCGCCATGGGTGCCAATCCGCCCAGCAACCACGGTAATGATGGGAATGGCAGCGGTGCACAGTTCGACCAGGTCACCATCAGCAGTGTCGTTCAGCCGATCTTTGAGGGCGATCTGATCTGCATGTGGACCCAATCCCCAAGTTAACGCGGTGCCATCGCGGCCAATCAACCGCTCGCGCCAGCCATTGCGGTCGCGCAGGAACTGTCGTATTGGCAGGGCGTCGAAGAACTCGTTCGCGACCAGAAACAACGGCGCTTCGGGCAGGTCGGCGACCGAGTCGATCCAGCGCGGGATATGATCCTTCAAAGTCTGCGCTTGTACGTCACGTAGAGCAGGCGAGGCTTCAAGCAGCACGACCTCGGCGGCCTCATTGAAGCCCGGAACGCGGGACGAGGCGCGCAGCATATCGGCCATCAACGTGCCACGCCCTGGTCCAAGCTCGGCCAGCACAAAATGCTCGGGGTGGCCCTGATCCATCCAGCTTTGAGCCAGGGACAGGCCAATCAATTCTCCGAACATCTGGCTGATCTCGGGGGCAGTGATGAAATCGCCCTGCGTGCCAAGAGGGTCACGGATGGTGTAATAGCCATGCGTCGGGTGCAGGAGGCATTCGGTCATGTAGTCGGCCACACTCATCGGGCCGTCCTGCGCAATACGCGCCAGCAGATGATCTTGCAGGCTCATGCCTTCGATCTTGCACGCAGGGCGAACCACAAGCCAAGGGCAATCATTGGTAGTGACAGCAATTGGCCCATCGTCAGACCATAGCCGCCCACGTGCCAAGCCAGACCCAGCGGATTCCCGGCCGAAATAAACTGCGCGTCGGGCTGCCGGAAGAATTCGACAATGAAACGCGAAGCACCGTAGCCTGCCAAAAAGACGCCCATAATCAGGCCCGGCTTGTGAAACGCGCCGCGTCGATAAGCGAGCCACAGCAGTGCAAGCCCGAGAAACAGACCCTCTAACACGGCTTCATACAGCTGTGATGGATGCCGCGCGCACATCCCGGCCACAACACCGGGGCAATCCTGCGCCGCCGCTCCGGGGAAGATCACCGCCCAAGGCAATTCGCTGGGGCGTCCCCACAACTCGGCGTTGGTGAAATTCGCCAACCGCCCGAGCAAAAGCCCCGGCGGCACTGTATGGGCGATCAGGTCGGCCATGGACAGAACCGGAATTTGGTGGCGTCGCGCGTAAAGATAAGAGGCGATTACTACCCCCAACAGCCCGCCATGGAAGGCCATGCCACCCTGCCAGACCTTGAGAATCTCCAGCGGGTTCGAAAGGTAATATGCGGGCTGGTAGAACAGCACGAATCCCAGGCGCCCGCCCAGAATCACGCCGAGGATGATCCAGGTAATAAGATCCTCAAGCTGTTCGGGCTTCATCGGGGGCGTCTTGTCGGGCCACAGAGCCGGGCGCCGCAGCGCCGCAATGCCCATCCGCCAAGCAATAAGAATGCCAACGATATAAGCCAGCGCGTACCACCGCAGGGCGAACTCCATCCCAAACAATGAGATCGAGAACAACTCGGGCGACAGATCGGGGAAATTCAGAACAGCCTGCATGTGCGTCTCATTGCCCGGGGTTTGCAGGGCAAGTCAACCTTGAGCCCGGAGTAATCATTCCCCATATAGAGACCAACCGCGATTTCGGAGTAGAGCCATGCAAACCCGCAACAAGATCCTCGATGATGTTTCCCAACTGATGACCAACGCCATGGGCGTGGCCCAGGGCGCACGGGAAGAGGCTGAGAATGCGATGAAGTCGATGATCGACCGCTGGCTGGCCGACCGCGATTTCGTCACACGCGAAGAATTCGACGCCGTTCGCGCGATGGCCCAAAAAGCGCGTGAAGAAAACGCAGCGCTGGAATCCCGCATAGCCGCGCTTGAGGCAAAGCTGGACAAGTAACGCCCCAACAATCTGATTTTTGGCTAAAGCTATCCGCCGCGCAATCCGAACTTGGGTTGTGCGGTGTTGTGCATCATGCCGCCCTGCTGAGATTAATCAAGACAAAGCTACAATTCGTGCCAATATTTTGATCGCCGTTGCCGACTGTCCACAACTTATTGCTGTTATCCCCAATAAATAGGGTTGCCAGAACCCATCTCGCATCGCACCATATTTAGTACAGGCAGACGGGGTTGGCCCCGGCTTGTAGAGTAAGCAACTAGCATTGGGGCGCTGCCAGCCCCTAAAAGGCTAGAGATTAGTGAGGTGGCATTATGGCCCTTTCCGAGCAGTTTCTCGAAGAAGACCTTCATCCGATCGATATTGTTGAACATATTGCTGAACATCACGACTGGGACTTTGACCGGATCGGGGATGATCAGATTGCCATGGCCGTCGAAGGACAGTGGCGCACATACTCGATCACGTTGGCCTGGTCGAACTATGACGAAACCCTGCGCATGGTGTGCTCGTTCGAGATGGAGCCACCGACGGATCGCGAAGCCAAGCTGTATGAATTGCTGAACAAGATGAATGATCAGTGCTGGGCCGGGGCGTTTACGTACTGGGCCAATCAAAAGCTGATGGTTTATCGCTATGGTCTGGTTCTGGCCGGTGGTCAGATGGCCAGCCCGGATCAGATCGACACGATGATCAGCGCCGCGGTGCTGAGCGCCGAGCGCTACTATCCGGCGATCCAGTTGGTCACATGGGGCAATCGGACCCCCGAAGAAGCGATACAAGTCGCCATTGCAGAGGCCTACGGCCGCGCGTAAAGCTTTGCCCCGAACTGAATGAGGAGAGGGGCAATCATGGACATGTCACGCGTTGCCGAACAGGGGCTGGTTCTTCTGGGGTGCGGCAAGATGGGATCGGCCATGCTCGCCGGATGGTTAGAGTATGGCCTTCCTGCGTCAGCGGTCTGGGTAATTGATCCTAACCCCTCGGACTGGCTTAAGGCGCAGGGCGTCAACATCAACACCCCGCTGCCCGAGGCCCCCGCCGTGGTACTAGTGGCCGTCAAGCCGCAGATGATGGGCGAGGCGCTGCCTGCGATCAAAGCGTTGGGCGGATGTAACAGCCTGTTTGTCTCGATCGCAGCGGGGACATCGATTGCCACGTTCGAGGCCGTTCTGGGCAAAGACACCCCGATCGTGCGCGCCATGCCGAACACGCCAGCCGCAATCCGGCAGGGAATCACGGCGCTTATCGGCAATGCGAAGGCTTTGGACGCCGATGTGGCATTGGCTGAAAACCTGCTGTCTGCCATCGGCGAGACCGTTCGGCTGGAAGATGAGGCGCAGATGGACGCCGTCACCGGGCTCAGCGGGTCAGGCCCGGCCTATGTCTTTCACCTGATTGAAACCCTCGCCGCCGCTGGTCAGGCACAGGGCTTGCCACATGAGCTGGCGATGAAGCTGGCTAAATCCACTGTGGCCGGGGCAGGGGCATTGGCCATGGCGGCCGAAGAAGACCCCTCGCAACTGCGCGTCAATGTCACATCGCCTAACGGCACAACCCAAGCCGCGCTTGAGGTGCTGATGCACGAGGAAGAAGGTTTCCCCGACCTGCTGCACCGTGCAGTCAAAGCTGCGACAGATCGATCCAAGGAGCTGTCCCGTGAGTGAGATTACATTCGACGATTTTCTCAAGGTCGACATCCGCGTGGGCGAGGTGATCCGGGCCGAACCTTACCCAGAGGCCCGTAAGCCTGCGATCAAGATGTGGATCGATTTTGGGGATGAGATTGGTGAGCGCAAAACCTCGGCCCAGGTCACCGCGCATTACGATCCTTCGACGCTGGTGGGCAAGCAGGTGATGGCCGTCGTGAACTTCCCCCCGCGCCAGATCGGTCGGTTCATGTCTGAAGTTCTGGTACTAGGCTTGCCCGATGAAAACGGTGAAGTGGTCTTGATCGGCCCGGATGGCGAAGTTCCTATCGGCGGGCGGATGCACTGATGAAATTGCTAATTGCCCGCCCAATGACTGACTCCGTCGAGGCCCGCGCTCGCCGCGCGTTCGATGTGGAAATCCGTAGCAACACCTTGCCCATGACGTCCGAGGAAATGCTACGCGCACTAAGGGACTTCGATGTGGTCGTGCCCACATTGGGTGACCAGTTTTCGGCCCAGATTTTCGCGGATGCCCCCAACCCTCGGTGCAAACTGCTGGCCAATTTTGGTGTCGGTTACAACCATATCGACGTCGACGCCGCGCGCACCGTTGGTGTCGCGGTCACCAACACGCCGGGCGCGGTCACCGATGCGACGGCCGATATTGCAATGACGCTTTTGCTGTCCACGGCCCGCCGCGCGGGCGAAGACGAACGGCTGGTTCGTGCAGGTGAGTGGCAAGGATGGCATCCAACACAGATGCTGGGCCACCATGTGACCGGCAAGCGTGTCGGAATCGTTGGTATGGGCCGGATCGGTCAGGCCATTGCCCGGCGCTGTCATTTCGGGTTCGCGATGCAGGTGGCGTATCAGTCACGCAGCCCGAAGGAGGTAGAGTTTCCTGCTGAATATATCCCCGACCTGTCGTCTTTGGCGGCGTCGGTCGATTTCCTCGTGATTGCCGTACCTGGCGGGGCTGAAACCAGTCACCTGATCAACGCACAGGTGTTAGAGGCAATGAACCCATCAGGCATTCTGATTAACATCGCCCGCGGTGAGGTCATTGACGAGACCGCCCTGATCGCCGCCCTACAGTCCGGCCAGATCGCGGGCGCCGGGCTGGACGTGTACGAATTCGAACCCGCCGTTCCGCAGGCGCTGCGTGATATGGATAACGTGACCCTGTTACCACATCTTGGCACAGCCACCGAGGAAGTGCGCAGCGACATGGGCCATATGGCACTGGACAACGTGGCGGCCTTTGTCGAGGGACGGCCGCTGCCAAATCCGGTCTAAGATCCGACCGCCTCGCGCCAGTGTTTGCGGCAGAGCGAGACATAGGTCTCGTTCCCGCCGATCTGCACCTGTGCACCTTCGGTGATGGTGTTGCCGTTCTCATCCTGACGAATCACCATTGTCGCCTTGCGCCCGCATTTGCAGATGGTGCGCACCTCACGCATTTCATCAGCCAGAGCCAACAGCGCTGCTGAGCCCGGAAATAGACGCCCCTGAAAATCCACTCGCAACCCATAAGCCAATACCGGCACGTTTAGGTCATCTACCGCACGGGCCAGTTGCCAGACCTGATCTTCCGTCAGGAATTGCGCCTCATCTATAAAAACGCAGGCGATATTACCCTGATCCAGCCGAGCTCGGATCATGGCAAAGACGTCATCTTCGGTTGTGAACGTATCGGCGTCTGCGGAAATCCCGATCCGCGACGCAATTCTCCCGACACCAGCGCGCCCATCCAGGGCAGCGGTCATCAAATAGGTGTCCATGCCCCGCTCACGATAGTTATGCGAGGCTTGCAGCAACACGGTCGATTTACCCGCGTTCATTGTGGAATAATTGAAGTAGAGCTTTGCCATGCACCCGGGTCTAATTGGCAAGACCTGCCTGGGCAAGGCATCAAAACCCGTTAAGGAAGCGACGTCGCCGTTGTCATTGCAGGGACAGAGCGTACGCTCAAAGGGGATGGATCCCCCGCGCCTACAACAGCGACGCCGTCGGCCAACATGCGGCCTGTACCAAACGAGGCTTAAATTGCGCCCCGCAATCACTCTTTACCGGCCGGAACGGCCGCCACTCACTCACAAAACCCCTGCATATCTGAGGGATAGCCAATTTATGACATTTCAACTATGAATCGAATATGGGAAATTTCCTGTCCCTTTCCCCCACAGTGGCAGATGTTGTGGAGGGCACAGGCAGCAAAGGTACAAACATGGCAGATATCGGGGCCTACCTGAAAAAGCACACAGAGGCGTTGGTCAAAGACGTCGGCATTGAATCCGCGTGTGAGATCACCGGGAAATCCAAGGCGACTCTGGGGCGGTATTATTCAGACAATGCCGAACACGCCGACCGGTTCATGCCCGTGGACGCCGTGGCCCGGCTTGAGGCTGTGTCAAACTACCCGCATGTGACCTCGGCGCTGGCCGATCTGAAAAACATCACGCTTTCGTATGACGGTCGCAACACCGATAGCCCGCGCACTGGCGGGGTGAATTCCGACGTCATCGCTTTGAGCCAGCGGTTCGCCATGCTGATGACCGAATATCAGGCCGCCATCGAAGACGGCATCATCACCGTGAACGAGGCCAAACGCCTGCTGAAGGAAACCAGCCTGCTGCAACAGGTGCTGATCGAGATGAAGCTGCATCTGGAAGAGGAAAGCGTGAGCTAGGGCTGAACGCTGACCTTCCGATGTGAGCGCCCGTCGATACGATGTTCAAGCGTTTGGATTGCGTAACAAAGCTAACTTTGAACGAATTTGTCACATGGATGTTAAGACCCTTCGCGGTCAGACAAGGTGAAATTCAGTGCGCTCGTACTCACTCCAATCAGCGTAGGAGTGTAATTATAACGGATCAACGAAATGCCGGTATCGGGTGCCTTGGACGCCAGCATCGACGCCGCAGCGGTATCTAAAACGTCCCACTTAACCCTTTTTGTTCCGGGAAAAAGCAAAGAATGATCAGGAGGTTGCATCCCGTGTTTGTTCAACCACTCAAAAAATTGCGTCCCAAGCGTCCAGCAAACTTGTCGCGCTACCCGGCTAGTCGACCCTAGGGTCTTGACAATTATTAGTCTTCATTTTTGAAACGGGATCTCCACGCAGATCCCAGATGTTTCCATGGGTATCTGTAGGCGTGTTCTTTTTCGCGTATAAGTTGTTTTTTCTCACGCTGAAGCTCTTCATTTTCACGCTGAAGCTTTTCATTTTCATGCTGAAGTTTGTTGGTGCAACCCAGAGCGCTTTCATAAAGCGACGTCAATAAGTTTTCTTCGGCGCTTGTCATATCCAAGTCAATTTTGTCAGAAGAGGCTGCAAATCTATCTAATCCGATTCCCGCAATTTGAAGCTTGGTATTGTCTGTTCTGAGAGCGTGAGGATCAGTTATTTCCGTTTTAGGGTTAGAGTTTGTTAGAAATACTTCATCGCGCAAAACACACCGAAGATCATCGACAAGGGTTTGAGCTGCTTTGTTCTGGTTGCCACGAATAATCTTTGCGAGGCGGGCCGCGCGTGGGTGTTTGTGTGAACTGTATTTTGGACTAAAGTCTGGTAAGAGATTATCGTCCAGTTCTGGACGGTAGGAAAAAGCTCTAAAATCTATTTTATATATATCGCAAGCCAATGACATAATCTCTTTGTCTGCAAAATACTTGCGGAGACGCATCATTTTCTCCGGCCCAGAAGACCTCCTTTTGTGAAGGTGCCCAGGAATACCCAGATGGGATTTGCCAATTGATTGCAGAAAGTTGGAGAAGTCATCAGCCAGATTTTCAAGCCTGCAAATATAATTGGGCACAATAAATGGAAATACAAGATTGGCGTGTTGTGGTCGCCAATGTGTGTTTAGCTCGTGTGGAAAAGGATCTGACGCTATTGATTCAAGAAAGGTCGGAAACGAAATTTCGGCCTCGTGATCTAGCCCATAGCGCCTACAGAATCCCATCCTGACGTTATTGGTTTTATTTGGGTTTAAGATCTTGTTTTCGTAACCTGAAACTAGTCGATCTAGAGGGTGCCGTACTACGGAAAAGACCGTTGCGTCTTCGATCCAATCAACCTTTTTTAAAGAGTGTACAAAGGATACATTTTCTTCATTGTGATAGTCTTTTTTAAGTTCTTTTATTCGCCCGCCCGATGCGGTTTCTAGCCATTCTTTTACGGTGGTGCAGCCCGATTTTGCATTATTCAGATAAACAAGATTTAGATTCTTTGATGCACGAACATTTTCAAAGGCTTTTGAGATCGTTCTTTCTAGAATCATGTAGCTGCTCGCATTTATACCAGCCTTGTAGGCGATGTGTTCTAGTATGGAAAATCGACGATGCATAGATGATCTAACCAGGTTGAAGCGTCAAGGGCAATCAGCGCAACATAGAGGGCTTCTAGGTGCGAGTATAATAACTGCCGCCGCCGCGCCTTATCGTTACCACCGCAGCGCCGGGCTATTCAGCTTTGAGCTCAAAGCAGGTGGTTGAACACTCTCTGCGCAAGTTCTGGATACAGGCCGTTACCCGCGCCGCTTCACGATCACCGACCCCACCGAATACCCCGCGCCGAAGGAACAGACCAGGCCGACATCTCCGTCTGTCAGGTCATCAGAGTACTTGGAAAACGCGATGATCGATCCGGCTGAGGACGTGTTTGCATAGTCCTGCAGAATATTGGGTTGCTCACCGGCTTCCGGTTCTCGGCCCAGAACCTTTTTGCCGATGAAATCATTCATCGTCTTGTTGGCCTGATGCAGCCAGAGGCGTTTCAGGTCGTTGCTGCCAACCCCTTCGGATTGCATGTGATCCGAGATGTGCTTGCTGACCATCGGCAGCACTTCCTTGAACACTTTGCGACCGTTCTGCATGAATTGCATGTCTCGCCGGTCGATCACACCATCGGGGCGCGAACGGCGCAGGAAACCGTTATTGTTGCGGATGTTATTCGAGAAGGACGTGGCGCAGCGGGTCGAGAGGATTTCGAAATGCGGGCCCGTCGCGTCTTCGATCCGCTCGACCAAGGTGGCCGTGGCCACATCGCCGAAGATAAAGTGGCAATCGCGATCACGCCATTCCAGGTGACCCGAACAGATCTCGGGGTTGACCACCAGCGCTGACCGGACCGAGCCCGAACGGATCATATCTGCCGCTGCCTGAATACCGAACGTGGCCGAGGAACAGGCGACGTTCATGTCGAAGCCAAAGCCGTTGGTGCCCAACGCCTGCTGAATCTCGATCGCGATCGCAGGATAGGCGCGTTCATGGTTTGACGCGGCGCAGATCACCAGATCGACATCTTCGGCACTGCGACCCGCCTGAGCCAGCGCTTTTTTGCAGGCATCCACGGCCATCTCGGTCATGATGCCGGGTTCGTCATCGCCGCGTTGGCGAAGCAGGGGATGCATCACGTCTGGGTCCAGCACACCGGATTTATCCATCACATAGCGGTTCTCGATACCCGATGCCTTGAGGATGAATTCTTCGGATGAATGCTGCATCGGTTCAATCTCACCCGCTGCAATCGCGTCGGCATTCTTGGCGTTTTGCGTGTCGGCATAGGCGTTGAAGGCGGCGACAAGCTCGGCGTTGGTGATGACGTTCTCGGGCGTGAAAACACCGGTGCCGGTGATTGCGGGCGTATACATGGCGGGTCCTGAATGTTTCGAATCCGCTTAAAATGCAGTCGCTGCGGGTTTTGATCAAGAGAAGGTGACCCAAGGGAATGTAGCGAAACCAGTCAAATTACTGCTTCACAACTTGAATGGTTCATAATCTGAAGTATATGACGCCACGGACATACGGAGCTCCCAATGCCAGACAACATAAGCGACAGGCTTGGCCGCCTAAGCCCTGAAATCCAGTCAATCATGGGTGTGTATGCCCTGTACTGGAAGCTGGAAGAGGCGTTCGATTGCATTGAAACGGAACTTAGCCATCCGGAATGCCACATGTTGATCAAACTGGACCAACCCAAGCGTATGGGCGTTCTGGCGGCCGACATGCTGAGTGTCCCTTCGACCATAACCGCCACGGCGGACGGTTTGGAAAAAGCTGGCTATCTGACGCGTGAACGTGACCCCGAAGACCGCCGTGCCTGGTTGCTGGTTCTGACTGAGCAGGGCGAAGAGGCCCGGAATATGCTGGTGTCCGAAGCCGGTGACCTTTTTCACCGCGCATCCGGATTGGATGCAAAGGAAACTGCCGAATTCGCGCGATTGGCGCGCAAAATCCGAGACAACATCCTGAAAACAGGAATTCCCGAGGGATTGACGAAATGAAACTCCTCTCTGTTCTGAGTGCGACCCTGATCGCGCTGACGACACCGGTTCTGGCTCAAGAAACCGCCAAGCCGGTCAAGCTGATGCAGGTGCGCGAAACCGCACCGGGCTTTTCACGCCAGTTCTTTGGGCGCGTGGCCGCCCGACAAACCGTTGATCTGGCCTTTCAGGTCTCGGGTCAGATTGTTGAGATGCCGGTGACCGAAGGTTTTGTGATCCCCAAGGGTGAGTTGATCGCGCAGCTGGATCAGGCACCTTTCCAGCGCCGGTACGATCGCGCGGTCCTGCAAAAGGATCAGGCGGACCGAACCGTGGCTCGCTTGTCTCGATTGCGGGGTACCACCGCCAGCCAGGTGGCCGTGGACGATGCGGAGACCGAGGCGCAACTGGCTGATATCGCCGTGCGGGATGCGGAATACGATCTTGAACATGCGACTCTGACCGCGCCATTCGACGCGCTAGTGTCCAGCCGGGCGGTTGAAGCCTTTACCACCGTGTCAGCTGGCGCCCCCATCGTGCGCATTCACGACATGTCGGAATTGCGGATCGAAGTCGATGTGCCCGAGATTCTGTTTCAGCGTTCGGGTCAGGAAGAAAGCTACACAATCACCGCGAAATTCCCGACCAGTGACGAGGTATTCCCCCTTCAGATTCGTGAGTTTGATGCCGAAAGCTCAACCGTGGGGCAGACCTTCCGCATTCAGTTCGGCTTGACCCCGCCGGAGGGTTTGCAAATCCTGCCGGGCTCGTCCGTGACCGTGACTGTTCAGGTAGAGGATGGACGAACCGGTATCGTCATTCCGGCCGCGGCCATCGTTGCAGGCGCTGATGGAGCTTTGGGCGTCATGGTGTTTTCGCCAGTTGGCGCCGACGAAGGCGCCGTTCAATACGTACCTGTCACCATCGAACCCACCCAGACCGGCGAGGTCCGAGTGCTGACCGGTCTGTCGGACGGTGACGAAATCGTTGTCGCTGGCGGCAGTGCGCTGACCGACGGTCAGGCCGTACGCCGCTTTGCTGGCTTTGCGAACTGAGGGCAAACAGATGAACATCGCGCGCGCCTCGATCGACCGGCCGATCTATACGTGGCTGATCATCCTGATTGCCCTGTTTGGGGGCATTTGGGGCTTCCTGTCGCTGGGTCGTCTGGAAGACCCGGCCTTCACCATCAAGAATGCCGTCATAGCAACGCAATACCCAGGCGCCACAGCCGAAGAAGTGGCGCTCGAGGTCTCGGAACCATTGGAATCTGCCATCCAGCAGATGGGCGAGGTTGATACGATCACCTCGGTCAACCAACCGGGATTTTCGCTGATCGAGGTCGAGATCAAATCGACTTATGACGGTACAGAACTGCCTGAAATTTGGACCAAGCTGCGCGCCAAGGTGCGCGACGCATCGCGTGCATTGCCATCGGGCGTAAGCCAACCAATGGTGAATGACGGGTTCGGTGATGTTTTCGGCCTGTTTTACGCTGTCACGGCCGAAGGGTTTTCGGACGCTGAAAAGCATGAGTTATCCACTTTTCTGCGGCGCGAATTGCTGACCGTTCCCGGTGTCGCGGATGTTGAGGTGATGGGCCTGCCGGACGAGGCGATCTTTGTCGAACCCGATCTGGCCATTTCCGTCAACCAGAACGTGCCTATCCCGTCCATCAACGAGGCCATTGCCAACGCGGACTCGGTTAATGCGTCGGGATCGGTCCGAACTGAGAATGACCGCACCACGATCCTGACGGCCGAAGGGTCAGATACAGTTTCTGCCATTGCCGGTTTGTCGTTGGGGTCGCAGGGGCAGGTGATCAACCTATTCGACATGGCGCACGTCTTCCGTGGCCGTCAGACCGACCCCGAGGTCATGATCCGGTTCAACGGGACCGAGGCGTTCACGCTGGGCATCGCGGGTCTGTCGACCGAGAATATCGTCGAAGTCGGTCAGCGTGCCGATGCCAAATTCGCCGAGTTGGACCCTCAGATTCCCTTTGGGGTCGAAATCCTGCCGATCTATCAGCAGCATGTGGTGGTCGAACAGGCCTCGAACGACTTTCTGGTGAACCTGGCCATGTCAGTCAGCATCGTTGTGGCGGTTTTGGCTATCTTCATGGGCTGGCGCGCGGCGGTGGTCGTGGGCTCGACCCTTCTGCTGACCGTAGTGGGGACACTGTTGTTCATGTCGATCTTCTCGATCGAGATGGAGCGGATATCGCTGGGCGCCCTGATCATTGCGATGGGGATGCTGGTGGACAACGCCATCGTGGTGGCCGAGGGAATGCAGATCGCCATGCTGCGCGGTAAAAATTCCCGCGATGCGGCTGATGAGGCGGCGTCGAAAACGCAAATCCCGCTGTTGGGGGCGACGGTCATCGGCATCATGGCTTTTGCCGGTATTGGCCTCAGCCCGGATGCGACGGGTGAGTTTCTGTTCTCATTGTTTGCGGTAATTGGTATCTCGCTGCTGCTTAGTTGGGTTCTGGCGCTGACGGTGACGCCGATGCTGGGGCACATCTTCTTCAAGCAGGGAAAAGAGGGCGAGGTGGACGCTTATGGCGGCATCATGTTCCGTGTCTACGGTGCGATCCTGCGGTGGTCCTTGCGGATGCGCTGGCTGGTGATTGCCGCGCTGGTCGGGGTGACGGTGGCCTGTTTCGCGGGCTTTGGTTTGGTGAAACAGCAGTTTTTCCCTGACTCGAACACACCGCTGTTTTTCGTGCATTACAACCTGCCGCAAGGCACACCCATCGCGCGCACGGCTGAGGATATGGCGGTCTTCGAAGACTGGCTGGCCGAGCGCGACGATGTCGTGTCCGTCACCACCTTTGTCGGGCAGGGCGCAACTCGGTTCCTGCTGACCTATTCGGCCGAAAAACCTAACCCCAGCTATGGGCACATGATCATTCGCACTGAAACGCTGGATGACATTCCGGTATTGCAGGCGGATTTGGAAGCGTTTGGGCAGGCACAATTCCCCGAGGGCAAATTCCGCACCAAACGCCTGATCTTCGGCCCGGGCGGCGGAGACCCAATCCAAGCCCGGTTCTCGGGCAGTGATCCGAAGGTATTGCGCCAGCTGGCCGATGAGGCGGTGTTGAAAATGCGCGAGGCTTCCCCTAATGCGCTGAACGTCTATCATGATTGGCGCGAGCAGGAGCTGGCAGTGCAGCCGATCTATGCGACCGAGCGGGCGCAGACCGCAGGTGTGTCCCGAGAAGATATTGCCGCGACTTTGCAGTTTTCCACGGACGGGATCACCGCCGGAGAATTCCGCGAGCGGGACCGTTTGATCCCCATCATCATACGCCGTCCCGCGGACGGAGATTATTCGATCGTCGATCAGGTGGTGTTTTCAGAAGAATCGCAAAAGTTCGTTCCAATCGAGCAAATGGTCGATGGGTTCGAATACAAGCCGCTCAACACGCTGGTGCATCGTCGTGACCGCGTGCTGACGATCACCGTCGGGGCTGATATCCCGCCCGGCATGACGGCGGCACAGGTCCATTCTGAGGTACGCGCGGCCATCGAAGACATGGACCTGCCACCCGGTTATCGCATGGAATGGGGGGGGGAGTTCGAAAACGCTGGCGAGGCCAACGAAAGCCTAGGACGTCAGTTGCCCCTGAGCCTGCTGATCATGGTGCTGATCTCAGTGTTGATCTTTAACGCGATCCGCCAGCCGATCATCATCTGGCTGTTGGTGCCGATGTCGGTGAACGGCGTCGTGATCGGGCTGTTGGGGACGGGTCTGCCGTTCACCTTCACAGCGCTGCTGGGGCTGCTGAGCCTGTCGGGGATGCTGATCAAGAACGGGATCGTTCTGGTCGAAGAGATTGATCTGGTCCGCGCCACCGGCAAGCCCCTGCGCGAGTCGATTGTCGAAGCTTCTGTCTCGCGCTTGCGCCCTGTGATGCTGGCGGCGATCACCACCATACTAGGGATGGCACCGTTGCTGACGGACGCGTTCTTCCGCTCGATGGCGGTGACGATTATGGGCGGTTTGGCCTTTGCCACGATCCTGACCATGGTCGCGGCTCCGGTCTTTTACATGGTGTTCTTTGCACGCGATGAAAAACGCGAGGTTGCACAGGCCTGACGGGCACCGGGCGGCGTTTCAGTCGCCCGGGTCCTTTTCCAGATCATAATGATAGTAAAAACAGGATATCTTGTTGCCGTCCGGGTCGCGCAGATAGGCGACATAGAAATCAGGCGCGTAATAGTCCCGAATGCCCGGCGCACCTGCGTCCGTGCCACCATATTCCAGACCTGCCGCGTGAAATCGCCGGACCTGAGCTGCGCTGCTGGCCGGAAAGGCAATCATCGTTCCATTGCCCACGCTGGCCGCCCCACCATCAAATGGCGTACAGACCCAAAACCCTGTCCCGGCATCGGGATGGTTTCCCCAGCCCGCGCGATCCTTTGACCACCCCGGAAGGCGCGGCTGATCCAGTACAGAAAAGATCGCGTCATAGAACCGGATGGCCTGGGACAAGTCATTGGTTCCGTATGTGGTGTAAAGGCGCATGGTTTCACCGGTTGTCAGAACAACATTATGCGGTTCGCGACAACACAGGGAAAGTTAAACCGGCGCTGCGGTTCGCGTCAGATCAGTGGGATCAGCGGCACATCACACGCGGCAAGCGTCATCAAAGCGGCGAGAACCATAAACCTGCGCATTTTGTTTTCCTTCTGCTCGTTTGCAGAAAAGATGCGCGCCCGAAGACACGGGGTCAACGGGCGCGGTGTGTTTGGTTCAAAATGCGCGGGTTTCACCCCAGGCGAGTTAGCCCTGCAGCGACTTCACCTCAACATCGCCTTCGGCCTGTGCCTTGATCGCCAACGCGGCAGCATGGCTGGCGGCCGCGGTGGTGAAATAGGGGATCTTGTCATAGAGCGCGATTGAACGGATGGACTTGCTGTCCTCGACCGCCTGTGCGCCTTCGGTGGTGTTCATCAACAATTGCACCTGACCGTCTTTCAGCATGTCAGCCACGTCAGGGCGGCCCTCATAGACCTTGTTGACCACATCACAGGCTACACCCTGTTCGGCCAACCAGGACTGGGTGCCGCGTGTGGCCACCAGAGAAAAACCTTGCCCGGTCAGAACTTGCGCGGCCTCAAGCATCGCGGGGGTCTTGTCGGCATCCTTGATCGAGATAAACGCACGGCCCGAGGACGGCAGCACCATACCAGCCCCCATCTGTGCCTTGAGGAAAGCGCGGTGGAAGTCGCGGTCCCAGCCCATGACCTCACCGGTCGAGCGCATTTCCGGGCCCAGAATGGTGTCAACGCCGGGGAAACGGGCAAAGGGCAGCACCGCCTCTTTCACCGAAAACCAAGGCATGTCCGGATCAGCCAGTGTCATCTGGTCTGCGATCTTGGTGTCCTGACCGTCCTGATAAGGCGGGCGCTGCGGGAAGTTCGCCAGCTTCTCACCAGCCATGACACGCGCGGCAATCGATGCGATAGCACTGTCGGTCGCCTTTGCGACAAACGGTACGGTCCGTGAGGCGCGCGGGTTGACCTCGATCAGATAAATCTCGCCATCCTTGATGGCGAACTGCACATTCATCAGGCCAACGACATTCAGAGCTTTGGCTAGTTTGAACGCCTGATCCTTGATCTGATCCAGGATTTCTTTCGACAGCGAATAGGGCGGTAGCGAACAAGCCGAGTCACCCGAGTGAACGCCAGCCTCTTCGATATGCTGCATGATGCCAGCGACATGTACGGCCTCACCGTCGCAAATGGCATCCACGTCCAGTTCAACCGCACCGGCCAAATAACTGTCCAGCAGAACCGGGCTGTCGCCCGAGACCACCACAGCCTCGTTGATATAGCGTTTCAGCTGCTCCATATCGCGCACGATTTCCATCGCGCGGCCACCCAGAACGTAAGAGGGGCGGATGACCAGTGGGAAGCCAATCTCGTCGGCAATCTCCAGCGCCTGTTCATCGGTCGAGGCGATGCCGTTCTTGGGCTGTTTCAGGCCCAGATCATTGACCAGCGCCTGAAAGCGTTCACGGTCTTCGGCAAGGTCAATCGCATCCGGTGTGGTGCCGAGGATCGGAATGCCTTCAGCCTCAAGCGCGTTGGCCAGTTTCAATGGGGTTTGGCCGCCGAACTGAACGATCACACCGTGCAGCGTGCCGTTTTCCTGCTCTTTCGTCAGGATTTCCATGACGTGTTCGAATGTCAGCGGTTCAAAATACAGCCGGTCCGAGGTGTCATAGTCGGTCGAAACCGTCTCGGGGTTGCAGTTGACCATGATGGTTTCATAGCCCGCCTCGGTCAGTGCGAAACAGGCGTGGCAGCAGCAATAATCGAACTCGATGCCCTGACCGATCCGGTTCGGGCCACCGCCAAGGATGACAACCTTTTTGCGGTCAGACGGGCGCGCTTCGCATTCGACCTCGCCCATCATGGGTGATTCGTAGGTTGAATACATATAAGGCGTCTGCGCTTCGAACTCGGCGGCGCAGGTGTCGATGCGCTTGAACACGGCGTTGACGCCCAGATTGCGGCGGGCGCGGCGGACGTTGTCCTCATCCCGGCCGGTCAGATTGCCCAGGCGAGCATCGGTAAAGCCCAGCATTTTCAGCTTGCGGATACCGTCTTCGGTCACCGGCAGGCCATCTTTGCGGACAACGCGCTCAGCCTCGATGATCTCGCGGATACGGGCCAGGAACCATGGGTCGAATTTGGTGACGCCAAAGATTTCGTCATCGGTCAAACCGTGACGCATGGCCTGCGCGATGGTGCGCAGACGGTCGGGGGTCTGTTTGCTGATCGCCTTGATGACGGCAGCTTTGTCGCTGGCTTCTTCCCAGACGCCCACGTTAAGCCCGGGGATTTCGATCTCATCAAACCCGGTCAGACCCGATTCCATCGAGGCCAGCGCCTTTTGCATCGATTCGTGGATGGTGCGACCGATGGACATGGCCTCACCCACCGATTTCATCGCAGTGGTCAGGTAGGGTTCGGACCCCGGGAATTTTTCGAAGGCAAATTTCGGGATCTTGGTGACGACATAGTCGATCGTAGGCTCGAACGAGGCCGGGGTGACCTTGGTGATGTCGTTATCCAACTCGTCCAGCGTGTAACCCACGGCAAGCTTTGCGGCGATCTTCGCAATCGGGAAACCGGTCGCCTTGGACGCCAGCGCCGAGGAGCGCGATACACGTGGGTTCATCTCGATCACAACCATGCGGCCATCATCGGGGTTGATCGCCCATTGTACGTTCGAACCGCCGGTTTCGACCCCGATCTCACGCAGAACGGCAATCGAACCGTTGCGCATGATCTGGTATTCCTTGTCGGTCAGCGTCAGGGCAGGGGCCACGGTGATCGAGTCACCCGTGTGCACGCCCATCGGATCGATGTTTTCGATCGAGCAGACAATGATGGCGTTGTCGGCAGTGTCGCGCACCACCTCCATCTCATACTCTTTCCAGCCCAGCAGGCTTTCATCGACGAGGATCTGGTTCACGGGTGAGGCATCCATGCCTGAGCGGCAAAAATGGATATAATCCTCACGGTTATAGGCCACGCCGCCACCGGTGCCGCCCAGGGTAAAGGCAGGGCGGATAATGGCGGGCAGGCCGATTTCTTCCAGCTCATCCAGCGCCATCTGCACACCGGCATCCAGATCGGTTGAACCGTCGTCGCGCTTGGGAGCGGTCACGATGGTTGCCTTGGGGTTTTCCAGCCCCAGCCGGTCCATCGCCTCGCGGAACAGGGCGCGGTCTTCGGCCATTTCGATGGCGTCGCGTTTGGCGCCGATCATCTCGACCCCGAACTTTTCAAGCACACCCATCTCTTCCAGCGCCAGCGAGGTGTTCAGGCCGGTCTGCCCGCCCATGGTGGGCAGCAAGGCGTCGGGGCGTTCTTTTTCGATGATCTTCGCGACAACCTCGGGGGTGATCGGTTCGATATAAGTGGCGTCAGCCAGACCGGGGTCGGTCATGATGGTGGCCGGGTTTGAGTTCACCAGGATGACCCGGTATCCTTCTTCGCGCAGCGCCTTGCAGGCCTGGGCGCCGGAATAGTCAAACTCGCAGGCCTGACCGATGACGATGGGCCCCGCTCCGATGATCATGATCGACTGGATGTCGGTTCTTCTGGGCATGGCCTGGTTCCTTCGGTTAACTGCGAGTCAGGGCGCCCCCATGCGCCCAAATTGTCCTGCGTTATAGGGACCGCGCGAAAAGGTTCAAGGGGTATCGGAAACGGTGACGAAATTGCCGCTTTCCCCTCTTTCCCTTGCCGTCGTATTCTCTATACCGCGCAGCACGACAAATGAGGATGCAATTGCGTATTCGTTTCGATCAGGGGCCAGCCGGACCCGGAACAAGTTTCGACCGGCCAGCCAGTGTGATCCGTGCAGACAAGCCGGACGACGTGCCCCAAGCCCTGGTGGCGCTGGATGAGGCGCGCGCCGACGGTGCGTGGCTTGGCGGTTATGCCAGTTATGAGCTGGGCTATGTGCTTGAGCCGCGCTTGGCTGACCGACTACCCGCGGATCGCCGTCTGCCTTTGCTGTGCTTTGGCGTTTATGAGGCCCCAGTGCAACGCGATCTTCCCTCGGCAGCTGGTGGCGTCACCGGATTTGAGCCCCGCTGGGATGAGGCACGGTATACGCGCGCCTTTCAACAGGTTCATGACGCCATCGGGGCCGGGGATATCTACCAGGCCAACCTGACCTTTCCTATCGACCTGACCATCCAGGGCGACAGCACCGCGCTATATGCCGCACTGGCTTCCGGGCAAGCGGTGGGTCACGGCGCGCTGGTACAGCAGGACGGCTTGCCTGATTTGTTGAGCCGCTCGCCCGAGTTGTTCTTTCGTACCGATGCGGATCGAGGGATTGAAACCCGCCCGATGAAAGGCACGCAACCTCGCAGCGATGATATGGCCGAGGACGCGCGACGCCGGGCCTTTCTGTCGATTGACGAAAAGAACCGGGCCGAAAACCTGATGATCGTCGATCTTCTACGAAATGACCTTAGCCGTGTTGCGCTGCCCGGATCGGTCAAAGTGCCCGAGCTGTTCAAAGTCGAAACTTATGCGACTGTGCATCAGATGGTCTCGTTGGTGCAGGCGCAGCTGCATTTGGGGGCCGAGCTGTCCGATATCCTGATGGCGCTGTTCCCCTGTGGTTCAATCACCGGTGCGCCCAAGATCCGTGCGATGGAGATTTTGGCCGATTTGGAACCCTGGCCCCGTGACATTTATTGCGGCGCCATCGGTTGGGCCGCGCCGGACGGCCGGTCCGAGTTCAACGTGGCGATCCGCACGCTAATGGTTGAGGATGGAAAAGCCACTCTGAACGTGGGCGGCGGCTTGGTCTGGGACAGCACAGCCCCATCGGAATACGAGGAAGCGCTATGGAAAGCCCGCTTTGCCCACCAGCTGATCCTGACTTCCGCATAATCGAAACGCTGGCTTTTCGGCCAGAACAGGGGTTCGTGCGACGTGATCGGCATTTGGCTCGGATGGCCCGATCCGCCCAAGCCTTTGGGATTTCCTTTGACGCGGACCGCGCCATTGATCTGTTGAACGGCGTGGGTGGCTCATCACCGCTTAGGTGTCGACTGACGCTGGCTGCAGGTGGTCAGCTGGATATAACGACCGGAGCATTGGCCGATAGTCCGACGATCTGGCGGATCGCCATTGCCGAACCGCGCCTGACCGCGTCTGACATCTGGTTGCAGCTCAAAACAACACAGCGTGCCATATACGACACCGCTCGGGCGACTTTGCCTCATGGCATAGACGAGGTCCTGTTTCTGAACGAACGCGACGAGTTGTGCGAAGGCACCATCACCAATCTGTTTCTGCATATGCTGGATGGCCGTCGCCTAACGCCTGCGTTGTCCAGCGGCGTTCTACCCGGCATTCTGCGCGAAGAATTACTGAGTAATAAAGAGGTTACCGAAGCCACCCTGACCTTGACCGACCTGAAAAACGCAGAAAAACTCTATATGGGAAATTCGTTGCGTGGCCTGATCCGGGCGGAGTTGGCAATACAGTGAGCAAACAAACCGATTGGGCGGACAGCGGGGTGCCGTATCTGCGATTGCGGCTGGAATTTGGATTGTTCTTCATCGCCGTGCCGGTGCTGATCGCGGTGTTCTTTCCACCCGACTGGATGTTCCCGTCATTATTCACCTTCACGGCCATCGGGATTGTGTTGCTGCACATTACACCCGGCTTTGCCTGGGCTGAACTGCGGTACAACTGGCGCAAATGGTCCTGGCGCGAGGTTGCTTTGTTTACCTTTGCCATGACGATCTTTTGCGCCGTGGTTGTGATGGCAATGCGACCCGAAGCGGCGTTTTTCCTGCTGCGAAATCGACCCGAATTCCTTCTGGTGATTTGGATTGGTTACCCATTGCTGTCGGCCCTGCCGCAAGAGCTTTTGTTCCGGTCCCTGTTCTTCCGCCGCTATCACGAAATCCTGCCAAACGGACGCGCGGCCTATCTGTTGAACGCTGCGCTGTTTTCACTGGCACATCTGATGTATTGGAGCTGGATCGTCGCCGTCATGACCTTTGCCGGAGGGTTGCTGTTCACCTGGGCCTATCGCAAACGCGGATCGTTTTTCTGCGCGGTCTTATTGCACGCGATTGCGGGAAACATCATCTTTGCCGCCGGTCTGGGTATCTATTTCTACTCGGGCAACGTGCAAAGGCCGTTTTGACAGCGCGACCTGCCTTGACTTTCCATGCCTGACAGGGTGTATCGGCGCGACGAATTCTGCGCCCGAAGGGATATTTTCATGCATGCCTATCGCAGCCACACCTGCGCCGCTCTGACCGCCGCCAATGTCGGTGAAACCGTCCGCCTGTCCGGTTGGGTGCATCGTGTCCGAGATCACGGTGGCGTGCTGTTCATCGACCTGCGCGATCATTTCGGCGTCACGCAAGTGCTGTGCGATGGCGACAGCGCCGCCTTTGCCGAGCTGGAAAAGGTCCGCTCGGAATGGTGTATCCGTATCGACGGCACTGTCAAAGCGCGCGACGCTGAGCTGGTAAACCCGAAACTGCCCACCGGCGAGATCGAAGTTTACGTGCGCGAATTGGAAGTGCTGGGCGCTGCTGATGAGCTGCCGTTGATGGTGTTCGGCGATCAGGAATACCCCGAAGAAACCCGCCTGCGCTATCGTTATCTGGACCTGCGCCGCGAGGCGATGCAGCAGAACATGACGCTGCGCTCGGACGTTGTGGCGTCCATGCGCCGTCGCATGTGGGATCAGGGGTTCCGCGAATATCAGACGCCGATCATCACTGCGTCGTCGCCGGAAGGCGCGCGTGACTTCTTGGTGCCTTCGCGTCTGCATCCGGGCAAGTTCTATGCGTTGCCGCAGGCGCCGCAGCAGTTCAAGCAGCTGATCATGGTGTCGGGCTTTGACAAATACTTCCAGATCGCGCCGTGTTTCCGCGATGAAGACCCACGCGCCGACCGCTCACCCACCGATTTCTACCAGCTTGACCTTGAGATGTCGTTTGTTGAACAGCAGGACGTGTTCGACACGATCCAGCCCGTTCTGACCGGTGTGTTCGAGGAATTCGGCGGTGGTCGCAAGGTTGATCAGGAGTGGCCGCAAATCTCCTACAAGGACGCGGCACTTTGGTATGGCAGCGACAAGCCGGACCTGCGCAATCCTATTAAAATGCAAGTGGTCTCCGACCACTTCCGCGATTCTGGCTTCGCGATATTCGCGAAGCTGTTGGAGCAGGAAGGCACCGAAATCCGCGCCATTCCTGCGCCGACGGGTGGCAGCCGCAAGTTCTGTGACCGCATGAACGCTTTTGCCCAGAAAGAGGGTCTGCCCGGCATGGGCTATATCTTCTGGCGCGATCAGGGCGAAGGCATGGAGGCCGCAGGTCCGTTGGCCAAGAACATCGGTCCCGAGCGGACCGAGGCAATCCGTCAACAGCTGGGTCTGGGTGTTGGTGACGCCGCGTTCTTCCTGGGCGGCAAGCCGAAGGCCTTTGAAAAGGTGGCGGGTAAGGCGCGCGATGTGATCGGTGAGGAGTTGGGTCTGACCGAGAAAGACCGCTTTGCCTTTGCCTGGATCGTAGATTTCCCGATCTACGAACAGGACGAAGAAACCGGCACCATAGACTTTGAACACAACCCATTCTCGATGCCGCAAGGTGGTATGGCGGCGCTGCAGGGTAATCCTCTGGACGTGCGCGGCTATCAGTACGATCTGGCGTGCAACGGATATGAGCTGGTCTCGGGTGCGATCCGGAACCACAAGCCCGAGATCATGCTGAAAGCCTTTGAACTGGCAGGTTATGGCGAGGATGAGGTGAAAAGTCGCTTTGGTGCGCTGTTCAACGCCTTCCACTATGGCGCTCCGCCGCACGGTGGTTGTGCTGCGGGGATCGACCGGATCGTGATGCTATTGGCTGATGAGGCCAACATCCGCGAAGTCATGATGTTCCCGATGAACCAGCGCGCCGAAGACCTGATGATGGACGCGCCATCCGATCCGACCTCGGATCAGTTGATGGAATTGGGATTGCGGATCATCCCACAGGATTGATCAATCACCCGCCGCAGCCCCTGCGGTGGGTTTTTCCTTTGGATCAGGAGCCACAAGCCTGTGGTTAATATTCTGCGGTAATTGCTGTGTTGCTTCAGTGTCGGTCAACGGACAGGATTTTGATCCGCGTGCAACACGGATGTTCCGGGCTGTTGCACGGGTCTGAGAATAGGCCCAGATCGTCAGGATCGTGGATGTCAGAAAATACGCCGTTATCAATTCAGATCGCCTCGCGCTGTTCCAGTCGCGCCTGAACGATGCCGGCGACCTTTGCGGCCAGCGCCGTAACTGGTCCTCCGCCTGCGCGCGTTTCGGCCAGTTTCAGCGCGGCATCCGCCAGAACCGTATCCTCGGCATCGCGGGCAACGCCTAGCAGGAATTGGGCGGCGTAATCCAAAGTGCGGTGATCGTTCGGCCCGGCCAGTACATCTGCGATATGGGCCATGTCGTCTTGATAGGCCATCGGGTCCGGGTGGATAACCTCATCCCGAATGGCGTGCAGATTGTTGGGTCGACGATCCTGGGGCAGGTTTTCCAGAATGAACTGCTGAAAATGAGAAAGTGATTTCAGGGGTTTGTTCAAAAACCCATCGGCACCTGCTTGCAACGCAGCCTCCTGACTGTGATCGTCGCCGGACATGCCCAGAATAGCGCCGATACGTGGGGTTGCTTCGGCCAATTCGGCAATCAGGTCGGCACCGGACCCATCTGGCAAGCCGATATCCACCAGAATGACAGAAGGGCGATAGATCTGCAGGTGGCGCCGAGCCGAGGTCAGGCAATCCGCTCGCCGGATACGCGCACCGCTATGCAGGCACATCAGCCGGATCGCGTCACAGGCAAAGCGGCTGTCTTCGACAACCAGAATGGTTTGACCCAGCAGAGGCCGCGTGGCCGTCGGCTGCGCGGGTGAGGCGAAGGGGCTCGAATCGTCCATGGCAGAACTCCTAATCAGCAGATGCCCTAAGCTAGGAACTTCTGGCTAACACAGGGTTAACGGCAATTTGGCGCACTTGTTCTTTGGCCAAACTGCCCCCATAACCGCGGCAACGCAGAACACAGGAGAGTTCAATGATTGGTCGTCTGAACCACGTCGCCATTGCCGTACCCGATCTTGAGGCCGCGTCCGCGCAATATAGCAATGCACTGGGCGCCAAGGTCGGCGCGCCGCAGGATGAGCCCGATCATGGCGTTACCGTTGTGTTCATCGAACTGCCCAACACCAAGATCGAATTGCTGTACCCGCTGGGTGAAAACAGCCCGATCAACGGCTTTCTGGAAAAGAACCCGGCAGGCGGAATCCACCATGTTTGCTATGAGGTCGAAGACATTATCGCAGCCCGTGATCACCTAAAGGAAACCGGTGCCCGTGTTCTGGGATCGGGCGAGCCGAAGATCGGCGCGCATGGCAAACCGGTACTGTTCTTGCACCCCAAGGACTTTAACGGCTGTCTGGTCGAACTAGAACAGGTTTAATCAAGCGAGGCTGTCATGACGATCACTGCTGCACTGGTATTGTTTGCCGTCATCTGGTTCATGACGTTGTTGGTTGTGTTGCCCATCCGTATCAAAACGCAGGGCGATCTGGGTGATATCGTTCCGGGCACCCATGCGGGCGCGCCGGAGGTGCATCACATGAAGAAAAAGATGTGGATCACCACCGGGATTTCGGTGGTGCTCTGGGCTGTTATTGCGGGGATTATCATCTCTGGTGTGATCTCGGTGCGCGATTTCGACTGGCTGAACCAACTGGAACCGCGGAACTGAGCGTCAGGTCGAGGGACCTGACAGCTTGTGATAGATATGGGTGAAAGTGGCAACCCCCAGGATTGGGATCACCAGATTCACCAGCGGCACCGAGAGGGGAATGGCCATCAAGGTGCCGGCCAGCCAGATGGTGGCGGAATGCTTGGCGCGCAGCTTGCGCGCGCCGTCCCGCCCGATACGACGCATCGCGGCCAGCGTAAAATACTCCCGACCCAGCAGAAACCCGTTCATTGCCCAGAAAATAAACGGCGCCAGTGGTGGGAACATCGCATAGAGGATCAACGCCAGCAGGTTGGCAACAACCAGCACGCCCATGAAGTTAACCGCATCCCTTAACCCTTCGTTGAACGGGATGCCTGGAACGGCGGGCAAGGTGGGATAGTGTTTATCCTCGACCGCCTGCGCGACCTCTTCCAGAAACAAAGACGTAATCGCCGAGGCGACTGGCATCATCAGAAACACCGGCAGAATCAGCACCACAAAGATGCCGGAATAATTCAGAACATCGTTCAGCCACGGGACTGCGCCGATCCAGGGCAGCGAAATCTCATCCCCAGACAGTCTGTTGATCAGCCAGATTGCACCGGCGCAGGCCGCGATCAACAACACGATTGTCAGACCAACGCCACGCAAAAGAACGGCACGGAACTTGGAGTCTCCGATCTGACCAAGCGCCGCAAAAAACGCGTTGAGGATCATCATTCCTCGACCCATTCGGTCAGCGCTGCCACATCCGGGCGAGGGCGTTCTGGCGGGGCCGTGCCTTCGGTAGCAATGTGGATCAGGCCAACGATGCGCTCATTGTCTTGCAAGCCAAAGGCTTGACGGCAGAATTCTGGATCATGGGTTTGCCAGCCGGACAACCAGTTCGCCCCCCAACCCGCTGCAAGCGCCGCGTTCAGTAAGGCCAGACAGACAGCACCAGCCGAATAGGTCTGTTCAATCGCCGGGATTTTTTCGGATGGTTTCTGCACCTCGACCACGGCAACGGCCAGATGGCCCATGTCAAACTGGCTTTGCGCTTTTGCGATGTCCTCGGGCGTCTTGCCCAGGGCAACGCCCCGCTCGCGCGTCAACCCGGACAGGCGCGGCATTGCGCCTTTCTCAAGCACGATAAAGCGCCACGGTTCCAGCTTGCCGTGATCGGGGCTGCGGGCGGCGGCGGTCAACAGCGGCAACAGCTCATCCCGCGTCGGGGCCGGTGCAATCAGCGTTTTGGCAGGGCGAGACCGGCGCGATTGCAGAAATTCCAGGGCAGCCGGGTTTTTCAAGGACATATGTTAACTTCCTTTACATGAGCAGTCTGTATCTGGTTGAGTATCTGGCGCGTTTCAAGTGCAATCAGCTGGATAGGCCGGATCATTTTCATTCTCCGGTGCCCCATGCAAGGGTGTTTACAGGCAAGAGGTGAAAAGATGGCCAGGCCGAAACTGCGCGACATACCCGACCTAAGCGCCCATGCCGTCCCTGGCACGGCGGTTCCGGTTCGGGTCACGCCGAAAGCCGCAAAGGACAGCATCACGATAGACAAGGGCGTAATCCGCATTACGGTCACTGTGCCGCCCGAAAACGGCAAGGCCAACGAAGCTGTGCGCCGGATACTGGCCACGGCCATGCAGGTGGCCCCTTCGACGCTGACCCTAAAACAAGGGCAGACTGCGCGGGACAAGCTGTTTGTCTATGCGCCTTGACTGGGTCGTTCGTGAATTTGATACACCCCTTCCGGCAAATCCAGCGCAGCGGCCAGATCTCGGACTTGCTCAGGAGACAGAGTTATTTTCTGTATCTTGTCTGTGCGTGGGTCCAGCTGCTCAAGCGTCACACATTCGGCGAAGCTGTTGATGACGACATCCTCTTGCAAAGGTTTGGGGCCTTCGTCCACCAGAGTAATGACTGTCGAGTCGAATTCATGCTCAATCGAAAACATATAGGCAGAGTGCAGGGAGCAAGGCGGCAATGCAACCCGTTCCCGTGCAATCCGACGGTGGCGGTCCCCCAGGTGTCGCGCTATGGTTTTTCAAACGGGATCACCGTTTCAAAGGAATATAAATGCGCCGTCTGATCTATTTGCTGTTTCCTCTGGTGCTGACGGCCTGCAGTGCGGGTGTTCTGCGTGTGCAACCGGCAAATGAATGGTCGCTGGATTCGAGTGAATTTCAGGTCGACGCCGCCGCGTTTCGGAAAATCAGCCGTCAGGTCGGCGACGAAGCCCGCGCCGAATGTCTGCGCCAGGCCAAGGTAGAAAATTGCGATTTCACGATATTGGTCGACCTGAACCCGCGCGCACCGGCAAATGCCTTTCAGACTCTGGATGATGACAATCAGCCGGTAATCATATTCACGCGTTCGATGATCCAATCTGCGAAGAATCCTGATGAACTGGCGTTTGTCATGGGGCACGAGGCAGCGCATCATGTTTTGGGGCACATCGCCCGGCAGTCGAAAAACGCCCAGGAAAGTGCCGCGATCTTCAGCGAATTGGGTAAGCTGCATGGCGAGGAAGGCAAAGACCTTGAACGCACGCAGAAATTGGGGGCCGAATTGGGTGTGCAGGTGAACGTGAAAGCGTTCGAGCTTGAGGCGGACCAACTGGGCACGATCATCACCCATAAGGCGGGATACAACCCTTTAATTGGCGCCAAATATTTTGATCGCCTTCCCGATCCGGGGGATCAGTTTCTGGGAACGCACCCCCCAAATACCGACCGAGTTCAGATCGTTCTTGAAACCGCAAGACAATTGGGTTTGACGCAATGACCGCTTTGACACGGCTGGGCGTGATCCTGACGGACCGGGGGTCGAAATACGCGGTAACAGGCGCAGCCGTTGGCACGCGGGCCGATGTTGATGCAGTCTTGCAAGAGCTCAAGTCAGACAAGGCTTATGCCAAAGCCACGCACAACACCTGGGCGGCCATTTTGCCGACCGGGGCGTTGAAGGCCGATGACGGGGAAAGCGGTGCGGGCATGGTGATTCTAAGGATGCTTGAACGGGCCGGGTTGGACAGTCATGTGGTCATCGTCACCCGCTGGTACGGCGGAAAAAAGCTGGGTGGGGATCGATTTAGGCGCGTGCAGGACGCGACCCGAGCCTATCTGGATCATATCGGCGCCGGGCCTTGATGTGAGTCAAAGGCCCAAGCGCAGGGCTGAGATATCCTGCTGCGGACAGATGGCAGGAAAGGACCTCTCATGCCCGATCAAGAAGTCTTGAAATTCCATGCAGGTCTTGTGGATCAGATGGCTACGAAACTTGGTGTGGATCTGCAGCAATCCGCGATTGAAGGTGATGTTTCGATCGATCAGCTTTCCGATGCTGTTCTGAGGTGTACGGGCTGTGCAAATCCCAATCATTGCCAGAGCTTCCTACAGCAGCCCGCGCAGGCGGGCCAAACGCCGGAATACTGCCGCAATCAGGAAATGCTCCGAAAACTGCAGCCTTAACGACAGGAAGGTTTCATGCCGCATTAGAGTGGTCACCGGACGCGATAGGTGACCAACAGACTAGCAGAAACCAACACCGGTTTGCTGTGTTGAAAACATGATCAAAGCAGGAAAACTGATGGCGCGAAATTCTTTGGGGGATGTCGAAAAACACTTTTGGCTAACCCGTTCGGTGGCGCGATGTATGAAAATCTCGTTGACCGAAGCAATGGCAGAGAAACGGCTGACACCGGATCGCTATGCCGAACTGGTAACACGCTGCCGGGCATCGCAGTGCAGCAACCAATGTGCCATCTGGTTGTCTGAACAACAATCCGAGGCCCACACCGCACCCGAATTCTGTGCCAACGCTGATCTGTTGAACGCGTTGAAGACCTGATTACAGTTTGGAATGCGACCCGTCACACAGCGGAGGATTCCCGCTGTGTTTGCAGCCACAGAAAAAGACTTTTTTGCTGCTGTCCGCCGTGTACTTTACCGGTTCGAACCCGGTGTCTTTGTGCGATCCATCGCAAAACGGCTGCCGCTTGGATCGGCCGCATGCACACCAGAAATAGCTTTTCCCTTCGATCACTTCGACCGGGAAGGGACCTTTTTGCGCGATGGTGGGGCTGTCAGACATGTGGCTACTCCGTCTTTTGCTGATGTCACTCTACCAGTGTAGAGCGATACGCGAAAATCGGTAGCCTATGCTCATAAATCCGCTGTTTCTGAGGGGGTTACCGGCGTTGTTTCGCCTTTCTTCACGATCGCGTGATCGAATTCGTTGCAAATATGCCATTCAAGTCGTATTGTGAGACCGGCCCCGGATTCTTGGGCAATATCAGGAAATTAATAGAGGAATGACGGACATGAAACTCAAATTTGCTGCCGTTGGTGCATTTGCCCTTGTTTTGGCTGCTTGCTCGCAGCAGGAAGAACCGGCGCCGGTTTATATCACGCCTGAGTACGACAAATTCGGCACACCTAGCTGCCCGGCAGGAACTGAGCTGGCCACGACAGAAGCAGGCCAGACCGTCTGTAATCCGGTCGCACAATAACTATTCCGCGGGTGGCCCGATTTTAAGGCTGCCCGCACATTCTCGACAAAAAACCGCCCTCGGGGCGGTTTTTTCTTGCCCTCCATAAATCAATGCGGCTTCAGTTCCGTACACCGAAAAGTTGAAGGCTGATGAAAAACCTTCTTACACATCTCAAGGATCGAACGCGTTGGAGCTGGCAAGGGCTGGTCGCAACCTGGCGTGAAGAGTATTCGTTCCGCGCCTGGGTTTGGGCAAATCTGGTCTCGGCTGCTTTGGCCGTTTGGTTGCCGCTCGGTGAAGGGGTACGCGCCCTGATCCTGATTTTTGGCCTGCTTGTTTTGGTGGCCGAGCTGTTCAATACCGCGATTGAGCGCGCTGTCGATCACACCTCGACCGATCACAATAAACTGGCGGGGCAGGCCAAGGACGCCGCCAGTGCTGCTGTTGCGTTAACGGCTTTGGCGGCGGGATTGGCTTGGGTCATCGGGCTTCTAAGCCTGTTCTGAAGCCATCAATACCACCGCCGTTTTGTACCATAGCGATATCCCCGGTTTTGAATTCCGTAACTCCGTGGAAGGTAATAAGGCGAGGCATGTTTGTTGCTGAACGCTTGCCTTGACCGGTGGTGTCGTTTGACCGGTTTGACGTAATGAACCTTGGGTTTGCTCTTGTGGTGGTACACTTTCGGCTTGGTTTGATGTTTGTGTTTGCTGGACCGATGATAAACTTTAGATGCGCCATAGTATCGCTGCACATGGTGTTTGCTGCGCAGGTGCAGGCTCAGCGGTTCGGACCCAATAATTATGAAACCGCCCGCGCGGACGTTGTCCGCAACAGCGGGAACGGCATAAAGTTGGGCAGCAAGTATAACCGTTATGCATTTCAGGCCAAAGGGGCGTAGGCAGGACATTGGAACTTCCTTCCTATAAGGCGGTATGTCCCGTCATAATCCACGAGTCTGGCGCAAAACGCCAATAAACTTGCCTCACGCTTTGCCCAACTGGGGTGACCGGATCAGGTCAGCTTGCCCCAAAGGTCATATTCGCCAGCCTCATCGACCTCGACCGAGACGATGTCGCCAGGGTTGAGGGTTTCAAACCCTTCGTCGATAAACAGATTCCCATCGATCTCGGGCGCGTCGGATTTGGTGCGGCAAGTGGCGGCTTCGCCATCGACCTCGTCCACGATCACCTCGATGGTCTGGCCGACCTTTGCGGCCAGCTTTGCCTCGGAGATCGCCTGTGCCTTCTCCATGAACCGTTCCCAGCGCTCTTGTTTGATCTCGGCCGGAACATGGTCGGGCAGATCGTTCGAGCGTGCGCCATCCACGTTTTCGTATTGGAAGCATCCCACACGATCCAATTGCGCCTCATCCATCCAGTCCAAAAGCGTCTGGAACTCAGCCTCGGTCTCGCCGGGATAGCCGACGATAAAGGTCGAGCGCAAGGTGATATCGGGGCAGGTCGCGCGCCATGCTGCGATCTCGTCCAGTGTTTTCGCCGCTGCCGCCGGGCGGGCCATGCGTTTCAGAACGTCCGGGTGGGCATGTTGGAACGGAATGTCTAGATAGGGCAGGATGTTGCACCCGGCATCGGCCATCAGGGGGATCAGCTCGCGCACATGCGGGTAGGGGTAGACATAGTGTAGACGAACCCAGGCATCCAGCTGCCCCAGCTCACGCGCCAGATCGGTAATGTGGCTGCGCACCTCACGGTCCTTCCACGGGTTCACATCGTATTTCCGGTCCAGCCCATAGGCCGAGGTATCCTGCGAGATCACCAGCAATTCGCGCACGCCATTGTCGACCAGCTTTTCGGCCTCACGCAATATGGCGTGGGCGGGACGACTGGCCAGTTTCCCGCGCATGTCTGGGATGATGCAAAATTTGCACTTGTGGTTACAGCCCTCGGATATCTTGAGATAGCTGTAATGGCGCGGGGTCAACTGCACGCTGGCGGCGGGCAGTAGATCAACGAATGGATCAGGATCGGGGGGAACTGCTGAATGCACCGCATCCAGCACCTGTTCGTATTGATGCGGCCCGGTCACGGCCATGATGCGCGGGTGGTGTTCACGGATATAGTCGGGTTCGGCCCCCAGGCAGCCGGTCACAATGACCTTGCCGTTTTCTACCAAAGCCTCGCCAATGGCGTCCAGAGACTCAGCCTTGGCGCTGTCAAGGAACCCGCAAGTGTTCACGATTACGGCATCGGCCCCGGAATAATCTGGCGAAATGCCGTACCCTTCTGCACGAAGACGGGTCAAAATCCGCTCGCTATCGACCAAGGCCTTGGGGCAGCCCAGCGACACCATACCAATGGTTGGTTGGTTGGTACGTGGCGTATCAGGCATCCGGGCGGCGGGCGCCAGGTCAGGGCGGAGGTTTGGTGGGTTCGTGCTCATGGCGCGGCATATAGTGGGGAACGCTTCCTCTTGCAAATACGGGCTGGGCTTTGGATGATCTTTTCAACGCATGCCAAATAAGCGGAGAGCAGAAAAATGAAGTGGCTGGTGCGCATACTCTTCTTATTCGCGGCCGCAATCGGGTTGGTCATCGGCGCCTTATTGCTGATGCCGGGGGATAAGCTGGCGGCGATTCTAGCGGAACAAGTCAAAAGCGAAACGGGGCGCGACCTGACATTGTCAGGGGATGTGAACCTGTCGTTCTGGCCCGTTCTGGGGATGGAGACCGGCCCTGTCACGTTTGGCAACGCACCCTGGGCCGGGTCCGAACCGATGCTCAGCGCCGAAAGCCTTGCCGTCGGCGTGGATGCTTCGGCGTTGCTGAACGGGGATTTACGGATAAGGCGGGTTGTCGCGGATAATCCGGTTTTGAGGCTCGAGTTATCCGATGGACGCGGCAATTGGGAATTAAGCGCTCCGGTTGCCTCGCAGGCGACGACCGGAAGCAATACCAGCGCGTCATCTGCATCGCCGCAAGGTGCCGTGACGCTGGACCGTCTGGAACTGACCAATGCACAGTTGGTTTACATCGAAAACGGCACAACAAAATTCAACTTCTCAAACGTTGATCTGTCGGCCAGTTGGCCGGGGCCGACCTCGCCCATGGTCTTGGAGGCGCGGATGGCAGTGCCAGGCGGCCACGTGAAAGTTGACCTCGAAATACCGGACCTGCCGACCTTTGCGTCCGGCGCTGTCGCACCTTTGAAATTGGCTCTGACCGCGCCGGGCGGCGAAGTTGGGTTCGATGGCCGCGTCAACCTTGCTGGAGAAATGGACGGCGCGCTTGCGGTCAAAACCAGGAACACCGAGGAAATGCTGGCCGCTTTTGGACAGGCGGGTGTCGGGGTGCCGCTGGGATTGGGCCGCAAGGCCGATGTGTCTGGGCAGATGACCTATACCAGCGAGGGCCGTATCTCACTGCGCAACATGGTGGCGCAGTTGGACCACAACCGCTTTACCGGAGAAACGGATATCGAGATTTCGGATCCGCCGAAAATCACCGCGCGGCTCAAGAGTGGTGATATTGACCTGTCACGTTTCAATGACGCGCCGGCATCGAGCGGGGGTGGGTCGGGAACGGCGTCCTCGCCTGACAGTGGGTGGTCCAAGGCCCCGATTGATGCCTCAGCCCTGTCGCTGGCCAATGGAGAAATACGCCTGACGACCTCGTCCATTGTCCTGCCCGACCTAGAACTGGGAGCCAGCGACCTGACGCTGATACTCGACCGGTCCCGTGCTGTGTTGCAGATGAACCCGGCCACTTTGTTCTCGGGTCAGGTGAACGGGCAGGTGGTGGCCAACAATCGCAATGGCCTGTCAGTCGGCGGTAAGCTGAAGGCGAAAAACATGAACGTTCAACAAGCCCTGTCCACCCTCGCGGGGATTGAGCGTTTTACGGGTACAGGAACGGGTGAGTTTGAATTTCTAGGCGTCGGGCAGACCGAAGACCAGATCATGCGATCCCTCAGTGGCACGGGCAATCTGAATGTGGGGCAGGGCGTGATTTCGGGTTTTGATCTGGATCGCCTGATGGGGCGCGGCAAAGGTTCGGGTGGGACAACCGTGTTCAACAGCCTGACAGCCAGTTTTACCATTGATCAGGGTGTGCTGACCAATAGCGACCTGCTGATGTCACTGGACAATTTCCGTGCAGATGGGACGGGCAAGGTCAATATCGGCGCGCGCAGGATCGATTATCTGTTTACCCCAACCGCGCTGCGGGCCAACTCGGGGCAGGGTTTGTCGGTGCCAGTGCGGATTGTCGGGCCGTGGAGCGACCCTTCGATCAAACCCGATTTGTCCAAAGTGATCGAGGCGGCCGCCGAAGGTCAGCTAAAAGACCTTGAGGACGACGCCAAGCAAAAGGTTCTGGACAAAGTGGGTGATGAACTGGGTACGGCAGTGACTGACAGTGAAAGTGTCGAGGATGCTTTGAAAAATAAGCTGGAAGAAGAGGCCAAGAAAGGCTTGTTCAAACTGTTGGGCGGAAATTAAAGGGCGGGGCGCCTTAGGCGCCCCAATCCCAAATCAGATGGTTTGGTCGTAATCGCCAACGCCGGGCTCAGTCCGGATGACGGTGTCGATATCGGCAAATATGGCGCGCATTTCTTCTTCGCTTTCGCTGCTTTCACAGACCACAACCAGGTTTGGCGTGTTCGAAGACGCCCGCACCAGCCCCCAGCTGCCATTGTCCAGAATAACGCGGGCGCCATTGACGGTGACGACCTCTTTGACCGCGCGGCCTGCCAGGGTTTCACCCGCATCGGCCTTGGCAACCAGCTTGTCCACCAACCGTTTGAGAATGTCGTATTTCTCGGTATCAGAGGCATAGGGCGACATGGTCGGCGTCGACCAGGTTTTTGGCAACGCCTTGCGCAGGTCCGACATGCTTTTGTCCGGGTTGCGATCCATCAGTTTGCAGATCTCGACCGCGACCCGCATGCCGCAGTCATAGCCGCGCCCGATCGGCTCTGCCAGGAAGTAGTGGCCCGATTTCTCGAACCCTGCCAGAGCATTGATTTCTTTAACCCGGCGCTTCATGTGGCTATGGCCGGTTTTCCAGTAATCGGCTTTGACGCCGTGGGCCTGCAACTCGGGGTCGCTGGCAAACAGCCCGGTTGATTTGACGTCCGCCACAAAGGTCGCATTGGGGTACAGCTTGGCCAGATCGCGGGCCATGATCACGCCGACCTTGTCGGCGAAAATCTCTTCACCCTCGTCATCGACAACACCGCAGCGATCTCCGTCACCGTCAAATCCCAGCGCCATGTCGGCGCCGCTGGATTTCACGGTGTTGGCCATGTCGTGCAACATCTCCATGGCTTCGGGATTAGGGTTGTAGTTGGGGAAGGTGTAGTCCAGCCGGTTGTGGCTGGGCACGACCTCGACCCCCATCCGTTCGAAAATCTCGGGCGCAAAGGCTGACGCTGTACCATTACCCGTCGCACAGACAACTTTCAGCGGCCGGGACATTTTGAAGTCACCAACCAGGTCGTCGATATAAGCCTCTTTCACGCCGTCCACGAATTCGTACGAACCCCCTTCGTGGGGGACGCCTTGTCCATTCAGAACGATGTCGCGCAATTCCGACATCTCGTCCGGGCCGTGGGTCAACGGGCGTTCAAAGCCCATCTTTACGCCGGTCCAGCCGTTCGGGTTGTGGCTGGCGGTGACCATGGCCACGGCAGGGACATCCAGATGGAACTGGGCGAAATAGGCCATAGGGCTCAGTGCCGGGCCGATATCCTTGACCTGAATTCCAGCCTGCATCAGGCCCAGGATCAACGCATTCTTGATTGCCAGCGAATAGTCGCGATAGTCGTTGCCGACCGCGATCACAGGCGCGATTCCACGCTTGCGCATCTGAGTGCCCAAACCCAGCCCCAGCGCCGTCATGCCCGGCAGGTTGATCTCTTCGGGGTATTTCCAACGGGCGTCATATTCGCGAAACCCGGTGGGTTTGATCATCGGGTCGCGCAGAAAACTCCAGGTGTTCGGAGTCACCTCGGGGATGGGTTTGGTCATACTATCGCTCTTGCTTAAATCTGAATCGGGTTGGCCTTGGCCAATGCATCAAAGCGCATCAATGTGTCAATCAATTGAGGCATTTGATCCAGATAGATCATGTTGGGGCCATCACAGGGGGCGTTGTCCGGATCTTGGTGTGTTTCCATGAATACACCGGCTACACCAACGGCAACAGCCGAGCGTGCCATAACGGGCGCAAATTCGCGCTGACCACCGGATGCACCACCCAATCCACCGGGCTGAGCCACAGTGTGGGTGGCGTCCATTATCACCGGGTACCCGGTGCGAGCCATTTCCGGCAGAGATTGCATGTCCACCACGAGGCGGTTGTAGCCAAAGCTGACACCGCGTTCCGTCAGCATGATGTTGTGATTGTCGGTGCTTTCGATCTTGGCCGCGACGTTCTGCATGTCCCAAGGGGCCAGGAACTGACCTTTTTTGACGTTGACCACCGCGCCTGTTGCGCCTGCGGATTTTAGAAGGGCGGTTTGACGGCAAAGGAACGCGGGGATTTGCAGGATGTCACACACCTCGGCAACGGACGCGCATTGTTCTTTCTCATGCACATCCGTAGTGACTGGCACGCCAATGCTGTCCTTTACCGATTGCAGCACTGCCAAACCTTTGTCGAGGCCCAGTGCAGGAGCTGCGTTTACAGAGGTGCGGTTGGCCTTGTCGAACGAGCCTTTAAACACATACTGAGCACCGGCGGCGTCGCAGGCCTCTTTCATTTTGCCAGCGATCATCTGGGCGTGATCGGCGGTTTCAAGTTGGCAGGGGCCGGCAATGATCGTCAGAGGCAGATCATTACCGACCGTGAGATCGGAGATTTTTACATGTTTCATGTGTCTTACGAGGATACCTGTTCACGAAGGACCGACGCGGTAAGCGAGATCATCAGGTAGATACCAGCAAACAATAGGAAAGCCAAAATCGTATTTTCAAACTTGCGCGGATAGCTGGGTTCCTCACTGGCGACCGGGTTCACTGAAACCGTCAGATAACGCACTTTGCGGTTGGCTTCGGTTCGTGTGGTTTCCATCTGTTCCATTGCGGTTTGCAGCATCAAATCACGAGCCACAAGGTCGGCCTGGGCCATCTGAATTCGCACGCTTAAACGCGCCAGCGAGTTTTCGCCTGCTGACGCGTCCAGCATTTCGGCGTTCAGTTCTGCCAGGGCAACTTCAAGTCGTTGAATGTCCGCACGGACACCATCCACTTTGGCTTGGTTCGGGCGCAAGTTGTCCAAAAGTGCGGCCAGCTGCAGTTCTTTTTCCTGCAACTCGATTTCGATTACGTTGATCCGTTCGCGCAGGCCAAGGAGGACGTTTTCTGGGTCCAAAACCGCCCCCTGAAGCTGCAGTTCGATCAGTTCCTCCTGAGCTTTCCGACGTTCGTTCTGAGCCAATTCAAAACCGGCCCGGGCATCGCGCATTTGGTCTTCGCGTTTCAATTCGGTCAGACCGTTGATGGTTTCCTCGGCATAGGACAGTAGAAGATTGGAAAGTTCGACTGAAATCTCGGGGCTTGGTGCCGCAACTTCCATCCGGATGATACCGTCGCTGGGATCGTACCCAATGGTAATCATCCGCTTGTAAAGCTTATAGGTATCCTCAAGAGATGCATCCTGCGGCAGGCGTTGAATCGGATCGATCCAATCCTGCTTGAAGATTTCGGAAAAATTGGTGTCGTTCTCAAGTCGCACCAGCGCGTCTTTGGATTCCAAAAATTCTTGCGTGGCAACGGAATCTTGTGCAGTGGCGAATTGAGTGCCTGCAAGAAACCCACCAAAGGACGCCCCGCCGCCGTCTGCCTGCAAGATTGAAAAGGCGGAATCGCTGGCGTACATCGGTGTTGCGTACCGATAGAAATAGGTGCCCACAATCAGGGTCGGCAGCAGTACAAAGGCTGCCAGACGCGCAAACAGCGCAAACAGCTTACGTTTGCGGCGGCGTGCGATGTCCTTCTGAATTTCACCGATTTCAAGATTTCGCCGCTCGGCTGGCGTTAGCTCCGGACCGGTCAGGCCTTGGGAAGAGTCCGAAATCGTCTGCGGCAATTGGATCTTGATCTTGTCCTTTGCCTGATCATTCGAACCTTTTTTTTCGGCTGCCAAATCCAGTAAGTTGGCACGTTCGAACGGATCGATGCCCTTTTTACGCAATAGCCGCACCGCGTCGTAATCCGACGTTGCAGCAAGCCCGTTTTTCTGGGCCAGACGACGTGCCACACGCAGTTGGCGACCGGTTAGCCCTTCGCGCTTGATCGCCTCAATATCGGTCGAGGGAGACGGGTTATTTGCCGCCTCAGACGGTTGCGTCGCTTTTCTGATGCGCGATATCGCGTCGGCCCGTGCGTCTGCGGAATCCGAGCCCTGACGATTGCGGCGCCAGCGATATTTTTTAGCCTTGGGTTTGGTAGTCATATAACTGTCGTGCCTCTTCCAAGGTTTCGAACATGTAAAGCTGACCGTCCAATAGAACGGCCGCCTGCTGTGCAAATTTCTCAAGAACGTCGGGATTGTGGGACACGATCACCAGTGTGGTTGTCCGCAAACGCTCTCGCAGGATGTCACCTGCTTTTCGGTTGAATTCTACATCCGTGGATGAGGGCATGCCCTCATCAATCAGGTACATGTCAAAATCCAGCGCCAGCATCAGTGCAAAGGTAAAGCGAGCCCGCATACCGGATGAATAGGTCCCGATAGGCTGGTTGAAATACTCACCCAGATTGCACAGCCAGCTGCAATACGCCTCGACATAGTCGGGATCCATTCCATAGATTTTGGCGATGTAGCGGGCGTTTTCCAGGGCCGAAAGCTTTTTGACCACACCGCCGGAAAACCCCATCGGGAACGAGATGCGGCAGGATTTGCGGATCACACCTTCATCCGGTTTTTCCAGCCCGGCCATCATGTTGATCAATGTCGTCTTGCCGGTGCCGTTTGGGGCCAATATGCCAATCGACCGGCCCAGTTCGATCTGGAACGAGACCCGATCCAGGATCACCTTGCGGCGGGTCCCGGTCCAAAAGGACTTACTGACATTCTCAAACTCAAGCATTCACGGCCTGCTGCTCGGGCGTTTGTTTGGTACACCGCCCAGGTTGGTAAACCATCGACAAATTTATTGGTCCATGTTGGCTACATTATGTCGAATTGTGAAACAAATGATCAATGCGTACCGTCGCTGTGCTGTTGGTTTTGTGACTTTTGCATCTGTTGGCCTTGGGGTGTCCGTTGACTATCTTTCCTTTCGACCGTCAACCAATTTGATGCAGGAAGTCTTGCGATCTGATGAATTCGCTACAGAAAGAAATTGAGGCCTGCCGTATTTGCGCAGACAGGTTTCAGACCACGTTTACCGCGCATAAGCCGCGTCCGGTGGTCTGGTTTCGGTCTGGTACGCCATTGTTGATCGCAGGGCAGGCACCTGGCGCGCGGGTCCATGCCTCGGGGCGTCCGTTCACCGATCCCTCTGGCGACCGTCTGCGGGACTGGCTGGGGATTGACGAGGCCGTATTCTATGACCGCGCCCGCGTGTCGATCGTTCCGATGGCCTTTTGCTTTCCTGGATATAACGAGCGCAAAGCCGACCTACCACCGCCGCCCATCTGCGGAAAGACATGGCATGACAGGGTGATGGATGAGTTAGGGGAGGTACCGCTGACGGTTCTGGTCGGGGGGCATGCGCACAAATATCACTTGGGTGTACGTACGACCGTGACCGAAACCGTGCGCAACTGGCGAGGCCATGCGCCGCGCGTCTTTCCCTTGCCTCATCCGTCTTGGCGGAATACGGCATGGCTAAAGAAAAACCCGTGGTTCGAAGCTGAACTGCTGCCGGTTCTGCGTGCGCGGGTGCAAGAGGTTCTGAATGACTGACGCCACGGCCCTTGACGCCGCCCATGCCACGATGGAGGCAAATCCGCAGGATGACGCGGCGCGTCTGCGGTTTTTTGAGCGCCTGGCAGACTCTGAGCTGTTTCTGTTGCTGGCCGAAGAAGCGCAGGACGAGAATATCTCGCCCGAGCTGTTCGATGTTGCGGATGGCCGCTTTGTACTGGCCTTTGATCGCCACGACCGTTTGGCCCGATTTGCGGAACGTCCCGTGCCTTACGTCGCGCTGTCGGGGCGGGTGCTGTCGACGATGCTGGCAGGGCAGGGGATCGGGCTGGGTCTGAACCTTGAGGTCGCACCTTCATCCATGCTGATCCCGGCCGAAGCGCTGGGCTGGCTGGCCACCACGTTGGAACATGCACCAGAAGAGGTACAGCAACGTCTGGCAGAGTTCCTGCCGCCAAAGGGCATGCCGGATGATCTGTTGACAGCGCTGGACACGAAACTGGCCACAGCCGTCGGCTTGGCCGAAGCTGCGTTTCTTGTTGGGACCAAGACGGAAGAGGGCGGCATGGGCCACCTTCTTGGTTTTGTCGGCGCGGTTGAGGGGGCTGAGCCCGCACTGGCCAAAGCCGCGTCCGAGGCACTGACCTTTTCCGGGATCGAGGCTGGGGCGATGGATGTTGGTTTTTTTGGCCCGCATGATCCAGCATCAGCGGCACTGGCACGGGTTGGCTTACGGTTCGACTTGCCACAGCCCGAGGCGCGGGTCATCGAACAGGTTACGCCGGGCAGTGATCCGGATAAGCCACCAATCCTGAAATAGGTGGTCAGGCAAGCCCCGCGATCCAACGAACCGCGGGGCGTCGCTACTATTCTGCTGCTGCTTCCAGCTTGTCTTGTGTGCGGGTGTCGAAATCGCTTGCGTCATGGCGTTCGTGCAGCTGCGTATGCGGCTCACCAAACGCACGGTTGACCATGCGGCCACGCTGAACAGCGGGGCGCGCGTCGATCGCCTTGGCCCACCGCATCACATTTTTATAGGACTCGACATCCAGGAACTCGGCGGCGCTGTAGAGGCGGCCCAACACCAGTTGGCCATACCAGGGCCAGATGGCCATATCAGCAATGGTATAGTCTTCGCCTGCAATATAAGCGTTTTCAGCCAGTTGCCGGTCCAGCACGTCCAGCTGCCGTTTGGCCTCCATCGCGAAGCGGTTGATCGGGTATTCCCATTTCTCAGGCGCATAGGCGTAGAAATGGCCAAAACCGCCGCCAAGATAAGGCGCACTGCCCATCTGCCAAAACACCCAGTTCATCACCTCGGTGCGTTCCTGACCCGATTTCGGCAGGAAAGCATCGAACTTTTCGGCCAGATGGAACAGGATGGAGGCGCTTTCGAAAACACGCACAGGCGCATCACCCGAGCGGTCCCAAAGCGCAGGGATTTTTGAGTTCGGATTGGCGTCGACAAAGCCCGAGCTGAATTGGTCCCCCTCGCCGATATTAACCAACCATGCATTGTACTCAGCGCCTTCGTGACCTAGCGCCAGTAGTTCTTCCAGCATCACTGTGACTTTGACGCCGTTTGGGGTGGCCAGTGAATAAAGCTGTAGTGGATGCTTTCCGACCGGCAGGTCCTTGTCGTGGGTCGCCCCGGCAATGGGTCGGTTGATATTGGCAAATCGACCACCGCTTTCGCTGTCCCATGTCCAGACTGCGGGGGGCGTGTATGGGGATTGCTCGCTCATCTGTCGTCTTTCTCAGCTGCGTTCTGGTAAAGTTTATGTCCGTCTCAACAGCTAATGTTGCAAAGCCCCGAGTCCAACCCCGGATGTTGGGGCAGTTTTGTAACATTCGGGATCGGACCTCTCACATTTCTTCATGCGATGTCACAGCGGCGCGAGCAGGACTGCCCATTGGGGCGAAAATATCTATTCTCTCAGCAAGTGCCCAACCCCGAGGACAAAAGGATTTACCACATGAAACGCTTTGCCCTGACTTTCGTGACAGCTTTGGCCTTTGCCGTGCCGGCTTTCGCCGGTGATCAGTATGTAGACGGCACGGGCTTTGCCGTGTCGGGTTACGACGTTGTCGCCTATCGTGGCCTGGATCAGGCGTCGGTTGGCCAAGCCCAGCCCGAGGCCGTGCGTGGCCGTTCTGATATTACAGCGGACTATAACGGTGCCACCTGGGCGTTCTCGACCGAAGAGAACCGCGATAAGTTTCTTGAAAACCCCGCCTATTACGCCCCGGCCTATGATGGGCATTGCGCTTACGGTGTATCGCGTGGTGGCAAGGTTCCGGCGAACCCGAACCTGTGGCGGATTGTCGATGACAAGCTGTACCTGAACATCACTGATGTTGTTGTCGGCTTTTTTGAAGAGGATATCCCCGGCAACATCAATCTGGCCGAAGGCAACTGGCCTGGGATCGAAGGTGATGACGCATCGACTAGCGTTATTCCGAAATTCACCTCGGAAGGTCCGATCGCAAACTAATACGCTACTCACCGAAGCTAAACCCGGTCCACACTAGGCCGGGTTTTTGCTGTTAGCCAGCCAGCCAGAAGTCGTCGCGCATCTGTTGATCCGCGTCGAACTTGATGCGAACGCTTTTCGCGCCGGGAAACTTTCGTTCGGTGATCGTGTCGGGAACCACGACTTCACCGGCCCCTGCATCGTTCGACTGAAAGCTCAGCACTTCGGTTTCCGTCCGCCGGGCCGAGGCAAGAACCGAGGTTGGCAGCGCCACCCGGTTGGACCCCTCACAAACCGGTGTTGGAACAAAATAAGTCAGATGACGGCCATAGAACCCAACGGCTTCGGGGACATGGTCTGCTTCGATTGAGGTCTGAGAATCCGGGTTTGCGCCATCCGGGCTGTGCGCCAGAGCTGTGTTCAGCAACACGCGACAGGCGTCGATATCAGCGCTTTCCAATTCAATGACACGTTTGCGTAGCTTCGGCCGGCGCGGCATGCCGGTGGCACGTCCTTTGACGGTCAGCCCTTCGCGGCGTAAAAAATCATACGCCTCTTTGGCGCGCGCGAAATGTGTGCAATCGCCGTTTCTGTGGTCTGGATGTGCGTGAAATGCGATGTGGCGCCAAGCATCTCGGATATCGTCGGACCCTGCATTCTGGTCCAAGCCCAAAGCTTCGAGCGCGTCAACGCGTGCATTTATCTTTTCAACAGGCTCCATAGCCAAAACACTCATTAAACAAACACTACGAACTCAGTGTGTGGAGGCTCGCGAATTTGTCAAACTTTATCAAAAATTTATCGCTATTTGGGGGACAGTTCGAAAGGGGGCGCGCTATTGTTCACATCCCGCTTGCACTTGTGATCCCACAAAAAAAGCCCGGAGCCTTGGTAGGGTCCGGGCAAAGTAACTAACAGGGATCAAATCAGGCGACGTTTTGCAATTCGGCCTTTGGAGTAATACCCAGTGCAAAACACACGTCGCGCGTCAGTTCAGGCCGATTCAGGGTATAGAAATGCAGCTTGTCCACGCCTTCGTCGATCAGGTCCGAACACAGTTCGGTGCATAGTGCTGTGGCCAGCAGATCCTCTCGATCATCGCGAATCGCCTTTTCAAAGGCGTTTTCGACCCAGTCAGGGATATGCGCACCACAGCGGCGGGCAAAATTGCGGGCACCTTTCCAGTTCTCGATGGGCAGAATGCCGGGCACGATGGGCTTGTCGATCCCGGCTTTTTCGCAGGCATCGCGGAAGCGGAAAAAGGTCTCGGCCTCAAAGAAGAACTGCGTCAGGGCTTCGTCCGCACCGGCATCCAGCTTGGCCTTGAGCCAATCGATATCGGCGGAAAAGTCCTGTGCCTCGGGGTGCTTGTCGGGATAGGCGCCGACGCGGATGCTGAACATTTCGGTTTCAGCCAGGGCTTCGATCAACTCGACCGAGTTTGCGAACCCATCGGGATGCGGCACGAACCGATCCTGACCTTTCGGCGGATCACCCCGCAGGGCGACAATGTCCTGAACACCGGCACGCGCAAAGGCGTCGGCGATTTCCAGAGTTTCCTGGCGAGAAGCATCAACGCAGGTCAAGTGCGCGGCCACAGGAAGGCCGGATGATTTGTGCAGGGTGGCCACGGCATCGCGGGTCAGTTCGCGGGTTGTACCGCCCGCCCCATAGGTGACCGAGACAAAGCGCGGCTCAAGCGGGGCCAGCGTCTGAACCGTATCCCACAGGCGGAATGAGGCCTCGAGCGTTTGCGGCGGGAAAAACTCGAATGAAATTTCTGGTTTCGTCATGGCTGCCTCACTGGTCCTATCTGTGGCCCTTGTGCCAGTTTGTGCATTGTGAGACAAACTCATATTACTCAAGAACAACATGAGCCACACTACAATGCACATCGAATTCCGACACCTGCGTACGATTAAGGCCATCCATGAATGCGGCGGCCTGGCCCGTGCGGCGGATCAGCTGAACATCACGCAATCCGCGCTGAGCCATCAGATCAAGGGGTTGGAGGATCAGGCGGGGGTCGAATTGTTCCTGCGCCGGTCCAAGCCGATGAAACTGTCGGCGGCTGGCTTGCGTCTGTTACGGCTGGCAGAGCAAATTCTGCCGCAACTTGAGGCGACGCAACAGGAATTTTCCTCTCTGCGGGACGGGCGCACGGGGCGGATGCATATCGCCATCGAATGTCACGCCTGTTTCGAATGGCTGTTCCCGGTGCTGGAGTCTTTCCGCAAATCCTGGGGCGATGTAGATGTCGATATCCGCCCGGGTCTGGCCTTTGACGCTTTGCCTGCCCTGCAGAAGGAAGAGGTCGATCTGGTGGTGTCGTCCGACCCTGAGGAGCTGCCGGGTATAGAGTTCATTGAACTGTTTGACTATGACGCGGTCTTTGTCGCGTCGTCCTCGCACCCCTTGGCGCAGAAAGAGTTCATCGAGGCCGAGGATTTCCGAGGGCAAACCCTGATTACATACCCGGTCGAACGCACACGTCTGGATGTGTTCAGCCAATTGCTGATCCCGGCACGCGTTGAACCGGCCGCAATCCGGCAGGTGGAATTGACGGCAGTGATCCTGTTGCTTGTGGCCTCGAACCGGGGCGTTGCTGCGTTGCCTGACTGGGTCGTGCGCGAGGTAAAATACAACTCGGACTATGTCACCCGCCCGCTGACGGAAAACGGAATTACCCGCACATTGTACGCGGCTGTGCGCTCGGAAGACCTGGAAAAACCCTATGTGCAGGAACTGATCGAGCTGGCGGGAACCGAGGCGCGCAAGCTGCAAGAGCAATAGGTAATAAACGCGGGTCTGCTATGCGCATCATTCCTCTTGGCAAGGGCGCGTTGCACCAGTATACGCGCGGTTTGACCGGACAGGAGCCTTTGGACAATGGTTGGCAGTGCAAACCTCAACATCATGATCAAAGCCGCGCGCAAGGCGGGGCGTTCTTTGGTCAAGGATTTTCGTGAAGTCGAGAACCTTCAGGTGTCGATGAAAGGCGCGGGCGACTTTGTCTCCAAGGCCGATATTGCCGCCGAGGCAATCCTGAAAGAAGAACTGCTGGGTGCGCGTCCAACCTATGGCTGGTTGGCCGAAGAGGGCGGCGCAATTGATGGTGAGGACCCAACCCGCCGTTGGATCGTAGACCCGTTGGACGGCACAACCAACTTCCTGCACGGCCTGCCGCACTGGGCGGTGTCGATTGCGCTGGAACACAAGGGCAAGATCGTGGCCGGAGTGATCTATGACGCCGCCAAGGATGAGATGTTCTTTGCCGAAAAAGGTGAAGGCGCATGGATGAACGATACCCGCATCCGTGTCTCGGGCCGTCATCGCATGATCGAGTCCATCTTTTCGACCGGCTTGCCATTCGGGGGCCGCTCGGACCTGCCTGCCACGTTGCAGGATCTGGCCCGGCTGATGCCTGCCTGCGCTGGTGTGCGCCGCTGGGGCGCTGCGGCGCTGGACATGGCCTATGTGGCCGCAGGCCGCTATGAAGGGTTCTGGGAGCGTCGCCTGAACGCCTGGGACGTGGCCGCTGGGATCATCATCGTGAAAGAGGCCGGTGGCTTTGTGCAAGCCCTGAACCCCGAAGGCAACGTGCTTGAGGATGGCGAGGTGATCTGCGCCAATGAGCCGATCTTTGACCAGTTCGCCAAGGTGATCCGGGGCTAAGCTTACTGCATATCCATTAAAAAAAGCGCGCCCTGTTACAGGCGCGCTTTGTCGATTCAAAGAGACTGGATTCAGAGGGTTGCGCGCTGCGCCAGCCCGGCTTCCTCCGCCAGCCGTGCAGCAACAGATGCAACCGCCAGGTCCTGTAGCCCAACACCGGTTCCGTCGAACAAGGTGATTTCATCCGCGCTTGCCCGCCCCGAATGGTCGCCATTGATGACGGCACCGATTGGGGTGATCTGATCTTCGGTCAACGAGCCGTTTGCGATGGCATGCTGAGCTTCGCCAAGGGTGACCGATTGGGCAACTTCGTCGGTGTAAACCGTTGCACTGGCAACCAGCGCGGCGTCGACTTCTTGCTTGCCCACCGTATCGGTGCCCATGCAGGCCAGATGGGTGCCCGGTTTGATCCAGTCTTTCATCAGCAAAGGTTCAAACGCCGACGTGATAGTGATGATGACATCCGCCTGTGCGCCCAGCTCTTCTTGACTAACAGCTTCGAAGTCGAGGCCGATTTCTTTCGCGACCTCACCCAGACGCGGAAGCATCTCGGGGTGGGGGTTCCAGGCAACGACTTTTTCAAAGTCGCGTTGCTCGGCTGCGGCGCGCAGTTGGAAGGCGGATTGATGGCCAGCGCCAACCATGCCCAGAACCTTGGAATCCTTTCGGGCCAGATGGGCGATGGAAACGGCAGACGATGCAGCCGTGCGCACGGCGGTCAGGTAGTTGCCGCCGACCAGTGCAGACAGACGCCCGGTGTCCGGGTCGAACAGGAAGACAGTGGATTGGTGGTTGGTCAACCCTTTGTCCAGATTGCCCGGCCAGTAGCCGCCAGATTTGACACCCAGCACCTGACCGGCCCGGTCAAAGCCGGATTTGAATCCATAAAGCGCATCGGCATAGCCAATCGCTTCACGGATGACCGGAAAGTTGTAAGCATCTCCGCGCGCCATTGCGGCGAACACGTCCTGCACCGCGTCAAACGCGTCGCTGCGGCCAACCAGTTGCTGGCACAGATCTTCTCCGACGATCAGCAAGGGTTTTTCCGACATATCTTTCATGACCTTTTCCTTAGCTTGAGGGCAGGTCCGGGCGGCAGGGAAGGGAAGAACCGCCGCCCGGATCAATGCGGTTCGGCTTAATACGCCTTACCGCGAGCGGATACTGGCCAGAGGGTTTCGACCTTGCCGTTGCGCACCCCAACATACCAATCATGGACGTTGGCGGTGGGATCGCAGTGACCCGGAACCAAGCGCAGTTTGTCGTTCACCTTCAGCGCACCATCGGGATCAGCGACAACACCGTGCTCGTCCGAACACTTGACGTATTCCACATCGGTGCGCCCAAAAATCACCGGCAAGCCACTGTCCACCGACTGCGCCTTGAGGCCTGCATCGACAATGGCCTTGTCGGCCTTGGCGTGGCTCATGACGCTGGTGAGGATGAAGAACGCGTTCTCCCATTCTCCACGGTCGATGCGGTTGCCGTCCTGATCAAGGATACGACCATAATCGGCGTCCATGAAGGCGTAGGAACCGCACTGCAGTTCGTTGTATACGCCCGAAGTGCTTTCAAAATAGTAAGACCCGGTGCCGCCACCGCCGACAATGTCACACTCCAGTCCTTCTGCGGCCAACCCGTCCACTGCGTCTTTGACCTGTGCCACGGCAACGTCGATCTTGGCCTTGCGGTCCTCATAAAGGTCCATGTGCTGCATCGCGCCCTGGTAAGCCTGAATGCCAGAGAACTTCAGCCCCGGAGCCGCGTCGATGGCTTTGGCGATGGCGATTACCTCGGGCGTCGTCGTCACGCCGCAGCGACCTGCGCCGCAGTCAATCTCCACCAGACATTCGATCTGGGTGCCATGGCGTTGTGCCGCCTCGGACAGATCGGCGACATTGTCGATGTCGTCGACACAGCAGATCGTCCGTGCGCCCAGCTTGGGCATGCGCGCAAGGCGGTCGATCTTGGCCGGGTCGCGCACTTGGTTCGAGACCAGAACGTCTTTGATACCGCCGCGGGCAAAGACCTCGGCCTCAGAGACTTTCTGGCAACATACCCCACAGGCCCCGCCCAGCTCGACCTGCAGCTTTGCCACATCGACGGATTTATGCATCTTGCCATGCACCCGGTGACGCATCCCATGGGCCTTGGCATAGTCACCCATCTTTTTAATGTTGCGCTCTAGCGCGTCCAGATCCAGCACCAGACTCGGCGTCTGAATTTCGGCCTCGTCCGTGCCAATCGCGGCAGGAATGTCAAAGCCAACTTCAAGCTGATCAATATTCACAGGCTTGTTCATATTTCTTCCTCCTCAGCCCTTGATCCAGGGCAATTTATCCAAATCCACGTTGCCACCAGTGATGATCACGCCGACGCGTTTGCCCTTGAACACTTCGGGGTGTTTCAGGATGGTGGCCAATGGCACGGCGCTGCTGGGCTCCATCACGACACGCAGGTATTTCCAGGTGATCTTCATCGCCTCGACGATTTCGTCTTCACTGGCGGTTTGAATGTCGGTGACAAAGCGGGACACGAAGTGCCAGGTGTTTTCCTTCAGCGGCACTTTCAGACCGTCGGCGACAGTGATCGGCGCGTCATCCGCGATGATGTGCCCGGCCTTGAAGCTGCGATAGGCGTCGTCGGCTTGTTCCGGTTCGGCGGCGTATATCTTTACCTCGGGGGCCGCGTTCGACAGGGTCAGGCACGTGCCCGAGATCATGCCGCCGCCACCAATGGGTGCGACTACAGCGTCCACACCGTCGGTTTGCTCAAGCAGTTCGGCCGAACAGGTGGCTTGCCCTGCAATTACGCGCGGGTCGTTGTAGGGGTGAACGAACTCACCGCCCGTCCGGCCTTGCACTTCGGCAAACACGGCCTCACGCGAGGTGGTCGAAGGTTCACACTCGGTGATGATCCCGCCATAACGGTGCACCGCGTCTTTCTTGGCTTGCGGTGCCGTGCGCGGCATCACGACGTTACAGGGAATACCCCGCCGTCCGGCTGCATATGACAAACTGAGCGCATGGTTGCCCGAAGAGTGGGTGGCCACGCCGCGCTTTGCAGCGTCGTCATCCAGCCCAAAGACCGCATTGCAGGCCCCGCGCACTTTGAAGGCCCCGGCTTCTTGGAAGTTTTCACATTTAAAGAACAGCTGTGCGCCGGTCAGTTCGTCCAGATAGTCCGAACGCATCACTGGGGTGCGGTTGATATGTGGCCGAATCCGTTCGTGCGCTTCGCGCATGTCGGCCAGCGTCAGGCTTTCAGCTGTGGTGAGTGCGTCCAACATCAAGCTCCTCCTTAAGCTGCGGATTGCATCGGTGTGGCGCTGCCGCTGCGGAAGTACTCCTGCGCTGCTGCAACACCGCTGCCCAACGTGATCGGATAGTCCAGATCAGCCATCGCCATTTCGATCGTGGCCAGACCGGACAGAACCATTACATCCGTCAGGCTGCCCAGATGGCCGATACGGAAGGCTTTGCCGTTCATTTCGCCCAACCCGATGCCAAAGCTTACGCCATAGGCATTAAAGGCGTGATCGGTCAGCGCATTGCTGTCAAAGCCTTCAGGTACGTAAATCGCACTGACGGTATCGGAATACAGGTCGGGCGATTGCGCCACCAACTCCAGCCCCCAGGCGGCAGTTGCCTTGCGGACCCCTTCGGCCAGACGGAAATGGCGGGCATATACGTTGTCCAGCCCTTCCTCGAACAGCATCTTCAGGCTTTCGCGCATACCATAGATCAGCTGCAGCGGTGGGGTATAGGGAAACCCGCCCGACGCATTTGCGTTCATCATGTCGCGGAAATCAAAGAAGGTGCGCGGCAGTTGGGCCGTTTCCATCGCAGCCAGCGCCTTGGGGCTGACACACAGGATCGCCATACCGGTTGCCAGCATGAAGCCCTTTTGCGAACCCGACACCGCGATATCGACGCCCCAGCCATCAAACTCGAACGGCATCGAGGCCAGTGAACTGACGCAATCCACAAACAGCATCGCCGGGTGGTCGCTGGCATCCATTGCCTTGCGCACCGCTCCGATATCCGAGCGTACGCCGGTCGCCGTTTCGTTATGCGTTACCAGAACTGCTTTGATCTTATGCTCTTTGTCTGCGGCAAGAGCTTCGGCAAACTTATCGGCGGGCGCGCCGCTGCCCCAGGGGCATTCGATGATGCGGACATCCAGGCCGTGCCGTTGGCACAGGTCGATCCAGCGATGGCTGAACATGCCATAGCGCGCAACCAGTACGCTGTCGCCGGGGCTGAGAGTATTGGTCACCGATGCCTCCCAGCCGCCTGTTCCGCTGGCCGGGAAGGTGATGATCTTCCCTTCTTTGGTTCCAAACACCTTTTTGGTGTCTTCCAGCACAGGGGCAAAGGTTTCGACAAAATCAGGCGCGCGGTGGTCCTGTGTCTGGACCTGCATCGCTAGGCGCAACCGATCCGGGATATTGGTGGGGCCGGGAATGAATACCGGGTTTTGATTGGACATTTCTAGATCCTCCGATTTGAAGAAGAGTGTTGTAGAAATCGCTCCTTGGTGCAATTTTCTTGAAAAATATTTTCATTTTTGCAATTAAATAAATAATCCATTGAATAAATGTGATTTTCCGTTTTTCATTTTTGAGTTTCAGAAAGCGGGATGAAAAAACTTTGCCGGGCTGAAAGGAGAAATCAGTGACGGACACCCCCAAAAGGCCGCGCGGCAGGCCCAAATCGCTGTTCAAGGAAAGCTCGGCCGGGACCATGCAATCACTGGATCGGGCGCTGGTTGTTCTGACCGCTGTGGCACGAATGGAACGCGCTGCGCTAAGCGATCTTGCGCGCGAAGTGGATGTACCTACAGCCACTACGCACCGCATTCTGGCGACGTTGCAGAAACATGGGTTTGTCGCCTTCGATGACGAGCGGCAGGAATGGATGATCGGGATTGAAGCGTATCGCACCGGCGCTTCGTTCCTGCGTCGAAACAGCGTGATTGAAATCGGGCGACCGATCTTGCGGCGTTTGATGCAAGAAAGTGGCGAAACCGCGAATTTGGCCGTGCCAGACGGGTCCGAAGTGGTTTTTGTCGGACAGGTTGAAACGCCGAACCCGATCCGGGCGTTTTTCCCACCGGGTGCGCGGACGCCGATGTACGCGTCCGGCACTGGCAAAGCGATATTGGCCGCGATGAGCGAGTCTGCGGCCAGCAAAGCATTGGCGGCTGACGCTGTTCGTTTCACCTCACATACGTTGCTGCCGAACGAAGGGTTAGAGGCGGATTTGGCTAAAACCCATGCCCGCGGCTGGTCGCATGATCATGAGGAACGGTACGAAGGCATGTCCTGTATCGGCGCCGCCATCTACAATGACCGGGGCGAACCCTGTGCCGGGATTTCCGTGTCTGGGCCGTCTGTCCGGTTCATTGCCGACCGGGCAACAGAACTGGGTGCGTTGGTTCGGGACGCCGCAGAAGAGATCACGCAGCTCAGCGGCGGTCGACTACCGAAGCCGCCTGAGGACTAGCGCCTATTTTCGCGGGACCCGTGGAATGCGGGATTGGGATAATTTGTATTTGTGTTCGGGGTGGGGCGGGTGGCCATGGGTGCGGCCCCAAAACGCGGGACCACCTCGTTTTAGCCAAAGCGGGAGGCACAGGACCAGGCCGACCAAAAAGCCCCCCGTGTGCGCCCAATAGGCAACTCCACCTTCGTCTGGGTTGCTTGCAAGGCTGCCCATGAATTGAAGGCCCAACCAGATGCCCAGCATGATGAAAGCCGGGATGGTGAAAATCCGAAAATAGACGATCAGAATCAGCAGAACGTCCACGCGCGCTTTGGGGAACAGCAAAAGATAGCCGCCCATCACCCCGGCAATCGCACCCGAGGCTCCAATGGTCGGCACCACCGAATCCGGCGCGGTGGCAACGTGGATCAGGCCTGCGCCGACACCAGCCAGCAAATAGAACAGCAGGAAGGGCAGGTGGCCCATCTCATCCTCAAGATTGTCCCCGAAAATCCAGAGAAACAGCATGTTCCCGGCCAGATGCATCCATCCACCATGCAGAAACATCGACGTCACAAGGGTTTCGAACGCAAATCCATCGGTGATCCGCGCTGGGATGATAGCATAGTCGAAATACAGCCTGTTGATCAGCGGCGCATTATCCATAATCCCCACATAGCTGAAGAAAATCAGGATATTGGCTGCCATCAGTAGGTAAACGACATAGGGCGTGCGCCCCGACGGATTGTGGTCACGGATCGGAAACATGGGGGGACGCTGGGCTTTTCCCGGCCCAGCGTCAAGGTACGGTTACGCCGCACCTCCCAACAAGGCTGCATTGCCTCCGGCGGCGGTGGTGTCGACGCAGACGTGACGCTCGCCCAGAACCCGCGCCCGGTCAGGTTGACCAGGGATCAGCGGCAGGATCGGGCCGTCACGGCGGGCCAGGTGGCGTTCGATCTCGCGCGCGGTTTCGTCATCTCCCCACCACAGAACTCCTGAGATATTGGCGATGTTCTCTAGCCTGTGCAGGTCCACCATGCCGGTCGCTAGAATGGCGGTGCCACCCAGGGCTGCGACTGCTTCGGCCTGCGCTTGTGCGGCCTCGGGTCCTGGCCCCATGCACAACAATGGCGCGCGGGGGAATTCACTCAGTCGGTTGGATTCGCCGGTCGGACCGGGCAGGGATTGCGTGCGTACGGCAGCAGGCTGGCCTTGCGGATCGGGTAGATCGCCCATCGTGTTGTTCCAATTCGCCGTGCTGTGTTGACGATCCGGAGCACAGAAGCGTGCCATGTAGTTCGGTCCACCCGCCTTGGGTCCAGTGCCCGACAGACCTTCGCCGCCAAAGGGCTGAGATCCCACGATCGCACCAATCTGGTTGCGGTTGACATAAATGTTGCCCGCGTGAACGGCCTCGGTGATGTGTTGCACCCGGTCATCGATGCGGGTGTGCAGGCCGAAAGTCAGCCCATAACCCGTGGCATTGATGTCGGCGATGACCTGATCAATCTCAGCAGCCTTGAAGCGGACGACATGCAGGACCGGGCCAAACACTTCACGCTGCAGTGCGCTGATACCGGGGATTTCGATCAGGGTAGGGGCGATGAAAGTCCCTTCGGGGGGCGTGTTCAGTTCCTTCACCACCCGGCCTGCTGCGCGCGCTTGCGCGATGTGGTCCGCAATGCCTTGCAGCGCGTCCTGATCAATGACCGGGCCGCAGTCGGTCGACAAAAGCCATGGGTCACCGACCTGCAAAGCCTCCATCGCGCCGGTCAGCATGGTCAGCAAGTCGTCGGCGATATCTTCCTGCACATAGAGGCAGCGCAGGGCCGAGCATCTCTGACCCGCAGATTGAAATGCGCTTTCGATGATGGATTGCACGGCTTGTTCAGGAAGTGCGGTGCTGTCCACAATCATGGCGTTCAATCCGCCGGTTTCCGCGATCAAAGGCGTGCCAGGTTTCAGGTTCTCTGCCATTGCTGAACGAATTTTCAATGCGGTGGCGGTCGAGCCTGTAAAGGCGACCCCAGACACGCGCGGGTCTGACGTCAAGGCCGCCCCGACGGACGGCCCACCGGGCAGCAGTTGCAGAACGTCGCGCGGTACTCCGGCCTCGTGCAGCAGTTGGACAGCCCGGTGCGCGACCAACGGTGTTTGCGGCGCAGGCTTGGCTAGAACGGCGTTGCCGGTGGCCAAAGCCGCCGAAATCTGCCCGGTAAAGATTGCCAGCGGAAAGTTCCAGGGGCTGATGCAAGTAAACGTGCCCGCTGGTTCAGCCGCGGGGATGTTAGCAGCATAATAACGAAGGAAATCGACCGCCTCGCGCAGTTCAGCGACCGCATCGGGAATCGATTTGCCAGCCTCTCGCGCCAGCAGAGCGAAAAGCTCACCATAATGTGCTTCGTACAGATCAGCTGCTGTATTCAATACCTGCGCCCGTTGTTCAGCCGGAGCATTCCACGGAGCCGCCGTGGCCAACGCAAGTTCGACATCCTGAGCGCTGGCCGGGGCGACCGCGCCCGGTCGGTCCTGTGGATGCGCCGGATTGGTGACGGGTTCGTCAGCGTCGGGATGCGCGTCTTGTGACAGAAGCGGCTGCGCATACCAGTGATGTGCGCGAAACGCATCGCGGGCGGCGTCAATCCGATCGAGCGTCGGTGTGTGTTGCAGATCGAACCCTTTAGAATTGGGTCGCTCGGGTTGAAACAGTTCAGGGCCGGTTGGCAGCGGTGATTTTGGTTCTGCAATGGTGTCGAACGGGTCCGAGGCGACCTCCTCGGGTGGCACATTTTCATCGACGATCTGGTTCACGAAGGATGAGTTCGCACCGTTTTCAAGCAAACGCCGCACCAGATAGGCCAAAAGATCGCGATGTGCTCCGACCGGAGCGTAAATTCGGCAGCGAGTGTTGCTTTGATCGCGAACGATCTGATGCAAAGTTTCGCCCATGCCATGCAAACGCTGAAACTCGAACGGTTGCGCGTCGGCCATATGCAGGATTGCGCTGACCGTATGGGCGTTATGGGTGGCAAATTGCGGGTAAATCCGGTCGGTCATACCCAACAGCTTGCGGGCATTGGCGATGTACGAGATATCGGTCGCCGCCTTGCGCGTGAAAACCGGGAAACCGTCGACACCCTCGACCTGCGCGCGCTTGACCTCGGTATCCCAATAGGCCCCTTTGACCAGCCGGACCATCAGTTTGCGGTCATGACGTTCTGCCATGTCATAGAGCGTGTCCAGAACAAGCCCCGCACGCGGACCATAGGCTTGCACGACAATGCCGAAACCATCCCAACCGGCCAATGCGGGCTCACCCATAACGGCCTCGATCACTTGCAGGGAAAGCGACAGGCGGTCGGCTTCTTCGGCGTCAACATTCAGGCCCATACCGGCGGCTTTGGCCAACAGACACAGGGCGCGCAGGCGAGGGACAAGCTCTTCCATCACCCGTTGTTCCTGCGCCAACTCATAGCGCGGATGCAGGGCTGACAGCTTTACCGATATCCCCGGATTGGCCCGGATATCGTCATGGGTGCAGGCATCGGCAATGGCCGCGATAGCGCGAGAATAAGACAGGTGATAACGGGCGGCGTCAGCTTCGGTGCGCGCCGCCTCGCCCAGCATGTCGTAGGAATAGGTGTAACCCTTTGCCTCCATCCCGGCGGCCCGGTCCATGGCGGACTGGATAGTCTCACCCAGTACGAATTGACGGCCCATTTCCTTCATCGCGCGGCCAACGGCCGTACGGATCACCGGTTCGCCCAATCGTTTGATGGCCCCACGCAGGGCGCCGACGGGCGACGCTTTGCCCTCGTCCAGAACCTTTCCGGTCAGCATCAGCGCCCAGGTTGACGCGTTCACCAGCGAAGACGATGACTGCCCCAGATGTTTGCCCCAATCCGACGGTGCGATCTTATCCTCGATCAGCGCGTCGATGGTGTCGGCATCAGGGACGCGCAGCAGCGCCTCGGCCAGACACATCAGCGCGATGCCCTCGTCGGTGGACAGGCCGTATTCGGCCAGAAACACCTCCATCATGCCGGGCGAAGTACTGGACCGGATGTCACGCACGAACTGAGCCGCTGCTGCACAGATCGCCGTGCGGTCGGCTTGGGGCAGGTTGGTCTGTTCGACCAACTGATCCAATACTGCAGACTGGTCAGCATAGGTCTGGCCGTCGATATGGGTGCGCAGGCTGTGTGTCATGTATCCTCCGGGCTTTTGGGGAGTATACAGTCGATTTTTCAGGACAATCGCCTTAAGTTCAAAAAATGGTAGGCGAATGTTCTGAAATTTCGAGGCTCAGCGATGCAAAAAGGTAATCCCGATCTGGATCGGTTCGACCGGTCGATTCTGGCGATTCTGGCCGAGGACGGGCGCATTTCGGTTGCCGACCTTGCGCGGCGGATCGGGTTGTCGAAATCTCCAACTCAAGCACGTGTGAAAAGACTTGAGGCCGAGGGTATCATCACCGGATACCGTGCCCTGCTGGACCCGATCCGTCTTGGTCTGGATCACGTCGCCTTTGTCGAGGTGCGCTTGACCGACACGCGCGAAAAGGCCCTTGCCGAGTTCAACGCGGCAGTGCGTAGGGTGGCCGAGATCGAGCAAGCCCATATGATTGCGTCAAATTTTGACTATTTGTTGAAAATTCGCACCGGCTCGATGTCGGAATACCGCGCGGTGCTGGCCGAGAAAATCTCATCCCTGCCGCATGTGGCCAACACATCGACCTTCGTCGCGATGGAAGCGGTGAAAGAGACGGGCGTGTCCGGTGCCATTGACGGGATGGGTTGACGAAAACCCCGCACGCGTCACCATTGGGTCATGAAACAGATCACCTATGCCACCATCCTGTTAATAACATCCACAACAGCGCATGCCGATGAATGCCCTGTTGCGCCGGATCACAGCGCCGATGTCAGTGGCGTAATCGCCCAGATACAACAGGCCGAAAACGAACAGGCCGCCCGTCTCTTGTCGAACCAATTGTGGGAGTTTTGGACGGACGCACCTGATGAAAGCGCGCAGGCGGTTCTGGACCGAGGCATGACGCGCCGAAACGCATGGGACCTGCTGGGCGCCATCGAGGATTTCAACAAGCTGGTCGCCTATTGCCCGTCATATGCCGAAGGGTACAACCAGCGCGCCTTTGCGCATTATTTGCGGCAGGATTTTCAGGCCGCGTTACCAGATCTGGACAAGGCGATCGAACTGTCGCCTAACCATGTGGCGGCCATCAGCGGGCGCGCCCTGACCTTGTTGGGATTGCAAAGGATTGACGAGGCGCGCGAAGCTTTGAACCAAGCACTGGAACTGAACCCGTGGCTTTCGGAGCGTCATCTTCTGGCACCCGGAGGGCCACTGGCGCCTCCGGGTGAGGATATCTGACAAAACGCCCCAACTATAGAGTGGGGGCTTTTTCGACGTTTAGCCGACCAAACCGTTGTCGGAGCGCTTGATGGCGATGACCGATGATCGCGGTGTACCGCCATCGGGCCAGTTGCTGCCCGGATGCTGAATGCCCACAAACATGGTGCGCAGGTCGTTGGACCAGGCCAAGCCGGTGACCTCGCAACCATTGGGGCCCGTCATGAACCGTACGATTTCGCCGGTCACCGGGTCGCCAACCAGCATCTGGTTATTGCCATTGCCAGCAAAGTCACCCTCATTGTTGTCCTTACCGTCGGTCTGAATCCAGATCAGGCCAGTCGAGTCGATGACCATGCCATCGGGCGAGTTGAACAGGTTACCCTCATTCACATTCGGCGAGCCAGCGCGGTCGTCGGAATGCACCGTCGGGTTGCCCGCCATGACATAGAGATCCCAGTCAAACGTGTCTGCGGCGTGATCGTCATTCGAGGGTCGCCAGCGGACGATTTGACCGTACTTGTTGGCCTCACGTGGGTTGGCGGCATTGACCGAAGTGTCGTCACCACCGGCATTCGGTTTGACACCACGGTTCTTGTTGTTGGTCAGGCAGCAATAGGCCTCGACCGCAACCGGGCTCGACGCCACCCATTCTGGGCGGTCCATAGTGGTGCCATCTACGGCAGACGCTGCCATGCGGGTAAAGATCCGGATTTCAGCATCATCCATGCCAGTCGTTTCCGGCGTCAGTGGCAGCCATTCACCGGTCGCATCGTCGTTGAACTTGGCAACGTACAGCGTTCCGTCATTCAGCAAGCTCTCGGTTTCGCCACCTGGCTGATAGGTGCCGTTCGAGACGAACTTGTACAAGTACTCGCCGCGCTCGTCATCGCCCATATAGACAACCACACGGCCATCTGCGGCCAGTGTCACCTCGGCGTTTTCGTGTTTGAAGCGGCCCAGGCCGGTGTGCTTGACCGGCGTGCTGTTCGGCTTGGTCGGGTCGATTTCCACGATCCAACCCGCGCGGTGCGGTTCGTTTGGGTTTTTTGACGTGTCGAAACGCGGATCGAAAAGCTCATACCCGTTCCAGCTTTCGGCTTTGACACCGTAACGCTTGAAGCCGTCTGCCACCTTCTGGTCGTAGCTGGCGTTTTCATCGGACGATCCGAAGTAGCCGTTAAAGTTCTCTTCGCAGGTCAGGTATGTGCCCCATGGCGTTTTACCTGCGCCACAGTTGTTCATGGTGCCCAGAGACGCCGTGCCGGTTGGGTCGGCCTGCGTCTTCAGCAGATCGTGACCTGCAGCGGGGCCTACGATCTTCATCGGCGTATTGTGGTGGATACGGCGATTGAATGGGCTGTCTTTGACAACCGACCAGCCGTTGGGGCCTTCGGCGATCTCCATCACGGTCACACCCTGAAGGTTCTGCAGCTTCAAAACATCGTCCGCGTTGGCGGGCACGCCTTCCTGCGCAGCTGGCATGTTGATCTTGCGGTTCGGGTATTCGTGGTTGATGGCGATCAGCTCATGACCCCGAAACGAAAATGTCTCCATCCCATCAGTGTTTTCACCGAAGATACGGTCTGATTTGTCCAATGGGCCGCCATCCGTCAGGTCATAGCCGTCGGCATCGGAAAACAGTGGATCGCCCCAACGCATCAGAATTTTCCACTCATACCCTTCGGGCACATGCACGGTGCCATCGGTCTGCGCAGCAATCGGCGTGAATGCAAAGCGCGACGTGGTGACGGCATGAGCGGCAGTCGACCCCATCAGACCCGCGCCCATAGCGGCAGCGCCTGATCCAAATGCTAGCACACCACCCAGAAAACCTCGGCGCGAAATGGCGCTTTCTACAACACGGTCAAAGTCGTTTTCTTCGGGGCGGGGGAAATGCAGCTCGTCCCAATCGTCGGCGGACAGGGTGGTGGGATCAATGTCTTTCATGGATAGCTCCTGGCTGTCAGAAAATAGCAGATGAAAGGCAATTAGAATTTCTTTGTGACAGCTTGATAACAACCCCATTAAGGGAGAGGCCTGATCTTTCAGAATTTTGCGTGCAATGAAAAGGGAAAAGGCCTTTTCTCTGCGGGAATCCGCGCGTTCTGGTGCGCGATTGTTCCGCAGAAAAACACGCGTGCCTGCGACATTTAGCGCAAACGCTGACCAGCTGCGTCGAACCGATAGGCCTTGTCAGCAGTATAGGCGAGCCGCAATTCCTGACCTTCGGAAATGGCGTGCTGACCGAATAGCCGCGCGGTCACGGATTGGTCGTGTATTTTGGCGATAACGTTTGTATCCCCACCCAGTTTCTCCACATGGCTGACCTGAGCTGTCAGCGGGCCGTCGTCGGACAGAAACAGGTCTTCGGGGCGGATTCCAATGATGTTCTGGCCGCTATCCCCCAACAGGCTTTCGGGTAGGAAATTCATAGACGGTGAGCCTAGAAATCCGGCAACGAACTGGTTTGCAGGGTTGTTGTACAGCTCCATCGGGCTGCCGATCTGTTCCACCCGCCCGTCACGCAGAACGACGATCTTGTCGGCCAGTGTCATCGCCTCGGTCTGGTCATGGGTAACATAGATCATCGAGGCGTCCAGTGCCCGGTGCAGGTTCGCAATCTCGATCCGTGTATTCATCCGCAGGGCGGCGTCCAGATTCGACAGTGGTTCGTCAAACAGGAACAGCTTGGGTTCCCGCACAATGGCGCGGCCGATAGCGACCCGCTGGCGTTGACCTCCCGACAATTCAGACGGATAGCGATCTAGATAGGGCTCGAGGTTCAGCATCCGGCTGGCATTGGCAACGCGTTCCTCTATCACCGCTTTGGACTGCTTTTCCTGCTTCAGCGCCAGCGTCATGTTCCCGCGCACGCTGAGGTGCGGGTAAAGTGCATAGCTTTGAAACACCATAGCTATGCCACGCTTGGATGGCGGCACCAGATTGACCTGTTGACCACCGATATTGATTTCGCCCGAGGAGGCATCTTCGAGCCCCGCAATCACACGTAGCAGGGTGGACTTGCCGCAACCCGAGGGACCGACGAAGACAACAAACTCGCCTTCTTCAACCTCAAGCGTGATGTCCTTGAGGACATGCACATTGCCAAAGGATTTGTTCACATTGCTCAACGTCAGGGCGGTCATTTTGCGGGCTCCTCAAGGGAAACGGGCTGGCCGGTGCGGATGCTTTCATCCGCGGCCAGACAAATGGCGAGGGATTGAACGGCGTCATTCATATGACGGGTCAGGTCGATGTCTTCGGCGATTGCGCGCAGCATATAGGCTTGTTCGGCATCGCAGAGTTCCTGATGGCCGGGTTCATCGGGCATATCGATGGTTCGATCACCTTGTGGCGTATGGACCAGAAGGCCGCCGACCTTTGTATGCCCATCAATATCGGAAGATGCGCCTTTATTGCCATCGGTGATTGAAACCGATCCGTTGGGCGACACGATATCTTTCACGAAAAATGCTGTTTCAGACATCATTGGGCCCCATCCGGCCTCATACCAGCCGACCGAGCCGTCATCGAAAACCACCTGAAACTGACCGTAATTGTACATGTCCTCGGCGATCTCATCGGATAGGCGCAGACCCATCCCATGAACCCGGACAGGCTGCGCCTCGGTGATCTGGCACATGACGTCGACATAATGAACTCCGCAATCGACAATGGGTGAGGTCGTTTGCATCAGCGCCTTATGCGTTTCCCATTCCGCGCCCGAGGATTGCTGGTTCAGGTTCAGACGGAACACATATGGCCCGCCGAGATTGCGCGCTTCGGTGATCAAGCGCATCCAAGACGGGTGGTGGCGCAGGATATAGCCCACGACCAGCTTGCGGTTCAGCCGCGTGGCGGTTTCCACCACCCGCCGCGCGTCAGCGACGTTGGTGGCTAGCGGCTTTTCGACGAAGACATGCACGCCTGCCTGCATCGCCGCACAGGCGTAATCGGCGTGGCTGTCGGAATAGGTCGCGATCACAACCAGATCGGGGCGGGTCTCATTCAGAGCAGTTTCGAAATCCGAATACGCGGGATAATCCGAAAGTTCGGGGTGGTCTACGCGCCCGGATCGGTTCACCAGCCCGACGATTTGCGCATCGGGGTGGTGGTGATGGGCCAGCGCATGGCTTAGCCCCATATTGCCCAGACCTGCGATCAGTACACGGGTCATTTGACAGCTCCGGATGTGATGCCACGGATCAGTTGGCGCGAGAAGATGACGTAGAGAACCAGAACCGGCAGGATTGCCATCGACAGGGCGGACAAAACCGCGTTCCAGTCGGTCACGAACTGGCCGATAAAGACCTGACTGCCCAATGTCAGCGTTTTGGTTTCCTCAGCCGGGGCAAGGATCAGCGGGAACCACAGGTCATTCCAGATAGGGATCATGTTGAACACGGCTACAGTTGCCATTGCCGGACGAACCAGTGGCAGGACCAGTCGGAAAAAGATCGTGTATTCCGACAGACCGTCAATGCGGCCTGCGTTTTTCAGGTCATCACTGACCTGCCGCATGAATTCAGACAGTATGAATACGGCCAGCGGTAACCCCTGCGCTGTGTAGACAAGGATCAGCGCCCACAGCGTGTTCACGAGCCCGGTCGCCACCATCATCTCAAGGATCGCCACAGTGCCGATGCGGATAGGGATCATGATCCCCAGCGCCAGATAAAGCCCCATGAGCAGGTTGCCTTTGAACTGGTATTCAGACAGCGCATAGGCCGCCATGGCGCCAAGCAGTAGGATGAAGAACAGCGATGCGACCGTGACGATCATCGAGTTCTGGAAGTAGAGGAAGAAATCCCCCTGCTTCATCACCGTCTCGTACCCGATCAGTGAAAAGCTGTCTGCGCTGGGCAGGGCCAGGGGTTCGCGAAAGATCGCGCGGCGGGTTTTGAAGCTGTTGATCAGAATGACAAAGACCGGGAACAGGGCGATCAGCGTATACAGGATCAACGCACCGTGCATCGCGGCGGTGTTGAAGGGATTTTGGCGTGCTTTGTTCATCCGTTCACCCTCACAGTTGATACCGGCGCATCCGGGTCTGGATGCCAAACAGATAGATGCAGACACCCACCAGGATGATGGCAAACATGGCCCCGGCGATGGCTGATCCCATATGCGGATCGCCCAGTTGCAATTGGAAGCCAAAGAAAGTGCGATACATGAATGTACCCAGAATATCGGTCGAGAAATCCGGCCCGGCCAGCGCGCCTTGAGACGCATAGATCAGATCGAACGCGTTGAAATTGCCTACGAAGGTTAGGATCGAGATGATCCCGATCGACGGCAGGATCAGCGGCAGCTTGATTTTCCAAAAGGCCGAGGCCCCGGTGATGCCGTCAATCTCACCCGCCTCAAGGATTTCTTCGGGGATGGTCAACAAGGCGGCATAGATCAGCATCATCGGTATGCCCACGAACTGCCAAACCGAGATCAGCGCCAGCGTGGTCAGGGCGTATTCCTCTTTTCCTAGCCACGGAGCAAACAGGGATTTCAGCCCAATCGCGTCCAGCATCGACGGAGCGATGCCCCAGATCGGCGACAGGATCAATTTCCAGGCGAAGCCGACAATCACAAAGCTGAGGATCGTAGGGATGAAGATCGCCGACCGGTACAAGGCCGCAAATCGAAGCCGTGGGTGGCTGAGAAGCGCGGCCAGTGCGATGCCAATGGGGTTTTGCACCAGCATATGGATCAGGAAAAACCAGAAGTTATTCCCCAGTGCATTCCAGAACTGTTCGGACCAGATCGGGTCAAAGAACAGCGTTCGAAAATTCTGTAGGCCTACGAACACACGGGTCTGATCGACCTCGGTAAACAGCGCCAGACGCAGCGTGTTGAACAGCGGAAAGATCATAACCGCGGTATAGACCAGCACGGCCGGTGCCAGAAACACGACGATATGCCAGCGGAAGCGGGGGCGGTTCATTGGACTGCTTTCAATGGGGTGTCGGGTTTACCCGGGCGATCACCGCCGCCCGGGTATGATTGGGTTTACTGGTGTGGTGCGTACCAGGAGGCGAGGCCTTCCTGCAATTCTGCACCCAGATCCTCGGGGGATTTGGCGCCTTTGATGGCGGCAACCGATGCGCCCCAGGTTTCATTTTCAAGGTTCGGTGTACCGCGCGACAGGATTTGATAGGTCGAGCGGATGGTCGATTCACACTCGTCGCGCCAGCCCACGATTTCCTTGGCCAGTGGATCTTGCAATTCGACAGGCGTGTTGGAAAGTGGGAAGAAGCCGGGCAGGGCATTGCCGAAAATTTCTGCAAATTCCGGGCTTGCGACCCAGGTCAAGAATGTCTCGGCGGCCTCGGGATGTTCAGTCGCGGCGTTCATGCCGATGCCGATATCGGTGTGGTCCGAAATATAACAGGTGTCGCCAGCGTTACGGACTGGCGGCTTGAATGCACCCATCTCAAAATCGGCCTGTGTGTTGAAGCCCGAGATTTCCCATGAGCCTGCGGGATAGATCGCCGCGCGACCTAGTGTGAAGATGTTCTGACTATCGGGATAGGTCTGTGCCTCATACCCGTCGCCCAGATACTCACCCCAGCGTGCCAATGTGGCATAAGGGGCTGTCCAGGCCTCATCGGTAAGCTTTTGCTCGCCCGCGATCAGGGCCTGACGGCCTTCCTCACCCTTCCAGTAGTTCGGCCCGATGTTGTTGTAACCCATCGTGGCGGCTTCCCACTGGTCATTGGTACCCATTGCCATCGGAATATAGGTGCCATCTTCCCGAATCTTGTCGAGCGCGGCAAAGAACTCATCCTCGGTCGTTGGAACTTCGATCCCAAGTTCAGCAAATGCGTCTTTGTTATATATGAACCCATGAATTACCGAAGCCATCGGAACGCAGAATGTGACCGCGCCATCATCCGTCTGCCAGGCCGATTTTGCCACGTCCGAGAAGTTGCTCATCGCATCGACTCCGGACAGATCGGTCAGGTGTCCTGCATCATACAGCGCCAAAGAGGCGTCAAAGGGGCGGCAGGTGATCAGGTCACCGGCTGACCCCGCGTCCAGTTTCGAGTTCAAAACGGCGTTATACTCTGCCGGTGCTGACGGGGTGAAGTCGATCTTGATTCCGGGGTGCTGCGCTTCGAACGCGGGAATGATCTGGTCCTGCCACAGGGTCAGGTCATCATTGCGCCAGCTTTCGATGGTCAGGGTTACGTCTTCGGCATAGGCAGTTGTGGCCATCAGGGTTGTCCCCAATAAGGCCAGCTTCAGGCTTTTATGTTTCATCTCTCTCTCCCATTATTTAGTTGTTAATCCTTGGCCAATGCTGCGGTCAGAATTCCGTTCGTGGTTCGCAGGCGAGCATCCGCTTGCGTCAACGACAGGTCTTGTGCGGCAATCAGAATGGCGGGTTTTACGTCGCCATGCGCAACGTTCAGCGCGTTTTGCGCCGTATCTGTATCCACTTCGGCGATGCGGGCGACGATCCCGGCGGCGCGGCCCCGCAGTTTGTCGTTGTCGGCACGTAGATTGACCATCATGCCGCCATGCACATGGCCAAGCTCAACCGCCATAAGCGAAGACAGCATGTTCAGCGCAATCTTCTGTGCTGTTCCAGCACCCATGCGTGTGGAGCCTGAGATCAGCTCGGGCGGCGTGGCCAACAGGATGGGAATGTCAGCGCCGAGCAGCAAGGGGGTGCCGCCGTTATTGGCGATACTGATCACAGTTGCGCCCTTGGCGCGGGCGATGTTCATGGCAGCCACTGTGTACGGCGTAGAGCCGCTTGCTGAAACCGCAATCACCGTGTCTTTGGCTTGTAAGCTGTCCAAGGCTTGTTCCAACCCTTCGGTCGCATCCTCGGCCCCGCCCGGCATTTCAACCCCGGTGGGCAGGCCACCTGCCATATGTATGCGCAGACGGGCAGGGGGGATCGAGAATGTGCCGCCCAGCTCTTGCGCGTCAGCAGCTGCCATCAGGCCAGATGACCCGGCGGCCACAAAGTGCAATATCCCCTCTGCGCGCATGGTTTCTGCCATGGCCTTGGCGCCCCGGACGATGTTGTCCTCGGCGTCGCGAACGGCTGCGGCAGCTTTGATTTGACCTTCGGCCAACGCGCGAGCCGAAGTGGCCAGATCGCCTGGTGACAGGCGCGCGGCATCAGGGTGTAATTGTTCGGTTGACGGCAGCGCCAAGAGAATCCTCCCACGTTTCCCTAATACAATACCTATCTAATACCACTTGTCTAGAATTTTATTTCTGACTGAGACTTATCGATGTAATTCATCCGTTTAGTTGGCGATGTGGTCATTCGGTGTTGAATTTGGCCTTTTCTATCGCTGAAAGGTATTATAATGGTATTGTCATGAATGAGTCTCGAGATAATGCTGTGTTGGCCGTTGATGGCGGGGGGACGCGATGCCGCGCCGCCTGTGAAATCGGGGGTGTGGTCCATAGTGTCGAGACCGGAGCGGCCAATGTTTCGACCGATTTTGACAGCGCGCTGGCGCAGATTCGGGCTGGGTTGGATCAATTGTCGCGTCAGATCGAGGTGACCATAGGGGATATAATCACTCTGCCTGCTTTTGTGGGACTGGCGGGCGTTACTGATGCCGCGATCGCAGGGCGGTTGCGGGATGCGCTGGGCCTGACCTGCGCGCGGGTCGAAGATGACCGGCCCGCCGCCGTGCGGGGGGCATTGGGCGCGCGGGACGGTTTGATCGCGCATTGCGGCACCGGGTCTTTTCTTGCGGTGCAGGCGGATGGCGCGATGCGTTTTGCCGGAGGTTGGGGTTCGATTCTGGGGGATGAGGCCTCGGCCCAGTGGGTTGGGCGCAGAGCCTTGGCTGAGACGCTGCGTGCATATGATGGCACGCAAGCCGAAACCGATCTGACGCAAATGCTGTTGGCTGACCTTCAGGGCCCGGCTGGTATTGTGCGCTTTGCTAGAACGGCCACGCCCGCACAATTCGGAGTGCTCGCACCTACAGTGACGTCCGCTGCGAAAAAGGGCGATGCGGTTGCCGTACATATTCTACGGGCGGGGGCTGGCTATATCGCGGATACCGCCAAACAGTTGGGCTGGCAGGCGGGTCAGACGATCTGCCTGACCGGTGGAATTGCGGGGCAATATGCGCACTATTTACCTGATGACATGCAATCGGCCGTTCGCCCTTCGCTGGGTGAGCCGCTGACCGGGGCCTTGGCCCTTGCGAAGGAGATCCGACATGAGCATCTCTGACTTCCTGCGCGCCGATTTGTGGCTGAGCCCGGACAAAGGGCCGCGCTATGTTCAGCTAAGGCACAGGCTGCAAGAGGGGATCGACACCGGCGTGTTGCCTCCGAATTCCTCGCTGCCGTCGGAACGTGAGCTGGTTGAAATCACCGATCTTTCGCGCGTTACCGTTCGTAAAGCGATTCAGGAACTGGTGCAGGAAGGTGTGATCGAACAACGTCAGGGGTCAGGCTCGTTCATTCGCGAACGTGTGGCGCGGGTCGAACAATCGCTGACTCATTTGACCTCGTTCACCGAGGACATGTCGAGCCGCGGTATGCAGACCACCTCAAAATGGCTGGAACGCGGCGTCTTTGCACCTACCCCCGAGGAGGTCCAGGCCCTGAGCCTGAAAGAGGGCGAGCAAATTTCCCGAATCTATCGCCTGCGCGAGGCAAATGGCCGCCCGCTGGCGCTGGAACGTGCTGCGCTGCCGCTGGATATCCTGCCAAACCCGATCGAGGTGACCACCTCGCTCTATGAGGTGCTAGACGGTCTGGGGCGACGACCAGTGCGCGCGGTACAGAAGATATCGGCCCTTAACCTCGCAGCGCGAGAGGCTGAGTTGCTGGAGGTGCCCGAAGGGGCCGCCGGACTGAACATCGAACGCGTTTCATTTCTTAAAAACGGGCGGGTCGCGGAATTGACCCGATCCCTCTACCGAGGCGACACCTATGACTTTGTCGCCGAGTTGCGGCTGTAGCCGGAAAGGCAAGTGAGCATGTCAGAACACAGTTCGAAAATGCGTCAGGAGGTTTTGGAAATCCCCGACGCCGTTGACCGATTGCTAAGCCAGGGTGCCGCCAATATTCAGGATTCGGCAAGGCGGGTGAAAGAGGCCGATCCCCGGTTTCTGATCACAGTGGCGCGGGGGTCGTCGGACCACGCTTGCGCGTATTTGAAATACGCTGCCGAATTGTTGCTGAACCTGCCTGTGGCCTCGGTCGGGCCGTCGGTCAGTTCGATCTATGGGGCTGATCTGCGTGCGGCTGGGGCGGTGTGCCTTTCGGTGTCGCAATCGGGCCAAAGTCCAGACATTGTAGGGATGACCCGAACGCTGAAATCTTCGGGCGGGGTGACGGTTGCGATCACCAACAACACGGCCTCGCGCCTTGCTGAAGTGACGGATGCGGTCTTGCCCCTGCACGCAGGGCCGGAACTGAGTGTCGCTGCGACCAAAACTTTTGTCACCTCGCTTGTGGCGGGGTTGTGGTTGTTGGCTGAAATCAAGGGGGATGGTGATTTGACGGCCGCGATCCGATCCTTGCCCGGTCATTTGGGGCAGGCCGCGCAATGCGATTGGTCGGCGGCGGCTGATGCAATCACCGGCCGGTCACTGTTCACGCTGGGCCGCGGTCCGTCCTTTGCGATGTCCAATGAAGCTGCTCTAAAAATCAAGGAAACCTGCCAGATTCACGCCGAAAGCTATTCGGCGGCCGAGGTTCTGCATGGTCCGGTCTCAATCGTTGAACAGGGGTTTCCCGCCATCGTTTTTGCCGCCGCAGATGCCGCCGAGCAAACGACAGCCGAGGCGGCTGATGCGTTGGCAGGCAAAGGTGCGGCTGTTTTCGCGGCCACTGATAAGGTCACCAAAGCGCATAGCCTGCCGGTAACCCGAACCGATCACTGGTTGACTGACCCCATTGCCACGATCACGTCGTTTTACAGCATGGTCGAAGCCGTGGCGCAGGCGCGCGGGATCGACCCAGATACTCCGCGCCATCTGAGAAAGGTGACAGAGACGGTATGACCTCAGAATCCATGACATTTCGCAATGGTGCCCTGTTCGATGGAGAGCGCCTGCATTTTGATCAAGTCATGACCTTTCGCAACGGCGTCCTTGCCGCGCTTGCGGCTGAGGAGACCGCACAGATCGAAGGGCAAGTCATCGACCTGAACGGGGATATCTTGTGCCCCGGCTTCGTCGACCTGCAGGTGAACGGCGGCGGCGGCGCGATGTTCAACGACGACCCCTCGGTTGATTCGATCCGGCAGATCGCCGAAGCGCATCGCCGTCTAGGTGTGGCGTCCTTGCTGCCGACCCTAATCACCGACACGCCCGAAAAAACCGAAGCCGCCGTTGCAGCCGCGATAGAGGCGGTTCGCGCGGGGGTTCCGGGTGTGGCTGGGCTGCATCTTGAAGGGCCACACCTGTCGGTGGCGCGAAAGGGGGCGCATGACGGGGCGCTAATTCGTCCGATGGAGGACGCGGACCTGACCATGCTGATTGCGGCAGCAGAGCAATTGCCGTGCCTGAAGGTGACCCTTGCGCCCGAATCCGTGTCTCTGCAGCAAGTGCAAGCTTTGTCGGACGCCGGGATTCTGGTGTCGCTAGGACATAGCAATGCAGATTTCGAGACGTGTCTGCTTTATGCCGCGGCGGGCGCGCGCTGTGTCACACACCTTTTCAACGCCATGAGCCAGTTGGGCAGCCGCGAACCCGGTCTGGTGGGGGCCGCACTGGCAACCGGCGGACTGTCGGCGGGGGTGATCGCCGACGGTATCCATGTCCACCCCGAGGTGATCCGCGCGGCCTGGGCTGCCAAGAAAGCGCCAGGCCAGATATTTCTGGTCAGCGATGCCATGGCTGTTGCGGGTACGGATCAGGCCGCGTTCGAGCTGGAGGGTCGCCGGATCACGCGGACGGACGGACGCCTGACACTTGAGGATGGAACGCTGGCTGGGGCCGATTTGGACTTGACCACTGCGATCCGCATTCTGGTCATACATGCTGACGTGCCGCTTAAGGAGGCGCTGGCTGCAGCCACGACCTATCCGGCGTCTCTGATCGGCCAGCCGGTTGCGCAACCGCTGCGTGCCGAGTCGATGATCCGGATTTCCTCGGATCTCGAATCCTGTTCTTGGATATGTTCACAGGGTTGAGGGAAGGGCGTCTGTCTCCTGCATTAGAGCGCGATTACAGAAATTGATTTCCTGCGCCGAAGGGCGCTTGACGACACCAGACGCATCCCTTAAACCGACCTGCGCTGAGCGGGCGTCGTATACTGGCTATTACCTCAGCCTTCCAAGCTGATGAAGCGGGTTCGATTCCCGCCGCCCGCTCCAAATCAGCCCCGAAATTCTGCGTCAAATGGCCCTTACAGGCCGTGAATTGGTGACGCGCTGCTTGACCCCGCCGTCTGCTGCCGCCAAGAAGCGACCACCTGATTGCGAATTTGAACTAAGGGCCACGCATGGCAAGAACCGCACCAGCCAGTCCAGCACAACAACCCGCACCCGGCGCCAGTGAAGAGCGCGCCCGGTCCAAGAAAATTGGCGTTCTGGCGTCGTTGTGGCCCTTCATGCGCCCCTACCGGATGTTGATGGCCGGTGCGACACTGGCGTTGGTGCTGACGGCAAGCATGACTCTTGCGCTGCCACTGGCCGTGCGCCGTGTGGTTGACAATTTCCGCATCGAAGATGGTGAGTTGTTAGAGTGGTACTTTCTGGCCGCGCTGGGCATCGCCGGGGTTCTGGCCGTGGGCACCGGCCTGCGCTATGCGCTGGTGACCCGGCTGGGCGAACGGGTGGTCGCCGATATCCGCGAGGCGGTGTTCGACCGCGTCATCGGAATGAGCCCCGAATTCTACGAACGTATCATGACCGGCGAGGTCCTGAGCCGGATAACCACCGACACGACGCTGATCCAGTCAGTGCTTGGCTCGTCTGTGTCCATCGCGCTGCGCAACATGTTGTTGTTCTTCGGCGGGCTGGTGTTGATGCTGCTGACATCGGCCAAGCTGACAGGTTTGGTTTTGTTGTTGATCCCGGTGGTGGTGGTGCCGATTTTGGTGCTGGGGCGCCGCCTGCGGGTGATCAGCCGCGAAAATCAGGACTGGATCGCAGCCTCGTCCGGTAACGCAGGTGAGGCGCTGAGCGCGGTGCAAACGGTGCAGGCCTTTACTCATGAACAGGCCAGCCGCAAGCAATTCGCGGATATGACGGAAACGTCTTACGTCGTCTCGCTGCGCCGTATTCAGACTCGTGCGGTTCTGACCGTGATCGTCATCTTTCTGGTGTTTTCGGGCATTGTTGGCGTGTTGTGGATGGGCGCAAATGATGTCCGCAACGGCGTGATGACCGAAGGCGTACTGATCCAGTTCGTGATCTATTCGATTATCATGGCGGGTTCTGTGGCGGCCTTGTCTGAAATCTGGAGTGAATTGCAGCGCGCCGCAGGCGCAACTGAACGACTGGTGGAATTGCTGAATGCACAGGACACCGTCACCGATCCGTCCAATCCCAAGACGCTGCCATTACCGGTTCGGGGTGAGATCCGCTTTGACGATGTGACCTTCCGCTATCCGTCACGCCCCGATGTTGTCACGCTGGAACATCTGTCATTGCAGGTTAACCCCGGCGAGACGGTTGCATTTGTCGGCCCCTCGGGGGCGGGCAAGACAACCGTCATCCAGATGATCCAGCGGTTTTATGATCCGGTCTCGGGGCAGGTCAGTCTTGATGGCGTCGATCTGCGTGACATCGACCGGGCCGAGTTCCGCCGCCACATGGCGCTGGTGCCTCAGGACCCGATCATCTTTGCCTCTTCGGCGCGTGAAAACATCCGGTTTGGTCGTCTGGACGCCACCGATGCCGAGGTTGAGGCCGCCGCCCGGGCCGCCGCCGCACACGATTTCATTTCGGCTTTGCCCGAAGGTTACGACAGTTTCGTTGGTGAACGGGGTGTGATGCTGTCTGGCGGGCAAAAGCAACGTATCGCCATCGCTCGTGCGATCCTGCGGGACGCGCCGGTACTGCTGTTGGACGAGGCGACCTCGGCGCTGGATGCCGAAAGCGAGCGTGCGGTTCAAGGCGCTGTCGATCAGATGCGCGCCGGGCGCACCACGTTGATCGTAGCGCACCGGCTGGCGACGGTGAAAAAGGCTGACCGGATCGTGGTGATGGAGGCCGGCCGTATCGTGGCGCAGGGCACCCATGACGATCTGGTGGCACAGGACGGCCTGTATGCCAGATTGGCGCGTCTGCAGTTCACCGACGGCATGGCGGCAGAATAAAGTGACGCGGGGGCAGGGCAATTCGCTCCGCAGCGTAATTCTACCTCTTTCCGGGCTTCACAGCTAAGCCCTTTCTTGATCATGCACGGTTTTGCTTCCATCTTGGCGGTGGATACAAAACCCGTGCCGGACACGGGAGAGATAAGGGAGGAGTCATATGGCCTTTGTGGGTTTGGAAGACAAGGCAAGGATGGAGCAGGAAATGCCGTGGGAGGACCGCGATGTTCCGGTCACCTTCCATCAGTTGTTGTCGCGCACGGCAAGCAAGTTCCCCAACAGCAATGCGATCAGTTTTCAGCTTTTGTCCGGGCCGACCGACAAGGCCGAAACGCTGACCTGGTCCGAGCTGCTGGGTAAGGTCAATCAGGCCGCCAACCTGTTCCGCTCGCTCGGGATCGGTGAAAAGGATGTGGTGGCCTACGTGCTGCCCAACAGTAACGAGACGCTGATCACCATGATGGGTGGCGCGGTTGCAGGGATCGTGAACCCTATAAACCCGTTGCTGGAGCCCGAGCAGATAGCCGCGATCCTGCGCGAAACCGGCGCCAAGGTCGTGGTTACGCTGAAATCCTTCCCCAAGGCCGACGTGGCGCAAAAGGTCGAAGAGGCCGTGCGCCATGCGCCCAACGTCAAAACCATTCTTGAGATCGACCTCAACCGCTATTTGACGCCGCCGAAATCCTGGCTGGTGCCGCTCCTGCGTCCCAAGATGGGCGACAAGGAACATCTTGCGCATGCGGATTATAAGAACTTCAACAAGGAACTGGCCAAACAGCCCACTACGCTGACCTTCGAGGACAGCACCGAAGATCGTGTCGCCTGTTATTTCCACACCGGCGGAACCACCGGTATGCCCAAGGTGGCGCAGCATAAATACTCGGGCCTGATCTACAACGGCTGGCTAGGAAACACGCTGTTGTTCTCGGACGAAGACGTGATCATGTGCCCGTTGCCGATGTTCCACGTTTTCGCTGTGCATGTGATCGTGATGGCTGCGGTGTCGTCGGGCGCGCATGTGGTCTTCCCGACCCCTGCCGGGTATCGGGGCGATGGCGTGTTTGATAACTTCTGGAAGTTGATCGAGCGCTGGAAGGTCAGTTTCATCATCACCGTCCCCACCGCGATTGCCGCCAAGATGCAACGCCCGGTGGATGCCGATATCTCAAGCGTGAAAACAGCCTTCTCGGGTTCGGCCCCGCTGCCGGTCGAACTGTTCCGCCGGTTCGAAGAAGCGACGGGTGTGACCATCGTCGAAGGCTATGGACTGACCGAGGCAACCTGTCTGGTGTCGTGCAACCCGGTGGATGGCGAAAAGAAAATCGGATCGATCGGGATTCCATTCCCCTATACGGATGTGAAAATCCTGCAGAACGGACCGGACGGCCCCAAGGAATGCGGCGCGGATGAGATCGGCGAAATCTGTATCTCGAATCCCGGCGTCTATGCGGGCAACACCTATACCGAGGCGGACAAGAACGTTGACCTGTACCATTTCGACAAGTACCTGCGCACAGGCGATCTGGGTCGGTTTGACGACGATGGGTATCTGTGGATCACCGGCCGCGCCAAGGACCTGATTATTCGCGGCGGCCACAATATCGACCCAGCCGAAATCGAAGAGGCTTTGCTGGGCCACGATGCCGTTGCCTTTGCCGGCGCTATTGGTCAGCCCGACGCGCATTCGGGCGAGGTGCCCTGCGCCTTTGTAGAACTGGTCGACGGGGCCAGTGTGACCGAGAAGGAATTGATGGAGTATTGCGGCGTGCATGTTCACGAACGTGCGGCAAGACCCAAGCACATGACCATTCTGGACGAATTGCCGAAAACCGCCGTGGGCAAGGTCTTCAAACCCGAACTACGCAAGCAGGCAATCACCCGCATCTATAATGGCGCGCTGGAAGAGGCCGGGCTGGACGCGCGCGTCGTATCCGTGCTTGACGACAAAAAGCGCGGGCTTGTCGCGCAGCTTGACGCGAACGGCTGCTCGGACGACGATGTCGGTAAGGTGCTGGGAACGTTTACCCGGCCATGGGAATGGGCTGCCTGACCGGGAGGGACAATGGACTATGAACGTCTGATTGATGAAGAGACTTGGGCGTTCATTAGACGAACGGCTGAAAGCTATCCTGATGACGCTGTCGACCTTTCGATCGAAGATCAGCGCCGTGTCTACAACAAGATGTGTCAGGACTTTCGCCAACCCCGGCCTGCAGGTCTGGATGTGCAGGACAGGTCCGCCAATGGCGTGCCTGTCCGGGTTTACACCGCCGGAGATCCGACCCGAACCGTCGTCTATTTTCATGGCGGCGGTTTCGTCGTTGGTGGGCTGGATAGCCATGATGACGTTTGTGCTGAGATTTGCGTTCAGACCGGGTATCGGGTTGTTGCCGTAGATTATCGCCTGTGCCCCGAACATGTGCACCCGGCACAGTTTCAGGATAGCTGGACCGCAACGAATTGGGTGGTGCAGCAATACGGCGACCCGTTGATCTTGGCCGGTGACAGCGCGGGTGGCAATCTGGTCGCCGCGTTGGCGCAGCATGCACGGGGGCGGCTTGATGGAGTGCTGGGGCAGGTCCTAATTTATCCCGGTCTTGGCGGGGACACATACACAGGGTCATATATCGAGCACGCCCAGGCACCGCTTTTGACGCTGGAAGAAATCCGGTTCTACGAGAAAGTGCGCTGTGGCGGACCTGCGCCGCAGAACGATCCCACGTTTGCGCCGCTGCAGGATAAAGACTTCTCAGGCCTGCCGCCTACTGTGGTGGTCACTGCCGATTGCGATCCGTTGCGCGACGATGGCCTGGCCTATTGCACTAAGATCACCGAAGCGGGCGGGAGGGCGCATTGGGTGAATGAGCCCGGCCTTGTGCACGGGTACCTGCGGGCGCGCACTTCAGTGAAACGCGCCGCAGACAGTTTTGAACGGATATCAGTTGCGATCGAGGCGCTGGGCCAGCAGATCTGGCCCTACGATTGATCCGTTACTTCAGGAAAGGCTTGGCTTTCATCGTCTCGGCGATCGGTGCGCCCATGCGATTCAGGATCGTGGGTGCCAGTTGCAGCTGGTCGATCACCGCATCAGCCTCTGGGCCTTCGGCATCGCCGAAATAATACAATGCAGTTTCCTGCTGAAGCGGGCTGCGCCCGCCATGATGGCCACGTTCGTCCTGACCGTGATCGGCGGTCACGATGACCTCATACCCCAGTTGCCGCCAGCGCGGGATGAAAGGGGCCAGCATTTCGTCCATAACGAAACAGGCGTGGTCCATTTCCTCGCAGTCGTGATGAAACCGGTGACCCATACTGTCCAGCGTGCAAGTGTGCAGGACGCCGTAATCCAGCCCAAAGCGCAGGCACAGATTGGTCAGAGTGCCAAACAGATCAACGTCCGACGGCGTCATCTGGTTCAGTTTGCTGTAGCCGGTCATCGAGTGGAACCGGCCATGGTTGATCGTTTTGCTCTCGGGCTCGTCATATTCGACGTCACGGACATAATCGAACGGGTGACGGTTGAAGAATTGCGACCAAAAGCTGTGGGTCACCGCCCCGGTCACGCCGTTCGCTTCGCGGACCTGGCTGAAGACGTCCTTGTGGCTTAGGCGGAAGACGTTGCCGTTGCCGGTACAGCCATGTTCCTGCGGCGTGACGCCGGTGTGGATCGAAGCATAGCAACTGGCCGAGATCGATGGCAGCACCGCGCGATGCTTCCAAACCTGCGCCTCGCCACTGTCGACCCACCCTTCCAGGTTGCCGAACAGGCGGCGAAAATTGCGCCACGGAACACCGTCTAGAATGATGAGGAGGAGTTTTCGGTCCATTCCCTGACCCTTTCTTAAAGTCCCTCAGGTGACCCTAGGGGATTCGTTGCATATGGGCTGCCTGTTCCCGCCCCCAATAGCAAAATCCCGACACCTGTCATCAGACAAAGCGCCGGGATTTTCAGTTTTTTCAACCTGTCGCGAACCGAGTCAGTTCCCGGCACTCTCCATCTTGCGATGGGCGACAACCTCTTCCAGCCAACCCAGATGCATCTCGGGCACCGAGCTGAGCAGCAGGTCGGTATAATCGTCGAACGGCGGACTCAGCACCTGGCTTTTGGGACCATAGCGGACCACGCGACCCTGATACATCACCGCGATGCTGTCGCTAATGGCTCGAACCGTCGCCAGATCATGGGTGATGAACAGATAGGCCACGTCCTCGATTTTTTGCAGGTCAAGCAACAGTTTGAGGATGCCGTCCGCCACAAGTGGATCAAGCGCCGAGGTGACCTCATCACAGATGATCATCTTGGGCTTGGCCGCCAGCGACCGCGCGATACAGACACGCTGTTTCTGACCACCGGACAGCTCGGCCGGATAGCGATCCATGAACTTTTCGCCCAGCTCGATCTCATCCAGCAGTTCGATGATCCGCTTGCGCTTTTCCGCGCCGCGCATGTTGAAGTAGAACTCCAAGGGACGCCCGATGATCGTGCCGACGGTCTGGCGTGGGTTCATCGCCACGTCAGCCATCTGATAGATCATCTGCAACTCGCGCAGGTCTTCGCGGGTGCGGCCTTTCAGATCGCCACTGAGCTTGCGACCGGCAAAGGTGATCTCACCATCGCGCGGCGGCAGCAGGCCGGTGATTACTCGCGCCAGCGTGGACTTGCCCGAACCGGATTCGCCCACAACAGCCAGCGTTTGCCCCGGATGAAGCTCGACATTTACGTTGTGCAGCACATCGAAATTCAACCCTTTGTAGCGCGCGGTGATGCCGTCGACGCTCAGCACGGGATCTGGTGTGGGTTTCTTTTCTTCGTGCTCGATCGAGCGGACCGAGACCAGAGCCTGCGTATACTCTTCCTGCGGGTTGTTGATGATCTGGTCGGTATTGCCATACTCGACCGTATTGCCCATCCGCAGCACCATGATGTCGTCACTTACCTGCGCCACGACCGCAAGGTCATGGGTGATGTAAAGCGCGGCAACGCCGGTGTCTGCAATGGCCTCTTTAATGGCCATCAGAACGTCGATCTGAGTCGTCACGTCCAGCGCGGTGGTGGGTTCGTCGAACACCACCAGATCAGGTTCGGGGCATAGCGCCAGCGCCGTCATGCAACGCTGTAGCTGACCGCCTGAAACCTGGTGCGGATAACGATCACCAATGTTATCCGGATCGGGCAGACCCAGCTTGGCGAACAGTTCCCGGGCGCGGCCTTCGGCCTCTTTACGGCTGAACTTTTTCTGTTCGACCGCGGCTTCAACCACCTGATCCATGATCTTTTTAGCGGGATTGAAGGAGGCTGCGGCGGATTGGGACACATATGTGACTTCACCCCCGCGCAGCTTGCGGATATCGCCATGCGATGTCTTGAGGATATCGCGCCCGTTGACCCAAACTTCACCACCGGTGATTTCCACGCCACCCCGGCCATAAGCCATCGAGGCCAGGCCGATGGTCGATTTACCGGCACCGGATTCGCCAATTAGCCCCAGCACCTTGCCAGGCGCGAGGTCAAAGCTGACCCCGTGCACGATTTCGATGTCATGGGGTTTTTCACCCGGCGGGTAGACGGTCGCGCCGATTTTGAGGTCGCGGACCTTGAGAAGGGCTTCTGTCATCCCCGGCCTCCTTTCAGCGATGTGGTACGGTTCAGGACCCAGTCAGCCACAAGATTGACCGAGATCGCCAGCGTTGCGATGGCGACAGCAGGGTAAAGCGCTGCGCCGATGCCATAGACGATGCCATCCTTGTTTTCCTTCACGATGCCGCCCCAGTCCGCCAGCGGCGGCTGAACGCCCAGACCCAGGAACGACAGGGTTGAGACAAACAGAACCATGAAGATGAACCGCAGGCCCAGTTCCGCAACCAGCGGCGACAGGGCGTTGGGCAGGATTTCACGAAAGATGACCCAGACCTGGCCCTCACCACGTAGGCGCGCGGCCTCGACATAGTCCATGACCGCAATATCCACGGCAACGGCGCGGGCCAGACGATAGACACGGGTGGCGTCCAACAGGCCCATGACAAGGATCAGAACCGGGATTGTCACCGGCACCATGGCCAGAACAACCAGCGCAAAGATCAGTGTCGGGATCGACATGATCAAATCCACCGCGCGCGACATGACCTGATCGGCCCAACCACCCAGCACTGCGGCCAGGAAACCAAGGATGGACCCGGTCACGAAGCTAAGGATCGTGGCCGCCGTGGCGATAAAGATCGTCGTGCGCCCGCCATAGATCATCCGGCTAAGAAGATCGCGGCCAATGTTGTCGGTACCCAGCCAGAATTGCGAGCTGGACGGCTCCCATACATCTCCCACGACCTCAGCCATGCCATAAGGGGCCAGCAGAGGGGCGAGGAGGGCGATGATGAAGTACAGGGCTGTAAAGGCCAGCCCGATCATTGCAGAGATAGGGATGTTCTTCATTTCGGATGCCTCAGCCTTGGGTTGGCCAGAATGGCAACAATGTCTGCAATCATGTTCAGTCCGATATAGATCGCGGCAAAGATGACGCCGCAGGCCAGAACCACCGGAACGTCACGCTTGGTCACGTGGTCCACAAGGTACTGCCCCATGCCGGGATAGACGAACACCACCTCAACCACGACGACGCCGACGACCAGATAGGCCAGGTTCAGCATCACCACGTTGACGATGGGCGCGACGGCGTTCGGGAAGGCGTGGCGATAGATAACTTGAAAATTGCTCAGACCCTTCAGCTCTGCGGTTTCGACGTATGCAGACTGCATCACGTTCAGGATCGCGGCGCGGGTCATGCGCATCATATGCGCCAGAACAACGAGCGTCAGAACGATAACGGGCAGAGCGATCGAATTCAGCTTTTGCCAAAAGGACATGCTGTCATTGATCATCGCCAGGGGCGAGAACATGCCCAGCTTAACGGCAACGAAATAGACTAGCACGTAACCGATCAGAAACTCGGGGATCGAGATGGTTGTGAGTGTAACCGCTGAAATCAGCTTGTCCGGCCAGCGGTTGCGATAACGCACGGCCAGCAGGCCCAGAAAGATGGCCAGCGGAACCGATACAACGGCGGCCCAGAAGGCCAGAAACAGCGTGTTGCCCAGACGACTGCCAATAGAGTCAGCAATATCCAGTTTATTGGTCAGGGATTGACCAAGATCACCCTGAACAATGCCGCCCAGCCATTCGAAATAACGGGTCAGGGCAGGCCGGTTGAGGCCCATTTCCTCGCGCAGGTTTGCCAGCGCCTCGGGGGTTGCAGCTTGGCCTAGGACCGCTTGCGCAGCGTCCCCAGGAAGGGCTTCGGTGAGGCCGAATATCAGAGCCGATGCACCGAAGAGAAGCAGGAATCCCAGCGCAAGGCGCTGGGAAACCAATTTAATGATAGGATGCATTATCCGTGGGCCCTATCAGGAGAACCACATCTTGCGCGACATGTTGCCATTCATCATCTCTTGGGTCGGATCGTTTTCCCAACCTTCCAGCTGATTAGTGACGCCTTCGACAAAGTCATTGAACATTGGGCAGATCAGGCCGCCTTGGTCACGGACCATCATGCCCATCTTGCTGTAGATGTCCTTGCGTTTGTCGTTGTCCAACTCAGCGCGCGCTGCAAACAACATCTCGTCGAATTCTGGAACCTTGAAACGGGTATCGTTCCAATCAGCACTAGACAGATAAGCGGTTGAGTACATCTGATCCTGCACCGGACGACCGCCCCAGTAGGAAGCACAGAAGGGCTGCACGTTCCAGACTTCGGACCAGTAGCCATCGTTGGGCTCGCGCTTGATTTCCAGTGGGATACCGGCCTGTGCTGCTGTTTGCTGGAACAGGGCCGCAGCATCCACGGCACCTGGGAAGGCGCCATCTGCAACGCGCAGGACGATCGGCGAACCGTCATGGCCCGACTTCTTGTAATGCTCAGCCGCTTTCTCAAGGCTGAACTCGCGCTGAGGAATTGACCCATCAAACAGCGGGTATGCTGCGTTAACAGGCATATCGTTGCCAACTGTGCCGTACCCGCGCAGAACCTTGTCGACCAAGTCCTGACGGTCAATGGCGTGTTTCAGTGCCAGACGTAGTTCGTTGTTGTCGAACGGCGCGGTGTCGCAGTGCATGATGAACACATAGTGCCCGCGTCCCGCCGTCGAATGCACGGTCAAATTCGGTGCACGACCCAGCAAGTCAGCAACCTTCGGCTCAACGCGGTTGATCGCGTGAACCTGCCCACCCTGTAGAGCAGCCGTTCTGGCGGTCGCATCGTTGATGACAATTACTTCGACGCTGTCGAAATTTCCGAAGTCGGGATTCCAGTGGTTTTCAAACTTCGTGTACAGGTGACGTACACCGGGCTCATCCACTTCTACCTTGTATGGTCCAGTGCCGATACCCGCACCTGGGTTCTCCATACCGCCGTCTGGCTGAATGATCAGGTGATAGTCGGCCATTAGATATGGAAGGTCGGCGTTTGGTTCTGTCAGGGTGACTTGGAAGTTATCGCCATCGGCCTTCATCGACTCGATGCCTTTCATGATGCCCAGAGCACCGGACTTCGAATCTTCGTTTGAGTGGCGCTCCATGGTCTTCAGCACGTCTTCACTGGTCATGGTCTTGCCGTTGTGGAATTCGACGCCCTGACGCAGTTTGAAGGTCCAGACCTTGGCATCCGCGCTGCCTTCTACGCTTTCTGCCAGACGAGGTTCGATCGAGCCGTCGGGTGCAACCTCTACCAGCTGGTCACCAAATTGCTTGCCGTTCTGGAATGGCACCGAGCTTGCATAGGTTGCTGGGTCAAGCGAGTTGGTGGATTCACCGCCCTGAAGGCCGAACTTCAGATCACCGCCTTTTTTCGGGCCTGCCGCACGCGCGGCATCTGCAAACATGGTGCTTGCCATCGCTGCGGTGACACCCAGAGCCGCTGCTTTCCCCATGAATTCGCGGCGGGTCAGCTTGCCCGCTGTGACCTGCTTGGTCATGTGAGTGAGTTGTTCGTTCATTCAAAGATCTCCCAGTTGATTGGATTATTAGCCCTTTGCGGGCTTTTTATTGACGCATGAGTCAAAGTAGGCGCATTTCGGTCAGCCGAGCAAGGGTAAATGTCTGTCTCAATCCGGCGAATGATTTATATTTGATCGCGTGAATTGGTATCCTCCACCTGCTTTGTTGATAGCAAGCATTCACCATCAAAGGCATTCATTTCTGCCAAGGGGTAGAATGTCGGTTCTTCTTCCTGCAATTCGCAAGACGTCCCTTTTCTCAAATCGATACCAATCCGACTGATTTCCTGCCTGCGGCGGCATTATTCATGGCTTTGATTGCCCCGAACATTTCCCAGACCGAGCAGCGCCACCAATTGTTGTCTAGCGCTTGGCGGGTGTAAACTTCTCTTATCAGGTCTTCGCTGCTGTAATTGCCGCGCATATCCAAACGAATGCGTCCACAGCCGTGTTCCGCGAACCGCAAAGGGGCCAGCGTATCCCATATCGAGACGCCGTCGCGTTTCTCAAAAAGCAGAATGCCAAAAATGGCGGGGGCAGAGGTTTTCAGAGCATCCGAGGGGCGGGACACGCGGGCCGACCGGCGACAATCATCGCGCATACTAGTGCCTACGTTGGAAAGGTCTTGCATGTTGTGTAGCGCGTTTGAGGGCGGCGTCATTCAGATATTGTCCGGGTGTTTTATAACCCGGGCAGTTCGAAAACCGTCAAATCATGTGCGGATCGCGACAAGCAAGTCCATCACGTTTGTTCCGGTCGGACCCGTCACCAGCAAGGCGCCCACGCGATCCAGATAGCTGCCGCTGTCTGCCTGTTGTAACGCCAACTCGGCGCCGTCGCCCCAAGTGGTGCCGTCGACGACAGCTCCGGCGGCTTGCGTCGGCCCGTCTGTGCCGTCGGTGCCGCCGACTACCACCGTGATTCCATCGTACGCTGCAATCTCGCGCGCGAGCGCCAGTGCCAGCGCCTGATTGCGCCCGCCGCGCCCCGGATTGTCGGGTAGTACGACGGTTGGTTCACCGCCGAAGATCAATGCCCCTTTGGGCATGGTGCGGATACGTTCGCCAAGCGCTTCGGCAATTTTCAGGAAATCATCGTGCAGGCATTCTTCGTTGGCGTGTACCGGGATGCCGTCGTCATTTGCCAATTCAGCAGCGGCTCCGCGGGCGTGGGCGTTTGAGGCCACGATCTGAGTCGTCGCCGCAAAATCAACCTTACCCGGCAGCGCTCCGATGCCCGACCCGACAACATTCAGATCATCGCCCGGTACATCCGAAATCGCCAGAACGGTCGCCCTGTCGCCCTGGAAATGGGACAGCAATCCGCCCCCCTTGATCCGCGACAGTTTGCGCCGTTCCGCATTCATCGTGGTGATGTCCAGCCCTTCGGACAACAGCTTTTTGTTCAGCTTTTCCAGATCATCCAGTGTCTTACCCGGCAGCAAATCCTCGGCCAGCGAGGATGCCCCGCCCGAAACCAGCAACAACAAATGCGAGCCCGGCTTCATTACCTCAACCGCCTCGCGCAATGCCTGACCTCCCTGAAGGCTGCGCGCGTCCGGAACGGGGTGCGAGGCTTCGATCACAGTCACATAATCCGGCAGATCACGCCCGTGGTCATCCTTGGTGACAACCAGCGTTGGGCGCGGGCCGAAATGTTCCAGCGCCGCGCGCGCCATGGACGCGGCGGGTTTGCCGACAGCCAGTATCTGATCGGGTTCGGGGATGTCCTGCAAAACCTTGCTGGTTGCTACGTGGCCGCCCACAGCGTCGACCCCGGCCTGCCAGACGCGAATTGCCTGTTCTTTCCTGTCCATCAGCTTTCCATCCAAATCGTGACGGGCCCGTCATTGACCAGTTCCACGGCCATATCAGCACCGAATTGTCCGGTCTCTACCGACACACCATGGGCCTGCAACCGCTGGGCAAAGACCTCATACAAATGTTTGCCGACATCCGGTGCGGCGGCTTCGGAAAAACCGGGCCTGTTGCCGCGAGACGTATCGGCCGCAAGTGTGAACTGGCTGATCACCAGCGCGGAACCTTCGATATCTTTCACCGATCGGTTCATTTTACCGGCATCATCTTGGAAGATACGCAGCTTGGAGACCTTGGCGGCAAGCTGATCTGCCTTGGCTTCGTCATCGTCCTGCATGGCACAGATCAAAATCATCAACCCCGGTCCGGTCTGACCGATCACCTGACCGTCGACCGAGACGTTGGCTCGTGAAACTCGTTGTAGAACAGCGCGCAAAATCGTTCTCCGCTTGGTGTGCTTGTCATCCGACCCAGTTTACGATCTCACTCAGATCGGCGCGGTCGGTGCGAAAGCCGTTGGCGGGATGATCTGTATCCGCATAGCCAAAGGAAATCGCGCATAAAATCAACCGGTCTTCCGGGATATCGAAATACCTGCGCAGGAACGGGCTGTAGGTGGCAAGTGCGGCCTGCGGGATTGTGGCGATGCCAAGCGCCTGAGCGGCCAGTGAAAATGCGGTGATGAACCCGCCGCAATCCAGCGCGCCATAAGTGCCAAGCTCAGCCGGGCTTGTGACGATGGCGCAATGGGGTGCCCCGAACAGAGAGAAATTCTGCATCATCTGCCGGGCCGAAGCAGTGCGGTCACCGCGCTCAACCCCGACAGCCTCGTACAAAGCCCAACCACAGGTTCGACGGCGATCTTGGTATACACCGGAATAAGAGGTTGGAAAGGGAATGTCGGGGCAGGGGGTGCCCGTTGCGGCCTCGGCCTGTATTGCCGTGCGAAACCGGTCTGTTTCTGCGCCGCTGGTGATAGTGACGTGCCAGGGTTGAGCGTTGCACCAGCTAGGCACACGCGCGGCGCTGTTCAGGATTTGTTTGATCTGATCCTTGGGCACCGGATCGGGGCGAAAGGCCCGGCAGGAATACCGGGAGGCCAGCAACCGGTTCAGATCGGATAGTGTCACTCTGGCCTCTCCCCTTAGGCGTCGACACCGTGGAGGATGGCGTCACGCAGCGGGAAGTTCAAGCGCTAACATCGACTGATTTCTTGGTTTGCCGACAGCTCTTTCACTGTTGGCCAGTTGCCATCAGATACCCGACGCCTGCCGCCACAAGCAGGCCCAGTACAACGGCAATGGTGATCTTGATGGCGGACCAGGGGCGCTCTCCCTGAACGCGGCCCGTGCGTCCGTTCACGACGAACCGATAGGTTTGCCCACGGTATTTGTAGGCCGCCATCCAGACCGGCAGCAGGATATGTTTGAAGGTCACGTTTCGCACATCGGTGTCAATCGCGTGTATCCGCTGACGGTCGCCACCGATATCAAAGCGCACGTCGCGTTCGATCACCCGCGCCATGTACCCGCGGGCCTCGGTGTAGCCCTCCTGCAGTTCCACAGTGTAGGCCTCGGCGCGGAATCCGGCCAGATATTCTGGCTGATAAGGTTCCAACGCCGGCAGGTCCCAGGGCTCCAATGCGTCGGTATAGCTTTTGGGCAAAGACTGTGATGCCAACACCAACACGTCGTCAAAGAATCGCGCGACCCGCCCGGATTTCGGAGACCACCGCACCTTGGGCACTTGCTGTTGTACGCGCTTTCCGTCGCGCATAACGGTGCGGGTCTCGTAATAAACAACGCCCCGCTCACCGCGATAGTTGGACGTGGTGTCCGCATCAAAGGTCCAATACGGCACATAGATGCCCTGCATTTTGCGACCTTTGCGGGCATATTCTTTCAACCCGTTGGGCGCGAACCAGAGCCGTCCCAGCCAATCCCCCATCGCCTTGTGCGCCGTGCGTTCATCCAGCGCAAAGGGCAGCACACCGCGCGGTTTGATATGCCGGTTGACGCCGGTATCCGTTACTACGGGCGTCGCGCAGAACGGGCATTCGGCGGCATGGGTGGCGGGGTCGAACTCGACCTGAGCCGCGCAATTGGGGCAGGACAGAACACGCGTTTCCTCGATCTCGCTGTCCGGAAGCTGTTCTGCGATGGCGGCGTTGAAATCCAGTTCTTTCAAACTGGCACCGCCCCAGGGGCCTGCGCCAATCGCTTCGGAATGCCCGCAATGGTCACAGGTCAGGCTGCCGTCGCCGGGGTTGAATCGGTAGTCTGAGCCGCATTGCTCGCAGGGAAATCTGTGTTCTTCGTTCATCGTGTAGCCTTATTCTTACGCCGGTGACTGGCGCATTAGGCTCCAGGCGGTGGCGGCGGCAGGATGGTGAACAGCTGCGCCAGTTCCTGCACGTCTCCGGCCTTTTTCCAACCGTCCTGACCGGCGGTCCAGACATGGGTGTCGCGGGTGATCTCTCCGTCCGTTGCCATGCGTCCCATCTTGGCTTTCGAGAACGGCCCACTGGTCTGCCCGTCCACCGCGATATGCCACACATGTTCGACCGGAGGTGGAGGTGGCGGTGCGGCATGTGCTGCCGGTTGCGGTGCAGCAGGGGCGGAACTGCCCCACGGGCCGCTGGGTTGACCCGCTGCCATGTTCGACATTTGTTGGGCCATCGCCATTCCCATACCCATGCCAAGCCCGGCGCCCATGCCGCCGCCTTGACCGGGGTTGTTGGCCGCGGCTGTCATCGCCTCGGCGGCGGAATACTGAGTGAATTTGCCAAGATCGCCCGCCAACCCCATTGAGGTCCGTTTGTCCAGGGCCGCCTCAACTGCAGGCGGAAGTGAGATGTTTTCGATGTAGAATTCCGGCATCTCCAGACCGTAGCCATCCAGCACTGGGGAAACCTCGGCTGCAATCAGCTTGCCCAGATCGGCAGTGTTTGCGGCCATGTCCAGAACCGGAATGCCTGATCCGGCGATCACTCGGCTGAATTCCTGCACGATGATGTTGCGGATCTGAAAGCTGATCTCATCCATCGTGAATTCACCGTCGGTGCCAACGATCTCGATCAGGAACTTCGCGGCATCCTTTACCCGTACTGTATAAGTACCAAAAGCCCGGATGCGCGTCGGGCCGAATTCGGGATCCCGCAGCATGATCGGGTTCTTGGTGCCCCATTTCAGGTCATTGAACCGGGTCGTATTGACGAAATAGATCTCGGACTTGAAGGGCGACTGAAAGCCATGATCCCAGTGCTGCAAGGTCGTCATGATCGGCATATTGTTGGTCTCAAGCATATAGAGACCCGGCGTGAACACATCCGCCAACTGCCCTTCATGCACGAACACGGCGGCTTGACCTTCGCGCACCGTCAGCTTAGCGCCGTACTTGATTTCATGGCCCTCACGCTCGAACCGCCAGACCATCGTATCTCGGGTGTCGTCGACCCAGTGAATGACATCAATAAATTCTCCGGTCAGAAAATCGAAAATACCCATTTGGGGTCTCCTTTCCTTGGGCTCAGAGCTGCTGGCCCATCAATTCGCGTGCAATGATCCGCACCACGGGGCGGGCGTCATCCGCCGTCACCCCGGGCTGAAGGCGCGGGTCGTAAAGCATGGTCAGTAGTTTTTCGTCATGGCTGGTCAGCAGCGCAAACTCATCATCGTCGTTGAAAATCGAAGGCCGCGCTGCGGGGCTGTCGTTTGGAAGGCCAAGTCCCTGCGCAATTTCTTCGTGGATGCAACTCAACCGCAGCAGATTGGGTAGTTCTGCACGTATGTAAGCTACGGCACGGATTACGGTATTGGTGTCCTCTTGGCCGGAAAACGTAAAGACAAAACAATAAAACGGCCGGTCCAGCGTCCTCAGCAAATTCAACCTGTCGTCAGGGATACCCGGAACAAGTGATTTTAATCTATCCTGAGCGTAAGCCACGTCGTCCTGACCTGCTATGAAAACAAGAAAGTTCCCGTCACCATTTACACTTCGAACGTTGTGCCCGGTCGCTTTTTGCAGCCGTTTGGCATAGTTTTGAATGGTTTGCCGATCAGCTTCGCGGCTTTCCATAGAAACGCTCGGACCAAACTCAGTCCTGATGCGGATTGGGCTCTTCCAGCGATTTAACTTAATCTCGCTCGGGCCGCTGACAAATGCGGCGGATTTGCCGGAGTGTTCGTTGATGAAAGCAATTTTGCCAAAATTACGGGCTAAATCATCAGCGTCATACGGTGTGTCAGGGCCTCCTCCGTCCGTTCGCAGCAAACCGCGGGTCAGCAGATCCCGCTCGACCCGCTGATAGAACCGGGCCAGGTCCTGACTGGCAGCGGATGGGGGGACATAGGCATTGGCGGCAGGCGCCAGTGCCTCTGGGCGCGGTTGCGGAACGACAGAGGATGTCAGCGTTTCATCGCAATTGGCCAGAGCCAATAGCAATAGAAAGCCCATGACCGGCTTCAGATATCCCGAAAACCGCATCCTTCGCACGCTGTCAGCCCGGAACCGCCGTGCCGGCATTGTCGCCAATACCATCCTTGCGGGCCTTGGCCGCGGCCAGCGTATCGCGCAGTTCGGCCTCCATCTTCTGAAGCTCTTGCTCGGCGGCGGCACGCTTGGCCTTGCCCTCGTCGGCAATGGCCAGACTTTCATTGATGGTGCCGATCAGGTCGGCATTGGCTTGTTTGACCGCTTCGATATCGAACACGCCGCGTTCCATTTCCTCGCGGATCATCTTGTTCGATTCACGCAGGTTCGCAGCATTCGAAGTCAGCAATTCGTTGGTCAGGTCATTTGCATCGCGCACGGCCGAGGCGGCCTCGGCGCTGCGTTGGATGGTCACGGCTTGGGCCAACTGGGTTTCCCACAGTGGTACAGTATTAACCAGCGTCGAGTTGATCTTGGTCACCAACGACTTGTCGTTCTCCTGAACCAACCGAATCGAGGGCAACGATTGCATTGTCACCTGCCGCGTCAGTTTCAAGTCATGCACGCGGCGTTCCAGATCGTCCCGCGCGGCGCGCATGTCGCGCAGCTCCTGCGCTTTCATCACTTGTTGATCCTCGGGTGCAGCTTGAACCTCAGCCTCTTTTTCAGGGATATCCTGGCTGTCCAGTTCAGTCAGCTTTTCCTCGCCCGCCGCGATATAAAGCGCCAGCTCATCGTAAAACCCAAGGGTCTTTTCATACAGCAAGTCCAGTGACTTGATATCTTTCAACAGCGTGTGTTCATGACCCAGCAAGTCGTCAGTGATCCTGTCGATCTGGCTCTGAACTTCTTCGTATTGTGCGGTAAACTTGGCGAAGGGCGCAGCTTTGCCGATCAGCTTTTCCCACCAGCTGCGTTCACGGCGCACATCCAGTTCACTGACCGAAAAGCCCCGGATCGAGGTGACGATATCGCGCAGGCTGTCACCAGCGGGACCCACATCCTTGTTGCGCACATCTGCCAGCATGGCCTGGCTGATTTCCTGCAATTCCGCCTGAGCGGACGAACCGAATGATACGATCGAATTCGTGTTGCTCATATCCAGCTCGTCCATGCGTTTGCGGATTTCAGCGCCGACAGGGTCGTCTGCGTCTTCCAGCGAGATGACTTCGGCCGTGGGTTCAGGCAACGCAACGGCGGTCACTTCCTGTACCAGCGTTTCTGCTTCGACCGCCTTGTTCTTGATCTCATCGGACATGGGGTAATCCTTTCTCAAAAAATGGGCCGGTTAGTCCAACCGGACGCCTTCGCGCTGCAGCCGTTCGCGCAACACGTCAATTTCGACCGTCAGATCACTACGGTCATCCAATAACATCTTGCGGGTGCGGGCCGCGAAATTCTGTTCCAGATCGTCCAGCAGAGACGAATAGTCAGCCAATGCCTGCGCATCCCGCGTGCGGGCATAGACATCGGCAAACTTCACGGTCGCATCACGGGCACCCTGCAGGTAGACAGTCAGGTATTTGCGGGCACCGGCCAGATCGCGCGGGTCTTCTTCGACCGTGCGAAACAGATCGCGGGCGGTGTCCTGAAACCGTTCGACACGCGCTTCGATCCGGCGGTCGCCCGCACGTTTGATGGCGTCGGTCATCTCTGTCAGATGGGTTTCGGCATCTTCAACCACACGGGCCACGCGGTCTTGCTGAAAGGTATCGATCCCTTCCATGCCCTTGTCTTTCATCGGGTCCAGACCGAAGGACACGGAATGCAGGACCGTTGCCACCGCTCCGAACAGGATCGGGGCCAGCAGGCCGGCCTGAGCAGCAGTTTCGGCATCCAGGTATTCCGTCCGGTACGCGGCCACAGCGACACCAATACCGGTCAACACGCTAGCGAAAATCTTGCGTGGAAAGGCAGGGCGTCTCGCGGTGCGACGTGTGTTAAATTCGGCCTCGGCGCGCAACCCTTCGCGCAACAGAAAGGCAGCGGCGGTCAGCAGGCCAGCGGCGACCAGCCCAATCGTCATCCCGACTGCACCATCGTTTAACGACAGAAACACCAGGGGAATGGCAGGCAGAAACAGGATATTGGCCCGTGCACCTGCCGGTTCGACGCGCGCGCCATGAAATTGCCCGCGCTGCGGTTGGTCGTCGTCAGAGCTGCCGCCTTCGGGGCTGAATTTTCCGCCATACCGCTTAGCCATGCGCTATAGCCCCCCCAGCACACCGGTGCAAACACCAAACATCAGCACAAGAAGGGCCGCATAGGCCAGTTTTTGCACTCCGGTCCCTGACATGGCGTTCCCCCGTGGAATAACTTACGGAAAATTTAGGCGATACGTGGGCTTGGCGCTAGGGGGAAGGTTGCTAAACCCGCGTCACTTGCGAGATTTCTTGCCGACCGGCGGTCGTTTTCGTTGCGGACGAGCAGGGCGTTTGGGTTTGGATTCGGGCTCAGCGTCCAGACCCAGTTGGTCGCGCATAACGCGGCGGCGGATCTCTTCAACCTCGCCGGGTTTCAGACTGCCCAGCTGGAACGGTCCGTAAGATACCCGTAGCAGGCGGTTCACGGCATAGCCGATATCCTCCATTGCGCGGCGAATCTCACGGTTCTTGCCTTCGCGCAGGCCGATGGTCAGCCATGCGTTTGCGCCTTGCTGGCGGTCCAGAGACACGTCCATCGGCAGAAAGCGTTCTCCGTCGATCACAAGCCCCCTGCGCAGCGGTGCAAAGTCTTCGTCCTTGGGGCGGCCATTCACACGAACGCGGTATTTGCGCAGCCAACCGGTCGAAGGCAGCTCAAGCTTGCGTTTGATGCCGCCGTCATTGGTCAGCAGCAGCAACCCTTCGGAATTCAGGTCCAGCCGCCCCACGCTCATGACGCGGGGCATGTCCTCGGGCAGGTTGTCGAAAATGGTGGCGCGGCCTTTTTCGTCGCGGGTCGTTGTCACCAGACCGGACGGCTTGTGATACAGCCACAGACGCGAGGGTTCAGGTTCCGACACAGGTTTGCCGTCGACGACGATCTTGTCTTTGGCGGTTACGTTTAGGGCTGGGCTATCAATAAGCTTGCCATTCACTGCCACGCGGCCAGCTTCGATCATGCGTTCCGCTTCACGGCGCGAGGCAACGCCCGCGCGGGCCAGCACTTTGGCGATCCGGTCGCCGGGAGGAGGGGTTTTTGTCATCCGCAGCCCATAGCGCATCCCGCCCGCTTGCGAAAGACAGGTTTCTGATGCAGTCAGAGGCATGACGTTCAAATCACATATGGATAAGGCGTTGGTCGAGGCGCGCGCTGCGGCAGATCGCGGAGAGGTTCCGGTTGGGGCCGTAATTGTCGCGCCTGACGGCCGGATCGTGGCTGCGGCGGGCAACCGGACACGCGAAATGAACGACCCCACTGCCCATGCCGAGATTTTGGCCCTGCGCACAGCCTGCGCCGAGGCCGGGTCCGAACGGCTGCCGGATCACGACCTTTACGTCACGCTGGAACCCTGCGCCATGTGCGCGGCAGCTTTGGCCGCGGCGCGTATCCGGCGCATTTATTATGGGGCTGCCGATCCGAAATCTGGCGGTGTGGCCCATGGAGCGCGGGTTTTCACCCACACACAGGCGCACCATGTCCCCGAGATTTACGATGGCATCGCAGCCCAAGAAGCCGCCGATCTTCTGAGAGCCTTCTTCGCTGCACGCCGTGATATTAAAGAGTGATAGGTTTCATCAACTCAGGTTCGATCACGTCCACCCCCGGCAACCCATCAATCAGCGCCTGAGCAGACTGTTCCAGAATTGGGAAAGTTTTGTAGTGACAGGGAATCACCGTCTTGAAGTTGAAATACCGTCTGGCCGCATAGGCCGTGCCCTTCATGTCCATGGTGAAATGTCCGCCTGCTGACAGGATGCCGATGTCGGGTTTGTAGTAATCGCCCATCCACTCCATATCCGCCATGATGTCGGTGTCCCCTGACACGTAAAGCATGTGATCTTCCGAGGCGATCATGAAGCCGACCTCGCTGCCTCCGGTCCGCAGGCCGTCCGGCGTTGAAAAGGTCGAGCTGTGCGAGGCAGGCACCATGGATACCTTGACCCCGTTCAAATCCACTGTGCCGCCTTTGTTGAAGCCGACGGTTTCCAGCCCTTCGGTTTCGCTCCAATACCCCATCAGGTCGTATTGGCCGACCACGGGAACCTTCAGATGCTTGGCCAGCGACACCACGTCTGCGACGTGATCGAAATGTGTGTGCGTCAGCAGAATGTGCGTCGCACCATCCAGCGCTTTGTCATGGTGGTCCTCGGACAACACCGGGTTACCGGTCAGCCACGGGTCGATCAACAGCACCTGCCCACCGGTTTCAATACGGAAACTACCGTGGCCCAGCCAGATGATATTCATTGAAAAAATCCTCCTGATCATACTGTTGGCATCAACCTAGCATCGGCTATGTAAAAGTGCATGGACTGGTTTCAGGAAATTGACGGCTATTGTGAGCGTCTGTCGCCCGCCTATTGGGCCGAGCCGATCAACGCTGTGACAAACGCGGCGTTTCTGATCTCGGCGTTTGTTATGTGGCGGCGCGTTCAGGGGCGGGGGATGCCGCTGGCAATGGCGCTTGTGGTCATTCTGGCCACCATCGGTGTTGGCAGTTTTCTGTTCCATACCCATGCGCAGACCTGGGCGGCCATGGCGGATGTCGTGCCGATCCTGCTGTACATTCTGGTCTATATCTTTGCCATCAACCGGGATGTCTGGCGGTTTAGACCGATGATCGCGGCAATCTTGACGGCCCTGTTCATACCTTACGCGACGCTGACCGTGCCCGTGTTCCAACTTGTACCGGGACTGGGCGGATCAGCGGCTTACGCTCCGGTTCCGCTGCTGATCCTGATTTATGCATTCCTGCTGCGCAATCGGGCGCCGGATACAGCGCAGGGACTGGCCATCGGGGCGGTGATCCTTATCGTCTCGATTGCATTTCGTGCGCTCGATGACCCCATTTGTGCGCAGGTGCCGCTGGGCATGCATTTCATGTGGCACATCCTGAACGCCACCATGCTGGGATGGATGATCGAGGTCTATCGTAGGCATCTGGCGCGCGTGTCTCAGACCTGAAACGCGGCGGCCAGATGTTCCGGGAGGTTAAATTCGGACAGCACCCGCGTCCGTCCGTCGCCTGACATCTTGCGCGCGGTTTTCTCCACAATGCGTTGAATTTTCTCGGCCGAGTGTTTTTCCGCGAAAGGCGCGAAATACCACTTGAGGAAAACGAAACAGATGACGTCTTCTAGCGCCTGAACCTCGTCATCGCGCTTGATGCCCTGTTTGCGCAGCATGCGACCGGCGGATTCGGCCTCGTCTTTGCTGTATCCAGCTTGCTCCATCAGCCCCATGACAATCTCGGCGTGATGTTCAGCCTGTGCCTTGCGCCAGGTCAGGTATCCGGTTCGGTCTTCGGGGTATTCGCTACGAGCCAGCTTCCAGCGTTCCACATGCTGACCGCGTGCCGCGATCTGCAATGGGTCCGACGCGTCTGGAAACAGCCGGTCCAACTCGGCGCTCATCCTCTGGCCGTATAGCAGGGCAGCGGGTTGGCCATCTTCGATTGTGGGGTCTTGCCTGTTGGCCGCATCTATTGCGTCCAGAACCGCTTGCTTTCGTGCGCTCATCTTCCGCTCCGTTGGGTTTTGCCGGATTTACGATGCAATCCGACCGGTTAGTTCGCACCATCGTAGCGGTTGGTTTCATCGGATGCAGCAGTCAATTGCACCCTGGCCGGGCCAGTCGGGGGGATTCTGGCCCGGCGGCAAAAGGCACCTTATTTGCCGACTTTGGCGCTATCCTGTGTCACCGTCTCGGGCGAGGGGGTCGGGAACGAGACGTCGGGGATCAGGGTTTGCGTCGTAGGGCCGAAGGCCATGGCGGGGGTGCTCAGAATGGTTGCGGTCAAAAGGGCTGCGGTAATGAAGGTTTTCATTTTCTTTCTCCGGTATCTGGCTGTGCCATGGATCATGAGGTGAACAGTTTGGTTCACTTTTTCAAGGCGAAAACTGAACTAATTGGTTTACTTTTGCGTATACTGGTTATTCAGTTTTGAATGGCTGGACGCGCCCACGACGGAAACAGGGTCACATCCGCTCTTCGGCGGACTTGCGACCCGGGCATCAGACGGGTAAATGCCCCCTAACGCATATGAGGTTTTCCGATGTCGATTGACCAAAGCACCGCCGCCAAGGTGGCCAAACTGGCCCGGATCAAGGTTGAGGATGACGCGCTGCCCGCGCTGGCATCCGAGTTCAACACAATCCTTGGGTTCATCGAGCAACTGAATGAGGTCGATGTCGAAGGCGTCGAGCCGATGGTCTCGGTCGAGCCGATGCGCCTGAAACGTCGCGAGGATGTGGTCACCGACGGCAATCAGCAGGCCAAGGTTCTGGCCAATGCCCCCGACGCACGCGAAGGCTTTTTTGCAGTCCCCAAAGTGGTGGAGTAAGACATGAGCGATCTGAACAAACTTGGCCTGGCCGAGGCCCGCGACGCGCTGCGTAAGGGTGATGTGACTTCGGTCGAGCTGACCGAATCCTGCCTTAAGGCTATTGACGACGCGGACGCGCTGAACGCTTTTGTCCATAAAACGCCCGAGATTGCCTTGGAACGCGCCAAAGCGGCTGATGAGCGGATCAAGGGTGGCGACGCGCCGTCAATGTGTGGTCTGCCGATTGGTATCAAGGACCTGTTCTGCACCAAGGGCGTTCCATCGCAGGCCGCGTCAAAGATTCTGGATGGCTTCAAGCCTGAATACGAATCCACCGTGTCGCAGCAACTGGCCGATGCGGGTGCCGTGATGCTGGGCAAGCTGAACATGGACGAATTCGCCATGGGCTCGTCCAACGAGACGTCCGTCTATGGCAACGCGGTAAGCCCCTGGCGCCGTGGTAATGATGACGCGCAGCTGACACCAGGTGGCTCGTCGGGTGGGTCCGCTTCGGCTGTTTCAGCCGACCTGTGCCTGGCCGCAACAGGCACCGATACAGGCGGCTCGATTCGTCAGCCTGCCGCCTTTGTTGGCATCACCGGTATCAAGCCGACTTATGGTCGTTGTTCGCGCTGGGGTATCGTGGCATTTGCATCCTCGCTGGATCAGGCCGGTCCGATGACCAAGAACGTACGTGATGCGGCGATCATGTTGGAAACCATGTGCGGTCACGACGCCAAGGATTCGACAAGCGCCGAATTGGCCGTTCCGAATTTCGAGGCGATGCTGACGGGTGACATCAAAGGCAAGAAAATCGGTATCCCAAAAGAGTACCGCATGGATGGCATGCCCGCCGAGATCGAAAAGCTGTGGTCTGAAGGGGCCGAAATGCTGAAAGCGGCAGGGGCCGAGATCGTCGATATCTCGCTGCCGCACACCAAATACGCACTGCCTGCGTACTACGTGATCGCACCGGCTGAGGCCTCGTCGAACCTCGCGCGCTATGACGGTGTCCGCTATGGCCGCCGCGCGCAGTTGGCACAGGGCGACGGCATCACCGAGATGTACGAAAAGACCCGCGCCGAAGGGTTTGGTCACGAAGTGCAGCGCCGCGTCATGGTCGGTACATATGTGCTGTCCGCAGGTTTCTACGACGCTTACTATAATCGCGCGCGTCGCGTCCGTACCCTGATCAAGAAAGACTTCGAAGATGTCTTCGCCGCAGGTGTCGACGCGATCCTGACCCCGGCAACGCCGTCGGCCGCTTTCGGCCTGGGTGAAATGACCGAGGCGGACCCGGTTCAGATGTATCTGAACGACGTCTTTACGGTGACAGTGAACCTGGCCGGTCTGCCGGGCATCTCTGTGCCTGCCGGTCTGGACAAACAGGGCCTGCCGCTGGGTCTGCAGCTGATTGGTCGCCCGTGGGAAGAGGGCGATCTGCTCAACACGGCCTATGCGCTGGAAAACGCCGCCGGGTTTGTGGCCAAGCCTGGCAAATGGTGGTAATCCTCAAGTCAGGCAAGACAACGCAATACGGAGCAGCTGGATGCGCTTTACGCTTCTGATCCCCGCAATCGGGTTCGTGGCCGCCTGTAATACGGTGGCCCCGATAGGTGGCACGGATTTCAACACCCCCACCTATCAGGCACAGCGAGAGGCGCAGTTGGCGGGGCAGGGATATACTGGTAACCCGCTGCTTGGCCCTCCAGACGTGTCAGAACAGCAGCTGGGCGCGCCTGGCACAGTAGCCCCGTTGCCAACCGGCGAAAATGCCGACATCGCTTCGGCGACCGCGGCTGCGCTGGCTGGCACCTCAGGACAAGGCGCGATCACTCCGGCACCGTCGCCCGTCGAAGACCCCATCAGCAACGCGATTTCCGATGAGCAGGATTTTGGAGCGGTCTCTGACCGTCGCACCATCGAATCCGACGCCGCATTGATCGAACAGAACCGCCAGACCTATGAGGTGGTCGCGCCCACCGCCGTTCCGGAACGTGGAACGGATGGTCAGCCCAATATCGTGCAATACGCGCTGAACACATCAAACCCGGTCGGGACCCAGCTATACAGCCGTGCAGGTCTGAACCTGCAAGCCAAGGCGCAGCGCAATTGCGCCCGCTTTCCATCCCCGGATCAAGCTCAGATTGAGTTCCTGTCCAACGGTGGCCCGCAACGCGACCGCAAGGGACTTGACCCGGATGGCGATGGCTACGCCTGTGGCTGGGACCCCAGCCCGTTCCGCAGTGCCGTCAACAACTGAGCCGCTGACGCCTAACTGGCACCCGTCCCCTAACTTTGGCGAACGCAGGGATGGGCTGACCCCGTCGCTGATCGTGCTGCACTATACCGCGATGGACAGCGCAACCGAGGCGCTGGACCGGCTGTGCGACCCTGCCTATGAAGTATCCGCGCATTACCTGATCGGTGGGGATGGTACACTCTGGCAGATGGTGCGCGAGGAGGATCGGGCCTGGCATGCCGGGGCGGGTGAGTGGCATGGCCAGAGCGATATCAATTCCCGTTCGATCGGAATTGAACTGGACAACACCGGCGCGCACCCTTTTTCCGAGCTGCAGTTGGACGTTTTGGAAACCCTGTTACACCAGATCATGAACCGGTGGGCTATCCCCCCTGAACATGTAATTGGCCATTCCGACATGGCACCGGGCCGTAAGTCCGATCCCGGTCCGCGCTTCCCTTGGCAGCGGCTGGAACACATGGCCCTTGCCGGAAAGCGCTCTCAACACGACCCTGGCAAAACCCCTTTAAATACGTTCAATGCGTTGGCGCGCGCCGCAGGCTACTCGGCGGAGACGGACCATGACACGCTTCTGGCCGCGGTGCGCCTCAGATATCGTCCATGGGGTGACGGCCCGTTGGAACCGGCTGACCTTATACCCTTGATCAAGAAAACCTGATCCACCCTTGACGCCGCCGTACCCAAAGCATACCCACATCCCGCGCGGAGGGCCGGATGGCCGCTGGGGCGTATGCCCGAGAGGAAAGTCCGGACTCCACAAGACAACGGTGCCGGGTAACGCCCGGGCGGGGCAACCCGACGGAAAGCGCCACAGAAATCAGACCGCCGCACCATTGCAGAGGTTCGCCTTTGGCAAAACGCGGTAAGGGTGAAACGGTGGGGTAAGAGCCCACCGCGCCGCTGGCAACAGCGGCGGCACGGCAAGCCCCACCGGGAGCAATGCCAAATAGGGTCCTCGCGCGGGCCGGTCGGCGTCAGCCGATACCGCCGCTAAGCGCGTCTTGGCCGAGAGGGACCGGGTTGGCAGCTTGAGCCGCGCAGCAATGCACGGCCTAGAGGAATGGTCATCGAAGGGGGTAACCCTGGAACAAGATCCGGCTTACAGGCCCTCCGCGCGTAGATCCCGATTAACGGCCCGGCGCCTTGTAGGCTCCGGTCAGTTTTGCGGCTTTTTTGGTCACAGCGACAAAGTCCTTTGCCTTCCATGCGCGCACGGTTTCAACTTTTGACACCGCGCCTGATGCTGCAACGGCCATGCCTATAGCAACTGCATCCGTGCTTTCCGGCAATTCGCTGACAACCACCACGTCATTGTCGCCAGAGGTCATGTAAAACGCCACCAGCTTACCGCCGGCTTTTTTCAGCAATGCCCTGACCGCGCCCGAACGGTCCACGGGTTTCTTGAGCATTCCCTTAACGCCTTCCGGCGAATAGGACGCGTAGGTGATAAAAATAGGCATGACTACCTCCTGTCAAAAAAGTTAATGCAGAACCCGAAATTTGGCCGGTCCTTCAGCCCTTATGAACGTTTCAGCCTGTCGCGATCTATGAGATTGCGATCAGCCAAACGCCCACGACGATCAACGCAACACCAGTGAGCGGAACGAACCACCGCACCCGCGGCATCAGCTTTTCCAACGCGACATAAACGGCAATGCCCACAATCCAATAAAGGTTCATCACTCCGCCCACGAACAGCAGCAACATCAACGCCCAGCAACATCCCAGGCAAAACGCACCATGCAGCGCGCCGGTACGAAACGCGCCATAGGCACCGGGCCTGTTGTGGTCGGCCAGGAATTGGGCGGGGCTGCGGCAGTGGCGCAGACAAGCGGTTTTCAAGCTGGACAACTGGTACAAACCGGCAGCGACCAGTACGCATCCGGCAAAAAATTTCGAGTGGATCGTCATCATCGGCCCATCGGACAGTCCGACGCTTTCCATCGCCCATTGCGCCCCGGTTGCAATGATGCTGAACACCGCCCAGGCAACCAGATAGCCCGTCAAAAAAAGCAGGCTGAGACGCGACGCCCGCAACTTGTCAGGCCCCATTCGTTTGATCGCCGTATACAACAGAACGGTGGGGGCAGCGCTGGGGGTCATCATGGCAATCATCATGACCCACCACATCAGGAAAGTCAGAACGGCGTAGATCGGTGTCCAGCGTGTTTCAGTCGCCATACTCATCGGCTCGCCAATCGGGCCAGCCATTCGGGTCATGTCGATTGCGGACATGTTCATACCGATGCCCGCAACCGTGTACCAGGACGCGCCCAGAATGATCAGCAGAACGCAGAACACAACGATGCCGCTGTCGCGCCGCAGCACCCGATCTACGACTCCGGGACGGGGAGGGACCGTGCTCATGTCAGCCTCCGCTACGCGCCGAGGACTCCGTGGCCTGAGATGTTGAGATGCGCCAAATGCGCGTGTGTAGCATCAAAGGTTAGATTGATCGCGCCGCCCGTAGTCTTGGCAGTCCCCGAGGCTGCCTCGGCGTGGCGATACTCAAACCCGTTGGGCAACTGTATCGAAGCACGATGCGGCATGCCCGAGACGATATGCGGGATCGGGCTGACCTCTACATCGAAGATACCCGAAACTTTGGCGTATCCAGCACGCTCATCCCGGTTCCACTTCAATTCGATCGGGGCATACAAAGTCTCATGTTTTGTAGGGGCCATGGCGCTATAGACGTACCACATGGTCGCCATTTCGTCGGTGTCTTCACCTTTCATGATGGCTTCAATAGCGGCGCGCTGGTCGGCGCTGGCGGCTTCGTCAATGATCAGCTGCATCTGGCCGTTGCCTTCGTGAATGGGGCCAGGCCAGTGGTACACGCCAGCCGCGCGTACTCCGGCAAGATCGGTGTCGCCATAGTTCCCGGACTCGATATCGAACACGACAACAGCCTCGCAATTGCCATGGCTTGGAAGGACGCTGAACTGACACGGGCAACCAAAGTTGCAGTTGCAATTGGCCAATTCTTCACCCTGAAGTTTCCATTCCGTCATGATAGCCCCCCAAAAACATGCTTAAAACCTCTGCTCGCAGAGGGTTTCGCCTGTTGCTGCCGTTTCGAAATACGAGCCTGTCGTCGGCTTCTTTGTGGGATAGAACGGCGGGACCTTATCACAGAACCGTGATCGCGCCAAACCGGGGCAGGGTGCGACTGCAGGAATTGTGCGCTTTGTGCGCGGAATCTGGTTGACTCGGCTGCGCGACCGAGTAAAAGCGCACGCTCATAGGAATTCAACCGAAAGGCCCCTGCCTTTCCGGACGCAGGAGATAACCATGGCGAAGCCGACGACAATCAAGATCCGTCTGAACTCGACCGCGGGCACGGGCCACTTCTACGTGACCAAGAAAAACGCGCGCACCATGACCGAGAAAATGACCATTCGTAAATACGATCCGGTCGTTCGGAAGCATGTCGAGTATAAGGAAGGCAAGATTAAGTAATCTGCCGTCCAGCTTGGACAGTTTTTTAAAGGGTTCTGCCGCGGCAGGACCCTTTTTTTTGCGCATATCCCGATGGGATCGCGCTTGTGGCGTTTCGCGCCGTTGCAACGAAGCATCAGCAATTGGGGCAATCGGATCGTCGACGGGTTGCTTTTTTTGACGTCTTACTCATACGCTTCAACAACTCGTTCCAAAATGTTGGCCGTCATGAAAAAAATCTTGTTTTCCTCTACGATCATTCTGGCCCTTGCAGCCTGTGAAGATCCCTATAACCGCGAAGGCATCGGATTCACGGGTATCGATGGTGAACCGCGCTCGCTTTCGGATGTACCCGGTGCAGTGGGCATCCTTCCGCCTGCAACGAATGTGCCGGCTGAACTGGCTGTTCTGCCTGCCGTGGCCGTCACGACGGATGAGACTGAGGCAGAGAAAGTTGCCCGAGTTGCAATTGAAAATGGTGGACGCAGCGATACGGACTCGGTGGTTCTGACCGGGCAGGACACCAATCTGTTCCTCAGCACCGTCAATGTGAACGGCACCCTCTATGGTGTTCTGCGCACCCCGAACAACAGCACGCGCGTCGATAATCAGATCGGTGCCAACTTTGGTCGCAACGCGGAACAGTTTACCGGCTGTCTGCCTGCGGGTGACGTTTACCGCAAGGGCTCTTCCGACAGCAGCTCGGGTTTTGCGGTGCCGCTGAACTGCAGCTAAGACCCCGTTCTTTCTAACTTCCAAGGCCTCGCCATTTGAGCGGGGCCTTTGTCTTTTTGGGGCACCGGTCGAGGTGTCCGCCGGGCAGTGAAAAGGCTAAATAGGCAAAAGAAAAGGGCGGGTCGTTTTGGACCCGCCCTGTTTGATTGGTGCAGTGTTGAAGCGCGTTATTCTTGCTGCCCCATGAACATCAGCAGGAACTGGAACATGTTCAGGAACGAGATATACAGGCTCAGCGCGCCGTCAATCGCGGCTTTGTTCAACCACTCCTGATCACCATGGGTTGCGTGCGCAATGTAGGTGTTCTTGATGTCTTGGGTGTAGAACGCGGTCAGACCAGCAAAGATTAGTACACCGATTGCCGAGATTGCGAACATCATTGCAGGCGATTGCAGGAAGATGTTGATGACCATGGCCACCAGCAGGCCGATCAAGCCCATCATCAAGAACGTGCCCATGCCGCTCAAGTTGCGCTTGGTGGTGTAGCCAAAGAGGCTCAGGCCAGCAAAGGCAATCGAGGTCACGATGAACGTCTGTGCGATCGAGTAGGGGGTGTAGATCATGAACACCGAGCTCATCGACACGCCCATTACGGCGGCGAAGACGAAGAAGCCCAGCTGTACGGCTGCAGCCGACCCGCGCCGCATAAGCGCACCCCAGCCAAAGATCAGGAAGGCCAGCGGTGAAAAGATTACAACCCACTTCAGCGGTGACATGAATAGTGCCCCACCCAGGCTGGTCAGGTAACGGTCAGCGCCGATCTGGGCCACGGCGTTGGTTGGATCAGACGTCACAGCAAGACCGGCAATCGCCCATGCGGCGAGCGCCGTGATCAGCATGCCCACGGACATCGTGCCGTAGACTTTGTTCATATGGGCGCGCAGGCCCTCGTCAATCTGGGCAGCGCGCGTACCGGCAGCCGTCCGGATCGTGTCAAATTGTGCCATTAAAGGGTCTCCCTTCACATAATTCTTTTCGCGGTCCGAAACCCGGACCCCGTTCCCAGCAAATATCGGCAACTGCGGGCCGTGTTTCAAGAGTTTAGAGTGGGAAACCGGTTAAAACATGCAACAAAATGGCGACCTGCGTCAGCGGGCCGCCATTCAGTAGGAAAACATGAGTGTCAGGGTCATTTTTGCCAGAATTCCGGTGCATCCCAGAAGGGGCGAGCAGCTTCGGCATCGGCCTGTTCGCGGGTGATTCCGATATCTTCTAGTGCTCGTGCATCCAATCTGGCAAGCGTGCAACGCTGGCGACGCAGCGAGAACGCATCCAACAACATGGTCAGGCCAAAACGACGACGGGGCGGGCAAGGTCTGTGAATTGCAATTTGGGTCATAATATATGTCCTTTCATTGATCCTCGATGAGTTTTTGCTTTCTCATCAAGTTCCTTGATTTATATGGCGCACTATGAGACATTTTAAAAATGAATGTTTTTGAAGTGATGCATAAGGATTCGTGAACATGCGGAATTTGGACATTACGACATTGCGATCGTTTGTGGCGGTGGCGGATCAGGGTGGAGTGACACGTGCCGCCGGGTTCCTGCACCTGACGCAATCAGCCGTTTCAATGCAGTTGAAGCGTCTGGAAGAGCTGCTGGGACTGGAACTGCTGGATCGCAGTGGCCGAACCATCGCGCTGACAGCTTCCGGAGAACAACTGTTGGCTTATGCCCGCCGGATGATTGCGTTGAACGATGAGGTGATCTCGAAACTCACTGACCAAGCCTTTGAGGGCGAAGTCGTTCTGGGTGTGCCGCATGACATCGTTTACCCGGCTATTCCGCGTGTCCTGCAGCGTTTCAACGTGGATTTCCCGCGGGTGCGGGTGCAGTTGATTTCTTCGTACACGATGCAGTTGAAGGAAATGTTCAAACGCGGCGAATGCGATTTGATCCTCACAACTGAGGCAAGTGCCGGCGAGGGGGGCGAAATCATCGCCGAATTGCCGTTGCGCTGGATCGGGGCGCCGGGTGGGTCGGCGTGGCGCAAGCGGCCGATCCCAATAGCGCTTGGCCGTCGCTGCATGTTCCGGCCACAGGTCATCGCGGCATTGGATGAGGCTGGCATCCCGTGGGAGCTGTCGGTTGAAACCGAAAATGATCGCACCATCGAGGCGACCGTTGCCGCTGACTTGGCCGTCCACGCCATGCTCGACGGAACCGAGGCTGCGCATTTGGTTCAAATCGATGATGGCGGTGTATTGCCTGAGCTGCCCGAACATATGATCAACCTGTACGGAGGCGATACCGGACGCGGGCCGTTGGTTGAGGCACTTGCAGCTTTGGTTCGACAGAATTTCCGCATGCTCGGCAGTGCGCCCCTGAAGGCTGTGGTCGGTTAGGGCGTAATCACGACCTTGCCGGTTGCCGCACGGTCGCGCAACAATTGCAAGCCTTTCTCGGTATCCGACAGGGGCAGCACGTGGCTGATATGCGGCTTGATCCGCCCTTCGGCACACCACCGAAACAACGTGTCAAAACTGTCCTGAACGATCTGCGGCCGAAAGGTCAGATAACCACCGATGTAAAAGCCGATCACCGTCAGGTTCTTAACCAGCAGATGATTGGCCGGAATCTGCGGCACATCTCCGCCTGCAAAACCGATAGGCAGCAGGCGGCCTTCGGGGTTGGTGGCGCGAAAGGCGGCTTTGAACACGTCGCCGCCAACGGCGTCATACACCACGTCCGCTCCGCCCAGTTCCTTGACACGCGCGCGTAAATCCTCGGACGCATCAATCAGGTGATCCGCCCCCGCTGCCTGAGCGACCGCCAGTTTGTCTGCGCCGCGCGCCTGCGCAATTACGGTTGCCCCCATCAGCTTGCCGATCTCGACGGCGGTCAGCCCAACACCGCCAGCCGCGCCAGTGACCAGCAGGGTTTCTCCGGGTTGTAGTTGGGCGCGGTGATCCAGGGCGATGTGACTGGTGCCATAAGCGATCTGAATCGCGGCGGCGTCCTCAAAGCTGACCGAATCGGGCAGGGGAATTGCGCGTTCAGCGTCAAACACACCGAATTCTGCCAGGCCGCCCTGACCTGAATAGATCGCAATGCGATCACCGGCGCTCAGATGCGAAACGCCGGGACCTGTTGTTTCGACCACGCCGGCGATTTCCATTCCTTGAGTGAACGGCGCGGGCGGCGTGTCCTGGTACGTTCCCTTCTGCATCAGCAGATCGGCAAAGTTCAGACCGCATGCCTTGATCGCGACACGGACCTGGCCTTCTTGTGGGGTCGGCACGTCAATGTCGCAAAGCTGGGCGGCGGCGTCCGTAGATGAAATTCTATAGGCCAGCATGGTCGGGCTCCTGTGGTTTGGCGCATAGGTTCGTGCTGACCGGGGAATGTCAATCGCTTACCCGGCGCGGCGGAAAGGACTGTGTGGATGACGTCTCAGGCTTGCCTACGGTAACTGCGTGTGCGGGATCGAAAGGGCACAACCTTAGTCCTGTGCATGGCGAAACAGATTCAACCTTCTTGAAAAAAAGCCCAAAAAGAGCAATATTGTCCCAGGTGCTGATTTGGGGGGCATGTTCCTGATTAGGGAGTGGTTAAGGGCGGCTCGCTAGTGTTGCGGTAGTACATGCATGTCGCACACCCGAATTAGTTGTGTGTGTAGTTAAGAGGAGAATACCAATGACCCATCACGTCGATGTCCATGTGGGCAAACGCGTCAGGCATCGCCGCTGGCTGATTGGCATGACCCAACAGCAGTTGGCGCAGCAGGTTGGTATTAAGTTTCAACAGATTCAGAAATACGAGACCGGGGCCAACCGGATCAGCGCGTCGCGCCTTTGGGACATTGCCGAGGCATTGGATGTTCCCGTCAGCTTTTTCTTTGAAGGTTTGGAAGAATCTGAAAAGGAAACAGCCGGCAAAAAATCGGTTCCGGCCGATCTGATGGGGGACAAGGAAGCTCTGGATCTGGTGCGCTCTTACTATGCGATTCCGGAAAACCAGCGCCGCCGCTTGTTCGAACTTGCCCGCGTCCTGAGCGACGTCGCCTGAGAGAACCGGGGTTGACTCTGGCACGTGTGATCCGCACGGGTAGCGCATGCAAGAGACAACTTTAAGTGATCTGGATGTAGCCGAAGAAATGGCCGACGCGGCGCGTGCGGCCATTCTTCCGTTTTTTAGACAATCAAATATTGAGACTTCGAACAAGCTGGTCGACGGCTTTGATCCGGTCACGGTCGCGGATCGGAACGCGGAAAAGGCCATGCGTGAGGTTCTGGCCAAGCACCGCCCCGATGACAGCATTTTCGGCGAGGAATTCGGCCAGACTCAGGGCAGTTCCGGCCGGACGTGGGTGTTGGACCCGATCGATGGCACCCGCGGTTTTATCAGCGGCACACCGACATGGGGCGTGCTGATCGCGCTGAGCAACCAGAACGGTCCGTTCTTGGGCGTCATTGATCAGCCCTATATCGGCGAACGTTTCCTTGGATCAGCGGATGTTGCACAGGCGACCGGGCCGACCGGAACTATGCCGCTGAAAACTCGCAAAACCTCCAATCTGGATCAGGCCATTCTGTTCACGACCTTCCCCGAGGTCGGCACCCCTGAAGAACGCGCCGGGTTCAAGGCTGTGGCCCAACAGGTGCAACTGACCCGGTATGGCATGGATTGCTACGCTTACGCTTTGCTGGCGGCGGGGCAGGTCGATCTGGTGATCGAAGCGGGCCTGAATGCTTATGATGTTCAAGCCCCCATTGCGGTGATCGAGGCCGCAGGTGGTATCGTGACAGATTGGCAAGGTGGTCCAGCCCATGAGGGCGGACGGGTATTGGCTGCGGCAAATGCAGAATTACATGCGGCGGCGCTAAAGCTTCTGCGCAACTACTGAAACAGCTTGTCGGGTTAAGGCTGGTCAGGTAATCTCTGCCCGGCTGGTTCTTATGCCCGTTTTCCGCCAGCCCTTACCTTCTTGCACGAAACGGGCGGATGCAAGGAGGGCGACATGACCGAAATCCTGATCAAGAACGCAGACACCATCCTGACGATGGATGACACACGCCGCGAGCTTTCCGGCGCGGATATCCTGATCCGCGGTGGACAGATCGACCAGATCGGCCACGGACTGCAAACAACCGGAGAGGTGCATGACGCCACAGGATGTGTCGTCACGCCGGGTCTGGTGAATACCCATCACCACCTTTACCAAAGCCTGACCCGCGCAGTGCCCGGTGGGCAAGATGCGCTGCTGTTTGGCTGGCTCAAGACGCTGTATCCCATCTGGTCCCGCTTTGGGCCCGAAGAAATGTTTGTCTCGGCCCAGATCGGGTTGGCCGAGCTGGCGCTGTCAGGGTGTACACTCAGTTCCGACCACCTTTACCTGTACCCCAACGGTGCCCGGCTGGATGACACGATTGCTGCCGCCGCCGAGATCGGAATGCGCTTCCATCCGACGCGCGGTGCGATGAGTATCGGGGAAAGCGACGGAGGTCTGCCGCCCGACGCCTTGGTCGAAAAAGAGCAAGCGATTCTGGACGACATGATCCGTGTGGTCGACGCGTTTCATGACCCGTCCGAAGGCGCAATGTGCCGTGTAGGGCTTGCACCGTGTTCGCCATTTTCCGTCAGCCGTGACCTGATGCGCGATGCTGCGCTTCTCGCTAGGAACAAGGGCGTTATGCTGCATACTCATCTGGCGGAAAATGACGAGGACATCGCCTATTCGCAGGCCCAGTTTGGTTGCCGTCCGGGCCAATATGCCGAGGATTTGGGCTGGACCGGCACGGACGTCTGGCACGCCCATTGCGTCAAACTGGATGGGGTGGAAATAGACCTGTTCGCCAAAACACAAACCGGCGTCGCGCATTGCCCCTGTTCCAATTGTCGGCTGGGTTCGGGAATCGCGCCGGTGCGCGAGATGCGGGATCACGGCGTGCCTGTTGGACTGGGCGTGGATGGTTCAGCCAGCAATGACAGCGGCAACCTGATCCTCGAGGCGCGTCAGGCCATGCTGTTGCAACGGGTAGCCAACGGCGCGGATGCCATGTCGTCGCGCGAAGTGCTAGAGATTGCGACACGCGGTGGTGCAGATGTGCTGAACCGTCCTGATTGCGGACGTCTGAAGCCCGGAAAACGCGCTGACATCGCGATTTGGGACACAAGCTGTATCGAAAGCGCCGGCAGTTGGGACCCGGCGGCTTTGCTGTTGGCCGGACCGGTGAAGGTCAAGCACCTGTTCGTCGAGGGCCGCCAGATCGTGTGTGACGGGCATGTCACCAGTTTGGACATGCCCCGCGTGATCGCGCGGCAGAACCAGCTGGCCCGCGCCCTGCAAGTCTAGTTGGAAACGCGTTGACCGGCGATCCAGACCTCTGTGATCGCCCGGTCGTCGCCCATCATGATGGTGGGAAAGATGGCCTCCCACAGGTTCTCGGCGCAGGCTTCGCGCTGGGCAATGGCGGGGGTCGAGGCGAGGTCGAGTACGATCAGATCAGCCTCCATCCCCGGTGCAACGTTGCCGATGCAATCGTCCATCCTTAGCGAACGTGCTGAGCCAACCGTGCTTAGCCACAAAAGTTGCGCGGCGTGCAGCGGCGCCCCGCGCAGTTGTCCGATTTCATAAGCTGCTGCCATCGTTCGCAGCATCGAAAAACTGGACCCGCCGCCGGTATCCGTCGCCAACCCGACGCGATGGCCGTCACGCATCAACCCCGCCATATCGAACAAGCCAGAGCCGATGAATGTGTTCGAGGTCGGGCAGTGGATTAGCGCCGCGTCGACCTCGCGCAGGCGATCGCGTTCGCGTGCCTCAAGATGGATAACGTGGCCATACAGGCCGTTCGACCCTAATAGGCCAAATTTTTCATAGGTATCCAAATAATCGCGTGCCTCGGGGAATAGCTCGCGGACCCAGGCGATCTCATCGGTTTGTTCGCTCAGGTGGGTTTGCATCAGGCAATGCGGGTAATCGGCCCAGAGCGCGCCCATGGCTTCCAGTTGTTCCGGCGTGGACGTGGGCGAAAAACGTGGGGTGATGGCATAAGACAGGCGATCTATGCCGTGCCAATTCTCAAGCAGCTTCTGGGACTGATCAAAACCCGTTTGCGCCGTGTCCCGCAGCTCCTCGGGCGCATTGCGGTCCATGCAGGTTTTGCCCGCCACAACCCGTTGGTTGCGCTTTTGGGCGGCGGTAAAAAATGCATCAACGCTTTCGGGGTGAATGGTGCAAAAACTGCACATGGTCGTCGTTCCATGCGCAGCTGTCAGGTCCAGATACCGGTTGGCGATTTCACCGGCATAGGCCGGATCGCCGAACTTCATCTCTTCGGGGAAGGTATAGGTGTTCAACCAGTCGATCAGACGTTTGCCCCAACTGGCGATCATCGCTGTTTGGGGATAGTGGACATGCGCATCGACGAAACCTGCCATGATCACGTTCTGGCCGTGATCCACCACGTTGGCCTCGGGGTTGTTGGCGCGCAGGCTTTCGGCATCCCCAACAGCGGATATTCGGTCGTCTTCAACCAGAACGGCCCCGCTGATTTTCACGGCCTCGGTCGGTTCTCCTTCAAAAGGGGAACCCGTAAAGCTCAGAACACGACCTTTCAGCAGCGTTTTTTGCGCCATTTTCATCCATCTCCGCCTGAATAGGACTGTGAAACAGCATAGGCGGGCGAAACTTGCCGGTAAATCGGCGCATTGTCATTGTTTTCCGGTAGCTGCTTCTTCTAATTAGGGGGCAATGAGCGCGCGAAACGGGGGCAGACATGACAACAGGCTTTGATGAACCCGTAACCGAATCCACAAGTGACGAAGACGTCTATGCGCTGGATCGCAAGACTGTGGCGGATATCCTGTACGCGGTCGAAGTGGATGATCGCGACAAACTGATCGAGCTGATGGATCCGCTGCACGCTGCGGACATCGCCGACCTTCTGGAACAGATCAGCCCTCAGGAACGCGCCCAACTGATCCGTCTGTACGACAAGGAATTCGACGGCGATATCCTGTCGGAACTGGATGAGGCCGTTCGTGAAGAGGTTATCGAGGTTCTGCGCCCGGACGTTCTGGCCGACGCTGTACGGGACATGGAAAGCGACGATGTTGTCGACCTTCTGGAAGACCTCGAAGAACCGCAGCAAGAGGCCATCCTTGACGCGCTGGAGGATTCCGAACGGATCGCGGCCGAGCAGGCGCTGTCCTACCCCGAAAACTCGGCCGGTCGCCTTATGCAGCGCGAGGTTGTCATGGCCCCCGAACATTGGACAGTTGGGCAGGCCATTGACTTCATGCGGGCCAATGACGACCTGCCGGAACAGTTCTATCACGTTGTTTTGGTCGATCCCCGGTTGAAACCGGTAGCGCAGGTCATGCTGGGCAAGCTGATGGCCGCTCGGCGTGAGGTGCCGCTGCACGACATCGCCGAAGAAGAGTTCCACACTATTCCTGTCGATCAGGACGAAGAGGACGTGGCATATGCGTTCAACCAGTATCACCTGATCTCGTCGCCCGTGGTCGATGCAGACGGGCGGCTGGTCGGTGTGATCACCATCGACGACGCGATGGTTGTTCTGGATGAGGAATACGAAGAGGACATGCTGCACCTTGCGGGTGTCAGCAACGAGAGCTCGCTGTCCGACAGCGTTGCCGCGACCAGCAAGCGTCGCCTGCCGTGGCTGGCGGTGAATCTGTGCACGGCGATTTGCGCCTCGTTGGTGATCTCGCAGTTCGAGGCGGCGATTGATCAGTTGGTGGCGCTGGCCATTCTGATGCCGATCGTGGCGTCGATGGGCGGCAATGCGGGCACTCAATCGCTGACAGTTGCGGTGCGGGCTTTGGCGACGCGCGACCTTACGGGGTCGAACGTATTGCGCGTGATCCGGCGGGAACTGCTGGTGGGGATGTTGAACGGCCTGTGTTTCGCCATCGTTTTGGGAACCGTGGGGATGATGTGGTTCGATTCTGCGATGCTGGGTGTCGTGATCGGCGCTGCCTTGGTCGTGAACATGATCATCGCTGGGTTCATCGGTACGGTAGTACCTGTGGTGCTGGACCGATTGGGCGCTGACCCGGCGCTTGCCTCCGGCACCTTCGTGACGACCACAACGGATGTCATGGGGTTCTTCCTGTTCCTGGGGCTTGCCAGCGTGGTGCTACTGTGACCGATCTGACCGAAATCAAAGCCGCCGCGCGCAAGGCGGCTTTTGCACGCCGCAAGGTTGCTTTTGACACCCGCCTGCCCGGTGCTGCGGGGCGCTTGTCCGAGGTTCTGGCCGGACACCGTGGCGTACCTCTGTCCGGTTATATGCCGATCCGTACCGAGATTGATCCAGTGGCGGCGATGGCAGAAGCATCGGCCTATGGTCCGGTTGGTGTGCCGGTCATTCAGGCTGCCGGTCAGCCACTAAAGTTTTCGCGCTGGACGCCTGAAGGCACGCTGAAGGACGGCCCGTTTGGGGCCAAGGTGCCCGAGGTCGACGATTACTTCGACCCCGAAATTCTGATCGTCCCATTGGTTGCTTTCGATGCGCTGGGCGGGCGGCTGGGCTATGGCGGCGGTTTTTACGACCGCACGTTGCAGGGTCTGCGCGCCAAGCGCCCGACACTGGCCATTGGCTTTGCCTTTGACGCGCAAGAGGCCAAAGAGCTGCCGTTAGAGCCCACGGATCAGCCGCTGGATATGGTGATTACCGAAAGCCGGGTTCTGACGTTCTCGGGCTGATCGCCTTAGCTCGGGTGGTTCTCACGGAAGAACTCCCAGGCATCCACCTCGCGCCCATCCGGCAGAATGCAAACGCCGGTTTGGCCGTTGTCACCGTCGCGTATCTCGTACTGTGCGCCGCTGTCGATGCAATAGGTCGCCGCGGGGTTCGCCAGTTGCGTGGTGGAATCGGTTGCTGGGGTTTCGTCGCAGGCGGCAAGTGCGAACAGGCCAGCAACGGCCAAAAGGATGCGAGTCATCAAGATTCTCCTGCTTTAAAGGCTTTGGCAGATTATGCAGGCAGCTTAATCACTTGTGCTTGGTCATTACCACACTTAGGACAGGTTGGATGAGGATACTTTTTCTGGGTGACGTCATGGGCCGTGCGGGACGCACGGCCATTCAGCAACATTTGCCGCGTTTGCGCGACGAATGGCGGCTGGATTTCGTTGTGGTCAATGGCGAGAATGCCTCGAACGGGATGGGTCTGACCGGCGATCATGCCAAGCTGCTGCTGGACGCGGGCGCGGACTGTCTAACGCTGGGCGATCACGCGTTCGATCAGAAAGATATGCTGCAATTCATCGAGAGCGAACCGCGTATCGTGCGCCCGGTGAATTTTGCGAAGGGTGCGCCGGGGCGGGGGCATCGGTTGTACACCGCGCCGGGCGGGCGCAAGGTTCTGGTGGTGCAGGTTCTGGGGCAGGTCTTTATGAAACGGCCCTTTGACGATCCGTTCTCGGCGGTTGAGCCCATTCTGAAGTCCCACCCGCGTGGCGGGCAGGCCCAGGCGATCATCGTCGATATGCATTGCGAGGCAACGTCCGAGAAGATGGCGATGGGCCATTATTGTGACAAACGTGCAAGCCTTGTGGTCGGCACTCATACGCATGTTCCAACTGCGGATGCACAGATCCTGCCGGGTGGCACGGCGTATCTGACCGATGCGGGGATGTGTGGCGACTATGACTCAGTGATCGGGATGGACAAGGTCGAGCCGATGCGCCGCTTTATCACCGGCATGCCCAAGGCGCGGTTCACCCCGGCCAATGGCGAAGCAACGCTGAGCGGTGTGTTCGTTGAAACCGATGACCGCGACGGACGGGCAAAATCTGTGCAAATGGTGCGCGTCGGTGGGCGTTTGCAGCAGGCCGGGCCGCAATAAGGCGATGTCAGGCTTGCTCTGCCGCGCGCAATGCGTGAAACTGGCTGCCGGGCGCGCAAGCCAGGCTAGGGTTCGGACAGAATACCAAGAATGCAATTCCTTCAACTGACAGAAACAGGCAGCGCAATACTGGCGCTTTTGGTCGTCGCGGGCATGTTCGTCATGTTCCTGCGTGAGGTCTACCCGACCGAGGTCGTTGCCATCGGCGGTGTCGCCATCATGCTGGTGACGGGTATCTTGCCGTATCAAAGCGCGCTGGCGGTTCTATCCAACCCGGCGCCGTGGACGATTGCGGCGATGTTCATCATCATGGGGGCTCTGGTGCGCACTGGCGCGCTGGACGCATTTACCTCGACCGCGCAAAAGCAGGCACAGGTAAACCCGCGTTTCGCCATCGGGCTGCTGATGGCGTTTGTTGTGCTGGCGTCGGCCGTGGTGTCGAATACGCCGGTGGTTGTCGTGATGATCCCGGTATTTGTACAGATCGCGCGCACGCTGAATGTTCCGGCCTCGAAACTGCTAATCCCGCTGAGCTATGCAGCGATTTTAGGCGGCACGCTGACGTTGATCGGAACCTCGACCAACCTGTTGGTGGATGGTGTGGCCCGTGCGCAGGGGATGACTGCCTTCACCATTTTCGAGGTGACCCCGTTGGGCATCGCTCTGGTGATCTACGGTATGGTCTACCTGCGCTTCATCGCGCCGCGCCTGCTGCCGGATCGGGACAGCATGGCGACGTTGTTGTCTGACCGATCCAAAATGAAGTTTTTCACCGAGGCTGTCATTCCGCCTGAAAGCAACCTGATCGGTCGAGAGGTCACAGGGGTTCAGCTGTTCAAGCGCCCCGGTGTGCGGCTGATCGACGTAATCCGCGGGGATGAGTCGCTGCGGCGTAATCTGAAAGGTGTTGAGCTGAAACTTGGCGACCGTGTCGTTCTGCGAACTGAAATGACCGAATTGCTGAGCTTGCAAAGCAACAAGGAACTAAAGCGCGTCGATCAGGTCTCGGCCGTTGAGACCAAGACGGTCGAGGTTCTGATCACCCCAGGTTGCCGCATGGTGGGTCGGACGCTGGGCACGCTGCGTTTGCGGCGTCGGTATGGTGTCTATGTGCTGGCTGTACACCGACGGAACCAGAATATCGGGCGTCAACTGGATGATCTTGTGGTGCGGGTCGGCGACACGCTGCTGCTGGAAGGATCGCCCGCTGACATTCAGAAACTGGCCGCCGACATGGACATGGTCGACGTTTCGCAACCGTCGGCACGTGCGTTCAGGCGAAGCCATGCCCCCATTGCGATTGGCGCGCTGGTCGGTATCGTCGCCTTGGCCGCGTTGGGTGTCGCGCCGATCCTGTTGCTGTCGGTTCTGGCAGTTGCGGTGGTCCTGATCACGCGCTGCATCGACGCGGATGAGGCATTTTCTTTTGTCGAGGGCCGCTTGCTGGCGTTGATCTTCTCGATGCTGGCTATAGGGGCCGCGCTGGATAAATCCGGGGCCGTATCGCTGATTGTCGAGGCGATTGCTCCGGGCCTCAGCTCATTGCCGCCCTTCCTGATCATCTGGGCCGTATACCTGCTGACCTCGGTGCTGACCGAACTGGTATCAAACAACGCGGTGGCCGTGGTGGTGACACCGATTGCCATCGGGTTGGCTCAGGCGGTCGGGATTGACCCGCGCCCGCTGGTGGTGGCGGTGATGGTGGCGGCCTCAGCCTCGTTCGCGACGCCGATCGGGTATCAGACCAACATGATGGTTTATGGTCCGGGCGGGTACAGGTTTGTCGATTTCATGAAGGTCGGCATTCCGCTGAACCTGACTGTTGGGCTGCTGGCGTCGTTGTTGATCCCGCTGATCTGGCCCCTGTAAATCAGGCGTGGAATCGCCGATTTGGATCACTAGGTCTTGTAAATACTGATCTGGCCACGATCTTTTCACCAAAGTGGAAGTGAAAGGATTGTGTCATGCCATTTCCAAAGCTCGGCCAGGCCATCGTTGTCTGCGCTCTTGTCCTGACTATTTTGGGCAGCCAAAGCCATGCTGGAACCGTAACGGGAACCGCTGCCTATCGCGAGCGGATTGCCGTGCCGCCCGATGCGACGCTATATGTCGAGCTTCAGGATGTCTCTCTGGCCGATGCACCGGCAGTGTCCCTTGCTGCAAAACGCTATGCAATGGACAGCGTTCCCGCGCAGTTCGAGCTGACATTCGATGACGCGCTGATCAAGGACGGGCACCGCTATGTGGTGCGGGCCTCGATCAGCCAGGGGCAAGACCTGCTGTTCACCACCGATACGGCCTATCCGGTTCTGACCGATGGGGCAGGAAATTCCGCAGACCTTATGCTGGTGCAAGTAAAGGGGGGAAACATGCTGGACAACACGCAGTGGACGGCCGCCGCCCTGAACGGCGCACCGATTGAAGCAGAGCGCCGCCCAGAGATTAACTTTGCCCAAGATGGTGCCTTTTCAGGCAGCGGTGGCTGCAACCGGTTCAACGGACAGGCCGACATTTCCGGTGTGACTATCGCATTCCCTGACAATATGGCTGCCACGCTGATGGCGTGTCCTCCGGCCTTGGAAGAGGTTGAGCGGCAATTCTTTCAAGCCTTGCAAAGCGTCACCACTTACGCGGTTGAAGGCGATGCGCTGGCCTTTCTGGATGCCGCAGGCGAACCGGTTATCAAATTCGTGCGCACCCGGTAAGGCGGGGCCGTCAGGCGACGGCCCTAGATCGCCCGGCATTGCGGCCCGAGAATATGCAGCCGCCCAGAAACGAGCCTTCAAGAGCGTTGTAACCGTGATAGCCACCGCCGCCGAACCCGGCGACCTCGCCTGCCGCAAACAGGCCGGGCACAACCTGACCATCCGCGCCGATCATCTGGCTGTCGAGATTGGTCTGCAATCCACCCAGCGTTTTGCGTGTCAGCACGTGCAGTTTCACGGCGATCAGCGGGCCGTTTGCGGGATCAAGAAACTTGTGCGGCTTGGCGGTGCGGATCAGCTTGTCGCCACGATAGTTACGAGCAGCCAGAATGGCGGCCATCTGCGCGTCTTTGGTAAAGGGGTTGTCGACCTGTGAGTCCCGCGCCTCGATCTGCGCCCGCAGATGGGTCTCGTCGATCAGACCACCACCCATCTGGTTCATACCGCTGACCAGTTCCGTCAGAGTGTTTGCGACAATGAAATCCTCACCATGTTCCTTAAAGGCCTCGACAGGCGCGGTGGCTTTTGAGCCGGTCAGGACGCGCTGGAACAGCACCTCGCGCCAGCCGCCATCAGTCATGTCTGGGTTCTGTTCCGAACCCGACAGGGCGAATTCCTTTTTGATCACCTTTTGGGTCAGCACAAACCAGCTGTATTCATATCCTGTTTTAAGGATCTCCTGCAGCGTGCCCAGCGTGTCGAACCCCGGCATGAAGGGCGGTTTCAACCGATTGCCACGCGCGTCAAACCACAATGAACTGGGGCCGGGCAGGATACGGATGCCATGTGCGGGCCAGATCGGATTCCAGTTCCGCACACCCTCAGTATAGTGCCACATCCGGTCGCCGTTGATGACGTGCCCGCCGGCCTTTTCGCTTATGGGAATCATACGACCATCCACGTGAAACGGAACGCCCGCCACCATATCTTTGGGCGGCTCACCCAGCCGATCGCGGGGCCAGCTTTTGCGCACCATCTCAAAATTGCCGCCGATCCCACCCGAGGTAACGATGACCGAGGGCGCATAGACCTCGAACTCACCCACTTCATCGCGGTTGGTTTTGGCACCGTGGGGTGCCGTGTCATCGGCTAGAACCTCGCCCGAGACCCCTTTGGCGCAACCGTTCTGCATAATGATGTGGCTGACCTGATGGCGGAATTTTAACTCGATCAGACCGGCGCTGACATGTTCGCGCACGCGTCGGACAAAGTTCTTCAGAACGCCCGGTCCGGTGCCCCATGTGATGTGAAACCGCGGCACTGAATTTCCATGACCATCCGCATAGGACCCACCGCGTTCAGCCCAGCCAACGATAGGAAACCAGCGCAGGCCCATCTCATACAGCCACGGACGCATTTCACCTGCGGCAAATTCCACATAGGCCTCGGCCCATTTGCGGGGCCATGCGTCTTCTTCGCGGTCAAACTGCGCGCTGCCCATCCAGTCGCGCAGCGCAAGGTCCTGACTGTCTTTGATGCCCATCCGGCGCTGTTCTGGCGTGTCGACCATGAAAAGACCGCCCAAACTCCAATGCGCTTGCCCGCCCAGAAAATGCTCAGGCTCCTGATCCAGCACGATCACCTTCTTGCCACGATCCCCCAACTCAGCCGCAGCGGCCAGCCCGGCCAGTCCGGTGCCCACGACAATGGCGTCAGCAGTAGTGTTGGTCATGTCTTGTCCTTTCAGCGGCTGCGGAGCCAGGCGATGTAGGGCAGGGCCACGACATACATCATGATCCCGTAGACGGCCGAGGGCAGAGCCAGCGGGCTGAACCCGCTGTCTGTCCCGGTGATCAGCGCCGCCAACGTGATCCCTAGCGTCGAATTCTGAATGCCGGTTTCAATTGAGACCGTTTTGCTTTCCGTCCACGACAGCTTCGCGGCACGGGCAATTCCCAATCCAATCGCCAACAGCGCAACGTTCAGCGTGATCAGACTCGCGCCCATGATCCCAAGGTTGTCGACGAACAACTGCCAGTTCCCGGCAAGCGCGGCGATCACGATCAGAACGAAAAGAACGGTGGCCGTCTTGGACAGCGGCGCGTCGATCCGTTCGGCAAATCCGGCTGCGAAATGGCGCAGGCTGACGCCGATGGCGACGGGCAGTGTGGTGATCAGGAACATTGCAATTGCCAGCCCGGTGATCGACACGTCGGGCGCGTCTTCGCCCATGAAGTGAGCGATGGTCCAAGCCGCCAAAACGGGAACGGTAATCAAGGACAACAGGCTGATCACGGCAGTCAGGCTAACCGACAGCGCGACATCGGCCTTGGCCAGTTTGGACAGGATGTTGCTGGTGACCCCTCCGGGGCAAAAGCTGAGCAGCATGAACCCCACCGCGATCTCGGGCGGCAAAGCGAAGAGTTTGACTATGATGAAAGCTGCGACGGGTAGCAAAACAACTTGGCTTAGCGCGCCTATGGCAAAAGGATAACCCCGGCGCAGCACCCGTTGGAAGTCAGATACCTGAAGCCCAACACCAAGGGACAGCATGATAATGGCCAGCGACAACGGCAGCCCGACATTTATTAGCAAATCCAAGAACAACTCCTCCCTCAGCCGTTCGGATCAGCCTAAGCGAGTGTTCAAGGCGCAGGCAACCGCGCCGTTAGGTCACATATAGCGTTGGGCGAAACGGCGCAGGATTTCGCCGGGCTTGGTGACCTCGGCGGCGTGACAGATATCGATCAGACGCTGGGCGTCTTCGGGCGGGAAGTAGCCGAAATCCTTGTAGATATTGATGCGCTGTTCGAAATCTTGCGCGTTGGCCTCGGGGTGGAACTGCGTGGCATACACATTTTTACCCCAGCGGATCATCTGAAACGGACAGGGGTTCGAGGCCAGCAAGTGGACACATCCGTCGGGCAGGGACTGAACAGCCTCTTTGTGGCCGACGAAAGCCTCGAAACTGTCGCCCAGCCCGGCGGTCAGCGGGTCAAGCGCGCCTTCATCTGTTAGTTGGCAGGTCGAGGGGCCGACGGGTTCTCCGAACTGTTTCTTGCTGACATCGCCGCCCAGATGCGCCGCGAGAATGCCCAATCCGTAACAGCAGCCCATGAAAGGGTGATCATTTGCGGTGATCTGCGGCATCAAACCCATGATGGCCGCTTCGATACTTGCATCCATCTCGGATTTCGTCGCCGGATCATCACTGACGCAACCGGGGCCTCCACCTACGATAACGCCGGCATAATCTGCCACATCCAGACCCGCGGGCAGGCCCTGACAATCCAGACGGATACGATGGGTCTGGTCCGTCGACAGACCGGTCTTGTCCAGAATCGAGGCGTATTCGGCATCCGAAGCTTCGGTCTCGGGGCGCAATTGCAGGATCAGAAATCGTTTCATGCAGTGCCCTTACCCGTCAAAGCGGCCAGAAGACAAGGATGGCAGGAACGGAAACTGCAACGATGAGGATTTCCAGCGGCAGCCCCATGCGCCAGTAGTCCCCGAACCGATATCCGCCAGGCCCCAGCACCAGCGTGTTGTTCTTGTGCCCGATCGGGGTAAGGAACGCGGCCGAAGCTGCCACAGCAACCGTCATCAGAAACGGATCGGGAGAGACTTCAAGCGTGCGCGCCATTTGGATGCCAACGGGGGCGGCGACGATGGCTGTGGCGGTGTTGTTCAGCACATCCGACAGGGTCATTGTTACAACCATCAATACCGTCAGGATCGCCCATGCGGGCAGGCCATCCGTCAGTTGCACTAGCGCATTGGCGATCAATTCGGTGCCGCCTGATGTCTCCAGAGCACTACCCAGCGGGATCATCGATCCCAGCAGCACAACGACCGGCCATTCGATATGGTTATAGAGATCGGCAATCGGCAAGATTTTGGTCAGCACATAGGCGACTACGACAAACCCCAGGGCAATCGGTAGGTAGATCAGCCCGACACTTGCGGCCAACACCGCAGCGACAAACAGCCCGATGGCCAGCCAGGCCTTGTCATTGGCGGTGACGTTCAGGCCACGCGTGGCCAGCGGCAGGCAGCCCAGCCATTCGGTCACGTCGGCACTGCGGTCACGAGGGCAGAGCAGTAGCAGAATATCGCCTGCCTCGACTTCGGTCTTTCGGACCTGTTCGGTGATACGGCGACCTTGGCGCGAGATGCCCATCAGCACAGTGCTTTGCCGCCAGGCAAGCCCTAACCCTTGCGCGGTGCGTCCGGTGATGCGGGCGCTTTCGGTGGCAACAACCTCGATCACTTCCAGCCCGTCGCCCTCGGCCGTCAGCAACTCCTGCCTCCGCGTGTCCGAAAAATCGAGGTTCAGCGCTGCACGGAATTCATCCAGTGCCTCGGGCCGCGCCTCAAGCACCAGCGCGTCGCCCGGTTTCAAGGTGGCATGGGCCGATCGTCCATAGCGCCGCTTGCCATCGCGGATCAAACCGATGATAGCGACGTCGGATTTCTCGGCGGCCTCATACAATTCGCTGACCCGCTTGCCGATATGCGCTGATTCCGGAGGAATAGTCAGTTCGGCGATGTATTCCGCCAGCGCCTCGGACGTTTCCTCTTGCGGGCCGCGGTTCGGGATCAGACGCCATCCGATCAAAGACACAAAGGTCAGCCCGGCAATGGCCGCTAACCCGCCGACAGGGGCGAAATCGAACATCCGGAACGGCTCGCCCAATGTTTCGGCACGGATCGAGGCGATTATGATATTTGGCGGCGTCCCGATCAGGGTGGCCATTCCGCCCAGAATGGTGGCAAAGCTCAGCGGCATCAGGGTCAGGCCTACCGACCGCCCCGCCTTGCGCGCGGTTTGAATGTCGACCGGCATCAACAAGGCCAGTGCGGCCACGTTGTTCATGAAAGCCGATAGAACAGCTCCGATCCCGCCCATCAGTGCGATATGCGCGCCAAGCCCGCGCGAGGCATCAACCAGCGTGCGCGTGATCAGAAACACCGCCCCCGACCGAACCAGCCCTGCTGAGACAACCAGAACTAACGCCACAATAATGGTTGCCGGATGTCCAAACCCGGCGAAGGCGTTGTCCACCGGCACGACGCCAAGAACGACCCCGATTAACAGCGCAGAAAACGCCACAAGATCATAGCGAAACCGCCCCCACAATAGCATTCCGAATACAGTGGCAAAAAGGGTGAAAAGAATAATCTGATCTGTCGTCATCCCGCCAACATACCCGCAAGGAGGCGTCTCGCAAGCCGCTCTCTTGATCCCATGCCCTGCAAACGTCTATATGAGCGCCGAATACGCAATCACTATCACGAGGACGCACCATGGCAGGCCACTCCAAATGGGCCAACATCCAGCACCGCAAGGGACGTCAGGACGCCGCGCGGTCCAAGCTGTTTTCCAAACTGTCGAAAGAAATCACTGTCGCCGCCAAGATGGGCGACCCCGATCCCGAAAAGAACCCACGCCTGCGTTTGGCAGTTAAAGAGGCCAAGTCGAACTCAGTCCCCAAGGACGTGATCGACCGGGCGATCAAAAAGTCGGTTGCGGGTGAAGGCGACGATTACGAAGAAATCCGGTATGAGGGTTACGGCCCGAACGGTGTGGCTGTGATCGTCGAGACGATGACTGACAACCGCAATCGCACCGCCTCGACCGTGCGTTCAACCTTTTCCAAGAATGGCGGCAATCTGGGTGAAACCGGCTCGGTCGGGTTTATGTTCGACCGCAAGGGCGAGGTGGTGTATCCGGCCACTGCAGGCGATGCGGACACCGTTTTTGAGGCCGCCATCGATGCCGGCGCCGAAGACGTCGAAAGCTCGGAGGATGGTCACATCATCTGGTGTGCTGACACCGACCTGAATGATGTGTCGAACGCACTGGAGGGCGCGCTGGGCGAATCCGAATCTACCAAGCTGATCTGGAAACCCACCACCACAACCGAGTTGGGGCTGGAAGACATGCAAAAGCTGATGAAGCTGGTCGATGCGCTGGAAGATGACGATGACGTACAGCGCGTGACCACGAACTTTGAGGCAACGGACGAGGTCATGGCGCAGCTTTAAGCGTTTTGAATTTCTGTTGGAAAACCCGGCCTCTGGTCGGGTTTTTTGCTTTGTGGGTTCTTGGCCGGTTGGACAGAACCCGATAGGCTTGACCAGAATATCTGTGCCCAAACGGCACATAATCTGATTGAGCGAATGACGGACAGCCCAGCCAGCCAACCCAAACGCAACATTCCTGTTCTGACCGGTCAGAGCATCCTGTCTCAGGTCGCGTGGACGCTTGGCAGCCCTTCTATCGTGCTGCCGTTTCTGGCCGTTTCTTTTGAATTGCCCATGTTCATCGCAGGCGCATTGGTGTCCATTCGGATGGTCGGCAGCATGATTTCGGATATCTTTCTGGCACAGCCGATTTCGGCGCGACAGCAGAAGAAACGCGGGATTGCCCTTACCGAGGTTTGTATAGGCGCCTGTCTTGTCATGGCTGTTTTGGTGGCCGCGACCGGGTTTGTCCCTGCGATTGCGTTGGCCTTTGTCGCGGCGTTCTTCGTGATTGGTCTGATCGAAGAGATCCAGTCGTTGATGTTAACGGATCTGATAGGGGATCAAGTGCAATCCAAATCGCGGATGATCATGCACTATCTTCAATTAGGTATAGGCGGGTTGGGAGCCATCGGATTGGCGCTGCTGGTCCATGAGATCACCAAGGAAAACCCACCGTTTTCCCGCCATTCCACCGTGATTGCGGTTTCGGTGGCCTTTTTCGTTCTGTCTGGCCTGTCCATTCTTGCGATCTCGGAAATCGCACGAGGGGATGAGGTCAAGGACACACCGCAAAGGGTGCGGAAACGGAAGTTCTCAGAGAACTTTACCGATATTGCCGCCATGTTCGACCAGGCTTGGTTCCGTCGGTATCTGGTCATGCGGCTGCCCTTGGTCGTGGTCTCCCTGTCGGTGCCATTTTTTGCCCTGATCGCGGCCGAGGCACATCATGCCTCAGCCAAGGGACTGACGGCCATGATCATCTCATCCGCGTCGGGATATTTGGTCTCGGCACCGCTGTGGCAGCTGGTGAACATGAAATCCCACCGCGCCGTCATGGTGGCCGGAAACCTGATGGTTGCCGCGACAGGTGCCACGTTGGTCACTGTCCACTTTCTGGGTATTGATCACGCAGTCCATCTGCATGCTATCGCGCTGTTCGTTGTGACCGTGGCCGTAACTGGCATAAGCGGTGCGCGGCAGTTGTATTATTTGGACGTGGCCCCCAAGGATCAACGTGTCAAAGGCGCGGCGGCGATCAAAAGTATTTGCCGGATCACGGCGGTGATCCTGTCGGCGGCCTTGGCCGGGGTCGCCCATATGCATGAGGTTGCGTGGGCCATTGTGTTCATCACTATGGTCAGTCTGTTTGCTGCCCTCACCTGTTACCGCGTGGTCCTTCCCAACGCGGAAAAGGCCAAGGGCGCGCAACCAGGACAGTCATGATTGCGACGGAAGAAGCTCCTTTGCCGCGGTTTGTCTGACCGCGCGGGTCAGCGGAACCAGCGCAGAGGACAGAACGCGCCCCACCTGCCAAGTCAGACCCACGTCAAGAGGGGCGTCAGGCAGCAGCGGACGTAGTCGCCCATCATTTAGCGCGCTCTTCGCCAGCCCGACAGGGTTCATGCCCCAACCCAACCCAGCGATGGCCGCATCCACAAACCCTTGCGGAGACGGCAGAAAATGCGAGGGTGGGGAAATCCGGCACCCCATCTGTTCGATGATCCACGTTCGTTGAAGGTTGTCCTTGCGGTTGAAGGTCAAGCAAGGGGCAAGGGCCAGCGAGCGTTCGTTTACACCCTCGGCAAACCATTGTTGCATATAGGCCGGGCTGGCGGTCGCGATGTAGCGCAGCGCGCCCAAGGCATAGGAGTCGCACCCCGAAACCGGCTGACCGCCTACTGTGATGGCGGCGCTAACCTCGCCGCGCCGCAACCACTCGGCCGAGTGATCCTGATCATCCACCACCAGATCAAACAACAACCCATCCACCTGTGCCATGGCATCAATGAACCACGTGGCCAGAACGTCGGCAGGCACTGCCACGCGGACACGGGCCGGGCCGGTGCCTTGATCCAATGTCAGTTCGCGGGCCAAATTCGCTTCGAGCAAACCGATATCCTCAGCATGCTGGGCAATACGCAGCCCCGCCGGTGTTCCGGTGCAAGGCGGTCCGCGATTGATCAACGCTGCCCCCACGCGATCTTCCAGTGCCTTGATCCGCTGGGATATGGCTGAAGGCGTCACCGTAAGTTCCGTCGCAGCGGCCTCAAAACTGCCGTGCCGCAAAATCGACGACAAAGCCGACAAGTGGTTGGGGTCGAGTATCATTAGCTAAACTTAATTAGGATCAACATCTTTAATTTGATAGGATGCAAAAATGCACATAGTCAATGCCCCTGAACGCACAGGAGGCATCATGTCCGCATCCCTTTTCGCCGGTTTTTTACTGGGCTTCAGTCTCATCCTAGCCATCGGAGCACAAAACGCCTTTGTGTTGCGTCAGGGATTGCGGCGCGAACACGTTTTTCCCCTGTGTCTGACCTGCGCAGTGTCGGATGCCATCCTGATAGCCGCAGGTGTCGCGGGGTTTGGGGCGCTGGCCGAAGCGGCACCTTGGTTTGAGACAGTCATGCGATACGGAGGGGCGATCTTTCTGACGTGGTACGGGCTGCGCAGCCTGCAATCTGCGTGGCAGGGCGGGGCGGCGATGGACGTGACCAAAGGCCAACGCGCCAGCCTGCGGTCAGTGCTGCTGACGGTGCTGGCTTTTACCTGGCTCAACCCGCATGTCTATCTGGATACGGTAGTGTTGATCGGATCGATCTCGGCCCAGTATGATGACCGTCTGGCCTTTGCGAGCGGTGCGATGCTGTCCAGCTTCGTGTTCTTCTTTTCCCTCGGTTATGGGGCCAGGGTGCTGTCCCCGGTCTTTGTAAGACCGCGTGCCTGGCAGATTCTGGATGTGGTCATCGGTATTGTCATGCTGGGGATCGCACTGAAACTTGTTGCCATGTGAAGGGTTGTACCTGCGCAGGTTTCAGTGTTCAGGTTTCGGCATGAAAACGTCTGCAACCTCATACCGGCCCCTTGCGGGCATGTTCTGGATGTTTGCCGCCGGGCTGTCCTTTGTGGTGATGACGGCCTTGGTCAAATCGCTGGGCACAACAATGAGTCCGATCCAGGCGGCATTCATACGCTATGCTCTGGGGTTGGTATTTCTGTTGCCGGCCCTGCGTTTGATCCTGTCGACTCATCTCACAAAGCGTCATCTGACCCTGTTCGGGCTGCGTGGGATCATTCACGCCTTTGCTGTGATGCTGTGGTTCTATGCAATGACCCAGATCCCCTTGGCCGAGGTCACGGCGATGAACTATATGACGCCGGTCTATGTCACGTTGGGTGCGGCGCTGTTCTTGGGTGAGCCGCTGGCCTTTCGCCGGATTGCGGCGATAATGGTGGCGTTGGTCGGTGTGGTGATCATCCTGCGCCCGGGGTTCAGAGAGGTTTCGACCGGTCACCTGGCCATGTTAGGAACTGCTCTGCTGCTTGGAGGGTCCTACCTGCTGGCCAAACTGCTGGTGCGCGATATTCCACCATCGGTGGTCGTGGCGCATTTGTCGATTTGGGTGACACTGGCGTTGATCCCCTTTGCCATCGCCGTTTGGCAGCCGCCCAGCTTGCGTGACATCTGGGTTTTGTTTCTGGTCGCCTGCTTTGCCACCGCGGGGCACTATTTCATGACGCTGGCCTTGCAGGCGGCTCCGGTGGCGGTCACGCAGCCGGTGACCTTCCTGCAATTGATCTGGGCCACGCTGCTGGGCGCGTTGGTTTTTCACGAAAGTGTTGACATCTGGGTTGTTGCTGGGGGTACGCTGATCCTGTCTGCCGTCAGCTTCATCGCCTGGCGCGAAGCGGTTCTGAACCGCAGCAACCTGACCACGCCCAGTATAGCTCCAAAACTCTAGCAGGTTTCAGCGTGCGGAAATGGTTATTGATTGACGAGTCAATAAAAACACCGTAGCGTTTTCCTACCAGTCATAGGGAGGGGACAGCTATGCCGAAACTCGGAATGGAGCCGATCCGCCGTGACGCAATCGTCAGGGCGACGATTGCCGAGCTTGGGTCGAAGAAATCCCTAGATGTGACCGTCAGCCAAATCGCCAAGCGGGCCGGCATGTCCAGCGCCCTTGCGCATCACTATTTCGGTGGCAAAGACCAGATTTTTCTGGCGGCGATGCAACGCATCCTGTCCGATTTCGGTGCCGAGGCGCGCAGCGAGCTTAAGGCAGCCGCACCGCAGGAGCGGGCGCAGGCCATCATCCGGGCCTGTTTTGCGCCCTCGTGCTTTACGCCCGATGTCATTGCCGCATGGATGACGTTTTACGTTCTGGCCCAAACCAACGATGACGCGCTGCGCCTGTGGCAGATCTATCAGGCGCGTATCCGTTCCAATCTGATTGATGCCCTGCGCCCGTTGATGAGCGACCCGGTCGAAGCGGCCGAGAATATGATTGCTCTGATTGACGGGCTGTATATCCGCGCCGCGCTGAGCGCGCCGAAAAAGCCGCAACTGGCGGTTAATCACGCATTGCGTGTCCTCAACACTCTGCTCGAGGCTGAAAAATGACAAAACCGAACATTCTGATCCTGATGGTGGATCAGCTCAACGGGACACTCTTTCCAGATGGTCCCGCAGACTGGCTGCATGCACCCAATCTGAAGAAATTGGCGGAAAGGTCGACACGGTTCGCCAATGCATATACGGCCTCGCCGCTATGCGCGCCGGGGCGGGCCAGCTTTATGTCCGGCCAGTTGCCGTCGCGGACCGGTGTCTACGACAACGCCGCTGAATTCCGCAGCGACATCCCCACCTATGCGCACCATCTGCGCCGTGCGGGGTATTACACTTGCCTGTCCGGCAAGATGCATTTTGTCGGCCCCGATCAGTTGCACGGGTTCGAGGATCGCCTGACCACCGATATCTATCCGGCCGATTTCGGCTGGACGCCCGACTACCGCAAACCGGGTGAACGGATTGATTGGTGGTATCACAACATGGGCTCGGTGACGGGCGCTGGCGTGGCCGAGATTTCCAACCAGATGGAATACGACGACGAGGTCGCCTATAACGCCAAAACCAAGCTGTATGATCTGGCGCGCGGTAAGGATGACCGACCCTGGTGCGTAACCGTCAGCTTTACCCATCCGCATGATCCCTATGTGGCGCGCCGCAAGTATTGGGACCTGTACGAGGATTGCGAACATCTGCTGCCCGAGGTCGCGGACCTTGGCTATGACAACCAAGACCCGCACTCCAAACGGATTTTTGACGCCAATGACTGGCGCAGCTTCGACATCACCGAAGAAGATATCCGCAAATCCCGCCGGGCCTATTTTGCCAATATTTCGTATCTGGACGACAAGATAGGCGAGATTCTTGAAGTGCTGGAAAGTACACGGCAAGAAGCGATCATCCTCTTTGTCTCGGATCACGGCGATATGCTGGGTGAGCGTGGATTGTGGTTCAAGATGACCTTCTTCGAGGGCTCGTCCCGTGTTCCGCTGATGATTTCGGCCCCTGACTTGCCTGCCGGCCGGATCGACACGCCAGTTTCGACAATCGACGTGACGCCGACATTGGGTGCGTTGGCAGGTGTCGATATGGCCGAGATCGAACCTTGGACCGATGGGGAAGACCTCGTGCCGCTGGCCAAGGGCGTTGAGCGCACCGCGCCCGTAGCAATGGAATACGCGGCCGAGGCATCTTATGCCCCGCTGGTTTCGCTGCGCTATGGCAAGTGGAAATACAACCGCTGCGCGCTGGACCCGGATCAGTTGTTCGATCTTGAGACCGACCCGCAAGAGCAGGTCAATCTGGCCGAAGACCCGTCGCATGCTGGAACGCTGGAAACGCTGCGCGCCAAGTCCGACGCCCGTTGGGATCTGGATCAGTTCGACGCGGATGTCCGCGCCAGCCAGGCCCGCCGCTGGGTGGTGTACGAGGCGCTGCGGCAGGGTGGCTATTACCCTTGGGACTACCAGCCTCTGCAGAAGGCATCGGAACGCTACATGCGCAATCACATGGATCTGAATGTCGTTGAGGAAAACGCGCGTTTTCCGCGTGGCGAATAGACTTATCAACCTAATCGAAGATACCTCGCCGAAAATTCGCAACTTGGTTCGGCGGGGCATGGAGACCAAATAATGGAAGCAGATTTCGTCATCGTTGGCGCAGGATCCGCAGGATGCGCGATGGCTTATCGCCTGAGCGAGGCTGGGGCCTCGGTTCTGGTGATCGAACATGGCGGTACCGATGCCGGTCCGTTCATCCAGATGCCCGCGGCGCTGAGCTATCCGATGAATATGTCGCGCTATGACTGGGGCTATCATTCCGAACCCGAGCCGCACCTGAATAACCGCCGTCTGGCCTGTCCGCGTGGCAAGGTGATCGGTGGGTCATCCTCGATCAACGGCATGGTTTATGTGCGAGGTCATGCGCGTGACTTTGACACCTGGGCCGAGATGGGGGCTGATGGCTGGTCCTATTCGGATGTGCTGCCCTACTACAAGCGTATGGAGACCTGGCATGATGGTGGCCATGGTGGTGATCCTGAATGGCGCGGCACTGATGGGCCGCTGCATGTTTCACGCGGTCCCCGTGAAAATCCGCTGTTTCAGGCCTTTGTCGATGCTGGTCAGCAAGCTGGCTATGAAGTTACTGGAGATTATAACGGCGAAAAACAGGAAGGCTTTGGCCCGATGGAGCAGACCGTCTGGAAAGGGCGGCGCTGGTCGGCTGCGAATGCTTACCTGAAGCCTTCGCTCAATCGTGAAAACTGCGATATCGTGCGCGGGCTGGCCGCGCGCGTGGTGATGGAGAACGGCCGTGCGACGGGTGTTGAGCTGGTGCGTGACGGTAAAAAGGAAATTATCCGTGCGCGGCGCGAGGTGGTGTTGGCCGCATCCTCGATCAACTCGCCCAAGCTGTTGATGTTGTCGGGCATTGGTCCGGCGGCACATCTGGCCGAACATGGGATCGAAGTTGTCGCTGATCGCCCCGGTGTGGGGGCGAATTTGCAGGACCATCTGGAGCTTTATATCCAACAGGCTTCGCTGCAGCCGATCACGCTGTATAAGCACTGGAACCTGATCAGCAAGGGCTTGATCGGGGCGCAGTGGCTGTTTACCAAAACCGGCCTTGGCGCTTCGAACCAGTTCGAAAGCGCGGCCTTCATCCGGTCGAACCCCGGTGTCGAATACCCGGACATCCAGTATCACTTCCTGCCGATTGCTGTCCGGTATGACGGGCAGGCGGCGGCCGAGGGGCATGGCTTTCAGGCGCATGTAGGGCCGATGCGTTCGCCTTCGCGTGGGGCTGTCACGCTGCGTTCGAACAAGCCCGAGGACGCGCCGGTGATCCGGTTCAACTACATGAGCCACGAAACGGATTGGGAGGACTTCCGCAAATGTATCCGCCTGACCCGCGAGATTTTCGGGCAAGATGCGTTCAAACCCTATGCGGGCAAGGAAATCCAGCCGGGTGCCGACGTGCAGACAGACGAAGAGCTGAATGGCTTCATCGCCGAACATGCCGAAAGCGCCTATCACCCCTGCGGCACCTGTCGCATGGGTCGGGCCGATGACAAGAATGCGGTGGTCGATCCTGAGGGTCGTGTGATTGGTGTGGACGGCCTGCGCGTCGCCGACAGCTCGATCTTTCCGCAGATCACCAACGGCAACCTCAACGCGCCGTCGATCATGGTGGGTGAGAAAATGTCGGATCATCTGTTGGGTAAAGAAGCTCTGCCGAAAGCCAATGACCGTCCGTGGATTCATCCGGCATGGGCAACAGCGCAGCGGTGATTTGATCCGCGTCAAAGCAGGGTGTGGAAAAGACGTATAGACCTGAATCGCAACGACATATTTTGAGGAGCGAACAGGAATGTCCCACACCCCGCATGAACTGGCCGAAGAGTTTCCGGACAAGGTCGAGCTGATGAGCCAGCTCAAGCAATCGGATGCACATTTTGCCCGGCTGGCGGATGAGTATCACGAGATCAACCGCATCGTGCATCGGGCCGAGACCAACATCGAACCAGTCGAAGATCTGACCGAGGGTGAAATGCGCAAGAAGCGCGCGGCGCTCAAGGATGAGATCTGGGCGATCTTGTCGAAAGCCTAAACCTTAAGGCGGGGGCGGCGCCCCCGTCGCCGCAGGCCGCGACTCCCCCGAAGTATTTTCAGGCCAGGTGAAGATCAGGTGACCTTATATGGCAGGGTTCCACGGGTGTGGGCGTCGATCGACAGGCGGCGTTCCAGCGGCGGGACCGAGCGTTGGTGGCAGGTTTGCCGTTCGCAGATACGGCACGAGATGCCGATGGGCTCATAGGCGCTGGCGTTATTGATGTCGAGATTGTCGGCATAGACCAGCGCTTCGGCGTGGCGGATTTCGCAACCAAGCGCGATGGCATAGCGACGCACCGGCGCGCCATAGGAACCGCCCGATTTCGAAACATCCCGAGCCAGAGAGATATAGCGCACGCCGTCGGGTGTTTCCGCCAGTTGCCGCAGGAAATGGCCGGGCGTTTCAAAGGCACGGTGGACATTCCACAGGGGGCAGGCACCGCCGAAACGTGCAAATTGCAGTCGAGTGGCCGAATGGCGTTTGGTAATCGTACCAGCCTGATCAACGCGGACAAAGAAGAACGGGATGCCTTTGGCACCGGGGCGTTGCAGTGTGGAAAGCCGGTGTGCCACTTGTTCGATTGACGCGCCGAACCGGTTGCTGAGCAGTTCCAGATCGTGGCGATAATCCTGCGCTGCGGTCAGAAAGGCGTCGTAAGGCATCAACGACGCCCCGGCGAAATAGTTGGCCAAACCGATCTTGGCGATGGCGCGGGCTTCCTCGCTTTGGAACTTGGCGAAGTCCAGGGTGGCTTCGAGCAGTTTGTCCTGGCTGATAAGCGCCAACTGCAGCAGCAGTTGAAACACTTGTGTTTGCGGCGCGATACGGGACGAGAGTTGCAGTGTCTTGCTGTCAGCGTCGTATTTCCGTGTTTCGGGTATATCGACAAATTGCACCCGAATGTCGCGCTCATTAAGACTGTTGATCGCTTCCGCCCTTATGCCATCGGCTTTACCAGCGCGGGTCGAAAAATGTTCGGCCGCGCGGTCGACCGCGTCGATGTAGTTGTCGCAATAATGGAAAAAGTCACGCACCTCTTCCCAGGGGCTGGCCTGAATCTGCGCGTCCTCGCGACCCAAGGCTTCGTCCAGCGAAGCGAGCCGTTCATGGGTTTGGCGATAGGTGCGGTGCAGTGCGATGAACGCGCGCGCCAGCGCAGGGGCGTTCGAGGCCGTCAGGCGCAGATCGGCCAGTGGTGGTGTGGCGTCATCGAAAACCGGGTCGGCCAAAGCCTCGCGCATGTCCGAGACCAGACGCTCGCTGTCGCCGGTGCTCAGCTCGGTCACATCCATACCGAATTCCTGTGCCAGAGCCAGAACAACTGTGGTCGAGATCGGCCGGTTATTGTTCTCCATCTGGTTTAAGTAGGGCAATGAGACGCCCAATTTGGTGGCGAATTCCTTTTGCGTCAGGGTCAGGCGTGTGCGCATTTCGCGCAGTTTCGCACCGGCATATAGCTTTTGAGTGGCCATGGCGTTTCTTTGCAACTTTTCCGTTGTGGCAAGCTAACTTTGCAAACCATGCGGTGCAAGCTGTGTTACAAGCCCAGTTGCCTCTCGCGTCGGATGACGGACGCAATCGCGCAGATCGCCAGCGCCGATGTTGCCAGCATCAGCCAAAGCAGGGGCATGGCGCCGGTTTCATGGGTCAGCAGCGTCCCGGCCAGGGCGCTGAGGCCCGCACCACCGCCCAGCATGATCGCGCCGCTGAGGCCCGAGGCGGTGGCGGCCAGATGTGGACGCACCGACAGGGCGCCCGAGGTGGCGTTGGGGATCGTCATGCCGTTGCCAAGGCCCACAAAGGTCATTAGGCCAAAGAAGCTGAGCGCGGTGCCAAAGCCTGCCAGAAACAGGATGGCCGACAAGGCAACACCCATCGCGTTTAGCCAACATCCCCAGTATACCATTCGGTTCACGCCAAATCTGACCGAGTATCGACCACTGAGAAAATTGCCGACAAAATACCCGACAGCAGGAGCGCCGAAATAGATGCCGACCTGCGCGGCACTGAGGCCGAACAATTCCGTACCGATGAAGGGCGCACCGCCCAGATAGGCAAAAAACGCGCCCGAAGACAGGGCAGAGGACAAGGAATAGCCCCAGAAACGAGGTGAGCGCAGCAACTCTGGATATTCTCGGAATTGCTGTACCAGCGTTTTACCGCTTTTGGCGGAGGTTTCCCCAAAGTCGACAAAGGTCAAGGCCAGCGTCAAAGCGCCCAGGCCGAAAGGCAGCCAGAAATTAGCTTTCCACCCAAAGCTTTCCTCAAGCAGGCCGCCGATGGCAGGGCCGATCATCGGTACGATGGCCATGCCCATGGTCACATAGCCGATCATCGAGGCCGCCTGATCCTGATCATAAAGATCCCGGACGGCTGCTCGGCTCAGCACCATGCCGACCACCACGATGGCCTGGCACATTCGAAAGGCTAGAAAAACCTCGGCCGTCGGCGCATAGATACAGCCCAGCGTGGCGATCAGAAACAGAGCCAACCCCCATAGTAAAACCGGGCGACGCCCCGCTTTATCCGCAATCGGGCCGATCAGTACCTGCAGCACCGCATTGACCAGCAGGTACAGCGCGATGGACAGTTGCATGACCTTGTAGTCGGTCTGAAAATGCAGCGCCATATTTGGGAGGCTGGGCAAGAACAGGTTCAGGCTGAGGGCGGACAGCCCCGACAGCAAAACCAGCGTGAAAATGGTGGGTGGCGACCGACGCGCCATAGGCGAACTAAACTGCATGGTTCACAGGTATAATGACCGTTTCAGGGAATGCTATCCAAGACGGTGTTTCAGTATGAAACTTAGCAATTTTACAGTTTTCCATAACTTTGTTGCCAAAGGTTTGCAAATTTGCCGAAATGTACTTTGGCAACGGCATCCGTGCGTATAGTGTCCGCCTAAATTTCACAGGGAATTAGCGCCATGAAAGACATCCTGACTGAGCTTGAAGACCGCCGCAACGACGCCCGTCTTGGGGGTGGGCAAAAGCGTATCGACGCGCAGCACGGCCGCGGTAAGTTGACAGCACGCGAGCGGATCGAACTGTTGTTGGATGAGGGCAGTTTCGAAGAGTTTGATATGTTCGTCAACCATCGTTGCACTGACTTTGGGATGGAAAATCAAAAGCCTGCGGGTGATGGTGTGGTCACAGGCTGGGGCACAGTCAATGGCCGCATGGTCTATGTGTTTAGTCAGGACTTCACCGTGTTTGGTGGTTCGCTGTCGGAAACCCATGCGCAGAAGATTTGCAAGATCATGGATATGGCGATCCAAAACGGCGCGCCTGTAATTGGAATCAACGACTCGGGGGGTGCGCGAATCCAAGAAGGCGTGGCTTCGCTGGCCGGTTATGCCGAAGTGTTTCAGCGCAACATCATGGCTTCGGGCGTCGTTCCTCAGATCAGCGTGATCATGGGGCCATGTGCGGGCGGTGCGGTTTACAGCCCGGCGATGACCGACTTTATCTTTATGGTCAAAGACACGTCGTACATGTTTGTGACCGGCCCCGATGTGGTGAAAACCGTGACAAACGAAGTTGTCACGGCAGAGGAACTGGGTGGTGCGTCGACCCACACCAAGAAGTCCTCGGTCGCTGATGGCGCGTTTGAAAACGACGTCGAAGCACTTGCCGAGGTGCGCCGTCTGGTCGATTTCCTGCCGCTGAACAACCAAGAGAAACCGCCCGTTCGTCCGTTCTTTGACAGCCCCGAACGGGTTGAAACCTCGCTGGATACTTTGATCCCGGACAATCCCAACACGCCCTACGACATGAAAGAGCTGATCACCAAGGTGGCGGATGAGGGCGATTTCTACGAAATTCAGGAAGATTACGCCAAGAACATCATCACTGGTTTCATCCGGTTGGAAGGGCAGACCGTGGGTGTCGTGGCGAACCAGCCGATGGTTCTGGCCGGATGTCTGGACATTGACAGCTCGCGCAAGGCGGCGCGGTTCGTGCGGTTCTGCGACTGTTTTGAAATCCCGATCCTGACGCTGGTGGACGTGCCCGGATTCCTGCCGGGGACGTCGCAGGAATATGGTGGGGTGATCAAGCACGGCGCCAAGCTGTTGTTTGCCTATGGTGAAGCGACGGTTCCAAAGGTCACCGTGATTACTCGCAAAGCCTATGGTGGCGCCTATGACGTTATGGCCTCCAAGCACCTGCGCGGCGATTTCAACTATGCTTGGCCCACAGCTGAAATCGCGGTGATGGGTGCCAAGGGCGCGACTGAGATCATCCACCGTGCCGATCTGGGCGATGCCGAGAAGATCGCGCAGCACACGCAGGACTACGAAGATCGCTTTGCCAACCCCTTTGTTGCGGCTGAGCGCGGTTTCATCGACGAGGTGATCATGCCGCAATCCACCCGCCGTCGAGTGTCGCGCGCGTTTGCAAGCTTGCGCAACAAGCAGCTGAAAAACCCGTGGAAAAAGCACGACAACATTCCGCTGTAACGGACTGCGCTGAATGACCTGCCCTTTGCAGAATGCTCCTTGGGCGGGTCGTGGCAAGGGTAACTGTCGTTACGTTTGACTTTGAGGCCAAAGCTGCTAGATGAGACGTCTTACCAGATACAAACACGCGCCGGCCGAAAGCCATGCGCACGCGATCCCGGAGAGAGGAGCCCACTTGTGGGTCTGGGATCGCGCTTTTGTACTGGCGTTTCTGGCATGGACTTCCCCAGCAATCGCTCAACCCGAAAACCTGTTGCCTGTCCCCTCTGGTCAGCCCGTGCATCTGAGTGATGTGCTGCTGGACAACAACCCGGGCGAGCTGTGGGTCAGGTTCCGTTTTATCGCGCCCAAGATCGGATCGGACGTTGGACGGATCGGGTATGATGTGGCCTCGGTGGACATGGAACATCTGTGCCAAACCCTTGCGGTGGCCTATGTCGCGAAATACGAGCTTGATCCGGCGCGGGTCGTAATCTCCTTGTCTGATCGACCCCTTGAATTCGGGCGATCTTCACCTGACGCAACTCAGTTCTTTGAAGCCTACCGGTTGGAGCAATCCCAATGTATCTGGGAGGGGCTCTGACCATGAAACCCCGTTTTCACCACGTCCGAGCGTTCCTAGACACCAAAGCGACTTTGGAGGTGCGCGAAATGACCCCGTCTGCAATCGGGTACGAGTTTGTTTCCCCGAATACATCGAACAACGAGGTGCTGGCATGCTGAAGCACCGCGGATTCCCCGGACGTCTGGCCGGAACTGATTTTCAGTTCACCATTCGCCGCGCCAATCCCAAGGGCGTAACCCCGATTGCCCGGCGCGAGCGGTTCCGTGACCGCAAACCCGCCGATCGCCGCGCGGATGCGGCGTTTATGGAAGCGCTGTGGCAGAATTTCGGAGACCAGCCGTTCGAGCGTGGCAACCTGGACGCCGGTCGCCTAAGCTGGTTGTTCGAGCGTGAGGTGATCGCGGCCGAAGATCCGTTCGATCCGGCCAGCTATGATGCGCTGCTGGTGATTGATGTGGACGCGGCGCGCATGTCGTTCCCCGATATCTTCGACGGGATACGCTGATCCGTGCAACCCGCTGTCGCGCATATCCATTCGGGGGAAACTTCGGAAAAAACCCTGCCCAGGATCGGGCAGGGTGGATTTGTGTGCCTAGAAATTCAGCTGGGCCGCGAATTGAACACGGTCCGAGTCAAATGTCCGGCCTGTAGACGCGTCGTTGCGTTCGCCAAAGAAATATTCGGCGCTGAACGTCAGGTCGTCGGTTGCCTTGTAGAAGGCATTGACGTGGATTGTCTCAAGCTCGGTAAAAGCCAGAGTTCCGGTCGAGGTGGGCAGGTCGTAATCTTCTTCGCCATAGGCAATGCCGACATTCCATTTTTCGCTAATTTGCTGCCGGAATTCGACGGTAAATCCGTCAACGTCGTTGGCTTCTCCACCGACGATGGCGTCCCCGAAGCCGATCAGATATGGGCCAAGCGCTTCGCCGTCGACGTAGTTGACTTGAAACAGACCACCTTCCCAGGGACGGATACCAGCCGACAGAGTAAAGCCGGTTTGATCAACTTCGACATCACCGGATTGTGCCCTGCCGTACAAGGCCGAGGCTCGGGCGATGTATTTCCCGTCATTATATTCCGCCGACGCCGTCAGAACCGGATCATCGGAATTCGAAGCGCCGACATTTTCTTCAACCGAAAGGGCAAAGGTTGCGTTGCCGCCAATCTTATTCGTATAGCGTACCTGAGGGACACGCGCGAAGGGGATACCAACGGGGCCGTTGAATTCCACAGAGGTCGGGTAGGTATCCAGCGGCTGGAAGTTGGTCCAGTACTGACCGATCAACCAGTGGTCACCGATTGTGATGTTGGCGTGTCTCAGACGCAATTCGGCCGGACCGTCCGTACCGCCGGAGAAAAGGTCCAGTTCCAGTTGACCACCGATATCGCCCAACGCACTTGGCGTCGTCGTGCGCAATCCGACCCGAGATTGGCGAACCGTGGCGCCAAAGGTTCCATCCGTGGCAAATTGGGGCTCACCAATCCGCGACGTATCGGCCAAGTCGCCAAGTTCAAAATCCGTATCGTAGAAAAAGTCGGCCTTGACGTAGCCATAGAGATCCAAGGTGGTGTTTCCGATCCTCAGGTCTCCGTCTCCGCCCCCAGAGCCGGTATTTGCGGTCTCCAGCGCCTCGACGCGGGCGCGCAGCGCATCCAGTTCGGCCTGGGTTCCGGCATCTTGAGCGAGCGCGAGCGTGCCCGTGACGCAAAGCGCAGAGGCAGTAAGCAAGAGTGCCTTTTTTCTATTTGTAATCATGCAGTTGATTCCTTGTGTGCGAGTGTGCCCACGCAAAGTTTCACGCAAACGTCAGTGGGGGAAATCACGAGAACGGCAAAGAAATCGCCGTTTTCCTCAAGCAAAATTGTGCAAAGAGTCGATATTTTTCACAGCAAGGTGAACAGATCTGTCAACCATACGTTCACAAAGACTTTTTCAAATGGGATCAGCGAACTGAAACGTGATGTTGCACATGCAGAAAATTGCCTCGGAAGCGCGAATTGTAACGGAAGTGTGACTGATTCAGAGGATGGCGTTTTCAAGTCGGGACGACCCGGTGTCGGCACGATTTTGCGCGGGAATTCGCCTTATGGGCGAATTCTGGCCGGAAATTTGGATGGAAACAATACTTTGTTTGCGGCCTCATTTGTGCCGTGCAATGTGATCGGGCCGTGCGGCTCTACTTTGCCTGCGCCGCACAAGCACCTACTATTCCGTACCCCTTCCTTCCGCGGGCAGGTTTGTGAAACCCACAAAATCCTGCCCGCGTTTTTCTTTGCGTACAATGCAGGCGTAATGCGGCATAAATCTGCGCAAAACATCCATTTCCAGCGCTTGTTATTGAATAACAGCGCTTGGTTCCGGCATCTGCGCCCCAATGCATCAAGAAATCTAAAGGGGCAGAACACATGCGAATCTCAAAATTCTTCCTGGCCGTTGCGACCTGCGCGGGCCTTGCTGCCTGCGGCGACTCATTCGGTGAACAGGCGTTGCTTGGCGGCGGCGCAGGGGCACTGGGTTCGGCGGTCATCGGAGCGGATCCGTTTGTCGGCGCAGCAGTCGGGGCTGCGGGCAACGTGCTGTACTGCAAAACACAGAAGAACTGTTACTAACCAAGAATTCGGGGCGCCCGCCGCTCCGGTTGCCATTGCGCATCACGCCGTCGCAGGGTTTACGCCCTGCGGCGGCGTTTTGCGTTTCCAGAACATCAAGACAAAGGACGTTCCATGTTCAACAAGATCCTGATCGCCAACCGGGGTGAGATCGCCTGCCGGGTCATCAAGACTGCACGCAAGATGGGTATCGGCACAGTTGCCATATACTCGGACGCGGACAGACAAGCGTTGCATGTATCGATGGCAGATGAGGCCGTACACATCGGCCCGCCGCCCGCGAACCAGTCCTATATTGTGATCGACAAGGTGATGGATGCCATCCGCAAGAGCGGGGCGCAGGCGGTGCATCCGGGTTACGGTTTTCTGTCTGAAAACGCCAAATTCGCCGAGGCATTGGATGCCGAAGGCGTGGCTTTTGTGGGTCCCCCGGTTGGTGCGATTGAAAGCATGGGTGACAAGATCACCTCGAAGAAAATCGCGCAGGATGCGGGTGTTTCGACTGTTCCCGGTTATATGGGCCTGATCGAAGACGCCGATGAGGCGGTGAAGATTTCGAACGAAATCGGTTATCCGGTCATGATCAAGGCCAGCGCTGGTGGTGGCGGTAAAGGCATGCGGATCGCGTGGAACGACGAAGAAGCGCGCGAGGGGTTCCAGTCCTCCAAGAACGAGGCCGCAAATTCGTTTGGCGATGATCGGATTTTCATCGAGAAATTTGTGACCCAGCCGCGCCATATCGAGATTCAGGTACTGTGCGACAGCCACGGCAACGGGATTTATCTGGGAGAACGCGAATGCTCGATCCAGCGCCGCAACCAGAAAGTCGTGGAAGAAGCCCCGTCGCCCTTCCTTGACCCCGAAACCCGCAAGGCGATGGGCGAACAAGCTGTCGCTCTGGCCAAGGCTGTGAACTACGCCAGCGCGGGTACGGTGGAATTCATCGTGGATGGCGAAAAGAACTTCTACTTCCTTGAAATGAACACACGCCTGCAGGTGGAACACCCAGTGACCGAGTTGATCACCGGCGTCGACCTGGTCGAACAGATGATCCGCGTTGCTGCGGGTGAGCCTCTGTCCATCACGCAGGACGACGTGACCCTGACCGGCTGGGCCATCGAAAACCGTCTGTATGCTGAAGACCCGTATCGCAACTTCCTGCCGTCGATTGGCCGTTTGACCCGCTATCGCCCGCCGCAGGAAACCGCAGCTGGCCCGATGCTGGACAACGGCAAGTGGCAGGGTGATGCGCCCAATGGTGAGGCCGCCGTGCGCAATGATACCGGTGTCTATGAGGGCGGCGAGATCAGCATGTATTACGACCCCATGATCGCCAAGCTGTGTACCTGGGCCCCGACCCGTGAAGCCGCGATTGAGGCGATGCGTGTAGCGCTGGACAGTTTCGAGGTCGAAGGCATCGGTCACAACCTGCCGTTCCTGTCCGCAGTGATGGATCACCCGAAATTCGTCAGCGGCGATATGACAACGGCCTTCATCGCCGAAGAATATCCCGACGGGTTTGAAGGTGTAATCTTGCCCGAGGCCGACTTGCGTCGCATCGCGGCCTCATGCGCGGCGATGCATCGTGTTGCTGAGATTCGCCGCACCCGTGTTTCCGGCCGCATGGATAATCACGAGCGTAAGGTCGGAACCGATTGGACCGTCACCCTGCAAGGTCAGGATTTCGAACTTGCCATCGAGGCGGATCATGACGGGTCAACGGTTACGTTCACTGACGGTGCGGTGATGCGTGTTGCATCAGATTGGACACCGGGCGATCAGCTTGCGTTGCTAGATGTAGACGGCGCTCCGCTTGTTCTGAAGGTCGGCAAAATCTCTGGCGGCTTCCGTATTCGCAATCGAGGGGCTGACCTGAAAGTTCATGTCCGTACACCGCGTCAGGCAGAACTGGCCAAGCTGATGCCCGAGAAGTTGCCACCTGATACCTCGAAAATGTTGCTGTGCCCGATGCCCGGCCTGATCGTGAAGATCGACGTCGAAATAGGTCAGGAGGTTCAGGAAGGTCAGGCGCTTTGTACGGTCGAGGCGATGAAGATGGAAAACATCCTGCGCGCCGAGAAGAAAGGCGTGGTAGCCAAGATCAACGCAGGCCCCGGCGACAGTCTGGCCGTGGACGACGTGATCATCGAGTTCGAGTGATCATGTCCGCGCGTTCGTCATATATCCAAATGGTCCCGGCGTTTTGCGCCGGGTGCTTTGGGCGTGGCGAATGCGTTCAGCCGCCCTGGCGCCGCTCGCGAATCTCGCGTTCGCGCAAGGGGGTTTTGTCGATGGACCGGCCGATTTCACGCACGCTCCATGGGGACGGTTTGCGCAGTTTGACCACGCCGTCCTTGTCGACGAATACCATTTGGAACCCGCGAGGCCGCAACTGCGACCGGATCGGAGACCGCGCCGAAGGGTCGGTGTCGGTCAGCACGACCACATCACGGTCGCGCATCGCTGCCTCGCCTTCGATCAGCATATCGATCTGTTGCTGGAACCGCGGGTCGGCTGGCGTGTCGGCAAAAACGACGATGGGCCGTTTGACCCAAAGAAACTCACTGAGATCACTGTCACCAGTAGGGCGAACAAATTCGTCTTCCACCGGTGCGGACCCGTCGGCAGCCAAGGCGGCCAGCGGGAATAGTGCCGAGAAAACAAGGGCAAGCGTTCGTATCATGGGGCCTCCTGTTGAATTGAATATAGCCCCTGCGTCGGTGAATGCGACCGGCGAATTGCATCAAAGGTTCAAAATTTTGCGTAAAGCGCTGTCTGAACCAACCCGTCCGAACACCACAACGCGCAGGCCAGGCCCCAGCGCGACCCGAATTAAAAAAAGGATATCGCTATGACCGATACGAAAGACTGGCACGCGCTAGCCGAAAAAGAGCTGCGCGGGCGTCCGTTGGAGGATCTGACGAAAGAGACGTTGGAAGGCATCGACGTCAAACCGCTCTATACGCAGGAGGACACTGCCAATCTTCCGCATATGGGATCGTTGCCCGGTTTCGGTCCGTTTACGCGCGGAGTGAAGGCGACGATGTATGCGGGGCGGCCGTGGACAATTCGCCAGTATGCCGGGTTCTCGACGGCCGAGGAATCGAACGCTTTTTACCGCCGCAATCTGGCTGCGGGCCAACAGGGCGTCTCGGTTGCTTTCGATCTGGCGACGCACCGGGGCTATGACAGTGACCACCCGCGCGTGGTTGGCGATGTCGGCAAGGCTGGTGTGGCCATCGACAGCGTTGAAGATATGAAAATCCTGTTCGATGGCATCCCGTTGGACAAGGTCTCGGTATCGATGACGATGAACGGTGCGGTGATCCCCATCCTTGCCAGCTTTATCGTGGCGGGCGAAGAGCAGGGGCACGACAAATCCGTTCTGTCGGGGACTATTCAGAACGACATTCTGAAAGAGTTCATGGTGCGCAACACATATATTTATCCGCCCGATCCTTCGATGAAGATCATCTCGGATATTATTGAATTCACGTCGAATGAGATGCCCAAATTCAATTCGATCTCGATCTCCGGCTATCACATGCAGGAAGCCGGAGCGAACTTGGTGCAGGAGCTGGCCTATACTTTGGCGGACGGGCGTGAATACGTACGCGCCGCAACGCAGGCCGGGATGGATGTGGACAAATTCGCTGGACGCCTGTCGTTTTTCTTTGCCATAGGCATGAACTTCTTCATGGAGATTGCCAAACTGCGTGCCGCACGCACCTTGTGGCACCGGGTTATGACCGAGTTCGGAGCAAAATCCGAGCGGTCGAAGATGCTGCGCACCCACTGCCAGACTTCTGGTGTGTCGCTTCAAGAGCAGGACCCTTACAACAACGTGATCCGCACCGCCTATGAGGCGATGAGTGCGGTTCTGGGCGGTACCCAATCGCTGCATACCAACGCGCTGGACGAGGCGATTGCGCTGCCCACCGATTTCTCGGCACGTATCGCGCGGAATACTCAGTTGGTACTGCAGGAAGAAACCGGCGTGACCGATGTGGTCGATCCGCTTGCCGGGTCCTACTACATCGAAAGCCTGACCAATGAACTGGTCGAAAAGGCCTGGGCATTGATGGAAGAAGTCGAGGAAATGGGCGGTATGACCAAGGCCGTAGCCTCGGGCATGCCGAAACTGCGGATCGAAGAAAGCGCCGCCCGTCGTCAGGCGATGATCGACCGGGGTGACGAGGTTATCGTCGGGGTCAACAAATACCGCAAGGAACAGGAAGATCCGATCGACATCCTGGACGTCGACAATGTCGCCGTGCGTGAGGCTCAGGTGGCACGTCTGGAACGCATTCGCGCCACCCGCGACGAAGCTGCGTGCCAACAAGCGCTGGACGCACTGACCAAGACCGCCCGCGAGGGTGGCAACCTGCTGGCTGCTGCGGTCGAGGCCGCCCGCGCCCGCGCATCCGTAGGAGAGATCAGCATGGCAATGGAGAAAGAATTCGGCCGCCACCGCGCCGAGGTGAAGACTTTGGCCGGTGTCTACGGCGCGGCTTACGAAGGTGATGAGGGCTTTGCTGCGATCCAGAAATCCATTGAGGAGTTCGCCGAAGCCGAAGGCCGTCGCCCCCGTTTGCTGGTGGTCAAGATGGGGCAGGACGGGCATGACAGGGGTGCCAAAGTCATCGCCACAGCCTTTGCCGATATCGGGTTTGACGTGGACGTTGGCCCGTTGTTCCAAACACCTGCCGAAGCTGCGCAAGACGCAGTTGATAACGATGTGCATGTGGTTGGCATTTCCTCGCAGGCCGCGGGGCACAAGACACTGGCGCCGCAACTGGTTGAGGAACTCAAGAAAGCCGGGGCAGAGGACATCATTGTGATCTGTGGCGGCGTGATCCCGCAGCAGGATTATCAGTTCCTTTATGACCATGGCGTGAAGGCGATCTTTGGTCCGGGAACCAATATCCCCGAGGCCGCGCAGGATATCCTGCGTCTGATCCGAGAAGCAAAAGGCTGAGGCCAGCCAAGATTTTTCGCCGAAAAATCTTGTGATTCACCGCCGTTGGCGAAAACATGCGACCAGATCCATCAGGATCTGGTCGTTTTTTGTTGGAGGCAGCGCACGTGTTACTGGATCATTTGGCCGTTGCGGGCGAGACATTGGAAGAAGCCTCGGCCCATATCGAACAGGCATTGGGAGTGCCACTGCAGGCGGGCGGTAAACATGATGCTTTCCGCACGCACAACCGGTTACTGGGTTTGCGGGATGAGCTCTATCTCGAGGCCATCGCGATTGATCCGCAGGCACCAAAACTAAAGCGCACACGGTGGTTCGATCTGGATCGATTTTCTGGCCAGCCGCGCCTAACAAACTGGATATGCCGGGTCTCAGATATCCAGGCCGCACTGTCCATATTCCCAGATGGCGTAGGCCAACCAATTGACCTGACCCGAGGCGCGCTGAGGTGGCAAATGGCGGTCCCGCCCAACGGGCGGCTGCCATTCGACAATCTATTTCCTGCGCTCATTCAATGGCACGGCGATCTACACCCGGCACGTATGTTGCAAGACAGTGGATGCCGCCTGAGACGTTTGGTGGTCTTTCATCCTGACGCTTTGGATCTGGCGCGGTTGCTGGGTAATCTGGAAACCGTGGTGTTCGATACCGGTCCGGCCGCCTTGCGGGCCGAGTTCGAAACCCCGCATGGCCCCCGCGTGCTGGAATGAAAATACGGCGCGCAAAGGTCGCGGACGCCGCCTCAATCGCGGAAATAACCAACACGATCATCCGCGATACGCTTGTGACCTTCACCACGGATGAGCGCAGCGTCGAAAGCATCGCCAAGGATATCGTTTCTCGTGGGGACGGCTATTGGGTTGCGGGAAAAGGCAAGCAAGTTGTGGGTTTTGCCACCTACGGCCCATATCGCTCCGGGCCAGGTTATGCGCAGTGCCGCGAGCTTACGATCCAATTGGCCCCTTATGCGCGGGGGCAAGGGGTTGGGAGGGCATTGATGGCGGCGCTTGAGACCGCCGCCCGGGTGGAAGGTGTGCATGTGCTGGTGGCCGGGATATCCTCGGCGAATCCTGGGGCGGTCGCATTCCACGCGGCGCTGGGGTTTAAGCAAGTGGGGCACATGCCAGAGGTTGGATTCAAATGGGGCAAACGGTTGGATCTTGTGCTGATGCAGAAAATTATTTCCTCTGACCCACCTGTCGTACCTGACAGTCGCGATTTCGGACGCTAGGGTGCGCCCATGTCGATCTGGACCCGCATATCCGATGCGCTAAGTGCGCTTGCCCAGGGTGAAAGCCTTACGGACGTATTTGAAAAACTGCGCACGCCGCCGGAACGCTCGGTTGCGTTTGCAATTGCCGTGATCGCGCTGGGTGCGAAGATGGCAAAGGCTGACGGGCAGGTGACGCGGGATGAGGTCACCGCCTTTCGCGATGTCTTCCAGATTGCCCGCGATGATGAGGCCGGTGCCGCACGTGTTTTCGACATGGCCCGGACGGACGTTGCCGGTTATCAGGACTATGCCCGCAAGATTGCCCGCATGTTTGCCGATGACAGCACCACGCTGTGTGACCTGATGGAGGGGCTGTTTCACATCGCCATGGCCGACGGGTTCTATCACCCGAACGAGAACGAATTTCTGGAACAGGTCAGCCGCATTTTTGGTCAGACCGACGCGCAGTTCATGGCCTTGCGCGCGCGGTTTGTGCCTGACGCACCCAATGACCCTTATACCGTGTTGGGAGTGCCGCACGACATGCCGCTGCCTGAAATCCGCAAGATCTGGCGGCAACTTGTTCGTGATACCCATCCCGACGCGATGATGGCCCGCGGCGTGCCCGAGGAAGCCATCCGTCTGGCCGAGAAAAAGATGATCGACATCAACCGCGCCTGGGACGAGATCAACGGCGCACAGGCGTAGGCGAATGCGGTTGGCGACCTACAATATAGAATGGTTCGCCAACCTGTTTGACCGCAATGATAATTTGGTCGTCAATGATCGCTGGTCCGGTCGTCACAACGTCACCAAAGCGCAGCAGGTCGAGGCCATCGCCAAGGTTCTGACGGCAATTGACGCGGATGCAGTTTTGATTGTCGAAGCCCCCAATTCCGGGAAATCGCAGGACACCATCCGTGCTTTGCAGAATTTTGCCGAGGCGTTTGATCTGCGCACCTCACACGCGGTGATGGGGTTTCCCAACGATACCCATCAAGAGCTGGCGCTGCTTTACGATCCGAATGTGCTGCAAGCGCGGCACGACCCGGTTGCGGGCAACGATGCGGCCCCCAGGTTCGACGACGTGTTCCATATCGACCTCGATATCGATGCGACCGAGGATCTTGTGCGTTTTTCCAAACCCCCGATGGAACTGGCGGTGCAGATCCGATCCGGCGCGCAGCTTCGCCTGATCGGGGCGCATCTGAAATCCAAGGCCCCGCACGGGGCGGGATCGCGGGATGAGGCGATCCGCATCTCGATCGCGAATCGCCGCAAGCAACTGGCGCAGGCCGTGTGGCTGTCTCGGCGTGTCAAAGCGCATGTCGAGGCCGAGGAACAGGTCATCCTGCTGGGCGATTTGAACGATGGGCCGGGGCTGGATGAGTTTGAACACCTGTTTGGCCGATCCTCGGTCGAAATTCTGCTGCAGGCCGGACTGTTTGACCCGCATGCCGCGGGGACGGACGCAGAGCCGTCAACCGCCCGGTTTGCCCGCGAGGGTGGGCGGTATCTTGAGGCGCTGCTGGACTACATCATGGTCAGTGAAAACCTGCGCGCCAAACGTCCGGCGTGGCGTATCTGGCACCCTTTCAAAGACGCAGGCCTTCGTGCGTCAGAGGACTTGCATCAGGCCTTGTTGACCGCGTCCGACCACTTCCCCGTTACTCTGGATATCGCGTTGTGACCTTTTTTCGACGGAAGGCTCTGCTTATATTCTTTGACATGAAACATCTCATTGCGATCTGCGCGTTATCGGTCGCGCTGGCCTTGCCCGCACAGGCCGAGGAAGATACTGGCAAATCCTTGATGGAGCAGGGGGCCGAGCTGTTCTTTGAAGGTTTGCGCAAGGAAATGGAACCCGCGCTGGAAGACTTGCAGGGGCTGGTCAGCCAATTTGGCCCAGCAATGCAGTCATTCTTTGAAGAGATGGGCCCAGCCCTGGCCGAACTGGCGGGTGAGATCGAGGACTGGAGCGCCTATGAAGCACCTGAGATATTGCCCAATGGGGATATCATCATCCGCAAAAAGCCTGAGGATCAACCAGAAGAGCCCGAGCAAATCGAAGAAGAAGCCGACGGAGCGACGGAAATCTAACCTCGGATAGTGACGTGAACCTCTGACTTTAGGGCATTCGCCAAGGAATTCAGGCGCGCTTCGGCCACCTCACTGAACAATGGCTCTGCGGCATTGGGCAGCCGCAGTTCAAGCTGACGCTTTTTGGGATAGAATCGCAGCGTGCCCATTTTGACATCGTGGTGCATCCACAGCATGGCGCCAAAGCGCATGGCCTTGCCCAGAATTTCAGCCTGTTTCTGACCTTTCTCGTCCAGCAGTTTGTAAAGCGGCTCGAACCGGTTGCCCTCGCGTTTGTTGCGATAACGGTGTTGCAGGGCGAGGCCGATAAAAACCCGTTCAGAATGTTTCAATCCGCCCAGATTGGCGCGGGTGACATTGTCGAAACAGATCTCGGCCCGGTAATCGGGATGGGCGCGCCAGCTGACGTCGTGCAGCAGGCAGGCAGCCTTGATCAGGCGCACGCGTGCCTCTGGAGCGGATTTGAACAACGGCATGACAAAATCAAACAGGTGTTTGCCAAATCCGGGCAGACGGGCATCCTTGGCTTCGGAGAAGTAGCTGGCTTCGATCAACGGGTCACGGTCGCGCAGGATCTGCGGCATTTGCTCGTACAGCAGCCCCTCGCGGATGCCATAGCTTGAGATCGCGATGTCCTTGGGTTTGAAAGTGCGGATCAGCCGCGCCAGAACGTCCATCGCATAAGGGATTAGCGCCATGCGGGAACTAGACACGCCCGCCTGACTGCGCAGCTGATCCGGATCACCTTTTTCGATGAACTTTATGGTCTCACGGACTTGTTTTGTGGTCATCCGGTATTCATGCAGCACGTTCAGGGGATAGCCACGGCGCAGCATGTCCAGACGTGCAAAAGCACGCCAGCTGCCGCCCACCAGAAACAGGCGATCCCGCTGCGGTCCCAGCTGATCCCGCAGTTCTTCCATGGTGGCCTTGATATGGGCCTTGCGCGCGCGCCGCCCGCCCTTGATATCGCGTAGTTTCAATGGCCCCAGGGCCGAGGTCAGACGGCGCCCGACTTGACCGTCGCCAATCTCGGCCAGTTCCATGGATGAACCGCCAATGTCGCAGATCAGGCCATAAGCCCCGGGCCAGCCCAGCAACACACCCTGCGCGGACAAGCGCGCCTCTTCGCCGCCGTCTATGACCTGAACGGTCAAACCGGTTTCCGAATGAACCTGATTGCAAAAATCCGGTCCATCCTTGGCTTCGCGCACTGCAGCGGTTGCCACGACATGCAGGCCCGGTAGGTCCAGATCATTGGCCAATTGCTGAAACCGGCGCAAAGCGGACAGCGCACGCTTGCGTCCGCGCGGGTTAAGGAACCCGGATTCCGACAGGCCCGCACCCAGCTCGCACATTATCTTTTCATTGTAGAAATAAGCCGGGGATCGCGCGGCCCCGTCAAAGATTACCATCCGGACCGAGTTCGATCCAACGTCGACCACGCCCACCCGCGACAGGGCGCGGGCCTCGGGGTTGTCGAACAAGGGCTTGCCGAACGATCCCCAGTCCGGGATTTTGGCTTCTGCGATCTGATCCATGTCTTTTCCAGATATTCGGGTGGCAGAATGCGAAATCGCAGTGTGCGGGTCAATTGTCGGATGCGACATCTGTCATGTCCGCGTTTAGCACCCGGATCGCAAGAGCGCGGGTGATTTCCCGCTTTTCCGACAAGGCCAGATGATCCAACCGGGCTACGACCTCGGCTGCGGTCTTGAACCGCCGATCCATGTGCTTGACGAGATAGGCAATCACGTCTGGTCCGGGATTCAGTTGGCGGTCGACAAACAGCTTGGCCAGAACGGCCCCCAAAAGGGCATCGTCCGGTGGGTCCAGCGCCACGTGATGCGCCCCTTCGATCCGGCTTTGCAGATCGGGCAGTGGCAGTTCCCACAGCTTTGGCGCCAACCGCCCGGTCATCAACAACGCATGGCCTTCTGCCAGCAGCAGATTGTGCAGGTGAAACAGGGTTTTCTGCTGATCGAGGTCGCCTGCGACCATCGGAATATCTTCGACCGCTATCGGAGTGTTGGCCAAGGCGGGCACGTCTTCGTACCGCACATCGCGAGCCTGAATGATCCGCCCGCCGGTTTCGGCAGCCCAGACATGGGCCAGATGCGTTTTGCCAGACCCGGCAGGGCCGCTGAGGACCAGCTTGTTGCCGGGCCACGACGTCGCCGAGATCATCGCAACGGCCAGCGCATTGGCGGGCGAGACAAAAAAATCCTCGCGGCCCAGTGCGGTTTTGGCCGGTAGATCAAAGCTGAGTTGTTGGGCCATTTATTCGTCTTCCTGCTTCAACCCGTCGAGGCCGGTATACAGGCGGCTGTCCAGATAGATTGAGGTCAGGAACCGGGCGACCACGCCCAGCGCTGCGGCAACCGGAACAGCAACCAGCATACCCACAAAGCCGAACAGCGCACCAAAGACGGACAGGGCCAGCAGCAGCCAGACAGGGTGCAACCCGACCGAGCTGCCAACCAGCTTGGGCGTCAGGAAATTGCCCTCGGTCACCTGTCCCAGCGCGAAGATGCCTGCCACCAGGCCGATATGAAGCCAATCGCCCCAGAACTGAAACAGCGCAAGGCCGATAGCCAACGTGCCGCCAATCAGGGCACCCAGATAGGGGATGAATGTCACGAGCCCCGCGATGAAGCCCACGATCAGGCCGAATTGCAGACCAACGATCATCAGCGCAACGGCGTAATAAGTGCCCAGGATCAGACAGACGGTTCCCATGCCGCGGACGAATGAGGCAAGAACATCGTCAATCTCACCCGCCAGCCGCTTGATCGTTGGGGCGTGGTCACGAGGTAGCAGCTCTCCTATGCGGGCTATCATACGATCCCAATCTAACAACAGATACACGGCGACCACCGGCACGATGACAAGCAGAACCACCACGTTGATGGCTGATCCCAGCGAAGCGGCGACGGATTGCAGAACGTCTCCAGTTTTGGATTGCAACGTCTCGCCCAGCGACACAAGGAATTGGTGAGAGCTGGATTCGGTATCCAGCAGGGATGGGAATTGTTTTTCGATGAAGCCGCGCAGTTCTTTAAGCAGACTGGGCATAACTTCGACCAGATCGATCAACTGGGTAATCAGCGCGGGCACCACCATCAGCACCATGAGCACAAATCCCAGAACGCCGACAATGGTGATGATCCCTGTCGCGGCCATTCGCGACAGCCCCAAGTTTTCCAACCGGTCTGCAATTGGATCAAGGAAGTAAGCGATTGCTCCGCCAATCACAAAGGGCAAAAGAACGTCGCCAAGTGCCCACAATAGAAGCACAAAAACTACAGCGGCTATGCCCCAGTACCTGAGCTGATCCTTCACCGGCAAAGCCATGGCTGTCCCCTTGTTTTCGGCTCTTGCCAGTGTTCTTGGCGCATGCAGCCCCATGATGCAAGCGCTTCATCGCCCGTACATTTCCCGGGCGCTAATCGCTGAGCGTTCCCAGTTCAGGCGTGGCGTCATGGGCGGCCTCGTCCGGCCAGTTGGTGCGCCAGATTTCCGCAGACCAATGGCCGCAATGTACCGCGGGCCGTTCAAAGCCGGGCAGGGGGTCGACCAGAGGTGAAACCACCACGTCATGGCGGGGCACGGCAAAATATGGAAACGAGTAGCGTTCCTGTCCCGAGCGATTCACCACCCGATGCGGCGTAGATTTCAGCCGCCCGCCGGACCACAGCTCCAGCATATCCCCGATATTGACGACAAACCCGCCCGGCGGGCAGTCAGGGCTGACCCAACTATCGTCCATGGTTTGCACCTCGAGCCCGCCAACGGGGTCAGGGGCGATGATGGTCAAGGCATCGGTGTCTTTGTGGGGATGAATGCCATAGCCGCCCTCATCGGGGGCTTGAGGAGGATAGTGCAGCAGAGTCATGTTGGTCATGGGGTCGCGGAAAGCGTCCCGCAATTGGCGTGGGGGCAGGCCCAGACCTGTTTCCAACGCACCCAGCAAGGCATCTGCAACGCGGTCGAGTTGGGACCAGTAGTCAAGGATCATTCCGCGAGCGTCTGGCACCTGCGACGGCCAGACATTCGGGCCGTACAAGGCACAATCATTGCGGATCGGCGCATCGCTGGCGACCTCATGGTGCAACTTGTAGCCTTCGTATTTGTCCGCCTTGCCAGACCCGTCATTTGGGGTGAAGAACCCCAGCGGGATGAACCCGCGATAATTGTCGCGGGTGATGGCCTGATCCCACTTGGCACCTTCTTCAACGTCAAAGATGGCCTGCACACAGACGCGCATGTTTTGAACCGTGTCAGTGGATATGTCAGTTCCAGTGATCGACAAAAAACCGATATCGGTGCAGGCGCTCATGACCTGCTGAACGGTATGCTCATAGTCCGCATGGGACGCATTAAACAGCGGGGCGATGTCGATTGTGGGAATGCGACCCATCAGTGAACCCTGACGCCTTGGCGATCAAGTTCAGCATGAACCGGGGCTAGGTTCAGCCCATGCAAGTCCTGATTGCTTTTCAGCGACAGGGCGGCTGCAATCCCGGCCCCCTGACCCATGACCGCACAGCAGGACATATTGCGGGTGGCGGCATGGGCCACCTTGTCCGCCCCGTGCGACCGGCCTGCAACCAGCAGCCCCTTAACGCCTTTCGGCAGCATCGAACGGTAGGGCACATGCATATACCGGCCCGTGGTCGGCAGGATCAGGATGCCATAGCCGTCGATGAATTCGGGATAGATGCCGATCGTATCCTCGAACCGACCCTGATGCCGGGCGTCGTCCTCGGTCATATTGTAGATCGCATCGATCTTGCGGGTGTCGCGAATGCCGATGGTCATGCCGAAATTTCGCAGACGCGCGTTTTCGCAGCCGGGCATGAAACGGCGCAGCGCCTCGATGGCCAGCATCGATTGACGACGGCCCTCGATCTCGCCACGGGTCAGGCTGTCGGGATCAGTGCCGTCTATCCCGTCCATATGGATCAGGTTCATATAAGTCAGCTCACCCGTATCGTGGACCGCGCCCCAAGTGCCGGCGATGGTGTTCAGATGCGGTGGGATCAGACCCTGTTCGATGGCTTGCTGGAACGGTTTCTTGACGAAGGGTGAGAACATGTCGTCCTCTTTGCCACTGGTTTCAATGTTCCACTCGCCACCGCCGCCCCAGTCCTTATAGGTCTGCGGGTCGGCCTTGACGCCCTCCATGAAGGCGCGCTTGTCGACGCCTGCCAGATGGAACATGACCGAAGCGGCCATCATATCCTCGCGCGCGGTCTTGTAGGTGGGCGCGCCTGCGCGATGGGCTACATCCGCGTCCCCGGTGGCGTCGATCACTACCTTGGCCAAAACCGCCTCACGCCCGGCTTTGGATTCGGTGATGACGCCGGTGATCCGGTCACCATCCATGATTGGAGCAACGAATTGACGGTGCAACATCGGATGCACCCCGGCCTCTTCGACCAGCTTGTCAGCAACCAGTTTGAACCCTTCGCTGTCCAACTCATAGCTGAGCGACTGGCTTTCTGGCACCGCTGCCCCCATGTCCCGGGCGCGGGTTTCAAATTCCAGACCAATGCCGCCTGCTTCGACGGTTTTCTCATGGCGGTACCAAGCAAATCCTTCGACTCCCACGGCGGTGATATTGCCACCCATGCAGCCAAAGCGGTCGACCAGAGACACTTCGGCCCCTGCGCGCGCTGCTGCCAAGGCAGCGGCCAGCCCCGCGGGGCCGGAGCCCACGACTAGAACGTCGGTTTTATGAACGACGGGAATTTGACGGGTGGGTTCCTGAATGGTTTGCATCGGCGCCTCATGGGTTTGCATTTTAGCCACCATTGAAAACCTTGGCTGGCGGGTCAATCAAAATTCCGACCGTCCCGAGGTCGCAAAATAACCAATGGCCGATTGCCCCCGGCGGGGCTTTGGAATAAGGACCTTTGAAGTCGAATTCTCACCCGTGAAGGTCATACAATGCGCCTCAGCCGTTACTTTCTGCCCGTTCTCAAGGAAAACCCGTCCGAGGCCCAGATCGTCAGCCACCGGCTGATGCTGCGCGCCGGGATGATCAAGCAAGCATCGGCCGGGATTTATTCCTGGCTGCCGCTGGGTTTCAAAGTTCTGCGTAAGTTGGAAAATATCATCCATGAAGAGCAGGCGCGCGCAGGCCATATCGCGATCCAGATGCCGATTATCCAATCGGCAGACCTGTGGCGTGAATCCGGGCGCTATGATGACTACGGTCAGGAAATGCTGCGTATGAAGGACCGGCATGACCGGGATATGCTGTTCACGCCCACGGCCGAAGAGCTGGTCACCGATATCTTCCGCGGCCACGTCAGCAGCTACAAGGACCTGCCGCTGACGTTGTACCAAATCCAGTGGAAGTTCCGTGACGAGATCCGCCCGCGCTTTGGCGTGATGCGGGGGCGCGAGTTCTACATGAAGGACGGGTATAATTTCGACCTGACCAAAGAGGACGCGCTGCACGCATATAACCGTCATCTGGTTACCTACCTGCGCACCTATGAACGCATGGGCCTGCAGGCGATCCCGATGCGTGCGGACAGCGGCCCGATCGGGGGAGACAACACCCATGAATTCCTCGTGCTGGCTGATACAGGTGAATCCGAGGTGTTCTATGACAGCGCCGTCACTGACCTGACGTTTGGCGACCGTCAGATCGACTATGACGACCGGGCGCAGTGTCAGGCCATTCTGGAAGAGTTCACCTCGAAATACGCCCGTACCGATGAAACCCATGACGAGGCGCTGTTCAATCAGTTGCCCGAAGAGCGTCGCCGTGTGGCGCGCGGGATCGAGGTGGGCCAGATCTTCTACTTTGGAACCAAGTATTCCGAGGCGATGGGCGCGACTGTTCAAGGCCCCGATGGCAAGCCAACGCCGGTCCATATGGGCAGCCATGGCATTGGTGTCAGCCGCTTGATCGGTGCGATCATCGAAGCCAGCCATGACGACAAGGGCATCATCTGGCCCGAGGGCGTAACACCGTTCCATTGCGGTATCGTAAACCTCAAGCAGGGTGATGATGAGGCTGACGCCGCCTGCGACAAACTCTATGGCGCGCTGACCGCACTGGGTCTTGAGCCGCTGTATGATGACCGCAACGAACGGGCAGGGGGCAAGTTTGCCACCATGGACCTGATCGGCTTGCCGTGGCGTATCACCGTCGGGCCGCGGGGTCTGAAAAACGGCGTCGTTGAGCTGACCTGCCGCCGTACCGGTGAAAGCGAGGAGTTGAGCCCCGAAGCTGCCGTCACGAAAGTTGCCGAAATCTATGAGCAAATCGCCTGAACAGGATCATCGGCCGCTGATCTCGGTCGTCACCGTTACGCGGAACCTGATCGAAGCAGGGCGCGAGGTGCAAGTCCTCGCCGCCCTGGACAGCGTGCAGTCGCAAAAGCTCCGTGACATCGAGCATGTGATCTGGGACGGCCAATCCGATGACGGAACGCAGGACCTGCTGAAAGACACGATTCAGAAATTCTCGAAGTCGGGCGACCCCATTCCTGTGCGGTATTTCTGTGAGGCAGACAAAAGCCTGTATGACGCGATGAACCAGGCGGTTGATCGGTGTCGCGGCGAGTATGTCTTGTTTCTCAACTCGGACGATCTGATTGCAGACCCTGACAGCCTGTTGAGGGTGCAAAAAGCTATCGAGCCCGATAAGCCCGATTTTGTGTATGGTGAAACCGTCTTTTTCGATGATGAGGGCAACCGCCGTCATGCCCGTCGGCTAACCCCGAAATCCATCTTGCAGCGCTTACCATTCGGTCACAATGCGATGGTCCTGAAACGGGCGTTGTTTCAGGAATTGGGCGGTCACGACCTGCAATTCCGTATCGCCGCGGACTATGACATGGTTTTGCGAATGATCCTGTCTGGCCATTCCGGCCAGCGGTTGCAGGCCCCAATATCACTGTTTCGGATCGGTGGAGTATCAGCAGACACAGACGCTGCCGGGGCCGAAATGGCCGCATGTTGGCTGAAAAACTACAGTCAGTTCTGCGATCTGTCCGGGTACTCGGACGCGCAGCGCTTTGGGTGGTACAAGCAAGGCCATTTGCCGGTTCGGGTTTCAGGCGCCATTTTGCTGAAATCGCTATCGCAGCCTGCTATCGCGCGTGCCGCGCTTTACAGCCTGACAAAGACGTTACGTCGCAAGGCTCAGTTCTGGCGGTCTTTCTAGGTTCACTGCGGTTCCGGTCGTTCCGTCAGAATTTCACCATCCGCACTGTTGCCGCGTGCAACGACAATCGGACGGCCCAGACGTCTGACCAGATCTTTGTATTCGAACCCTAGAAAGCGTATCCCACAAACCCGTTGATCGGTCGTGCGATCCGTAATGCACAGCCGCCCCTGACGGAACGCCAATCGGTATCCTTTGTCTTTCAGGATATCGGTCAAACTTGCCCAGCTTGCCGCTGTATCGAAAACAGGGCGAATGACTGCGCGCAACAATGCTGCTGTTTCACAATCCAGTTCTGAAGATGCGTTTCGGACCAAAATCGGGTCCAACAATTCCTTATTACTCTTTACAAACATGAGCGACCCCCGCTCTAAAAATGATATCCCCCTTACATCTAGGGTGACAAAGTTTTAAAAAATAAGCAAAAGGCGAAAGAATATTGCTTAATCAATGTTGCATTTTGAGTTCAGTAACTCACGCAACGGCCCTATTGACTTCATAGCTGAAACAATTGGGGGTTGTCTGTGAAGGGGGTCACAACCAAGGGTGTAATCTGGATCTTTTCTCTCTCCTTTCGCCAGAGCGAGCTTCCCGACACCTAGGGTGATTCGTATTGGGCCATGCCAATAAAAGTCGCAGGATTGCCTATCGCCGGGCGGGACGCGCATAACCACCTTGACCATCCCGGCAAATGCCGAAAGGGTCGCGCAAACCAAAAAGCCCCGGAGCAGACATGGCCAAGACGCCCCCGCCCTTTGCCCCATTCGAATGGAAGATCGCCTGGCGATACCTGCGCGCACGCCGTGCCGAGGGCGGTGTCAGCGTGATGACCTGGATTTCACTGATCGGAATTACACTGGCGGTGTTTGCCCTGATCGCGACGCTGGCCGTTCGGTCCGGCTTCCGATCCGAGTTCGTGGGTACCATTCTGGGGGCCAATGCGCATGTCACTGTCTACTCGGCGGGTAATTTCGATGCGCAGGGTAACCTGGACCGCACCATCGCGGATTATGACGGAGTGGCTGAGCGCGTTGCGCAGGTGCCCGGCGTTGAACGCGCCGCGCCCTTGGTCAAAGGGCAGGTGCTGATTACCAATCGCGAGCGCAGCAGCGGGGTTGAGGTCTTTGGCATTCAGCCTGACGACCTGCTGGACTTGCCCGGCGTCGCCGAAAGCGAACAGGCGGTTGGGGATCTTTCCGAATTCCAGAATGGAGAGGACGTTATCGCCATCGGTTCGGGCGTGGCGCGCAGTATTGGGGCAACTGTGGGGGATACGGTCAAACTGACGTCCCCTAACGGGGTGAAGACGGCCTTTGGTACCTCACCTCGTGTGAATGCCTATCGGGTGGTCTATGTCTTCTCGGCCGGGCGCTATGATATCGACCGCACCCGCGTTTATATGCCGTTCGAACAGGCGCAGGGCTTTTTCAACCGCGAGGGCGTTGCGGATGAGATCGAGGTGATGGTTGACCGCCCTGAAGAACTGACACCGATCCTGATCCCTATTCTTGAGGCCGCCGGCGAACGAAGTCAGATCTGGACCTGGCAGGACGCCTCGGGCGGGTTCCTGCGCGCGTTAGAGGTCGAGGACAACGTGATGTTTATCATCCTGTCGATCCTCGTGTTGATTGCGGCGATGAATATCGTCTCGGGGTTAATCATGCTGGTGAAGAACAAGGGGCGCGATATCGGCATCCTGCGCACCATCGGTCTGAGCGAGGGGTCCGTACTGCGGGTGTTCTTCATCTGCGGTGCATTCACCGGCATCATAGGCACCGTGATGGGTGTTGTTCTGGGTTGCTTGTTCGCGATTTATATCGACCCGATCTTTTCGTTCGTGAACTACGTCATGGGTGGCGGCGTCTGGGACCCTTCCATTCGCGGCATCTATACCCTGCCCGCCGAACTGCACCTGTCGGACGTGTTGAAGGCAATCGGCTTGTCGCTGGGCCTGTCCTTTTTCGTCACCTATTTCCCCGCCCGCCGCGCGGCGCGGCTGAATCCGGTTGAGGCGCTGCGCTATGAATGATGTGACATTGCGATTGAGCGGTCTGACCAAGACCTATCTGAAGGGCACACCGGGCGAGGTTCAGGTGCTGCGTGGGGCCGATCTGGAACTGCACGCGGGCGAAGCGGTGGCGCTGGTTGCACCATCCGGCGCGGGCAAGTCGACCCTTTTGCACATGGCCGGTTTGCTGGACACGCCGGATGACGGCTCGGTCGAGATTGCGGGTCAGAATGTCAAAGGTAAGGGCGACCGGACCCGCACCGCTTTGCGGCGTCAGGACGTGGGGTTCGTCTATCAGTTCCACCATCTGCTGCCCGAATTCACGGCGCTGGAGAATATCACTTTGCCGCAACTGGCCAACGGGGTGTCCGAGGCGGCGGCACAGGCGCGGGCGAAGTCTTTGCTGGACCGCGTTGGCGTGGCACCGCGCGCTGATCACCGCCCGGCGGCGCTGTCAGGTGGAGAACAACAGCGGGTTGCTTTTTGCCGGGCGCTGGCCAACAAGCCGCGCGTTCTGCTGGCGGATGAGCCGACAGGAAATCTGGATCCCGAAACCTCGGATCAGGTGTTTGACGCGCTGATGGCACTGGTGCGGGACGAGGGGCTGTCGGCACTCATCGCCACGCATAACATGGAACTTGCCGCGCGGATGGACCGCAAGCTGCGGTTGGAGGGCGGTGTACTCAGGCCAGTTGAGTGATCGCAACGCCCGCGGCCATCACGGCGATCCCACCTGCGCGTATCCATGTCAGTGGCGTGACTTGCGCGCCGAAAAGTCCGAAGTGGTCGATGGCTGCCGTACTGATCAGTTGCCCGAGTAAAACGAAGAACACCGCATTACCGACACCGAAATGCGGTGCGACATGGGTGATGGATAGGACGTAAAAGGCGATCAGGACACCGGCCAATAGCAGGTGTTTCGGGGCCTGCGTGACTTTGGGCAGCGCGCCCGTGCCGGTAAAAAGAACCATCACCAGCGCGGATGCTGCGAACGCGATGGCGAACAGGATGACGGCGGCGGTGGTCGGTGATCCGATCAGCTTTCCAAGCGCCGCGTTCAGAGCGGCAAGGATTGGAACGCCAATCCCAGCGGCCAGCATGATAACTGCATATTGTGTCATTGCCCGTACCCATCTGCTTCGTTGATCTGGATCATTGCGCCAAGCCGGCCCTCGGGCAAGCCTGTATATGTCAATCTTGACAGGAGGATGCGATGCCCAGACCCCTAATGACTGCCGTTTCGTTCGGAGTGCTTGTGACCGCTGCGCAGGTCGCGGCGCAAGACGTGGATACCGGGGCCGAACTGTATCAGCACTATTGTGCAACCTGCCACGGTATCGATGCGACCGGGCATGGACCGATGGCTGGGATATTGGTCATTCAGCCGGTTGATCTGACTAAGCTGGCCGAAGAAGACGGTGTTTTCCCAACTGCGCGCGTTGTTGCGCGGATTGACGGGCGCGATCCACTGGTCAGCCACGGTAGCCCGATGCCAGTTTATGGGCCATACTTCGACGGTCAGGATACCTCGATGAAAACACCCGAGGGGCAGCCGATTCTGACCAGCCAGCCGATCGTGGATTTGATCGCCTATCTTGAAACATTACAGGGCGGGTAACGTCTAACGGCAAATACCTTCGATCTTTGCCTCGCTCCACGGTATCACGATGTCACGCTCACGCGGTTGGGTCGGCAGGGGTGAAATGTCGAAATGCGCGCCCAGCATGTCGTGCAAGCGTTGGGTGCGGGGGGCTTGAGGGTCCAGCGCCCGGCAGCAGACATACTCCTCGACAATCGCGCCTTGTTGTTCAAACCCGTAGGATAGGAAGTCGGACGAGGTTTCGATATCAAACAGATAGGGGTCCTTGTTGCCACCATGCTCGGCCGCTGCACGCAAAGGGTGATAGCCTGTGGTTTTCCGGTTCTGCCATTGCCACACATGTGTCAGCTCATGCGCCAGCAGCATTCCGGCGATTAGGTTCATCTGCTCGGGGAAGTCGGACATATAGTCCTCAAGATACCACTCACGCGTGAAATAGACCTTGTTGAACAGGGCCACGGCGGCGGGCTTTGCTGTGACGACCCCTTCGGTCGGGGCTGGCAATATGCGTTCACGGCAGGCCAGGCGGGGCCGTTCCTTGCGGTAAAACGTGATTGGCGCGACCGGAGCCCCCTCGACCAGGCGCACCCGATCCAGATTCAGCGACTCGCCCTGAACAGCGGTGGCAAAAGCACGTTCCTGCTCGGTCAGCGGGCGACCGCAGGATGCAAGCAGAAGGAGAACCATCATCAAAATGCGGCAGGTCATGAAGTGAGCCTAGTGTGAAGCACCCGCACTGCAACCGGTTTTACAGGCTCATCGCCAAAACCCGGCTGATTTCCGTCAACGACCGCCCGGATTGGTCCATCCAGGTGTTGAATGCGTCTTGAACGGCAGCCATCGCCTTCTTGGAGCTTGGCGCTTTGTCGATCACGCCTTCAGCAATCAATCGGGCGGTGACATCCCGCGACAGGATGAAACTGTCGCGCCCGGCAAATCGCATGGCGTATTGCGCCGAGGCCCCACCCAGACGCGACCCGCGCTTGCCTAGCATCGCCAGCAAGCCGACGTAATCAGACGAGGGCCAGCCGCCCAGCACCTTTCCCACGCCACCTTCCTGACGCAGTTCCAACAGAAACGCGGCGTTGTCGCGGACCGTGGCGATCTTGGTGCCGTTGCGGACAATGCGGGTGTCTTGCAGCAGGGCGTCGAACTTCTCATCATCCATAAAGGCACAGCGACCGACGTCAAAACCATCAAAGGCAGCTTCAAACCCAACCCATTTGTTTTCGATAACCTTCCAGTTGAACCCGGCCTGAAAGACGCATTTCGTGATGATCGACAGCCAGCGATCATCGGGCAGGGCGGTCAACTCAGCCACGCTTTTAGGTTTGCTCAGCTTGGCCCGCAACGCGTCGGGTCCACCGTGGCGATTGGCAGCCATGGTGTAGATCTCATCGAAATGGTGCATCGGTGTCCTCCGCAGGCAGGGTTGCCTGTTCATTGTCGGGTTGCAAGCGTTGAAACAATATGCCCAGAACATGCGCGGAAAGCCCATGCGCCGCACCCGACTTGATTTCGGACAAGGATCATGCCGCGTCACGGACCTAAATAGGGGCCAACATTAACGGAGAATACCATGCTGGGTTGGGCCCTTTTCCTTGCCGCACTGATCACCTTTCTGCTGACCCACGCCATCCCCGCCCGACCCGTCGTGCGCGGGCGGTTGATCGACGTGATGGGACGCAGGGGGTATTTTACGGCGTATTCCGCGTTGTCCCTGCTAGTTTTGGGCTGGCTGATCGTCGCCGCAGCGCAAGCGCCCTATGTTGAAGTAATTCCACCGCTTCCCATCCTGCGTTGGGTGCCGCTGTTGACCATGCCTGTGGTGTGCTGGTTGGCGGTGGCAGGTTTGACAATCCAAAATCCGTTTTCTTTTGGCGGCCTGGGTCACCGTCGGTTCGACCCCGAAAACCCCGGTATCCTGCGCACCACGCGTCACCCGCTTCTTGCTGCCATGATGCTGTGGGCCTTGGCGCATCTTCTGGCGAATGGCAGCCTGTCGCATGTCATCTTATTTGGTCTTTTTGCAGGTTTTGCGGCGTGGGGCATGGCGCTGATCGATCAGCGCAAGGCGCGCGATATGGGGATCGAATGGGTACGCCTATCCCGCAATACGGCGCGGTTTTCCCTGCGCGCGCCGCAACCCTGGCCTGGCTTGGGGATCGCGCTGATTTCCTTGGCCGCATTTGTGGTTCTGCTTCACCTGCACCCGCCTGTGATCGGCCTTTCGCCCCTGCCATAACGCAAGGAGTGGCCGGACAGGGTCATGCGTGCTATCTGGAAAGTCACACTTTAGGACTATGAGGGTCTTTCAATGTATCTGGCCTATGTTACCACCACCGATCGCGGCGCGACCGACCGCCTGCTGAGCGCCGTTGCCGAACATCTTCTGGCCAACGATGCCCGTCTGGTCGGCGTGGTTCAAACTAACACCGAATGCGCCGACAGCAGCAAATGCGACATGGATGTCCGTGTGCTGCCAGATGGCGAGACCATCCGCATCTCGCAATCTCTGGGCGAGCATTCGCGCGGTTGTCGGCTGGACCCGGCTGCGTTGGAGCGGGCTGTGGGGTGTGTCACCAACTCGCTTGAGGATGCGCCGCAGTTGCTGATCATCAACAAGTTCGGCAAGCATGAGGCTGACGGGCGCGGTTTTCGCCCGGTGATCGCCGAAGCGTTGACACTGGATATCCCCGTGCTGGTCGGCGTGAACGGTTTGAACAAGGAAAAGTTTCAAGAGTTCACCGGCGGCGCGGCCGAGCAGCTGGAGCCGAACCTCGAAGCCATCTCTGCTTGGTTCGACCGGGTCAACGCGCAACGCGCGGCTGCGGCCTGAGTTAACCTCTCGTTGGGTAAACCTCTGTAATCCTGACTTGTTTCGTTCCACCTGTGCTGCAATCTTCGATTTCGGAGGATATTGCACATGTGGACCAACTGGGCCGGAAACCAGCGTACGCAGACGCCGATCAAACGCTCAACCTCGATTTCCGAGTTGCAGCAAGCCGTGGCGCAGTCAGGCACGCTGCGGGTCGTTGGGGCCGGTCATTCGTTCACACCCATTGTTGCCGGTGGGGATCGGATACTGGACTTGTCGGATATCGACTTGCCAGTGGTCGGAGAAGTCGGGGAAGACAAGGTTTGGGTGAACGCAAATGCCCGGCTGCGCGACTTGTCTCCGGCCTTGGCGGGGCAGGGGATGGCCTTTCGCAATCTCGGTGACATCAACACACAGTCTTTGGCCGGTGCAGTATCAACCGCCACACACGGCACCGGACGCTCGCTGCCCTGTCTGGCAGCGGAAATCACCGCCGCAAAACTGGTCAGCGCGGGTGGGGATATTCTGACAACCGACGACATTCCGCTTGAGATGGCGCAAGTCACTTTGGGCATGTTGGGCATTTTGACCGAGGCCCAAGTCTCGGTCGTGCCGAAATACAACCTGCGCCGAAGGGTACGATTGGCTGATCTGCAGGACTGCATCGCCAACATGCACCAGAACTGGGTCCAGAACCGAAATTTCGAGTTCTTCTATATCCCTTTCACCGGTAAGGCCGTCGAGCTGCGCCATGAAATTTCAGACGCAGCCGAAAGCAGGGCACCACGTGATCTGGACATGATTGCCGTCAAAGTGCTGAAGCTGGCGCGCAATGTTGGTCGGCTCAGCAGTGGGCTACGCGATTTGCTGTTGCGACTACTGACCATGGCGCAATCGGACGAAGATTATGTGGGCGAAAGCTGGCGGGTACTGTGCAGTGACAGGCATATTCGGTTCAAGGAAATGGAATACCACCTGCCGCCTGACGTCGCCCAAGATGTTCTGCAAGAGGTCATTACCCGGCTGCATCGCGACCACAAGGATATCTATTTTCCAATTGAAGTCCGCCAAACTGCGGGCGACTCGGCCTGCCTATCCCCATTTCAGGGCGGGCCGCGCATTTCAATAGCAATCCACACAGATGCGGACGAGGATCACCGGCGATACTTTGACGCGATTGAGCCATTATTTGTCGAAGCGGGCGGACGACCGCATTGGGGCAAAATGCACAGCTTGGGCTTCACAGAACTATCCACCATGTATCCTGATTTCGACCGTTTCTGCGCGCTGCGGGAACAATTGGACCCGTCGGACAAGTTCCTAATGCCCGCGCTTGCCAGGCTGTTTCGACCATGACGAACTATCTGCAATCCCTCTCTGAAACGCTGCGAGCGTATGGCGTGGACAAGCCGGTCGCGGTGGTTGATCTGGACAGGCTCGATGCAAATTGTGCCTTGGCGGTGGACAGGTCGGATGATGGGTTGGACCGTCGATTGGTCGCCAAATCCCTGCCTTGTTTGCCGCTGCTGGATCATGTTCGGGGCCTGATCCAGACCTCGGGCCTGATGACGTTTTCCGAGCCCATGCTGCTGGCGCTTTTGAAGGCCGAGCCTAAAGCCGACCATTTGATCGGCAAACCGTTGCCGGTCCGGTCAGCTGCGCGGGTTCTGAGCGAATGTCCAGACGCTGCTGCGCGGGTTCAATGGCTGATCGACTCGTCGGATCGGTTGCAATCCTATCTGGCCCTTGCAGCGGATCGTCAGCTAGCCCTGCGTCTGTCGCTTGAGGTTGATATCGGCCTGCATCGCGGTGGCTTTCAACCAGATCAAGTTGCGGGCATTGCGCAAGAAATTGCGACAAACCCTAATGCGCGGTTGTCCGGTGTTATGGGGTACGAGGCGCATCTGGCCAAACTGCCGCATTTCTTGGGCAAGCGTGCCTTTCGGGCCAGCGCGGATGCGTTCGATCACGCCGTTTCCAGCCTGCCGAATGAGGCCAAGGGGCTGTGCCTGAACACGGGTGGCAGTCTGACTTTTCAGTCCTACCGCACAACAGGTAAGACCACCGAGATCGCTTTTGGGTCGGTCCTCGTGAAACCCACAGATTTCGACCACAAAACGACACAGGGATTTCAACCCGCAGCGTTCATCGCGACTCCGGTTTTGAAAACCATGCCCGGTAATTCGCTGCCGGGATTGGATTTTCTGGCCCGGCGCAAAACCGATCTTGCGATTTTCGGGGGGTATTTCCGCGCTAAACCGGTATTTCCCAACGGCTTTGGCTATTCCTCCATTTTCGGACGTTCAACCAATCAGGAGGTCTGGGCAGGCCCACCTGATGCGCCCGTCAAACCCGGCGACATCGCCCTGCTACACCCAAGCCAGAGCGAGGCTGTGCTGAACCAGTTCGGGATCGTATTGGCGGTTAGGGGTGGTCAGGTAGTGGACGAATGGGAATGCCTGCCGAATTAACGGCCCCTTGCACTTTGTCACCATCAGAAGAAGATGGTGGGCGACCCTGGAATCGAACCAGGCGTGCGTCTCCGCGAGGGAGTTACAGTCCCCTGCCACACCTTGCGGCCTGTCGCCCACTGTCAGGCGTTGCACCTGACGTGGAGGCGTGATTACTAGCGCCTTAAAGGAGCGTCAACAGGAAAATACCGCTTTGACGCAGGAAACCGATTTCCCGGCCCGGAGGCCCAAGAAATGAAGAAACCCAAGTGGGTCGTTGAGAAAGAACAAGCCCGTAAAGCGGCTGCGTCCGAAACTGTCTGGCTGTTTGGCCTTCACGCTGTACGCGATGCGTTGATGAATCCGAAGCGGCAAAAACTGCGTTTGATCGTGACGCGAAATGCGCAGGACAAGCTGACAGAGGCCATTGATTTTGCAGGGATTGAGGCCGAAATGGTCGATCCGCGCAAATTCACCGCGCCGATTGATCCGGGGTCTGTCCATCAAGGCGCAGCGCTTGAGGTTAAACCGCTGGATTGGGGTGGGCTGGCCGAGAATTGCATCGGGCGCGAACATCCTCGCGTGATTCTGCTGGACCGGGTGACCGACCCGCATAACGTCGGGGCGATTCTGCGCTCAGCCGAGGTTTTGGGGGCCAGTGCGGTGATCGGCACGCGGCACCATTCGGCGCCGGAAACCGGGGCGCTGGCCAAAACCGCTAGCGGCGCATTGGAACGCCAGCCGTATTTGCGGGTCCGCAATCTGGCCGACTCCATCGTCGAGCTTCAGAATATGGGCTTTCTGGTGCTGGGTTTGGATGGAGAGGCCGAAGAGACCATCGAGACAGCGTTGGGTGGCAAACTTGATCAGCCGGTTGCGTTGGTATTGGGGGCCGAGGGGCCGGGCTTGCGGCAAAAAACCAAAGAAACAGTTGATCAACTGGTGAAAATCGACGCAGCGGGCGGGTTTGGGTCACTTAACGTCTCAAATGCTGCCGCAATTGCCCTATATGCCTCAAGGCACAGATAGACAGGAGAGCGCCATTCCCAGCCCGTCCAAAATCGCCACCTGTTGTTATTGCGGGACCCGCGCTGCGCTGGTTCTGAAAGGTCAGGACCGTCATGAGCTGAGCTGTTCCAGCTGCGGGGCGCCATTGCATAACCTCAAGATGATGCCCAAGCGTAAATTGTCCGAAAGCCAATCAAAGCGTGGTGCGGCAAAGCCGACTGTAAGCCACAAGAAAAAGAAGCAGAAAAAGAAAAAGAGTGTCTTCTCACGCGTGTTGGATGAGGCATGGGATGTCATCGAAGACATCTTTGATTGATGTGGCGCCTGGGCGACACAGGTGATCACAAGCCCGTTAAGTGGGGTGTCACTTGGTCATAAAACTTGCATCTTGAGACCCTGATGACCTTGTTCCGATTTCTGTGATGTTGACCCGACGTTTTCTTCTGGGCGCGATTGCCGCCGCTTTGATCACTCCTGCCGCAACAGCGCAGGAGATACCTGTCTTCTACGTGACCGATGGCACCGCGATGTCCGGGTATGACGTGGTGTCGTATTTCAATGGCGATGCTCCGGTTCATGGTCAGCCGAAATACGCCGTCGTCTGGAAAGGGGCCCAATGGCACTTTGCAACCGCTGAGAACCGTGACGCGTTTGAACGTGATCCACGTGCCTTTGCCCCTCAATTCGGTGGATATTGCGCCTACGCCATGGCGCATGGATCGCTTGTTAGCACCGATCCCAAGGCATGGCAGGTAGTGGACGGTCGGCTGTATCTGACCCACTCACCCGAAATCGAAGCAATGTGGCGTGAAGCCAGGACGGAATATATCCGTATGGCCGAAGCGCATTGGCCTGTAATTCTTTACGAGCAATAGGCGGGTTTCCGCTTTTCGTGATCTGTCATCACAAAAATGCGCATCCCCTCTTTTTTTCTCTCAACTTATGCCTAAATGTCACAGTGACCGCGGAACGGAACTGCCGCGGGTCATTTCACTGTCCCTCGTTCCAACAACTGGCGCTCAGGTTCGACCTGGGCGCTTTTTTCTTCGGTAAGGACGGCATAGGGTGCGCAGATGGCCGACTATTCCGATAAGCACCTGAAAGAGGTTCTGCAGCGCACCAAGGTGGTCGCCGTTGTAGGCGTTTCAATGAACCCCGTACGCCCCAGCTATTACGTGGCGCGATATCTGTCGTTGAAGGGTTTTACTGTCATTCCGGTCAATCCGGGCCACGCAGGCAAGGCGCTATTTGGTCAGACCGTCAGGGCTTCGCTATCCGAGATTTCTGAGCCCGTGGATATGGTCGATATTTTCCGCCGGTCGGAAGCTGTGCCACCGATTGTGGATGAGGCATTGGATGCCTTCCCGAACCTGCGCACCGTCTGGATGCAGATCGGAGTTGAAAACGCCGATGCCGCCGCCAAAGCGCAGGCGCGCGGGGTGGATGTGGTGATGAACCGTTGCCCCAAGATCGAATATCAGCGCCTGTTTGGTGAGTTGCGCATGGGCGGATTTGCCACTGGTGTCATCTCGTCCAAAATCTAGCCGCCGGTATAGGGCAAGAGATCGCCGTATTGTTCCACGCGGCGCTTCTCCAAAACGACGTCGCGTGGCACCCATTCGTATTTTGTGTCTTCGATCAGCGGCGACCAAAACAGCACTCCGCCATAGCGCCACGGATCCAACACCACACCGTCATACATCGTTTCCCCTCTGCGGCTGATGATAGCCGTGCTGTGATCGATTCTGAACGGGTTGTCGGCGTTGGCGATGGCGCGGTGCAGGTCAAGCGTCTGGAAGTTTTCCTGCTTCAGGCGGCGCTCGATATCTTCGGCCCAATGCCAGCACAGCCCGCGCGGGCGCAGACCCTTGTTGACCTTGGCGTTGTGGATCAACGGAGGGTCGGTGATTTCGTATTCCTGCACCAATTGCGCCGTATAGGAATAGGCAATACGCGCGGCGCGGTCAGCCTCTTCCGGGTCGATATCGGGGCCGAGGCTGCGTATTTCGCTGGCCAGCCGTTGAACTTCATCTCCGGTCGAAGGGGGAGGGGACGCGCATGCCCCCAACGTCAGAAGGGCCAGCACCAAGGCCAAAGCTTTGATCATCTGCGTGCCCTTCGATCTGCAAAGCATGAAACACGATGATAAAGGGTTGAGCGGTATGACGAAACCCTGCCGATTACCCCTTGGGGCGCGCGGATTTTTCGGCGATGCCGCTGGTGCCCTGACGACGTTCCAATTCCGCCAGCACATCATCCAGTGCCACATCCCGCGCAGCCAGCATGACAAGCAGATGATAGAGCACATCCGCCGCCTCTGCCGTAAGCGCGGCCTTGTTGTCCTTGACGGCCTCGATAATGGCTTCGACGGCCTCTTCGCCGAATTTTTCGGCGCATTTCTCGGGCCCTTTTGCCAGTAGCTTGGCGGTCCAACTGGAGTCAGGATCAGCTCCTTTACGGGCCTCAATGGTGGCGGCCAGGTCGTGCAGAATGCTCATGTTAGCCTCATCGGAATACCTGCAGCGGCCATGTGTTCCTTAGCCTCGCGGATAGTGTATTCGCCGAAATGAAAGATCGAGGCGGCAAGAACTGCGCTGGCCCCGCCTTCGGTCACACCTTCGACCAGGTGGTCAAGGTTTCCAACCCCGCCCGAAGCGATCACTGGTACGTCCACCGCGTCGGAAATGGCGCGGGTCAGGGGCAGGTTGAACCCGGCCTTGGTGCCGTCGCGGTCCATTGACGTCAGCAGGATTTCCCCGGCACCTTTGGCGACGACGGTTTTGGCGAATTCCACCGCGTCAATGCCGGTGGGTTTGCGGCCGCCGTGGGTGAAAATCTCCCACTTGCCGGGGCTGACGGTCTTGGCGTCGATGGCACAGACAATGCACTGGCTGCCGAACTGATCAGCCGATTCCGCAATCACATCGGGGTTTGCCACGGCGGCCGAGTTGAAACTGACCTTGTCCGCACCAGCCAGCAACAGAGCGCGCACGTCATCTTTAGTACGCACACCGCCACCCACGGTGAGGGGCACAAAGCACTGCTCGGCGGTGCGTTGTACCACGTCAAACATTGTACCGCGGTTTTCATGGGTGGCGTGGATGTCCAGAAAGCAGATCTCATCTGCGCCGGCGGCGTCGTAGGCCTTGGCCGATTCAACCGGGTCACCAGCATCACGCAGGCCAACGAAATTCACGCCCTTGACCACACGGCCATCAGCGACATCCAGACAGGGAATGATGCGGGTTTTCAGCATGTCGGCATCCTTTGTTGCCGCACCTCTACCTACAAAGCCCCGCCGATGCCAGTGCTGAACAGCCTGACTGTGGCGGGGCACAGGTTGCGTTATGTGCAATCAGTTTGTGTGCAGTATCTTGAGGGCCGACAGAAGGTTCGCCTTGTCATCCGTCCACGGAACCTGACCGTCGGTGACCAAAGGCTCCCACTTGCCGGTATCGATGAACGATTCGATGCGATTTTTGTCTCGGCTCAGGATGACGACATGCGTGTCAGACGCGCCGGTTTTTTCTTCTTCCTCGGTGGCATCGTCCATTTGAAGTGCTGCGTGCAGGTTCAGCGTTGCTGCGGCTCGCGCCAGTTGCGGTGAAAGATCGTAATACTGGTTCGAGATATGGAAGACCAACGTGCCATCCTGATCCAGATGGTTCAGATAGACCTCGATTGCCTCCTGCGTGATCAGGTGGAGCGGTATCGCGTCTGAACTGTAGGCGTCCAGCACCATGATATCAAAGTCGAACTTTTGATATTCCAGAACGATCCGGGCGTCGCCCAGATGGGTGGTCGTGTCCGGTGCACATGTGGACATATACGTGAATAGTTCAGGGTCGCGTGCAATGCGATCAACGGTTTGGTCGATCTCAAAGAAATCCCACGTCTGATGCGGTTGCCCATAGCAAGCCAACGCACCGGTCCCAAGGCCGACAATTGCGATATTGTCCGAGTTCTGACCGTATTCCGATGTCAGGATTTCGGCCATTGGCCCGTTCGGATGATAATACGAGGACCCGACCGGCCGCGTACTAGGCGGTGTTTGCCTTTGCCAGCCGTGTACGGTGGTTCCGTTCTTGTAGACCCGGAACTCTTTGAAATCATAGACGGCGTGGGTTCCGAAAAAGCTGCGATCGCGGAAATAGACCTGAGTCTTCGAGATCAGGTTCGGTGCCAAAACGATCAGCAGAACTGTCGCCAATCGGGTCGGGGCATTTCTAAAGGCCAGTAGCACTGCGGCAACAAGTGAGGACGCCACCAAGATACCAAGTGTGCGAGAGTCGAACACGAGGCTGAAGCGCAGTGCGCCTGTCACGAACAACAGCGGAATCGACGCAATGATTCCAATGGCAACGTGACGGATACTGAAAGTACCTGCGTGCAGCAGAAACAGTCCACCGGTCGCAATGAGTGTCAGGGCGAATTCGATCTCGCGGTCAAAGAAGACCGGCGCAATGATCGAGTTGAACAGGCCTCCACAAGCCCCTCCAACCGAAAGCGCCAGATAGAAGACAGTCAGATGCTCGGCTGGTGGCCGAAGTTCATACAGAAGCCTATGCGCAAACAGGGCGACCAGAAAGAGGATCGGAATATACAGCATCATCAGCGCCAAGGCCTTGTGCGTTGGTGCAACCTTGGACAGCAGGACCACGGCGATTGCCAGCGCAATCAAAACCGGAACTTTCAGACTATCCAGGGTGACGCGACGCCATTTGGTAAAAGCGAGAATGAAGGTCAGGATATATGTCGCCAGTGGCAGAACCCAGATTAGCGGGATGGCACCAAGATCGATGCTGAGCTTGGTTGTTGTGGCCAGCATCAGGGATGACGGAATGAATGCAATGAACACCCAAGTGGAAATTGTCTTGATGCTCAGGGCGCTGCCTGTCGTTTGCGGTTCATGTACGGCGACAGGTTCGGTTCCACCACGAAGGGCAAACATACCACTGACGGCCATAAGTATACCAAACACGACAAATCCGACGGACCAGAACAGGCTGATGTCTTGCGCACCAAAGAAAGGATCGGCCATCAGTGGGAACGCCAACAGGGCCAGCAGCGATCCAACATTGCTGGCTGCGTACAGAAAATATGGATCGTTGGCCGATGGACCGCCAGAGCGCGAATACCAGGCCTGAAGAAGCGGGGCATTTGCGGACAGCACTGCAAATGGAACGCCGACCCCTGCCGCAAACAGAATCAGCGTTTGAAGGGCAATAGATTGCGAAGAATCAAATCTCCAGCCTTCTTGCGTGGCCAAGGGCAAAAAGCTGAGGGCGATCAGCCAAAGGGCCAGATGTGTAACAAGTTGCCAACGCAGGCTAAACCACCGGGTCAGGATATGGGCGTACAGGTATCCCATGATCAACATAAGTTGGAAAAACAGCATAGCTGTTGTCCAAACCGCCGGTGCACCGCCGATTTTGGGCAAGACGAGTTTTGCGAAAAGTGGTTGAACAAAAAACAGAAGGCTGGCGCTGACAAAAATTGTCGCGCAAAAACTGATGACCGGAGCATAATAGCGCCAATTTTCAGTCGGTTGAGATACGTTTGAAACGGACACAGTGAAACTCCGGCATTAGATTGCGGTTCAGCCCTAGCGACGGAATAAGACTATTTTGCGGCTGATATGTGCAAACTCTTACCGGAAACGTGGAATTGTTCACGATTTGTCATCGGTCGCGGCGGGCCCATTGAAACCCATTTAATTCGCAACCGGCAAAGCCTCGCCGATGCCGGAGATGTGATTGCCACCCGGTTCAAAACTGTGAACACTGCGCCCAAATTCATCAGGAGATCAAAGAGATGCGTAAACTTTTTTTGACAGCCGCTTTTGTATTTGGGGGGACCGTCGCAGCGATGGCAGACGATATCATCAAGGTAAACACAGCTAAATCCGTGCCCGAGGTAATGGATGCACTTGAAGCCGCCGTTGGCAATGCAGGCGCGACCGTATTTGCGCGCGTTGATCACGCGGCTGGTGCGGAAAAGGTCGGGCTGAGTATCCCAGCCAATCAGGTGCTGATCTTCGGCAATCCGGCGCTGGGAACGCCCGCGATGCAGATCGACCCGCGGGCGGGATTGTTCCTGCCACTGAAAGTTCAAGCCTATGAGGATGAAAACGGTCAGGTTTGGCTGGCTTATGAAGACCCGAAAGAGACCATGGATGAGCTTGACGACGTCGAGAATTCTCCGGTCATCGAAAAGATGCGCGGTGCGTTGGCCAAACTGACTTCGGTCGCGGCTCAATAACATCAGGAATGCGCCAGCTGCACTTCTTGCTGGCGCATTTGGGCCCGCTCTAGTTGCTCAGGGTGGCCAGGGCCTCTTTCAGATCGAGGGCTCCGTCATAGAGCGCCCGACCAGAAATCGCCCCGTTCAATTCGACGCCGCAATCGCGCAGGGCGATGAGATCATCCAGCGAACTGACACCTCCCGAGGCAATGACCGGGATTGAGACGGCGCGGGCCAGATCGGCGGTTGCTTCAATATTCGGGCCCTGCATCGCGCCATCGCGGTTGATGTCTGTGTAGATGATGGCTGCGACGCCTGCATCCTCGAAACTGCGGGCCAGATCGGTGACCTGAACGTCGGTCTCTTCGGCCCAGCCCTTGGTGGCCACCATACCGTTCCGCGCGTCAATGCCCACAGCGACCTTGCCGGGGAATGCCTTTGCTGCTTCACGCACCAGATCGGGGTTTTCCACTGCAACCGTACCCAGAATTACGCGAGCGAGGCCCTTTTCGATCCAGGTTTCGATTGTGGCCATGTCGCGAATGCCGCCACCCAACTGCGCGGGCACGTTGCAGGCTTTCAGAATGGCCTCGACCGGCGCGGCATTGACCGGCTCACCCGCAAAAGCGCCGTTCAGATCGACAAGATGCAGCCACTCGCACCCGGCCTCGACAAAGGCGCGGGCTTGCGCGGCCGGATCGTCGTTGAACACGGTGGCCTTGTCCATTTCACCGCGCAGCAGGCGCACGGCCTGGCCGTCTTTGAGGTCGATGGCGGGGTAGAGGATCATGTCGGGCGGCCCTATATCTTGGTCAGTCGCGCGGGATATCGCACAGTCAGGGCAGGGGATGCAACGCGACGCAAAGTCATTCTTGCCCGAAGCCGGTCGCCGGGCCAGAGTGTTCGCAACACAGGGAGAGCATTATGAAGAAATTTCTACTTGCAGCAGGTTTTGCCACCATGGCGACCACCGCCTTTGCGGCTGACCCGGTTGATGGGCTGTGGAAGACCCAGCCGGGGGATACGGGCGGCTATCTGCATGTAACCATTGCGGAATGTGGCAGTGCGATTTGCGGCACAATTGACAGCGCCTTCGACGGTGATGGCAACCAACAGTTGGAATATGAAAACCTGGGCAAACAGATCATCTGGGATATGGTGCCCGAGGGGGATGGTCAGTACGACAGCGGAAAAATCTGGGCGCCAGACCGCGACAAGACCTACAACTCGAAAATGACACTGGACAGTCAGAATGAGCTGACTGTCAAAGGCTGTGTTGCTGGTGGTCTGGTCTGCCGTGGGCAGACCTGGACGCGGGTTCAGTAACCGTTCAGGGCGTCCAGGTCAGGAAGTTTCCGATCATGCGTAGGCCCACGTCCTGGCTTTTCTCGGGGTGGAACTGCATGCCAACCATTGTGTCGCGGCCAATCACGGCCGTGACCTCTTGGCCATAGTCCACATAAGCCAACCGCTCAGCCGGGTCTGTTACCCGAAAATGGTAGGAGTGGACGAAATAAACATGATCACCCGTTTTGACGCCACTGAACACTGGGTGATCGCTTTCCAGCACCAGATCGTTCCAACCCATATGGGGCACCTTCAGCGCATCGTCCGAGGGTTCGATCCGCAGCACATCACCTGCCACCCAATCCAGGCCGTCGGTCTCGGTGTATTCATGACCTTTTGAGGCCATCAGTTGCATCCCGACGCAGATGCCAAGAAACGGGCGGCCATTTTGTTCCACAGCCTCGACCATCGCGTCATAGATGCCCTTGTGGCCGCGCAGTTCGGACGCGCAGGCTGGAAATGCGCCGTCACCGGGCAGAACCAGACGGTCGGCCCGCGCCACAACATCCGCGTCCGAGGTCACAACGACCTGACCGGCATCCATTTCGCGCGCCATGCGCTGAAACGCCTTTTCGGCCGAGTGCAGGTTGCCGCTTTCGTAGTCGATAATGGCTGTGAGCATTTACAGCGCGCCCTTTGTCGACGGAATCGCATCGGCCTTGCGCGGGTCAGTCTCAACCGCCAGACGCAGGGCGCGGGCGACGGCTTTGAACGCGGCCTCGGCAATGTGGTGGCTGTTGAAGCCGTGCAACTGGTCGATGTGCAACGTGATGCCGCCATGGGTGCTGAGCGCCTGAAAGAACTCGCGTACCAGTTCGGTGTCGAACGCGCCGATCTTGGGCGTCGGCAGGTCCACGTTCCAGATCAGGAACGGACGGCCCGACAGATCCAGCGCACACTGCACCTGGGCGTCATCCATGGGCAGGCGGCATTCGCCATAGCGGCGAATACCTTTTTTGTCGCCTAGGGCCTGGGTCAACGCCTGACCCAGCGCGATGCCGGTATCCTCGACCGTGTGGTGGTCGTCGATGTGATAATCACCCTTGGCGCGGATCGTCATGTCGATCAGCGAATGGCGCGCCAACTGGTCCAGCATATGATCGAAGAAACCGACGCCGGTCTGGTTGTCATAGGTGCCGGTGCCGTCCAGATTGACCTCGACCGATATTTCGGTCTCGGCGGTTTGACGGCTGATCTTTGCGCTGCGCATGGGCGAATTCCTTTTGCTACAGGCGCGCTTATAGACGGGGATGGCCCGCCTTATCCAGACCAAGCGTGGCATTCACCGCAAACTGTTGCAGGGGATTGCGCCCGGTCGCGGCCCATGCCAGCCTGCGGGAAACTGAACCAACAAGGCACGGCCCATGTCCACTTGCGTTTTCATCCAGATTCGCTGCAAACCCGGCTCTACCTACAAGGTGGCCGAGGAAATCGCCCTGCGCGAAATCCATTCTGAGCTGTATTCGACCAGCGGTGAGTTTGACCTGCTGCTAAAGCTCTACATCCCCGAGACCGAAGATGTAGGCCATTTCATCAATGAAAATCTGCTGGTGATTCCCAATATCGAACGGTCGCTGACCACGATGACGTTCAAGGCGTTTTAACCAAGCTCAAAGGTCGTTACGCCAAAGATGCGGCTCAGATCGATGTCTGGTTCGTAGTCTGAATACATCCGGGCTGTTTCGAACACCTTGTCCAACCCAAGTTCATCGGACAGCGCGAACGCTGATGGGTTGGGTTGAGGCATGTCCACGAAGACCTCATGCTCATTGTGATCCTCAGGGATTGCAGTCAGAATTGCGGCCAGCAAAGCCCTTGCGATGTCGGAGTTATCCGCAAACAGGGGGCCAACCTTATACCCAGTGAGGCAGGGGCGAAGTGTTGCGTACCCTCTGATTCTGCCGTTCTCGGTAAAGACTTTCGATACGTGGCTATAGGCACTCAGCCAGTTGCCCAGAAACAAGTCGCGTGGCGCGGGAAACAGTTCGCGATCATAGTCTTTCAAGGCGTCGGATGCTTGGGTCAGATCGGTGATTTGATCGTTCTGTCTGGTTCCCAGCTTAGCCAACATCCGACTTTTCGTGCCGGCAAAACGATAGTTGTTATAGGCAAAGGTAAAGCCGGACTTGCGGTAATTGTCCTGTTGCTCGACCACGCCATCCAGCCCCATATTGCGCCCGGTACAATGGGCCAACGCATGCTGAGCGATCTCAAGCCCGTGGCCATGGTGGCGAAACTCGGGTTTGACGATATAGAACCCCAGGAATGCGAAGGTTTCGTCGTAATTTACCGCTGATACCGACGCGATCATCTCGCCATTCAGAAACCCACCCAGAAACCCATCCGGGTCTGTCGTGCGAAAGCACTCGGCATCATGTTTGCCCGGATTCCACCCTTCGCGACCGGCCCAATCCACGGCGTGTTCGACTTCGGCGGCAGTAAGGGGGCGAATGATATAGTCCGACATGGGCGAATTCCGTGCATGATTGAAATCACGGCCAGAATGGCGCAACGCTTACGAAGAAACCAGTGTGTTTGAAAGGGTTTGTATCTGGAGCGGGCGAGGCGATTCGAACGCCCGACCCTAACCTTGGCAAGGTTATGCTCTACCCCTGAGCTACGCCCGCATCAGATACATATGTTGGTCCGAAGACCTCTCAATGGAGCGGGCGAGGCGATTCGAACGCCCGACCCTAACCTTGGCAAGGTTATGCTCTACCCCTGAGCTACGCCCGCGCCGTTGAGTGAGGAGGGATGTATTAATTCCCACGCGGGCCTGCAAGCAGAAAAAGACAAAAAGGCGGAAAAATCTTTCGACGGAAACCCCGCCGCCGCACGTTCAAACCACAGAGCATTATAAAACAAGAGGGTTCGAGGAGAGGAAATGATACGGGTTGCAGATATGAAAATGGCACTGCTGGCCGCACTGATCGTGTTGACGGCCGTGTTCTGTGCGGAAGATGAGGGCAAACTGGTCGAGGTTGAGCCGGTCCTAATGAACGCACCACTGATTGAGACGCAGATATTGGCGGGATAAGCCCCCGCTAGCCGGATCAGAGCGCCAGCACGAGATTTGCAATTGCGGCCACCAGAATGGCCGTGAAGGTCAGCAGCATCCCGATCTGGCGCAGAATCACGATCTGTGGACTGCGACCGAAGCCATAGGCATGCATCACCCGTCCGGTCAGCAGCGCCAGTCCCAGCAGGTTCAGCAGCAGCCCACTCGCGCCTTGCAGTTCGACCATCGCGATCAGCAGCAGGGCAAAGGGTGTGTATTCGACAAAGTTGGAATGCGTCCGCATCACTTTGAGCATCGCCGTATTCCCGCCGTCGCCGTAGGAAATCTTGTCGCTGCGACGTTGGCTGATGACCTTGGCACTCAGCACGACGTACAAAATCGCCAGCAATGCGGCGTAGATTGGGGTGACGGACAGCATCTTGATCCTCCTCGGCGTAAAAAAGGCCGCCCGGTTCCCCGCGCGGCCCTTGTTAATTTAGAAAGCTAAACCGGTTATTCCAGTTCGACCAGCAGGTCCTTAGCGTCAATCTGGCCTCCGGGCTGCACGTGAACGGCCTTGACCGTCGCGTCGCGTTCGGCGTGGATGCCGGTTTCCATCTTCATCGCTTCGATGGTCAGCAGCATGTCGCCTTCTTTGACCTGTTGACCGGCAGCCACAGTGACAGTGGCGACCACGCCAGGCATTGGCGCGCCAACATGGTCGTGGTTGCCTGCTTCGGCCTTGGGCCGCGCCTGTGTGGTCGAGGTGACCATGCGGTTCGGCACCCGGATCACGCGGGGCTGGCCGTTGAGTTCGAAGAAGACTTTGACTTCGCCTTTTTCGTCGGTCTCACCAATGGCCTGACAGCGGATTTCCAGTGTCTTGCCCGGGTCGATCTCGGCGGTGATCTCTTCGCCTGGCTCCATGCCATAGAAGAACGTGCGCGTGGGTAGGGTGCGGACCGGACCATAGACGCGGTGACGGCCCATGTAGTCCAGGAAGACCTTGGGATACATCAGGTAGCCGTTCAGATCCTCGTCATCGACCTCTTTGCCTTCCAATTGCTTGGACAGCTCGGCGCGGGTGGCTTCCAGATCAACCGCCGGCACGTCCTTGCCCGGGCGGTCGGTGTTCGGGGCCTCGTCTTTTAGCACCTTCTTGATGATGGTGTCCGGGAACCCTCCAGGAGGCTGACCCAGATTGCCACGCATCATGTCGACGACCGAGTCGGGGAAGGCCACGTCAGAATCCGGGCTTTCCACATCGTCACGTGTCATGTTCTGACTGACCATCATCAGCGCCATGTCACCGACGACCTTGGATGACGGCGTTACTTTCACGATATCACCGAACATCTGGTTCACGTCCGCATACATCTGCGCCACTTCGTGCCAACGCTCTTCAAGGCCGAGGCTGCGCGCCTGTGCCTTGAGATTGGTGAACTGACCACCTGGCATTTCGTGCAGATACACCTCAGACGCGGGGGCTTGAAGGCTGGACTCAAAAGCCGCGTACTGGCCGCGCACTGCCTCGAAGTAATCGCTGATCTCCCGGATTGCCTTGATATCCAGTCCGGTGTCGCGCTCGGTATGGCGCAGCGCTTCGACCACAGTGCCCAGCGTCGCCTGCGAGGTGTTGCCGCTGAAGCTGTCCATCGCGCAATCCACCGCGTCCACGCCGGCCTCGGATGCGGCCAGAATGGTGGCGCTGGCGATGCCGGCGGTGTCGTGCGTGTGGAAGTGGATCGGTAGCCCGACCTCTTCTTTCAGCGCCCGGATCAGAATCTTGGCCGAGGCCGGTTTCAGCAAACCTGCCATGTCCTTCAGGCCCAGAACGTGTGCCCCTGCATCGCGCAACTCTTTCGCCATGCCGACATAGTATTTCAGGTCGTACTTGGAGCGGTCCGGGTCCAGAATGTCACCGGTATAGCAAACGGTGCCTTCGCAGATTTTGCCATTCTCGACCACTGCATCCATCGCAACGCGCATGTTCTCGACCCAGTTTAGCGAGTCGAACACGCGGAACACGTCGATATTCTTGGACGCCTGACGTACGAATTCCTGTACCACATTGTCTGGATAGTTGGTGTAGCCAACGCCGTTCGCCCCGCGCAGTAGCATTTGGGTCATCAGGTTCGGCATCGCTTCGCGCAGGTCACGCAGGCGCTGCCACGGGCATTCCTGCAAGAAGCGATAGGCCACATCGAAAGTTGCACCGCCCCAGCATTCGACGCTGAACAGTTGTGGCAGGTTGGCCGCATAGGTCGGTGCCACCTTGATCATGTCGATTGAGCGCATCCGGGTGGCCAGCAGCGACTGGTGGCCATCACGCATAGTGGTGTCGGTGATCAGCAGCTGACGCTGCGCCTTCATCCAGTCGGCCACAGCCTGCGGGCCCTTTTGCTCCAGCAGATTGCGGGTGCCCATTTGCGGCTCGGCCTTGGGCGCGGGGGCTTTGGCTTCCTTTAGATCAGCGCGCGGGGCGGGACGATCTGCGGTCTCGGGATGCCCGTTCACGGTGATATCCGCTATATAGGTCAGAACCTTGGTGCCGCGGTCGCGACGACGCTTGAAGGTGAACAGGTCCGGCGTCGTGTCGATGAATTTGGTGGTGTATTCATTCGACAGGAAGGTCGGGTGTTTCAGCAGATTGATGACAAAGTCGATATTGGTGCTGACGCCGCGAATTCGGAACTCGCGCAGGGCCCGGTCCATCCGGGCAATCGCCGCGTCGGGCGTTGGGGCCTTGGCGGTTACCTTGGTCAGCAACGAGTCATAATACCGCGTAATCACGCCACCCGCATAAGCCGTGCCGCCATCCAGACGGATACCCATGCCCGTGGCCGAGCGATAGGCGGTGATGCGGCCGTAATCGGGGATGAAGTTGTTCTGCGGGTCTTCGGTGGTGATCCGGGTCTGCAGCGCGTGACCGTTCAGATGCACATCGGCCTGGCTGGCGGCACCTGTGGCCTCGGCCAGGGTTTTGCCCTCGGCGATCAGGATCTGCGCCTGCACGATGTCGATGCCGGTGACTTCTTCGGTGACGGTGTGTTCCACCTGTACGCGCGGGTTCACTTCGATGAAGTAGAACTTGCCGGTTTCCATATCCATCAGGAATTCGACAGTGCCCGCGCATTCATAGTTCACATGGGCGCAGATTTTACGGCCCAGTTCGCAGATTTCCGTGCGCTGTTCTTCGGACAGATACGGGGCAGGGGCGCGTTCCACGACCTTCTGGTTCCGGCGCTGGACCGAACAGTCGCGTTCATAGAGGTGATAGATCTCGCCATGTTTGTCGCCGAGAATTTGCACCTCGACATGGCGGGCGCGGGTGATCATCTTTTCCAGATACCCCTCGCCGTTGCCGAACGCAGCCTCGGCCTCACGGCGGCCTTCCAGAACTTTTTCTTCCAGCTCGTCCTCGGATTCGATCGGGCGCATCCCGCGTCCGCCGCCACCCCAACTGGCCTTGAGCATCAGCGGATAACCGATCTCGGCAGCTTCCTTGCGGATCGCGTCCATGTCATCGCCCAGAACCTCGGTCGCCGGGATGACGGGTACGCCCGCCGCGATAGCCACACGTCGTGCGCTGGCCTTGTCACCAAGCGCGCGCATGGTTTCAGCTTTGGGGCCGATGAAGGTGATGCCATTCTGAACGCAGGCATCCACGAAATCGGGGTTCTCGGACAGCAGGCCATAGCCCGGGTGGATCGCGTCCGCGCCGCATTCCTTGGCCACGCGGATGATCTCGTCGATGCTCAGATAGGCGGCAACCGGCCCCATCCCCTCGCCGATGCGATAGGCCTCATCCGCCTTGAACCGGTGCAGGCCCAGCTTATCTTCTTCGGCGAAGACAGCGACGGTGCGTTTGCCCATCTCGTTTGCTGCGCGCATCACGCGAATGGCTATCTCGCCGCGATTGGCGATCAGGATCTTGTTGAAGTTGGTCATATCAGGTCCCGGTCTTGGTGGTTTGGCCGTATTCATAGGCGGACAATACGCGCTCGTATATCAGTCGTTCTGGGTAGAACCGGCATGTTAACGCTCGCAAACGCCGCTTGGTGGCGCAAACTTACTAGCAATTCTGCGCTGCAGCATCAATTGCTGTATTGACGTAGCGTAAGTTGATCCAACTTTGCCAAACCCATCTGGCCCATATTCGCCAGCATGTCCTGTCGCAGAATGTCGATGACATGGGCCGGGCCGCGTGACCCAAGGGCAGCCAACCCATAAAGAAAACCCCGCCCCAGCATGACGAAATCCGCCCCAAGCGCCAAAGCTCGCAGAACATCAAGCCCGCCTTCAACGCCACTGTCAAAGATCAGCGGCAAGTCTGTGGCCGCTCGTATGGCCGGAAGTGCGCAAATGCTAGCCGGGGCGCCATCGAACTGCCGCCCACCGTGATTCGAGACCCAGAGCGCATCAATACCGGCTTGTTTCAGGCGAGTCGCGTCTTCGGCGCGCATAACGCCTTTCACAACGAACGGACCATCCCATGCATCGCGCAACCATTTGACATAGTCCATATCCGGCGATGTGCGCAGCAGGTATCCGATATGCGCCGTGGGGGACAGCGCGCTATCGCCATCGATGTATTTGTCGAGCGTCCTCATTCGCGGCATACCATGTCGCGCCATGCCCAAGGCCCAAGTCGGGCGTTGGGCGATCTGCGCCAGCAAACGTGGCGTCAGTCGGGGTGGATGGGTCAGGCCAGATCGCACCTGCCGTTCGCGCCGCGATGCAACCGGGACGTCAACTGTCAGCACAAGCGTTGAAAACCCGGCGGATTTGATGCGACCTAACATGTCCGCGCGAATATCCGGGTCCTTTGGAGGGTAAAGTTGAAACCAGGCGTTTTGACCAAGATGAGGAGCCAGATCTTCGGGGCTTTGGCTGGCGACGGTCGACAAAGTATACGGCAACCCTGCCTTGGCACCGGCGAGGGCCAGCAGTTTCTCAGCATCCGGCCAGATCAGCCCCGACATTCCAATCGGCGCAATACCGAAGGGCAAGGGAAAGTCTTGGCCCAAAAACTGTGTTCTGGTGTCACATTCGATAGGACCGTGCAGGATTGAGGGTAAAAACTCCACATCATCCAGTGCGGCCCTGTTTTTGTGCAGCGTGACCTCGGACCCTGTACCGCTATCCAGATATTCCCAGACGAAATGCGGAACCTTGCGCCGTGCGTGGCGTTTCAGATCGCCAATGCTGGGGAATGAGCTGTGCAGGTCCATACGAATTGATCCGACCTACACAGTGATTCTGCAAGGTTTTCAGGCCGCTGATGCCTGAGTTGTCGATTTGGTCGGTTGCTCGGGCTTGCTTTTTTTACCCTGTGCCGGATCAGCGCCATTGGCGACATGCACCTGATTTCGACCCTTGTCTTTGGCCACATACAGGGCGTCATCCGATGCACGCATCAAATCCTGCGGCATAGAACCGTGCGCAGGATAATGGGCAACGCCAACGGAAATCGTGATGCGCGGCAGTGATTTCTCACCATAGCGGACCGAGACGGCCTCGACCGCCTGCCGCAATTGTTCGGCCCGGGTCATGGCGTCTTCGGGGGTGTTGTCGGGCAGGATCAGCATGAATTCCTCACCTCCGATGCGGCAGGCAACCTCGTCCCGGTCACAGCCCTGTTCCAAGGCCGAGCCCACCGCGCGCAGCACCATGTCGCCCGCATCATGACCATGGGTGTCGTTGAATTTCTTGAAGTGATCCACATCCACAGCGATCAAGCTAAGCGGTGCGCCTGTCTGTTGGCTGCGGCTAATGGATTTGCGCAACGTGTCGGTCATATGCCGACGATTGAACAAGCCGGTCAGCGGATCACGGACCGATTGGTCATGCAATTGGTCCCGCATCCGCACGTTTGCAATCGCCATGCTGATTTGTTCTGCACACAGTTGGGCCAGTTTTCTATTGGAATGAAACACTTTTTGGCTGCCTTCATGCGCCCGCAGATGGAGCAGGCCAACTGTTTCGCCATGCGCCAGAATGGGAAAACAGAAATAGGGGCGGCCATCATGGGGTTCGGCATGTTCGCAGACAAAATCAATCTCAGACGCGCCGTATTGGTATGTGCGACCGCGACGCAGACCCCAGCATCCTTCAGGGTGGATATGCGCCTTGTGAGTGCCGCCGTTCCAGCTTGCGCAGCCATCCAGAACATCGCGCGAGTTGGAGTAGACATACACGCTGCCCTCTGCCTCGGGCAGGATGTGGGTCATAAATCGTGAAACCATGTCGAACAGTTCATCCAGAGATCGGCTCGACTGTAGCCATTCATTCAATTCGCCCAACAGGCGTACCTCACGCGCCAACCTAAGTTGTTCATCCATCAGGTTGCGTTCTTTGGCTGATTGCCGTTGCAGCGCGCGTACCTGCAGACGGTTGGTGCGATATGTCACCAATGAGACGCTGGCCAAAGCGAACAGAGCAATGCCGCAAAGGATCGAAAGTGAAACCCTCAGTCGGGTAATAAATGTTGTACGCAGATCGGTGAAATCGGTGAAAAACTCAATCGCGCCGATGAAGCGTCCGTTTTTTGTGATCGGAACGAACACCTCAGCCACCTGATGTTGCACGGCGGTACGCGTACTTTCGGAATGCAGGTCGAGTCCGTCGATCTCAGACAGTGGGAGCGCTTCCTGAATATAATGCGTCATTCCGCGTGCAACATCACTGCGGAAAAAGGCACGCGTTTCGTAGGATCCGATTTCCTCGGGACGTGTCGACCAGACAACGCGCCCGGCCGTGTCGAACATTTTGAACCGATACACATCCGACGCTTCGGGCATCGAAGAAAGAAATTCGGCATCATGCGGGTCGATCTTGCCGGTTTGCAGCGCCGTTTCGGGATCTTTTAGATGCAGAACAACGCGGCGTTTCCACAGTTCGGACTGATTCAATATGTCAGTTTTCAGCATTCGGTCCACAACCGGTGCCGGAAGAGAATAGACTCCCCAACCTGCAACCGCCGCCAGCGCTATCAACAAAACGGTGATTCCCGCCCATTTTACCCGATGGGCAAGCCGTCCCCGAGCCATGAGTTTCATATCCCGTCCTCCCGCAATCTGACATCAGCATTGAGGCCAGAGTTTGAGAGAGAGTTAACGAGACCGGCATAGGAGCAGACAAAAAAAGCTCGAATTGCTCAGAGCTGTAGCTAAGGATTTGTTGCTTTTTAGGCGAACAAGCCGTGAACAAACCCTTTCCCTTGTCGCGGAACCAGCGTAGTTTGGAGGCATGAGCAGTTTCGACGAAATGGACGCCTTTGAGGGCGCATCGCTTTCGGCACGCGCTATGGCAGCGCGGCCCGCACCTTATCTGGATGAGTTGAACCCGGCGCAACGTGACGCGGTTGAGCGGTTGGACGGTCCGGTTCTGATGCTGGCCGGGGCGGGGACGGGTAAAACCAAGGCCTTGACCGCGCGTATTGCCCACTTGCTCAGCACTGCGCGGGCGCGACCGAATGAGATTCTGTCGGTGACATTCACCAACAAGGCCGCACGTGAAATGAAAGACCGGGTGGGTCGCCTGTTGGGTCAACCGGCCGAAGGGATGCCTTGGCTTGGCACCTTTCATTCTATCTGCGTCAAGCTACTGCGGCGCCATGCTGAGCTTGCAGGGTTGAAGTCGAATTTCACCATCCTGGATACGGATGATCAGTTGCGTTTGCTTAAGCAGTTGATTCAGGCCGCCAATATCGACGACAAACGCTGGCCCGCACGAATGCTGGCTGGAATCATCGACGACTGGAAAAACCGCGCTCTGACGCCAGACAAGGTGCCCACAGCGGATGCCGGGGCCTATAACAATAAGGGCATTGAGCTTTACGCTCAGTATCAAGTCCGCCTGCGCGAGCTGAACGCGGTGGATTTCGGCGACCTGCTGTTGCACATGGTCACGATCTTCCAAGCGCATCAGGATGTGTTGGAGCAATATCAACGCTGGTTCCGCTATATTCTGGTGGACGAGTATCAGGATACCAACGTGGCCCAATATTTATGGCTGCGCCTGCTGGCCGGGGCGCATAAGAACATTTGCTGCGTAGGCGATGATGACCAGTCGATCTATGGCTGGCGCGGGGCCGAAGTAGGCAACATCCTGCGGTTCGAAAAGGACTTTCCCGGCGCTTATGTGGTGCGGTTAGAACAGAACTATCGCTCGACCCCGCATATTCTGGCCGCTGCGTCGAATGTCATCCGCGGAAACGAAAACCGTCTGGGCAAGGAACTTTGGACCGACGCGCAAGAGGGCGAAAAAGTTCGTCTGATAGGCCACTGGGATGGCGAGGAGGAGGCCCGCTGGATCGGCGAAGAAATCGACGCGATGCAAGGCGGAACTCGGGGTGCGCGGCCCTTTAATCTGGATGAGATTGCCATTCTGGTCCGTGCTTCGCATCAGATGCGCGCGTTTGAAGACCGGTTCCTGACCATCGGTTTACCCTACAAGGTTATTGGCGGCCCGCGTTTCTATGAGCGGATGGAGATCCGCGATGCCATGGCTTATTTCCGGCTGGTGGTCAGCCCCGGCGATGATCTGGCGTTTGAGCGGATTGTGAATACTCCGAAACGCGGCCTTGGAGATAAGGCGCAGCAGACGATCCAGATGACAGCGCGCGAGCATGGCGTGTCACTGGTCGATGGCGCGCGGATCGCGGTCGATAACGGGTTGATCAAGGGCAAGGGCGGCAAGGCGCTGCGCGAGTTGATCGACGGGCTGGCACGGTGGAATGCGATGACGCGTGGGCCTCGGATCGAGGTCGACGACGATTCGGTTATTGATGACGGTACTACGCCCGCGCGGTTCGGCGAGCCGGAGGTGTCGCATATCGAACTGGCACAGATCATTCTGGATGAGTCCGGCTATACCACCCATTGGCAAAACGAAAAAACGCCCGAGGCGCCGGGACGGCTGGAAAACCTCAAGGAACTGGTCAACCAGCTAGACAATTTCGAGAACCTGCAAGGGTTTCTGGAACATGTCAGCCTGGTCATGGATAATGAGCAGGAAGGGGACGGGGCCAAGGTTTCGATCATGACCCTACACGCGGCCAAGGGGCTGGAGTTTCCCGCCGTGTTCCTGCCCGGGTGGGAAGACGGGTTGTTCCCGTCGCAAAGGTCGATGGACGAATCCGGCCTTAAGGGTCTCGAGGAAGAACGACGGCTGGCCTATGTGGGCATCACCCGCGCGGAAGAAGTTTGTACGATATCCTTCGCCGCCAATCGACGCGTGTTCGGCCAGTGGCAAAATTCGATGCCGTCGCGGTTTATCGACGAATTGCCCGAGGATCATGTTGAGGTACTGACACCTCCGGGCCTGTATGGCGGCGGTCAGCCTGCGGCGGGAATTGAAACCCGCGCGGCTGAGGCAAATGTTTATAACTCGCCCGGTTGGAAGCGGATGCAGGCGCGGCAGGGGCAGTATGGGATGTCTCAGCCGCGCGAAACCCGCAACACGGTGATCGATGCAACCGCCGTGGCCAGTTTCACTTTGGGCGAGCGTGTGTTTCATCAGAAATTCGGCTATGGCGCGGTGGTCGGCATCGAAGGCGACAAGGTCGAGGTGGATTTCGAAAAGGCGGGCACCAAAAAGGTGGTCTCGCGGTTCCTGTCGGCCAAGGACGACATACCCTTTTAATCAAAAGGAATGTTCCTGACGGCACATGCTCGGTTTTTTTGGGGCGCCCGGCCATGGCTGCGGCGCCCTGTTTCATTTGTGAAAAAAGAAAAACGGCGGTTCCCAGGGAGGAGGAGGGGAACCGCCGTTCTTTTCAACATCAGGGCAGGGAGGAGAAGAGCCCCGATGTATCCGAACCCGGGTTTGATCCCGGTGTGTGTAAGTCGCGGCGACACCAGGGAGGAGGAGAGGTGTCGCCGCGGGCTTTCAACATCAAGGCAGGGAGGAGAAGAGCCCCGATGTATCCGAATTCGGGTTTGATCCCGGTATGTGTAAGTCGCGGCGACGTCAGGGAGGAGGAAGACGTCGCCGCGCGCTTTCAACACCGGGAAAGGGAGGAGAAGTACCCGGTGTGTCAGTGTCCGGCTTTCAGGGCCGGTATAAGGTGCGGCGATATCAGGGAGGAGGAGAGATATCGCCGCTGAAATACAGATCCTAAAGGGAGGAGGAAGGACCTGATCTCGGTTATGTCAGTGCGCGCTTAGTGCGCGACGTATTCTTCGGCCGCCTGCATTGCCACGCGGCGGATCATCGAACGGTGCAGGCCCAGATCGGCCAGCTCTCGGTTCGACAGTTCGGACAGTTCATTCACGGTCCGGCGGTAGACCCGGTACCGAACGAACCTGGTTTTTGCAGCCTCAATCAGTGATGCCAGGCCGGTTGCCGGTGCGCCTTTGAGCGCGGTCTGATGTGTTGCTACAGCCATCTATGTTACCCGATATGTTTTGTCTTTGCCGCTGTGTCTCGGCGTTTGCTTGAGGATGAAGATAAGGAAATGCTGCACATGCACAATAGGTGAACTCGTCAATGCTGCTATGCAGCAAATGCATAGATATCAACGTGTTGGTGTGCTGTTGTCTTTTAGGCCTTAAAAACAGGAGTTTTATGAGTGCCTTGCCCACGGTGGCAATCTTCCGAATTTTACTGGTTAGTAAAAATTGCCGCTTCTTTAAGCGCGATGTTTCTAAGTTGAGCATCTTTAAATAAAGGTGCGCCTCTTGCCTCACTAAAAGAGTGTTCCGGTGTGCATGGGAAATCATGGGCGACGCCTGGGAATGCCTTCGCGATTTGCATAGGGGGCCGCAAATGGAAGGTGATTCGTACGGTGGAAGCTGTGAGATTGACCTCTGGGTGATTGAATTTTCAAGAATCTGGAAAATTTTTGGGAATTCATGGGACATGATGTTCAGTGCAAATTTTTAGCTATATATGGTATTTAGCCTCGATATGAATTCTAATTATGGTGTAGCACGGGTGGTTTTTAATTGATTGCCATGCGTCTATATTGCGATTCTTGCTTAAGTACATTGAAGTTTCCTATTGATTTCCATGAATTCCCATGGCATCCCTTGTTTACCCGATGAGGACGAGGCACATGGGGCGCCAAACGACCCCGAACCAATAAAAACAGGTTTCATACAGGCATCTCGCTTTCATCAATCAAGAGATCCGGCGCGCGGGCGAGCAGACATCCCCCCAGGTGGCGCGCGCAGCTGGACATCCCGCAAAGCGGGTCAATGCGGCGGGTTGATCAGTGGCAGCAGATCAACCCGCCGTTTTTCATCCGGGGGGAACGTGAATTTTGGGTGGGGCGCAAGCGAAAGGGACAGTCGTCTTGGCGCGCAGGTTTAGAGGTGAAAGCCACCACAAGGTGGATACGAAGGGTAGGGTGTCGATCCCGGCCTCGTTTCGCCGTGTGCTTGAGGCTTCGGACCCGAACTGGCAGCCCGGTGATACCCCCGAACTGGTGATCGTCTATGGAGATCACCGCCGCAAATTCCTTGAATGCTATACCATGCAGGCGATTGACGAGGTCGATCACAAGATTGACGCGCTTCCGCGTGGTTCGATGCAGCGGAAGATGCTGCAGCGCATGTTCCACGGTCAGTCTTTCCCGACCACTGTGGATGAGACGGGTCGCCTTGTGCTGCCGGCCAAGTTGCGCACCAAGATCGGGCTTGAAAACGAGGCGTTCTTTATTGCCGCGGGTGATACGTTCCAGATCTGGAAGCCTGAGACATATGAGTCTGAAGAGCTGGCGGCCGCCGAAGATTGGCTGGACGAACAGCCCGAGGATTTCGATCCTCTGGAGTTCCTAGATGGCGTCGGGGACGCGTGACGGCATGGCCGGCGCTGACACCCCTTCCGACAAACCTCATATCCCTGTTCTGCTGCGCCCATTACTGGCCGCTGTGGCGCCGGTGTCCGGTGCTTGGCTGGATGGGACGTTTGGGGCGGGTGGTTATACACGTGGCCTACTGGAGGCCGGGGCTGACAAAGTCATTGGCGTGGACCGTGATCCGTTGGCCTTTGCGATGGCGGCAGACTGGGCGGGTGGCTATGGCGACCGGTTGGTTATGCAGCCCGGGGTGTTTTCCCGCATGGATGAATACGCGCAAGATCTGGATGGCGTGGTGCTGGACCTCGGCGTCTCATCCATGCAGTTGGATCAGGCCGAGCGTGGCTTTTCCTTCATGAAGGACGGCCCGCTGGACATGCGAATGAGCCAAGAGGGTGAGAGCGCCGCCGATCTGGTGAACACGGCGACCGAGGCCCAACTGGCCGATATTCTGTTCCACTATGGTGAAGAACGCGCCAGCCGACGGATCGCTAAGGCGATTGTGAAAGCGCGGGCGGATGAGCCGATTACGACGACCCTGCGTCTGGTTCAGATCATCGAATCTTGCTTGCCGCGCCCCAAACCGGGGCAGTCGCACCCGGCAACGCGCAGCTTTCAGGGGCTGCGGATTGCAGTGAACGCGGAATATGAAGAGCTGTTTCAGGGGCTTATGGCTGCCGAACGCGCGTTGAAGCCAGGCGGGCAACTGGCTGTTGTGACTTTCCATTCCATCGAGGATCGGATGGTCAAAAAGTTCTTTCAGTCCCGCGCAGGCAAGACCGGGCGTGCCAATCGCTATGCACCTGAAATGGAACAAGAACTGCCGCAGTTCACGCTCAAGACCCGCAAAGCTGTGGGTCCGGATGAACAGGAATTGCAGGAAAATCCGCGTGCGCGCTCGGCCAAGCTGCGTGTGGCGGTACGGACTGAGGCTCCGGCAGGGGAAATTGATGCCCGCGCCATTGGGATGCCGCAACTGGGGGGAAGGGCAAAATGAAGAGTGTTTTGTATGTGTTGACTGCTCTGGCCGTGTTCGGACTGGCGCTTTGGGCGTATCAAGAGAATTACCGCACCCAGCAAGTGGTGAAGGAAACACAGAAGCTACAGCGCGAGATTGGCATGGCGCAGGTGCGGCTGGCCGTTTTGAACGCCGAATGGGCTTACCTGAACCGTCCCGACCGGCTGCGCGAATTGGCCGACCTTAACTTTGAACGTCTGGGCCTATTGCCGCTGCGCGCCGAACAATTCGGACGCGCTGATCAGATTTCTTACGCCGAGGACCCGGACCTGCCTATCGTCGACCCGATCGAGTTGCAGGCGATCACCAGTACTCAGGCGCTGGGCGAGGTGCAGATCCCATGACCCGTACCCCTCTGCGCCCCCTGGCCCGTGTTCTTGACGCTCGCGCCCGCGGGGAAAACCCAAAGGCGATCGAGCGGGAAAACATCCGTCAGCGTCACGAAGACATGAAAGATCGCGCCCGCGCCCGCGCCGAAGGGCGTTTGCTGGTGCTGGGCCTGTTCTTCTTCTGCGCTTTCTCGGTGGTAGGGGTCCGAATGGGCATGCTTGCGACGTCCGAGGCACAAGAGCCGCTGGCAAGCGCCCCCGGTGCTGCGATTGCGATGCAGCGCGCCAATATCGTGGATCGCGAGGGGCGCATTCTGGCAACCAATCTGGACACCTATTCTGTCTATGCCCAGCCACCTGCAATGATCGACCCAGTCGCCGCTGCAGACCAGCTGGTGGCGATCTTCCCTGATCTGGAAAAAGAGCGTCTGGTCAAGGATTTCACCGGTAATCGCAAGTTCCTGTGGATCAAGAAACGTATCTCACCGGAACAGAAGCAGGCGGTGCATGATATCGGCGATCCCGGCATCTTATTTGGCCCGCGCGAGATGCGGTTGTATCCGAATGGGCGTCTGGCCGCGCATATTCTGGGTGGTTCGGGCTTTGGCCGCGAAGGCGTCAGCGCCGCCGAAGTTATCGGCGTGGCAGGGGTCGAGAAGCAATTCGACGATTATCTGCGTGACCCGGCCAACGGCAACAAGCCGCTGCAACTTTCGCTGGACCTGACCATTCAAGCAGCGGTTGAGCAGGTTTTGTATGGCGGCATGAAGATCATGAACGCCAAAGGGGCCTCGGCGGTGCTGATGAACGCACACACGGGCGAGGTCATCTCGGCCGCGTCGCTGCCGTCCTTCGATCCGAACGACCGTCCGCGCCCGCCAACCTCGGGATTTGATCCGTCGGACAGCCCATTGTTCAATCGCTATGTGCAGGGCGTTTATGAGCTGGGCTCGGTATTCAAAATCTTTACTGCCGCGCAGGCTGTTCAGTTGGGGTTAGTGAATTCTGAGACAATCATCGACACCTCTGGTCCGATGCGGATCGGGCGGTTCCCGATTGGTGAGTTCAACGGCAAGAACTATGGTAAGATCAGCGTTGCGGATGTGATCGTCCACAGCTCGAACCGTGGCACGGGCCGATTGGCCTTGCAGATCGGGTCGCGCCGTCAGCAGGATTTCCTTGAGGCGCTGGGCATGTTCGAACCCACCCCCTTTGAAATTGTCGAGGCCGCAGGCGGTGAACCGCTCAAGCCCAAGAAATGGGGCGAGCTGAGTACGGTGACCATTTCTTACGGTCATGGCCTATCGACCAGCCCGATGCATCTCGCAGCCGGATATGCAGCGATAGCCAATGGCGGGCATTATGTCAGCCCGACCATTCTGCGCAAAAATGGTGCTCAATACGGGCCGCGAGTCATGTCCGAAAGCGCCGCGAAACAGGCGCAGAACATGCTGCGCCGTGTGGTGACAGATGGCACTGCCAGCTTTGGCGATGTTGCAGGCTATGACGTGGCGGGTAAGACCGGCACGGCGGATAAGCCCAAGCCGCGCGGTGGGTATTATGATGAAAAGGTAATCGCGACGTTCGCGACGATCTTCCCGGCCTATGATCCGAAATATGTGTTGATCGTCACTCTGGATGAACCGTCCATCGTGGCCTACGGCGAAAAGCGCCGGACGGCGGGTTGGACGGCAGTTCCCGTGGCTGCCGAGCTGATCGGACGGATAGCCCCGCTGCTTGGGTTGCGTCCCCGGCTTGAGCCTGAGGCGCGCGCTGCTATAACCCTGACCTCAAATTAGGCTGTCCAGCAGAGGTGGGTCATGGGCACAAGGACGAAAACACTTAGCCAACTGGCCCTGACTGCGCGGGGCGGGGCGAATCCCGACGTCACTGGACTGGCCGTTGACAGCCGTGACGTGAGGGATGGCTATCTGTTCGCCGCGCTTCCCGGCACCCGCGTACATGGTGGAGAGTTCATACAATTCGCCCTGCGTATGGGGGCCGCTGCGATCCTGACAGATGCTGAAGGCGCTGAAATAGCGGCGGAGGAACTGGCCGCATCGGACGCTGCTTTGATCGTGGTTGAAGACCCCCGTCAAGCGCTGGCCGGATGTGCCGCGCTTTGGTTTGGGGCCCAGCCGCAGCACATCGTGGCTGTCACCGGGACAAACGGAAAAACGTCCGTGGCCACCTTTGTACGCCAGATTTGGATGGAGCTTGGACTGGCCGCCGTCAATCTTGGAACAACAGGGGTTGAGGGTGCGTGGACCGCACCGCTGGCGCATACCACGCCCGAGCCGATTACCTTGCACCGCTGTTTGGCCGAAGCTGCGGAAAACGGCGTGACCCATGCCGCGATGGAGGCGTCTTCGCACGGGCTCGAACAACGGCGTCTGGATGGCGTGCATCTGGCCGCTGCGGGCTTTTCGAATTTCACGCAGGATCACCTGGACTATCACGAAACCTTCGAGGCCTACTTCGCCGCCAAGGCGGGATTGTTCGATCGTGTGTTGCCACAGGACGGCACCGTGGTAATCAACATGAGCGACCCCAAAGGTGTCGAGGTTCGCAAAATAGCCGAAGCGCGGGGTCAAAGTGTATTGACCGTCGGGCTGGGCGATGCCGATCTGTGCCTAATCGGTCAGCGTTTTGACGCAACCGGGCAAGACTTGCGGTTTTCCTGGCAGGGCAAGGTGCTGCAAACCCGTCTGAACCTGATTGGAGGGTTTCAGGCCGAGAATATCCTGCTTGCCTGCGGGCTGGTCATCGCCGCCGGAGAAGAGCCCGAGCGTGTGTTCGAAACCTTGCCGCACCTGACAACCGTTCGGGGCCGAATGCAGCTGGCTGCGACACGTGACAACGGCGCGGCGGTATTTGTCGATTACGCCCATACGCCGGACGCGGTGGCAACGGCGCTCAAGGCGATGCGGCCGCATGTCATGGGGCGCCTGATCGCCATTGTCGGCGCGGGTGGGGATCGGGATGCCACCAAGCGCCCGCTGATGGGTAAGGCAGCCGCCGATCATGCGGATCTTGTCTTTGTCACCGACGACAACCCACGCAGCGAGGACCCGGCCACGATCCGCGCCGCTGTTCTGCTGGGTGCGCCGGAGGCCACCGAAGTGGGCGATAGGGCCGAAGCCATCCTGCGCGGCATTGACGCTCTGCAACCCGGTGACGCGCTGTTGATCGCCGGAAAAGGCCATGAGACTGGGCAAATCGTCGGTGATCAGGTGTTGCCGTTTGATGATGTGGAACAGGCCAGTATCAGTGTGGCCGCGCTGGACGGGAGGGTGGCATGACGCTTTGGACAGCAGCCGAGGCGGCCGAGGCCACCGGAGGGCGCGCCACGACCGATTGGGCGGTAAATGGCGTGTCAATCGACACCAGGACCATTGAGCCGGGCGACTTGTTCGTTGCTCTCAAAGCCGAGCGTGACGGGCATGATTTTGTGGCGCAGGCGTTGGAAAAAGGCGCCGGTGCTGCATTGGTGTCGCGCATTCCCGAAGGTGTTTCGAAGGACGCCCCGCTGTTGATAGTCGATGATGTTCAGACCGGGTTAGAGGCATTGGGGCAAGCAGGCCGCGCCCGAACTGACGCGCGCGTGGTGGGTGTTACCGGCAGCGTCGGAAAGACCTCGACCAAGGAAATGCTGGTGACCATATTGGAAAAGCAGGGAAAAACCCACGCCAGCGTGGCCAGCTATAACAACCATTGGGGCGTTCCTCTGACGCTGGCTCGAATGCCGCGCGACATTGAATTCGCCGTGATCGAGATCGGCATGAACCACCCCGGAGAGATTGCCCCGTTGGCGCGTCAGGCACGCCCGCATGTGGCGTTGGTGACGACAGTTGCGGCGGTCCATCTTGAGGCCTTCGATTCGGTTGCGGGTATCGCTCAGGAAAAAGCCGCGATCTTCGAAGGGCTCGAGCCCGGTGGAGCGGCCATCGTGAATGCAGATATCGAACACGCAGAAATTTTGCGTCAGATCGCGCAGGACTACAGGGCCGGTATCGTTGATTTTGGCCGTAAGGCTGCAGATTACGCTTTGACTAATGTCTCGCAAGGAGGCGACTCGGTGCGTGCGGAAGCTGTGGTTGGGGATGCCACCATCACCTATGACGTGCAATCGGCAGGAACGCATTTTGCCATGAATGCGCTGGGTGCATTGGCGGCCTGTGTTGAAATGGGTGTTGATCTTGATGAAGCCATCGCAGGTCTGCGCCAATGGTCTCCGGTCAAAGGGCGGGGCGTGCGCGAGGTGCTGCCGCTGGCGGCGGGCGGGCAGATTGAGCTGTTGGATGACAGTTATAATGCCAATCCCACTTCGATGGAGGCCGCGTTGGATGTGCTGGCTGCGGCGGAGGGCACACGCCGGGTCGCTTTTTTGGGTGATATGAAAGAGTTGGGCACGCAGGAAATCGCCATGCATTCCGGAATGGCGGATGTCGCGGCAATGGCGCAGGTCGATCAGGTTCATTGTATCGGTCCGTTGATGAAGGCTCTGCATGCAGCGCTGCCCGAGGGCAAGCGCGGGTTGTGGAGTGAAACAAGCACCGAAATGGCCGCGCATCTGCCGGATTTGATCCGGGCAGGCGATACGGTTCTGGCCAAAGGGTCGCTGAGCATGGCGCTGGCTCAGATTGTTGACGGTTTGCGGAAAATGGGGCAAGGGAGCGCGCTTGACCCATGACCTCCGCATGAGAAAGGTTTTGACATGCTCTATTGGTTGACCGCCCTGTCGGATGGGGGGGATTTCTTTAACCTCTTCCGCTATATCACCTTCCGTGCGGGCGGAGCCTTTCTGACCGCGTTGATCTTTGGCTTTATCTTCGGCAAGCCGCTGATCAACGTATTGCGCAGGAAACAGGGTAAAGGTCAGCCGATCCGAGACGACGGTCCTGAGGGGCATTTTTCCAAGGCTGGTACGCCAACCATGGGCGGGTTGCTGATCGTTGGTGCGCTGGTGACCTCAACGCTGGTCTGGGCGCGGTGGGACAATCCTTATGTCTGGATGGTGTTGTTTGTGACGCTGGCTTATGCGGCAATCGGTTTTGCAGATGACTATGCCAAGGTGTCCAAGCAGAACACTAAGGGTGTGTCCGGAAAGACAAGGATGGCGCTGGGGGTGATTATTGCGGTTCTGGCTTCGCTTTGGGCGACATTGCATCACCCTGAGGCGCTGCAGAACCAATTGGCGGTGCCAGTTTTCAAGGACACGCTGGTCAATCTGGGTATTTTCTATATTCCGTTCGCAATTGTTGTGATCGTGGGCGCGGCCAACGCCGTGAACCTGACCGATGGGCTGGACGGGCTGGCGATTATGCCAGCGATGATTGCGGCCTCGACACTTGGCATCATTGCCTATGCGGTCGGTCGGGTCGACTTTACCGAATATCTGGACGTGCATTATGTGCCGGGTACGGGGGAGATTTTCATCTTTACCTCGGCACTGTTTGGCGCGGGGCTTGGGTTTCTGTGGTATAACGCTCCGCCTGCGGCCGTATTCATGGGCGATACCGGTTCGCTGGCTCTGGGCGGCGCGCTAGGTGCAATTGCGGTGGCCACCAAGCACGAGCTGGTACTGGCCGTTGTCGGTGGGCTTTTCGTTGTGGAAGCGCTGAGTGTGATTATTCAGGTTCTGTACTTCAAACGCACCGGTCGCCGCGTGTTTCTGATGGCACCAATCCATCACCACTATGAGAAAAAGGGGTGGGCCGAGCCGACCATTGTGATCCGGTTCTGGATCATCTCGCTGATCCTGGCGATGATTGGTCTGGCGACTTTGAAAGTCCGGTAACGCTCCCGCCAGGTTCGGCGGACCTGTGGTCCACCTGCCACCTGTTGAGCACGGCTCGCGCTGACGCGCGAGCCTTTTGTTGCCCTTGCCAATAGAGTTTTCTTCTGCGCAGTGTGACGGCCAATTGGACGTCAGAAGAAGGTGGGCGGCATGATCCCGGTCAAAGGGTTTTCAGGGCAAAAGGTTGCGGTTCTGGGGCTTGGCCGATCGGGTCTGGCCACGGCCCGTGCATTGCGGGCAGGTAAGGCTGAGCCTGTCTGTTGGGATGACAATCCCGCCGCTCGCGAAACAGCCGAGGCAGAAGGTTTCACTTGCGCCGATTTGCACCGCCACGGGGCGTTTGACGACATCGCGTCGCTGATCGTGTCGCCGGGAATTCCGCATCTCTATCCCGAACCGAACCCGATTGTGGCTGCTGCGCTGGACGCCGGAGTGCCGGTGGACAACGATATTGGGCTGTTCTTCCGATCCTTTGCCGGGCCGGAATGGAACAACTATGACACTCCGCCTCGCGTTATTGCGGTGACCGGGTCGAATGGGAAATCAACCACCGCTGCATTGATTCATCACATCCTGACCGAAGCCGGGCGTGAGGCACAGCTGGCAGGGAATATTGGGCGCGGGGTGCTGGATATTGATCCGGGTGGAGACGGGTCGGTGGTTGTGTTGGAGTTGTCCAGCTATCAGACCGATCTGGCCCGCGCTCTGACGCCGGATGTGGCAGTGTTCACCAATCTGTCTCCGGATCATCTGGATCGGCATGGCGGGATGGGGGGCTATTTCGCAGCCAAACGCCGGTTGTTTGCCGAGGGCGGACCAGATCGCGCAGTGATCGGTGTGGATGAAAACGAAGGCGCGTTTTTGGCGGGTCAGCTGTCCGAAGGGCCGACTGACGACCGGGTCATCCGTGTCTCGGTGGCGCGCAAACTGACCGGGCCGGGGTGGCAGGTCTTTGCACGCAAGGGGTTCTTGTCGGAGTACCGCAAGGGGCGGCAGGCTGGATCAATCGACCTGCGTCAGATCAAGGGCCTGCCCGGCGTTCATAACCATCAGAACGCTTGTGCCGCCTATGCTGCCTGCCGCGCGTTGGGGCTGGCGCCGCGCGTAATTGAGGATGCGCTGCACAGCTATCCCGGCTTGCCGCATCGCAGCCAGATTATCGCCGAAGTGGACGGCGTGACCTATGTGAACGATTCCAAGGCCACCAATGTAGACAGCGCGCTGAAGGCGTTGAGCGCGTTTAAAAAGATCCGGTGGATTTGTGGGGGACTGGAAAAAGAGGGTGGTCTTTCAGCGTTGAACGGCGCGGCGGATCAGGTGCTCAAGGCTTATGTGATCGGGCGCGAAGCTGCCAATTTCGCGCTTCAACTTGAAGCCGAGGCGCAGGTCTGCACCACAATGGCGGAAGCCGTGGCGCAGGCCATGTCAGATGCGCAACCGGGAGAGACGGTGCTGCTGGCCCCTGCAGCGGCAAGTTTCGATCAGTATGACAATTTTGAACAGCGCGGAGAGGACTTCGCTGAACAGGTTCGGCAGCGGTTGGCGGGATAGTCATTTGCAATAGACCGCCAGTTGGGCCAAGCTACAGTGCTATCAGCTTGACGCGCCGTGACAATTACGTTTGGCTCCGGGCAAATTCAACACGAGGTAATGACTATGCCATACCGTAAGTTTTCTTTGATTCTTCCTACCATTCTGGTGGTCGGAGCCTGCACGAATGTTGGTGCCAATTATCAGCCGATTGTCGATGGTCCGATTGGCCCGAACTACAACGTGGATCTGCAGCAATGCCAGCAATTGGCGGCATCTCAGGCCAGTGTTGATGGCACGACCGCCGGGAACGCCGCAATTGGCGCGGCCGGTGCTGCCGCGGTCACGGGGATCGTTCAGGACAGCAGCGACAATCTGGGTCGTGCAGCGGTCGCTGGCGCTCTGGTCGGTGCCGGTGCGGACGTGATCAACAAGAACCAGAATAAAGAAGTCATCGTGCGCAACTGTATGCGCGGACGTGGCTATAACGTCGTCGGCTAACGGGTTGCGATTGCAACTCCAGCAGCGTGGCCCGAGGACCACGCCCATTGGAAATTGTAACCGCCCAGCCAACCGGTGACATCCACCGCTTCGCCAATCGCATAGAGGCCGGGGACATCCCTGGCCTCCATCGTTTTTGACGACAGATCATCAGTGTCGATCCCGCCCAGGGTGACCTCGGCGGTGCGATAACCTTCGGTGCCCGAAGGGGTCAGTGGCCAATTGGACAGGGCCGTAATTAAATCGGTCAGTGCCGCGTCGGATTGGTCGGCCAGGTTGCCCTGCATCGGAATATGCTGGCTTAGGTACTCCACCAGCCGTGTTGGCAAGTGGCGGGCAAGTTCGGTGGTCAGGGCCTTGCGGCCTCCGCTTTGCCGCTGATCGCGCAGCAGGTCGAAAAGGGGAAGATCGGGTATCAGGTTGACCCGGATCGCCTCACCCTCGCGCCAATAAGAAGACAATTGCAGCACCGATGGCCCGCTGAGGCCGCGATGGGTGAACAGCAGCGCCTCGTCAAAGCTGGTGCGCTCGTTTGACAGGCGTGCGGGCAAGGACACGCCGGAAAGGTCCTTGAATTTCCCGTCCGAGAAGGTGAACGGCACCAATGCTGCGCGTGTGTCGGTGATCCGCAGACCGAACTGGCGGGCGATATCATAGGCCAAGCCGGTTGCACCCATCTTGGGGATCGACTTACCGCCCGTTGCCAGAACCAGATTGGTGCAAGTCAGGCTGAGGCGCTGCCCTTCGCGGTCGACCTCCAGCGCGAAACCGGCCTCGGTCTTGCGCACATCTTTCAACTCGGTACGCACCCACAGATCGGCCCCGGCGCGCTCCATCTCGGTCAACAGCATCTGAATGATCTGTTTCGAGGACCCGTCGCAGAACAATTGGCCAAGGGTTTTTTCATGCCACGCGATGCCGTGGCGCCCGACCAGGTCAACGAAATCCCACTGCGTATATCGCGCCAAGGCCGACTTGCAGAAATGCGGGTTTTGCGACAGGAAGTTGCCCGGCCCGGCGTACATGTTGGTGAAATTGCAACGCCCGCCACCTGAGATGCGAATTTTCTCTCCGGCCGCTTTGGCATGATCGATCACCAGAACGCGCCCACCGCAATGGATCGCGCACATCATACCGGCTGCACCGGCACCGAGGATGATCGTGTCATATGTCATGGGCTGCGCATGGCGTGGAATTGGAAGGAAGGCAAGAGCCAGCGCGGTTTCGGCGCACTGCAAAAGACTTCATGGGTCATTGCATCGTGAGGCGTTTTGGTCAGTAGAAATACAGATTGCAAGCTGCCCAACGCGCTGACATGCTGCCCTTTTGACGCGCGTTTTCAAAAAAGGATAAATCGATGCGATTTCCGGACTTTATTACTGCATTTCCCAAATTGGACGTGCCTTTCCCCGAGGATGTCGTGCAGACGGCGGTCATAAGATCTGACGCCGGCCTCGCGGCGTTTTTTACGTTTCTTCAGGATATGGAGCTTCCATTGCATTCACATGGGGCCCAATGGGGAACGGTCATCGAAGGTGAGGTCGAGCTGACTATCGGAGGAGTTACCAAAACCTACCGTCCCGGTGACAGCTATTCGATTCCGGCCGGGGTGGAACACGGTGGGCAGATCAAGGCCGGGACCCGTGTGATCGACGTGTTTGAAGAGCCGGATCGGTATCCAATCAAAGAGTGACGTAAATTCTGCGCTGTCCTGCGTGGGCATTATTCAGCCCCTTTGACACCGCGATGGGATTGGGGCCGTTTGTCCAATTGCTAAGGTCACCGCCACTGACGGGCCGTTTTCCGCATACCCGCTCATTCCGCTAGCCCAAACGCAAAAATGTCTGTAGACTCTCAATCAGATCCCGAAAACGGGGCGTGAACGAGGCAGTAAGTGGCGGTATCTCATGACTGAGATGGTGTATGGCGCGGTCCAGGACCAGCGCGGAGAACCGATTCTACCAAAGTGGTGGCGGACGATTGATCGCTGGACCATGTCCTGTGTGCTGATCCTGTTTGTCATTGGGCTGTTGCTGGGGCTGGCCTCGTCGCCGCCGTTGGCCGGGCGCAACGGGTTTGACCCGTTCCACTATGTCGAACGGCAGGCGATCTTTGGCGGGCTGGCTCTGGTTGCGATGCTGCTGACCTCGATGATGTCCCCGACACTGGTGCGGCGTCTGGCAGTGCTGGGCTTTCTTGCGTCGTTTGTGGCGCTGGCGTTTCTGCCGATCTTTGGCACCGATTTCGGCAAGGGGGCGGTCCGTTGGTATTCGCTGGGCTTTGCCTCGATGCAGCCATCCGAGTTTCTAAAGCCCGGCTTTATTGTCGTGGCCGCATGGTTGCTGGCCGCGTCGCAGGAAATCAACGGTCCTCCGGGGCGGTTGTGGTCCTTTGCGCTGTGCATGGCCATCGTTGGAATGCTGGTGTTGCAACCTGATTTCGGTCAAGCCTGTCTGATCCTGTTTGGCTGGGGCGTGATGTATTTTGTGGCAGGGGCACCTATGCTGCTTCTGCTGGGTATGGCCGGGGCGGTCGTGCTGGGCGGTATGCTGGCCTATTCGAACTCGGAACACTTTGCCCGCCGCATCGACGGGTTCCTGAACCAAGAGGTCGATCCGACCACGCAGCTGGGCTATGCCACCAACGCCATTCGCGAAGGTGGATTGTTCGGTGTTGGCGTGGGCGAGGGGCAGGTGAAATGGTCGCTGCCCGATGCGCATACCGATTTTATCATCGCTGTCGCGGCTGAGGAATACGGCCTGATCCTGGTGCTGATCATCATCGCGCTCTATTCGATCATAGTTGTACGCTCGCTGCTGCGGTTGATGCGCGAGCGGGACATGTTCATCCGTCTGGCAGGCACCGGTCTGGCCTGCATGTTCGGCGTGCAGGCGATGATCAATATGGGCGTTGCGGTGCGGCTGTTGCCCGCCAAGGGCATGACGCTGCCGTTTGTCAGTTATGGTGGTTCATCCCTGATTGCGGGCGGTATCGCAGTTGGCATGTTGTTGGCCTTCACCCGCACCCGCCCACAGGGCGAGCTTGGCGATATTCTGCGCGGACGAGGTTAATGAACAAACCCTACCTTCTGATTGCAGCTGGCGGCACCGGGGGCCACATGTTCCCGGCACAAGCGCTGGCCGAGGCGATGCTGCAAAAAGGTTGGCGCGTGCGCCTGTCTACCGATACGCGCGGCGCACGGTATACCAGTGGCTTCCCGCACTCGACCGAAATTGTCGAGGCGTCCTCGGCCACTTTCGCGCGTGGTGGTTTGGCCGCAAAGGCGCTAGTCGGACCCAAGATTGCGGGTGGCGTGACCAGCATGTCATTGCAGATGATGCGCGACCGGCCGGATGTGGTTGTGGGATTTGGCGGTTACCCTTCGATCCCGGCGCTCGGCGCGGCGACGATGTTGAAAATCCCGCGCATGATCCATGAACAGAACGGTATTCTGGGACGGGTAAACCAGCTGTTTGCGACCCGCGTGTCTCAGGTAGCTTGCGGTATTTGGCCCACGGACCTGCCCGAGGGGGCAAAGGGCATCCATACTGGCAATCCGGTTCGGGCCGCCGTTCTTGAACGCGCGGCGGCGGGTTACATTCCGCCCGGAGATTACCCGATGTCGATCCTGGTGATGGGGGGATCGCAGGGCGCGCGCATCCTCAGCGATGTGGTGCCCGGCGCGATTGCAGCTTTGCCCGAATTGCTGCGGGGCCATATTCGCGTTGCCCATCAGGCACGTGACGAAGATGGCGAACGGGTCACGGCGTTCTACGCCGACCATGGCATCCGTGCCGAGGTCAAACCTTTTTTTCACGACGTTCCCCGCCGCATGTCGGATGCACAGTTGGTTATCTCGCGCTCGGGGGCGTCAAGCGTTGCCGATATTTCGGTCATCGGGCGACCCTCGATCCTGATCCCGTTTGCGGCTGCCGCTGGCGACCACCAGACCGCCAATGCACGCGGGCTGGTACAGGCGGGTGGGGCGATCATGATTCCTGAAAACGCCCTTGACGTTTCCTCGCTGACCGAGCAAATCACCGCAGTTCTGACTAACCCTGAAGCCGCGCAAAAAATGGCCCATGCCGCCCTTTCGACCGGAGCTCCGGACGCAACCGAGCGTCTGACGGCCCTTGTCGAGCAACTGGCGCAGAAGGAGACCGCATGAATCCTGCAACCAAACTGCCGCAAGATGTAGGGCCGATCCATTTCGTAGGGATCGGCGGGATCGGGATGTCGGGCATTGCTGAGGTGCTGCTGAACCTTGGCTACCGGGTGCAGGGGTCGGACCTGAAGGCCTCGAAAATCACTGACCGTCTGGCCAGCTTGGGGGGCGAGATTTTTGTCGGCCAACGCGCCGAGAACCTGGAAAACGCCGCCGTAGTAGTGGTGTCGACCGCGATCAAACCGGGCAACCCGGAATTGGACGGTGCCCGCGCGCGCGGACTGCCGGTTGTACGCCGGGCCGACATGCTGGCCGAATTGATGCGCCTGAAGTCCAATATCGCGATTGCCGGAACCCACGGCAAAACAACCACCACCACCATGATGGCCGAGTTGATGGTGGCCGGTGATTTCGACCCGACGGTGATCAATGGTGGGATCATCCACGCCTATGGCTCCAACGCGCGGATGGGACAGGGCGAATGGATGGTGGTCGAGGCCGACGAATCCGACGGCTCGTTCAATCGTCTACCTGCGACCATTGCCATTGTTACCAATATCGACCCCGAGCATATGGAACACTGGGGCGACTTCGACAAATTGCGCGACGGTTTCTACGAGTTCGTGTCGAACTTGCCTTTCTACGGTCTGGCCGTGTGCTGCACCGATCATGCCGAGGTGCAGACGCTGGTTGGCCGCATCACTGACCGGCGCGTGCGGACCTATGGTTTCAATGCGCAGGCCGATGTACGTGCAGTTAACCTGACTTACAAAGGCGGCATCGCGCATTTCGACATCCACCTGCAATACGAAGACACGGTGGTCGAAGGCTGTACCTTGCCGATGCCCGGTGATCACAACGTCTCAAACGCCTTGTCTGCGGCGGCAGTGGCCCGGCACCTAGGCATGAAGACCTCGGAAATTCGTGATGCGCTGGCCAATTTCGGTGGCGTGAACCGCCGCTTTACCAAGGTGGGTGAGGTTGATGGGGTCACCATCATTGACGATTACGGCCATCACCCTGTGGAAATTGCTGCTGTGCTGAAAGCTGCCCGTCAGGCGACCGAGGGACGGGTCATCGCCGTGCATCAGCCGCACCGGTATTCCCGCCTGTCCAATCTGTTTGATGATTTCTGCACGTGTTTCAACGATGCTGATGTTGTCGCTATCGCCGATATTTTTGCTGCCGGAGAGGACCCGATCAAGGGTGCATCCCGCGATGATCTTGTGCAGGGCCTGATCCGCCACGGCCATCGCCATGCCCGCGCATTGCTGGACGAAGGCGATCTTGAACGTCTGGTTCGCGAACAGGCGCGTCCCGGAGATATGGTCGTCTGCCTGGGCGCAGGCACGATCAGTGCCTGGGCCAACGGATTGCCCGCTCGATTGCGGCAAAAACAGGCGGTCTGAGGCAATGGACTCTCGCCTATTGCAACTATAAAGTGTGACGTCGCAATCGCAGACGGGATGTCCTCGGAGGAGCATATGGCATATTCGGTAATGTTTGCAGCCTTGTGGGTCGTGGCCTCGACGATTGTGGCCATGTTGCCGATGCGTCTGCAGTTCCCGCCTGGAGTTGTGTTATTCATCTTTGCGCCTGCATTGATAGTCTGGCTGGGTCACGACTACGGCTGGGTGTTTTCGCTGCTGGCCTGCGCCGCTTTCGCATCCATGTTCCGCAATCCTATCCGTTATTATTGGCGCCGGTGGACCGGTGCGGAGGTTCAGGAATGAACTTGTCCATTGCCCTTGCCGCGCTTTGGGGAATTGCCGCGAATTTGCTAGCGATGATCCCCAGCAAAGACAATCACTGGACCCGCGCCTATATCCTGATTGCGGTGGGGATTCCGATTTTGGGATACGTGACGCTTCAGAACGGACCGTGGATCGGGTTGATTGTAATGGCAGCAGGCATGTCGGTGCTGCGCTGGCCGGTGATTTATCTGGGGCGTTGGGTGCGACGGCTTGTTGGACACTGACATGGTCGAATACGTCTTTTACACTGTCGCATTCTTTCTGCCCCTGTATTTGATTTGGATAGCCTCACACATTCTTATTATTAAAGGGAAGTTCAGAGGACCGATCTATCTTCTTATATTATTGTTTGTTTCGTTTGCCGTGTGGTATTGGACCCCTGTTAGCGCGTACGCCAGTCAGAGCGCCGAGGGGTTCGTTGTGCTATTTACAGTCGCTTATACCTCGAGCGTGATCGTCCAATTCGTGCCAGGTCTTACCCTTGGAATTTTGACTGGTGGATTGCACCGGATTTTGCTCAGGAAGTTGAAGTCTGATGCCAGTATTGCGCCCGTGTAATAACCCAAGAGGTTAAAATGCTGTGCTCCAAAGAAACGCTTGGTTGAGGACAGCTGAACCATTTTGACCAAACATTGAGATGAGGACACGGATTGGAGATAATTGAAGCAGTAGCCGCTGTCGTGTTGGCGATGGCGCTTCCGGTATTTTTGTCCGGGCTGGCATCCCACAATCTTGTTAAACGGGGTCGTTTTCGTGGGCCCGTCTATCTTTTGTTGTTTCTTGTTTTGTCCAGTGCCTATGGGTTTCTGGCTTCGGACAACGTAGGATTGCTAGAGCCGATGTGGTGGCGGGCCGAAGACTTCTATAATCTTTTCGTTATGTTCACAGCCTTTCCTTTGGGAACCGGGTTGGTTTTGGGATTCAGTACAGGTCTGCGTAGCCGACAGCGGTCAAAGCGTATGCAAAACTTAGTCCAGATAGATGACAAGCGAACAGAATCGAACTACCAGAGCGCCATGGTTCAAACACTTCCTGCGCCGCGCGGCAAACTCACTGAAAACCGACCTTTGAATGATTTAACCTGGCTTCGGGTCGGTGGGCCTGCGGATTATTTATTCCAGCCGGCAGATATCGACGACCTTCAGCACTTCCTGCGCGACTTGCCTGCTGAGGTTCCCGTCTTTCCAATGGGTGTTGGTTCGAACCTGATTGTCCGGGATGGCGGGTTGCGCGCGGTTGTGATCCGGCTTGGGCGCGGGTTCAACAGTGTTTCGGTCGATGGCAACACCGTCACTGCTGGCGCGGCAGCGCTGGATGCGCATGTGGCGCGCAAGGCGGCGGATGCGGGTGTGGACCTGACGTTTCTGCGCACCATTCCCGGCTCGATCGGGGGGGCTGTGCGGATGAATGCGGGATGCTATGGCAGCTACACAGCGGATGTGCTGCGCAAGGCCACCATCGTCACGCGACAGGGTGAGGTTCTGGACCTGAGCCCAGAGGATCTGAACTTTCGCTACCGTCAGTCCGATCTGCCCGACGGGGCGGTATTGGTTTCCGCTACCTTCGAAGGTCCGGCTGGTGATCCCGAGGAATTGCACACCCGCATGGCGGCACAATTGCAAAAGCGCGACGAGACCCAACCCACCAAAGACCGCAGTGCCGGTTCGACCTTTCGCAACCCGGCAGGCTTTTCGTCCACGGGTCGCGCTGATGACGTGCATGACCTCAAGGCCTGGAAAGTCATCGACGATGCCGGTATGCGCGGGGCATCGCGGGGCGGGGCGCAAATGAGCCCAAAGCATTCGAATTTCCTGATCAATACCGGCTCTGCCACGGCTTCTGACTTGGAAGGTCTGGGCGAAGAGGTGCGAAAAAAGGTTTACGAAACAAGCGGCATCACGCTAGAGTGGGAAATCATGCGGGTCGGTGATCCGCTGAAAGAATAAAGCCCCAACCGTCAGACCATCACAGGCAAATTCAGGCGACGGATCAAAGGCATAACGCAGTACGGACCACTACATAAGGTCCTGGGACATTGAGGCGCTAAGTGGGTAAGTCGAGCAGGACAAACCCCAAAGTGGCGGTATTGATGGGTGGCCCCTCGGCGGAACGCGAGGTGTCTCTCAGCTCTGGGCGCGAATGCGCAGCCGCCCTGCGGGGAGAAGGCTTTGAAGTAGTAGAGCTGGACGCAGGTCCAGACCTTTACGCGCGCCTTTTAGACATCAAACCAGATGTGGTTTTCAACGCCCTGCATGGCCGCTGGGGTGAGGATGGTTGCGTGCAGGGTCTGCTGGAGTGGATGCGGATTCCGTACACGCATTCCGGCGTGCTGGCTTCGGCGCTGGCGATGGATAAGCAACGCAGCAAAGAGGTGTATCAGGCCGTAGGTCTGCCCGTAGTACCCAGCGTGATCGTTCCAAAGATCGAGGTGATCGAGGTTCACGTGATGGAACCTCCTTATGTCGCCAAGCCAAATAACGAAGGTTCCAGCGTCGGCATCTATATCGTGCATGAAGGGTCAAACGGCCCGCCGCAACTGTCCGAGGATATGCCTGAATTCGTGATGGTCGAGAAATACATCGCAGGTCGTGAATTGACAGTGACCGTGATGGGTGACCGCGCGCTGACCGTGACCGAGATCATGACCGATGGTGGTTGGTACGATTATGACGCCAAATACAAGCCAGGCGGGTCCTGGCATGTGTTGCCAGCTGAAATCCCGCAGGACATCTTTGACCGTTGTCTGGATTACGCATTGCGCGCCCATGATGCGTTGGGGTGCAAGGGGGTAAGCCGCACTGACTTTCGTTGGGATGACGGCATGGGGGCTGACGGGCTGTTCCTGCTGGAAACCAACACGCAACCCGGGATGACGCCAACGTCGCTTGTGCCAGAACAGGCCGAGCATTTCGGCATGAGCTTTGGCCAGCTTTGCGCGTGGATGGTGGAGGACGCCTCATGCGACCGCTAAGGGCCACTCGTGCGCCGGTGATCCACCGATCAAAGCCGCTGGCCGGACCGGATGCGGATTTTGGCTCGGGCGCGCGGTCCGAGGCGGAGCCAAAGTTGCGGCTGAGTGGGGTCAAGCTGTTCGGTCGCAAATCGCAACGCTTTGATCCGGCTCCGTCGCGGCTGAATTACCGATTGCAGCGTTGGATGCTGACGCCGGGTGTGCGCCGGGGCTTGCGGGTTGGCTTGCCCATATTCGCGCTCTGCGCTGCGGCCGGGATCTATTTCGGCTCGGCCGAGCGGCGCGAGGCTGTGGTGGCCTATGTGGCCGACATCAAGACCTCGATCCAGCAGCGGCCTGAATTCATGGTCAATCTGATGGCGATTGATGGCGCGGGCACCAATCTGTCTGAAGACATCCGCGAAGTGGTGCCGTTGGATTTCCCGATAAGCTCCTGGGATCTGGATGTCGAACAGATTCGCGACACGATCACCGGACTGGACCCGGTCAAATCCGCCTCGGTCCGGGTGCGCCCAGGTGGTATTTTGCAAGTGGATGTTGAAGAGCGTCAGCCCGTCATCGTCTGGCGCACGCGCCGCGGGATCGAACTGTTGGATGAAACCGGCGCGCATGTGGAACGCATCGCTTCGCGTAAGGAACACACCAACCTGCCGCTGATCGCAGGCAAGGGTGCGGATGCCCATGTGGCCGAGGCGTTACAACTGGTGACCACTGCCCGCAGCTTGGGTGGCCGGGTTCGCGGTCTGGTGCGGATTGGCGAGCGACGTTGGGATCTGGTTCTGGATCGCGGCCAACGCATCATGTTGCCAACCGAACGCCCGGTGCGCGCGTTGGAACGTGTGCTTGCCGTGAACGAAGTGCAGGACCTGTTGGAGCGTGACGTGGCCGTGGTGGACATGCGGCTTGGGCAGCGCCCGACAATAAGAATGACCAAAGCTGCCAGCGAAGACTGGTGGAATACAAAAGTGACAGTGGGTAACGGGCAGTAACGAACATGATGACCGATCTTTATCAGTCCCAACGGGCCATGCGGCAAATGCGCAGGCAGGCGATGCAACGCGGTGTTGTCGCCATTCTGGATGTCGGCAGTTCCAAGATTGCCTGCCTTGTGCTGCGCTTCGATGGCGCAAACCGCTTGAGCGAAGATAACAGCATCGGGTCCTTGGCCGGTCAGACCGGATTTCGGGTGATTGGCGCTGCGACCACGCGGTCGCGTGGTGTGCAGTTTGGTGAAGTCACTGCCATGCAGGAAACCGAACGCGCCATCCGTACCGCGTTGCAGGCGGCGCAGAAGATGGCTGATATCCGGGTGGATCACGTAATCGCCTGTTTCTCGGGCGCGAACCCGCGTTCTTATGGTCTGGACGCTCAGGTTGATCTGGAAGGTCAGGTTGTGTCCGAGGCCGAAGTTGGCCGTGTTTTGAACGCTTGCGACGTGCCCGATTACGGGGCAGGGCGCGAAGTGTTGCATGCCCAGCCGGTGAATTTTGCCTTAGATAACCGCTCGGGGCTGATCGATCCGCGCGGGCAGATGGGCCAAAGCCTTGCGGTCGACATGCACATGTTGACCGTCGATGCCGTCGCGATCCAGAACATCGTGCGCTGCATCAAACGCTGCGATCTGGAACTGGCGGGGATCGCAAACTCAGCCTACGTGTCTGGTGTTTCGGCCCTGGTCGAGGACGAACAAGAGTTGGGTGCCGCCTGTATCGATATGGGTGGCGGTACAACCAGCGTGTCGATTTTCATGAAAAAACACATGATCTATGCCGATTGCGTGCGTATGGGCGGCGACCACGTGACCGCCGATATCTCGATGGGACTGGGTGTTCCGGCGGCTGTGGCCGAACGGATCAAGACCTTTAACGGAGGTGTCCACGCGACTGGCGCTGACGACCGCGACCTGATCGATATTGGTGGTGATACCGGTGATTGGGAACACGACCGCCGCACCGTCAGTCGGGCCGAGTTGATCGGTATCATGCGCCCTCGCGTCGAAGAGATTCTGGAAGAAGTGCGTGTGCGTTTGGATGCCGCCGGATTTGAACATATGCCCAGCCAGCAGATCGTTTTGACAGGTGGTGGCAGTCAGATCATGGGGCTGGATGGCCTCGCTACCCGCATTCTGGGTCAGCGCGTACGTTTGGGTCGACCCTTGCGCGTTCACGGTCTGCCGCAATCGGCGACAGGCCCAGGGTTTTCGTCAGCGGTGGGGCTTAGCCTGTTCGCTGCGCATCCGCAGGACGAATGGTGGGATTTCGAAATTCCGGTCGATACCTATGCCGCGCGACCTTTCAAGCGCGCCATGCGCTGGTTCCGTGACAATTGGTAAAGCGGTCGGCGTTGCGGCGCTGGTCGCTGCAACCCCGCTTGCCGCACACGCCCAGACACGGATACCGCCTGAGGCATTTCTGGCTGCTGTCCAGGGTAAAACCGTTACGTTTCACGACTATCCCAGCGGCCTTCTGGTGGGGATCGAGGAATTTCTCAGCCCCAAACTGTCTGTCTGGCGGATGGAGGGGCGGGGTTGTGTCTATGGGCAGATCACTACACCCAATGGTCAGATCTGCTTTTTGTACGATGATGACCCGGATGACGTGCCGGTGTGCTGGTGGACCTTTCAGCACGAAGGCCGCCTTATGGTGCGACTTGCCAACTTCAACCGGCGTGAAATTCAAGAGGTGCGCAGCATTACCGAAGACGGTTTGAATTGCCCAAGTACTCCAATTAGCTAAAGAAATGGGTTGCAGCCAGCGGTCTTATCCCGCAAGATATCCACAAGGCCCGTCAGAGGCCCTGCGGCAGGACCTGAGCAGTTTTCCGCATCTTAAAAATCAGTGAATCCCTCGAGTGGCGTGCATGTTGACTGCGGCGCGTGTGTCGCTTGCTTTGTGGTGGATTGAGTTCTATCCGCAACATCTGGCAATGAATGCAAAATACCGCTGACGACTGCCTTATTTCCTCCATATTTTGTGGGATTCGGCGATTTTTGGCGTGACCTTTGCCGTTTGGATCGGTAGGATTGTAAGCGGATAGGTAAGAAAAACACCGCTTTGGCGGGTCAATAAAACAGGCGGACAGAGCATGACATTGAATCTTTCGATGCCCGGGCACGACGAACTGAAGCCTCGGATTACAGTATTTGGCGTTGGTGGCGCGGGCGGCAACGCTGTCAACAACATGATTGAGAAACAGCTGGACGGCGTTGATTTTGTCGTCGCCAACACTGATGCGCAGGCGCTGCAGCAAAGCCAGTCTTCGGCGCGGGTGCAATTGGGCGTGAAAGTGACCGAAGGTCTGGGGGCAGGGGCCCGTCCGACCGTGGGCGCTGCGGCGGCCGAAGAAAGCATCGAGCAGATCGTCGACCATCTGGCTGGCGCACATATGTGCTTTATTACGGCTGGTATGGGCGGTGGCACCGGTACGGGTGCGGCGCCGATCATCGCGCAGGCCGCGCGGGAGCTTGGCGTTCTCACTGTTGGCGTTGTCACCAAACCCTTCCAGTTTGAAGGCGCCAAGCGGATGCGTCAGGCCGAAGACGGCGTTGAGGCGCTGCAAAAGGTTGTCGACACGCTGATTATCATTCCGAACCAGAACCTGTTCCGCCTGGCCAACGAAAAGACCACGTTCACCGAGGCATTCTCGATGGCGGATGACGTTCTGTATCAGGGCGTTAAAGGTGTGACTGATCTGATGGTCCGTCCGGGTCTGATCAACCTCGACTTTGCTGATGTTCGTGCCGTGATGGACGAGATGGGCAAGGCGATGATGGGCACTGGTGAGGCCACCGGTGAAGATCGCGCGGTTCAGGCGGCTGAGAAGGCGATTGCCAACCCGCTGCTGGACGAAATCAGCCTCAAGGGTGCTAAGGGCGTGCTGATCAACATCACCGGCTCGCACGACCTGACCCTGTTCGAGTTGGACGAAGCGGCCAACCGCATCCGCGAGGAAGTGGACCCCGAGGCCAACATCATCGTCGGTTCGACCCTGGATACCGTGATGGAAGGCGGTATGCGTGTGTCGGTTGTGGCCACTGGTATCGACGCCAGCGAAAAGCCCGTCGACGTTCCGGTTGCGCGTCGCTCGATGTCCGAGCCGCTGACTCGCACCGTTTCCGCAGAAGAGGCGCAGCAGGATGAGACCCCCGCTGCTGTGGCCGAAGTGGCGGAACCCGCGCCCCAGCCAGAAGTGAACCGTGAACCTTCGCTGTTCGAAACCGCCGAAGAACCGGCGCAGCCGCAGGTGGAGCGTGACGATGACGGTCTGCCACCCCCGGCCTATCAGCCCCGCGTGGCTGAGTTCGAACCGACACCTGAACCGGTTGAACCCGCGCCGGAAAGCTTTGTAGCACCGCAGCCACAGCACTCCGCAGGCACACCGTCGCCCGAAGCGCTGCAGCGTTTGCAGGCCGCTGTACAAAATGTCCCGGCCTCTGAACGTGGGTATGCGGCGCCGCGCCCACAGGCACCGCAACCGGCCCCCGCACCGCAGGCTGAAGGGCAGGATCGTTCCCGGTTCGGCTTTAACCGCCTGATCGACCGGATGACCGGCCACGCCGCTGATACGCCGGCACAGCCGGTGCGCCAGCAGCCCCCGATGCGCCAAGCTGACGCTACGGCACCTGCGCATGATGAGGCCGACCCCGAACAGGATCGGATCGAAATTCCCGCCTTCTTGCGTCGTCAGGCCAACTGATCACGGTAACAAATTAACGACTTAGGGTCGCCTTTTGGCGGCCCTTTTCTTTTGAAATACACGGCTTTAACTGTATGTAAGCAGGCTTTTGCCGATCTGTTACATTCATGTTTCATTCAGTTACAAAGAGTGAGTTGAGCCTTGACGCTTGCTTCCTTAGGTGAATGTCCAACACGGACCGAAAAGGCCGGACACCACTCACCGAGGTTCACCTTGCAACATACGCTCAAATCTCCGATCACGTTTACAGGCGTCGGGCTGCACAGCGGCAAGCCTGCGACGATGGTCCTGAAACCGGCAGCCGCCGGTCACGGCATCTGGTTCAAACGGACGGATATCGAGCTGGGCAATGCGCTGATCCCCGCGATCTATGACGTGGTCGAGCGGACGCCGCTTTGCACCCGTCTGGTGAACGATGCAAATGTTTCGGTGTCGACCGTCGAACATATCATGGCCGCGCTGGCTGGGTGCGGCGTGCATAACGCGCTGATCGAGATTGACGGACCCGAAGTTCCGATCATGGATGGGTCGTCGATTGATTTCGTGCGCGGTATCATGGCCAAGGGTGTACGTCGTCAGGCCAGCCCCGTTCTTGCGTTCGAAGTTCTCAAGCCCGTCACTGCCACGCGCGAAGGCGCCAGCGCGTCAATCGCGCCCGCAGATGGGTTGATCATCGATTTCCACATTGATTTCGAAGACGGCGCAATTGGCCATCAGACCAAAACGCTGGACATGCGTAACGGCTCGTTCGCACGTGAGCTTAGCGATTGCCGCACATTCTGCCGCCGCACAGACGTTGAAGCGATGCGCGAAAACGGCCTGGCCTTGGGTGGGACGCTGGAAAACGCTGTCGTTGTACAGGGTGACGAAGTTCTGACCCCTGGCGGTTTCCGCCATGCGGATGAGGCTGTTCGCCACAAGATGCTGGATGCTCTGGGCGACCTTTACCTGGCGGGAGGCCCGATTCTGGGTCACTTCACTGGCGACAAATCCGGCCACGCGATGACCAACACGCTGCTGCGCAAGCTGTTTGAAACACCTGGTGCGGTGCGTCCGGTACTGTGTACCCCCGAACAGGCCGCGCGTCTGCCGGGTCAGGGCCTTGTTTGGGACGAAATCCCCGAAGTCGCCTGATTGGATCAACTCTGCCGACAATTCCGCTAGTGAGTGTACTAAGGCGTTTTGCCCCGGAATTATCTATGCTAGACCAAAGGCCAATCCGGGGCGTGCCCCGATAAGCAATACGACGAGGATAGGCGGAATGGTTGGCACCAAAGCGGCAGTCAGATTCGCAGGCGCGATTCTTCTGACAGCAGTTTTGACGGCATGCGGCGGAAAAGGCGCAGACCGCAATCAGAACCTGGAAGGCTTTACGCCAGAACAGATTTACACACGCGGCGAGTTTGAGCTGTCGCAGAATCGCTCGGATGATGCGGCGTGGTACTTCTCGGAAGTTGAGCGTTTGTATCCCTATTCGGATTGGGCCAAGCGCGCGCTGATCATGCAGGCGTTCTCGTTCCACACGGACAAGAACTATGAAGAAAGCCGGGCAGCGGCGCAGCGCTATATCGACTTTTATCCGACAGACGAAGATGCGGCCTATGCGCAGTATCTTTTGGCGCTGAGCTACTATGACCAGATTGACGAGGTTGGCCGCGACCAAGGGCTGACTTTTCAGGCGCTGCAGTCATTGCGTACAGTGATCGAGGTTTATCCTGATAGCGAATATGCCACGTCGGCGGTTCTGAAATTCGATCTGGCCTTCGACCATCTTGCTGGTAAGGAAATGGAGATTGGGCGCTATTATCTGCGTCAGGATCACTATACCGCAGCAATCAACCGATTCCGTGTCGTGGTCGAAGATTTCCAGACCACAACCCACACAGCTGAGGCGCTGTATCGTCTGATAGAAGCCTATCTGTCGCTGGGCTTGGTGGATGAGGCGCAGTCAGCCGGTGCAATCTTGGGTTACAACTATCAATCGTCGGAATGGTACGATGCGGGCTATGCATTGCTGACCTCGCGTGGGTTGGAATTGAAGAGCCGTGGAAACAACTGGCTAAGCACCATCTACCGTCAGACCATTAAAGGTGAGTGGTTGTAATCGTCATGGCTAAAGGCGTGGGACGCTAAGACCCGATGCTGCGCGCCCTTGATATCCGCGACATGCTGATCATTGACCGGCTGGAATTGACGTTTCAGCCGGGTTTGAACGCATTGACCGGTGAAACCGGGGCGGGCAAGTCGATCTTGCTGGATTCGCTGGGTTTCGTGCTGGGCTGGCGAGGGCGGGCTGAATTGGTTCGGCAAGGCGCTGCGCAGGGGGAGGTTGTAGCCGAGTTTGAGTTGCCAGATGGTCACCCCGCCCATGCGATTCTGGCCGAGGCAGGCTTGCCTGATGGTGAGGAACTGATCCTGCGCCGGGTCAATTCAGCCGAGGGGCGTAAGACCGCTTGGGTCAATGACCGGCGCTGTTCCGGTGAGGTACTGCGCGCCCTGTCCGAGACGTTGATCGAACTGCACGGCCAGCATGATGATCGCGGGTTGCTGAACCCGCGCGGGCATAGGGCAATGCTGGATGACTATGCGGGGACAGAGGGGCTTCTGGCAGCTGTGCGCGCGGCGTGGATGGATATGTCCCGCGCGCGTAAGGATTTGGCCGAGACCGAGGCGACGCTGGCCGCCATGCGCGCCGAGGAGGAGTTTCTGCGCCACGCCGTTGCCGAGTTGGACAAGCTGGACCCTCAGCCCGGTGAGGATGCTGAATTGGATGCCCGTCGGCGCATGATGCAAGGGGCTGAACGCATTCGCGATGACGTTGCCCGTGCTTTTGACCTGTTGGGCGCAGATGGGGCCGAGGTGGCGATGTCTGACGCGGTGCGTTGGTTGGAAGGCGTGTCCGACAATGCGGGCGGGCAGCTTGAGGCCCCGATAGCCGCATTGGGGCGCGCCTTGATCGAATTGGGTGAAGCGCAGAACGGGGTGAGGGCCTGCCTTCAAGCTTTGGATTTTAACCCGGCTGAGCTTGAAGCCGCAGAAGAACGTCTTTTCGCCATCCGAGCGTTGGCCCGTAAGCATGATGTGGTGCCTGACGATATGGGGGTTTTTGCCGACACGCTGCGTGATCGACTGACCCGGCTGGATTCAGGTGACGCCGACTTGGCGGATCGGCGTGCTGCGGTTGCGGCTGCACAGGAAACCTATGACAACGCCGCCGCCGCACTTAGCGCCGCGCGCCAACAGGCGGCCGGACAATTGGATGCGGCCGTGATGGCCGAGCTTGCACCGTTGAAGATGGAGCGTGCGGTATTTCAAACCGAAATCACGGGCGCCGATCCCGGACCTGAGGGGGTGGATGCGGTGGCCTTTACCGTTGCCACCAATCCCGGCGCTCCGTCTGGCCCACTGAATAAGATCGCTTCGGGCGGGGAACTCAGCCGGTTTTTGCTGGCGCTCAAGGTGTGTCTGACCGGCGACGATAGCGCCCGCACTATGATCTTTGATGAAATCGACCGGGGTGTCGGTGGGGCGACTGCTGATGCGGTGGGTCGCCGTCTGGCGTCTTTGGCACAGGGGGGGCAGGTTCTGGTCGTGACCCACTCGCCGCAGGTTGCCGCCCGCGCGGCGCATCATTGGCGGGTTCAAAAACAGGTAACTGGCGGGCAGACATTGTCCACCGTTATCCCGCTGGCCGAACCAGACCGTGTGGATGAAATCGCCCGGATGGTCGCAGGGGACACCATCACGGACGAGGCGCGCGCCGCCGCCCGCGCATTGTTGGACGCCTGAGTTAAATTTGCCGCTTTCCGGTTTTCAAACCGTCGCGATCCTACTTTTATAAGGGGGCTCCGTGGCTTACTAAGGAATATACCTTGATCCCCGAGTGCCAATGACCCAAACGACCCGCACCGTTCTGCGCAACCAGCTCAATCAGGCTCTGGCCGCGATGAAGGATGCATGGCGGGTTATGTTGCGACGTGGGCCTAGCCAGATTCAGTTCTGGTTCATTGCGTTGGCAATTGGGATTGCGGCAGGGTTTATGGCCCTTGGGTTCCGCAAGGCGATCCGGTCGCTGCAGGCCTATGTCTACGACACAGACGATATCCTGTTGCTGCACAGCCATGCTGAGAAATTGCCGTGGTTCCTAATCCTGATTACGCCGATCATCGGCGGTTTGATTGTTGGTGTCATCCTGCACAGGTTCACCGATGACGGCCGCGTACGCTCAGTTGCGGACGTGATCGAGGGTTCGGCGCTGACCAATGGGCGGGTTGAGGGGAAGGCGGGGATCGCCTCGTTCTTTGCCTCGTTGATCACGCTCAGCACAGGCGGGTCAACTGGTCGGGAAGGCCCGGTGGTGCATATGGCCGGGGTGATCTCGACCTGGGTCAGTGACCGTATCCACGCGGATGGCATCACCGGCCGCGATCTGTTGGGCTGCGCTGTGGCAGCAGCGGTTTCAGCCAGCTTCAACTCACCCATCGCTGGGGCGTTATTCGCGCTTGAGGTGGTGCTACGCCACTTTGCCGTGCATGCATTTGCGCCCATTGTTATCGCCTCGGTCGCGGGTACAGTGATCAATCGGCTGGAATACGGAGATGTGACCGAGTTCGTTCTGGAAACCCCGGGCTCGCTGCAATTCTATGTGGAGCTGCCAGCTTTTTTGATCCTTGGGCTGATCTGCGGGCTGGTGTCGTTGCTGTTGATGCGCTCGATCTTCTTTGCCGAGGACATCGGCACTCACGTTCAAAATCGCCTGTCGCTGCCACGTTGGCTGCGCCCCGCCGTGTCCGGTGCGATGCTGGGACTGCTGGCGATCTGGTTTCCGCATATCATCGGGGTCGGATATGAAACGACAATCCGTGCCCTGACTGGCGATCTGACCCTGACCGTCGCGATCTTGTTTGCCGTGATAAAAACAGTTGCTTTGGCGATCACTATGGGGGGGCGCATGGGCGGTGGTGTGTTTTCTCCTTCGCTGATGGTTGGCGCTCTGACCGGATTGGCCTTTGGGTTAATCGCCACCGGGCTGTTGCCGGATGTGTCCGGGACCCATACGCTCTATGCCTTTGCGGGCATGGGTGCCGTGGCCGCCGCAGTGCTGGGTGCGCCGATTTCCACCACGATGATCGTTTTTGAGCTGACCGGAGATTGGCAGATCGGAATTGCGGTGATGGTCTCGGTTTCGATGTCGACAGCCTTGGCCTCGCGTCTTGTGGACCGGTCGTTCTTCCTGACACAGCTGGAGCGCCGCGATGTTCATCTGGCCGCAGGACCACAGGCCTATTTGTTGGCGATGTTGCGCACCGGGGCGGTGATGCGCCCGATTGGGGATCCGCGCTCGATCACCAAAGAAAAGGCACAGGAGTTGATAGAGCAGGGGCTATGCGTACAGGCCAGTGCCACGCTTGAGGCGGCGATGCCCTATTTCGACCACGACGACATCCCTTGCATCCCGGTTGTGGTGATTGACGACGAGGGTAACGAATCCCCGGTTGGTGCGCTCTTTCATATCGACGCGCTCAAGGCCTATAACCGGGCGCTGGCCGCCACGGCGGCCGAGGAACATTCCTAACCGTCGTAGACCGTTGCCGCGTCGCCCAGATAATTGTCCCATGCAAACCAGTAAGAGATATGTCCAGCCACACGCGGCAAGCGAGTTCCGTCTGGTCCGATCAGCGCCTCTTCGGTCATGGTCCATTTCTGTCCGGTCTGATCCACCAGGCCGCCGTCGGACGCGGTGAACCGGTACGAGGCGCGTTCAAACGCCCGTACCGCGCGCTTGTCGGGATTGCCGATCAGAACCAACGGCCGGTTGGCAATCGCGTCATTGATCACGCGCGTCTTGGTAAACGCATCCAAAGGCCAGGCCCGCGCCGCACCAAACTGGCGGATAGCGAAGATATAGTCTTTCTGGCTATGTTCGGATTGGTCAACCAGCGCTGGAAACATCAGTTCGGGCGAGGCGAAATACTCACGATACACCACGCCAGAGCCATAGTTGCGCCGATGACCGGTGTTCTGAGACAGAACGCGCGTGCGAGGGTGTGAGGACTTCCAGCTTTCCCATGTGGTGATTACCACCGGGCGCTGCTGGAGCGCTATTCCACTGCCGACCAACGGGCCCACAACCGGCTTCCCGGTGTATTGGTTCCACAGCGAATGTGTCTCGCGATCAAACATCAGCTTGTTGGAACGGTACAGGAAACCAGATGATCCAAAGACAAACGGTTTCCGCCGTCCCGCCACTTGTGTTTCGAACAAGATACCCGATCCGCAAAGCGTGCAATAAGCCAACGCTACGGGGACGCCACCGATCACCTCGTTGAACATCTCGTGCCACCCCATGATCCGCAGCGGATAGGCGCGTTCATCCCCATTGATCGAGACGCCAAAGACCAGATCGTCGTCTTTCATGTAGCTGGCTTTTGAGGCCGAGATCAGTGTCGGATTGTCGAGCGATGGGATGCCGTCCTTGCTGACGCCGCCCCAGGTGATTTCTTCTAACCGGATCATCATCTTGTCGCGCTGCAAGTATTTTGGGCGCAAGAAGTCGTCAAAATTCGGGTCAATCCCCAGAAGAACCTCACGCTTGAACGGGATCAACGAAGGGTGCGGGACCACCTGCGGGTTCTTTTCCTGCCACAACATCCAATCGAACCAGTCAGTGCCAAGGTTCTGGCCGGTCAGGGTCTGCATCACTTCGGCGATTTCGTCGGTACGTCGCCCTCCGTAACGCATTCCGGTCAGCAGGGCCGGGACTACATCCGGGTTGCCACGCTGCACCAGAAAGGCCATGCCCTGTTTGAATTCAGAACTGCTGCCGTACAAGGTGGACCTCACGGCCTCAAGCACGGGGTCTTGCTGTGCTGAAAGTGCGTTGGGCAATGCGGCTGCGGCCAGCATACCAGTGAAACTGCGGCGCGTGATCGACATGGCATCCTCCGATGGTGTCCATGTCCAGTGTGCATCGTTCACGGCTCACATTCACTGAACAGACGTGTGAGCGGGTTGGGCAGGACATACTCACTTGGGTAGTGAGGCGGGGATTTTGACAGAAGCAAGTAGTTGATAATATAGTTTACTTTTCAGGAGGTACTTATGGCGCGCACTTATATTGTTGGAACGATTGCTTTGATTTTCGAAGATGACAACAACACCATTATTCACCAAAACGAGTTTGATCTGGACAACAGCGGCCAGTTGGCATCGTTTGTAATTGGTTCACGCATCGAACTGTTCGATGATGGCAAGCAACTGATCGGATCGATAAAAGACGTAAAGCACCGTATTTCGGCAGACAGTTCCAATAACTACACAGACAGTGTGACCGTACGTTGTGGTCAGTCCTATGTTGTAAGTTGAGGTCGGAAGATGGCTTTTGATCCGGCGCTCATAGCGACGTGGAAGCCCAAGGCGGCCTCTGGCAGTTATAGGACCTATCGCGTGGATGCGCAGGGTTATTATTTTATTGCTGATCCGGCAGCTCCGTTTGTATTTCAGAGTGGTGGAACCAAGTTCAAATGGGGGAACTCGACCTATACCAAAACACTCGGCAACGCAGGCGAGATCGTGGGGCTATGGACAGGTGACACAGATGGGGAAGAGTGGAACTTTCGCGCCGACGGTACAGTGACCGTCCACTTTTCTGCGACCGACGAGTATTTTGGAAATTATGAGCTTAGAAGCGGCGATATGCTGTTATGGTATGAAGAGTTTCGAAGCGTTGTTTCCACTGTCTCGCAACGCATAGTGTTTGATCCACCATACGCTTCGAACCAAGACTACAACTACACCGTAGACGTCCAGTATTGGACGTTACTTGCAATCGCTACCGGTACACCGGTTTTCGAATACGAGAAGGTCTGAAAGTTCAGAGGTCTCCGCACCAAAATTCGCTTTAGGCGGCGCCCTCGGACTTTATTAGCGCCGCATCCCGCAATACGTTTTCTAAATCTGCTCAACCTTCACCGACTCGACCGGGTAAAAGGCCACATAACCCTTGATCTCAGCCATGGCGGGAACGGGGGTTTCATAGCTCCACGCGGCGTTTTCGGTCACCGAGGATTTGTTGACGATCGAGAAATGCGAGGCATCCCCCTTGTGTGGGCAGTGGGTGACCTTGTCTGTGCTATCCAGAAAGGCCATCGCGATATCGGTACGGGGGAAATAGATCACCGGAGTCAGATCACCTTCGATCAATTCCAGCGCGCCAGTACTTTCACCCAGTACGGCACCACCGGAACGAACGCTCCATTTGCCCGGAGCTTTGCGGATTGTGATCTCAACCATTTTTCTTCCCTCGTCTTATTTTCGGCCTCTCTTCTGCTCTGTGTATGTAACAGGTCAGTGTCAGATCGGCGCAGTTGCGGCATCCAACCACAGTTGCGCGTCGTCGCCCAGCCTTGAGCGCAGTTTTTTCGCAACGTCGTAGTGATAGGTATTCAGCCAGTCACGCTCTGCCGACGTCAACATGTCAGTCACGATTAGCCTTCTGTCAATTGGGACGTATGTCAGGGTCCGCCAGTTCAGCATCGCGCGTTCCGCGTCACCACCGGGCAGGGCTGGGGCTTCTTGAACAACTACGAGGTTTTCGATGCGGATACCAAAGGCGCCCTCGCGGTAATAGCCCGGTTCGTTGGAAAGGATCATGCCGGGTTGCAAGGGCACATGGCTGACTTTGGACAGGCGCTGGGGGCCTTCGTGAACGCTGAGGTAGGCACCGACACCGTGTCCGACACCGTGATTGAAATCCTGACCCGCGGCCCACAGCGGGGCCCGTGCGATACATTCGATGTCACGCCCGGCCAGCCCGACAGGCCAGCGCAGCATGGATAGGTTAATCATGCCCTTCAACACGCGGGTAAAGCAGGATTTTTCCTCATCTCCGACTTTACCGATGGCGATAGTTCGCGTGATGTCAGTGGTGCCGTCCAGATATTGCCCGCCACTGTCCAGAACCAGAATATGACCATCTTCAAGGCGGCTGTCGGTTTCTTCGGTCACGCGGTAATGCATGATCGCGCCGTTCGGACCTGTGCCGGCAATCGTGTCGAACGAGATATCCTGCAGCGCATTGTCCTTGCGCCGGTTCTCTTCAAGGCGGGACACCACCTGCGTCTCGGTCAGGGTACCCGGAGCCTGCGCATCCAACCAGCAAAGGGTTTCAATAACCGCCGCTGCATCGCGCAGATGCGCTTCGGCGCTGCCCGCGATCTCGGCCGAATTCTTGCAGGCCTTGGGCAAGGCGCAGGGATCTCCGCCATCCACCATCCGATCCTGCAACACATCGGCCACAGCCTGAGGCAGCGTTCCCAAATCGACCTGTATCTTCCCCTCTAGCGCTGTAACGGCGTCCAGAAATGCCCTCGGCGCGTGGACGGAAGCCTGATCCGTCAACGGCTCGGACAGTTTTTCCTGATCCATGAACAGATCCACCCGGCCACCGGCATGCAGAATAGCAAAGCCATGCGCCACCGGGTTGTACCCGATATCCGAGCCGCGAATGTTCAAAAGCCACATGATCGAATCCGGCAACGTGATTACTGCAGCTGTGCAATTTGCCTCGCGCAGGGCTTCGGCCAGAAGGGTGATTTTGCTGTCCGCGGTTTCACCTGCAAACTCAATCGGATGGGTCTTGACCGGGTTCATCGGGGCGGTGGGCTGGTCGGACCACACGCGGTCCACCAGATTGTCACAGCGCACCAGTTCGATGCCGCTGTCGGTCAGCTCATTCTTTGCGCTTGTGATCTGACCTGCTGCATGCAGCCACGGATCAAAACCTACCTTGCCGCCATCGGGAAGGTGTTCCTTCAACCAGGTGCTCAGGTTGACCTCGGGCCACGGAACCGGAGTGAATTCGGCGGCGACCTGCGCCTTGACCTGGGTTCGATACCGGCCATCGACAAACACGCCCGCTATATCTGGCAACACGGCGCAAAACCCTGCTGATCCCGTGAACCCTGTCAGCCACGCCAACCTTTCATCCCGAGCGGCCACGTATTCGCCCTGATGCGCGTCTGTGCGCGGGATCAGGAATCCGTCCAGCCCTTCGTTCGCAATTTCACCCCGCAGAGCCGCCAACCGGGGTGGCCCCTGTTCCGGGCGCGCCGTCACCTCAAAGGACTGAAACATCACATACCTCTCCCAAGCGGGGGTTCACCCCTTATTCTTTTGGAAAATTCTCTGGCCCGGGGCAAGGCCAGCCTCAGCTGGCCCTTTTCATCCCCATCACCCGCGCACGTGCGCGAGGATCACTATCGAACAGGGCTGCCAGTTGTTCGGTCATTGCGCCTGCCAGTTGTTCGACGTCAGTGATCGTCACCGCGCGGTCGTAATAGCGGGTGACGTCGTGACCGATGCCGATAGCCAGCAGTTCCACCATTTTGCGCTTTTCCACCATGGCGATCACGTCGCGCAGGTGTTTTTCCAGATAATTCGCGGGGTTGACGCTGAGCGTTGAATCGTCAACTGGTGCACCATCCGAAATCACCATCAGAATTTTGCGTGCTTCGCGCCGGGCCAGCATTCGGCGATGCGCCCATTCCAACGCCTCGCCGTCGATATTCTCTTTCAGCAGCCCCTCTTTCATCATCAGGCCCAGATTGGGCCGTGCGCGCCGCCAAGGGGCATCCGCGCCCTTGTAGATGATGTGGCGCAAATCATTCAGACGCCCCGGCTGTTGCGGGCGACCATCGTTCAGCCATGCCTCGCGTGCCAATCCGCCTTTCCACGCGCGGGTGGTAAAGCCCAAAATCTCAACCTTCACGTTGCAGCGTTCCAGCGTGCGCGCCAGAACATCCGCACAGATCGCCGCAATAGAAATCGGACGCCCGCGCATCGAGCCCGAGTTGTCCAACAACAGCGTTACCACCGTGTCGCGGAATTCGGTGTCTTTCTCGACCTTGAAGCTGAGCGGCGTGGTCGGGTTTGCCACAACTCGCGCCAGACGGCCCGCATCCAGAATGCCTTCTTCGCGGTCGAATTCCCAGCTGCGGTTCTGTTGTGCCTGCAGGCGACGCTGCAACTTGTTGGCCAATCGGCTAACAGCGCCCTTCAGGGGCTCCAACTGTTGATCCAAATAGGCTCGCAGCCGTTCCAGTTCGGCCGGTTCGGCCAGATCTTCGGCTGCGATCTCTTCGTCGTAGGTGTTCAGATAGACCTTGTAATCGGGATCAGCTTCGGATGCCGGCGGGGGGGCAGGGGGTTCCAGCGGAGCCTCACCTTCGGGCATCTCTGCCTCATCGCCCATCTCATCTTCGGCCATCTCATCCATCGAGACCTGAGCCTGAGACTGGTCCTGCTGTTCTTCCTGCGTTTGCTCGGGCGTGGCGTCGGCGTCCTGCTCCTCTTGGTCATCCTGGCCGGTGCTGTCGGGATCGGGCTGTTCCTCGGCGTCATCTTCGGCCTGATCTTCCTGTTCGTCGTCCAACTCATCAGGGTCATCGCCCAGCTGGTCGCCGTAACCCAGATCCTTGATCATCTGGCGGGCAAACTTGGCGAATTCCGCCTGGTCCGAGAGCAGTTCGTCTAGGTTTTCCAGCGTGCCACCGGCCTGTTCTTCGATAAATCCACGCCACAGGTTCATGATGTTAGAGGCCGCCGGGGGCAGGTCCCGCCCCGTGGCCAGGTGCCGGATCAGATAGCCCGCAGCAACCGCTAACGGTGCATCCGCAGGCTGCTTGCACTGGTCGTATCCGCGCCGCAGGGCCTCATGCCCAATCTTGACGTCGATATTGCTGGCAGTGCCGGGCATATCCCGCGCACCCATCGCCTCGCATCGCGCGACTTCCATCGCCTCGTACAAATCCCGCGCCATATCACCCGGAGGCGCATAGCGCGCATGGGTGGCGTCGTCATGGTATTTCCGCTGCAGCGCCAGAGCATCCGCCGTACCGCGTGCCAGCAAAACCTCTTCGCGCGTCATCCGGCGGCTGACTTGCGGCAGACGCATCGACTCGCCCGATATACCAGAAGGGTCGACTGTGTAGGTCACGTTCAATTCAGGGTCGTCGGCCATAACCTTGGTGGCTTCGGCCAAAGCCTTCTTGAACGGATCAGCGGGGTTGTCGTTGGGTTTGCTCATCGGTGGCGGTCCGGTCTTGTTCTGTCCCGGCAACCTAGTGCCAATTCAGGGCCTTGACCATAGGGCCAACCCCGTTTTCGCATGAAACCAGAGCGGGACCTATGGTAAAATCATGGGGTGTCTCGAAGGGTGGCGTGTGTCAAACTAACTATGAACTACAGGCCTAGGAGATTGCCCAGCCTTGTGCGCCCCAGAACGACTTGGCGGTTCCTACTTGAACCATCCTATAAAACCCTCAAACACTCCCTTAAGCCCATTTTCCCGGAACAATTTCTGATCTTTGCCGTGGTGCGAGCGCATAACGATATTCGTCAAGTCACGCATCTGTCCGGTGTTGAGCTTCATGGGATCGTTTACAGCACTGGAGTTCACTTTCTTGCCGGGCATGTCGGTTAGGTCAAAGCCGTTTTTCCGGCCAAATGTCTCAAGCCCGTGCCGTAAATCGGCAAAATCCAACAGCGACACGCGCGCCCCTGACGCATGCCGGGCGCTTTTGTTGACGGTTAACCTACCTGAAACATTTTTGATATCCAACAAGTCCGAGATGGATTTGTTAGCCGACACAAGTGTCTCAAATTCCTCAAGGTTTATTGGTTCGCTGCGGGGATCAAGGCCGAAACCACCCCCTTCTTGCGCGCGCATCCATCGGTGGGGCGAATAGTATAGCGAGATCATCCGCTCGACCGGGGGGCGGGCAAAGGCATAAGCGGTATATTCGGCAAAGGCCGGGCCAATCAGTTGGCTGTATTCCGCAAGTGTCTGATGCTTGGATTTGGTAGCGTCACCGCTTAATTCGAACCGGTCTGTGCCGTCTTGATGGCCGCTGGTGACGATGGCATCGTCTGAGAACCGAAGGAAACAGCGCGTAAAGAAGTTTCCTCCGGTTTTTGGTACGTGGATGAACACGCATTTTTGCGCGGCAAATTGCACCTACTTATCCCAGGCTTGTGCTGGCAGCGCTTTCCGGCAGTTCCTCGTCAAAGCAACGCTGATAGAACTCGGCAACGGTCTGGCGTTCCAGTTCGTCACATTTGTTCAGGAAAGACAGGCGGAAGGCGTATCCTACGTCACGGAAAATCTCGGCGTTCTGGGCCCAGTTGATCACGGTTCGCGGGCTCATCACGGTAGACAGGTCGCCATTCATAAAGGCGGTCCGGGTCAGATCAGCAACGGTCACCATCTGGCTGACGGTTTTGCGGCCTTTCTCGGTATTGTAATGCGGCGCTTTCGACAGGACGATCATCGTCTCGGCGTCGTGGCTCAGGTAGTTCAGGGTTGAGACTAGCGACCAACGGTCCATCTGCGCCTGGTTGATCTGCTGCGTCCCGTGATAGAGGCCAGTGGTGTCACCCAGACCCACGGTGTTTGCAGTGGCGAACAGGCGGAAATTCGGGTTCGGCGTGATGATTTCGTTCTGGTCCAGCAAAGTCAGTTTGCCGTCATGTTCCAGCACGCGTTGGATCACGAACATCACGTCGGCGCGGCCTGCGTCGTATTCGTCGAATACGATGGCTACGGGGTTGCGCAGCGCCCACGGCAGGATGCCCTCGTGGAATTCTGTGACCTGCTTGCCGTCGCGCAGTTTAATCGCGTCTTTACCGATCAGGTCGATCCGGCTGATGTGGCTGTCCAGGTTCACACGTACAGCGGGCCAGTTCAGACGGGCGGCAACTTGCTCGATATGGGTCGATTTACCGGTGCCGTGATAGCCTTGAATCATAACCCGGCGGTTATGTGAAAACCCTGCCAGAATCGCCAGTGTGGTTTCGGGATCAAACTTATAGGTCGGGTCGATGGCTGGAACCCGATCACTGCGCTCTGCAAAGCCTTTGACCGCCATGTCGGTATCAATGCCGAATACGTCCCGAACCGAGATTTCCTCGGTGGGTTTTGCGTTGATATCAATCGATCCGTCAGCCATTCGCCTTGTCCTTATCCTTTGGCCCGTTTTGCCGGGTTTGAACCCGTGTGTGGTGCAACATATTGCCGGGAAGGGCAAGGGAAAGAGGCGCCGCGCGGAGGCTGAGAGGATGTTTCTTCGAAACTGGCCTTATAGAAGTGCGCGACAAGCGATCGTGGTCGCTCATTCGAACCTTGGGCGACACAAATAAGTTCCATTCGAAACAGGCCGAGGGTCTCGTTCTTCCTCCAACCGTTGGCGCTCTGGCTGATAGTGCTAATTAGGCAGAGTGCAGGTTCAGCTTGAGATAGGCGCTAGGGGACAAGACCAAATTAACGGTAACCAACAGGGTAAGCTCATGAATCGGGGTCCCAAAAAACAAACTAATGAATTAGAATATTCAGAAGTTAATGTTGGGTTAATCGACGCGTGATAAGCTCCGGATATCGTTTCCGTTGTGCGTTAAACAGTGAGTTTTGCGATGTCGCTTGTTATTTCAGGCCCCTCTTCGATCGCGATCCCCAGCGGGTCGACCTCGGTTATGCAGCAGTATACCACGACCAAAGCTGTGTCTTGGAGCGTGACCGTAACTGGCTCAGGTGGCTTGAATCCTTCCGACTACACTGTATCGATTTCATCCAGCGGAGTTTTGACCGTTGAACTTACGCCGGGCGCTGACATTCCCCCGAATACACAACTTACGGTTCTAATACGGGCGACGACGGGGAATCCGGGAAATGGTAACAATGCCTCTCTCAGTGTGACAGTTGACCTCCCTGCCGGAACAGTACCGTGTTTTGTGAAGGGGACGCTGATAGAAACTAAAAATGGCCCTTGCCCCGTCGAAGAACTGTCGGTTGGCGACAGGGTTTGCGTATCTGATGGTCAAACCCTTCCTATTATTTGGATCGGGAAACGAACACTCAGCGCTCAGACCTTGCGTCTCCAGCCAAGATTTCGCCCAGTGAGAATTCAGCGCAACGCGCTAGGCAGAGGTCTGCCCAACCGCGATCTGTACGTATCCCCGCAACACCGGATTGTGATTGAAGGCTGGCGGGCCGAGTTGCTATTTGGGGAACCGATGGTCTTCTCGGCCGCTATTCATCTGGTCAACGATGATACGATCCGTCAGATAGGAGCGGATGAGCCCGTCACCTACTTTCACATTGCCTGCGAGCAGCATGCCATCCTGTCCTCGCATGGCCTGCAAAGTGAAAGCCTGTATGTCGGCGGTCAGTCTTTGAATTCTTTCAGCCGCGAAGATGTTGACGAACTGCGCGCGCTATTTCCCGAACTCAGTGACAGCGCGCAGGTGCCAAAAACCAAACTGCGTTGCTTGAAACGCCCCGAAGCGCAGGCGCTGCGGGGTACGTTTTCAGCGTAGTAGAGCTTACTTAAAATTCCGACTGTCCTTGATCTGATCCCAGGCCCAGACGACCTCTTGCAGCTGTTCCTCTTGGGAACGGTCGCCGCCGTTCATGTCCGGGTGCAATACCTTGATCAGCTTTTTGTAGGCCTTGCGCACCTCAGCCTTGGACCAGCTGTCCTGCGCTTCAAGAATCTCGATTGCGCGGCGTTCGGTGGGGGGCAGGCGGCGTCCTCCGGAATTGGCGCGGCCGGGGTTCTTAGTAGCGTTCTCGCCCAGAACCTGATGCGGGTCTTCGATGCCCAGACGGGCCCAGGCACGCGCTTCGGGGTCGCCCATCGGCTTGGTCTCACGCTCCCACACTTTGTCTTTTGAGCGCTGAGCGTTCAACTCGGCCTCGGTGGTGCCGTCGAAGAAGTTCCACTTGTTGTTATATTCGCGGACGTGCTGCTGGCAAAACCAGTAGAAGTCGTCCAGCACGTCCGGCGCCTTGGGCGCACGGAACTTACCGGCTTCCTCACAACCCTCGTGATCGCAGATTCGCGTCGAGGTCTCAGATGCGCCCGACATCCCCCGGCGCCCGCGCGGGTTCTTTTTCTTTGCGCTGGAAACGGACATATCGAATCCGAAGGGGTCTGATTTTACCATGCTCTGATCCTCGACAAGGCATCTTTTCGACTCGGAGGCAGCAGTTTAGTCTAAGCAGCCGAAAGTAGAAGAGGGGGAGCGGTAAATTTTTTGCCGCTGAGCGAAAAAATGAGCGTGAGTGACGAAATCCATCAGCGCCTTGAAGCCGCGTTCAATCCGCGTGAGCTAGAGGTCATCGACGACAGCGAAAGCCACCGCGGCCATGCCGGGTATCAGGACGGAGGCGAGAGCCATTTCAATGTCCGCATCCGCGCCAGCGCGTTCGAGGGCCAGTCCCGCGTCGTTAGCCACCGCGCTGTACACAAGGCGCTGGGCGATATCGTGCCGCGCATCCATGCTCTGGCGCTGGATATTGGGGGGTAGCTGGCCCAAAGTGCTTTGAGGGGAGGGATCAAATGTCCAGAACGGAGACGGCCTTTACGCTCGAGTCCACCCTGACCTGCCCATCCTGTGGGCACGTCGAAACGGAAACCATGCCCACGGACGCGTGTCAGTGGTTCTAAGAATGCAAATCCTGCCACCAAGTGCTGAAGCCTCTGGAGGGCGATTGCTGCGTCTATTGCTCATACGCAACGGTGCCTTGCCCTCCGATACAACAGGGAAAAACGTGCTGCGCTTGACTTGAGACTCGCCGCGATCAGGGCTTTTCCTGAGGTTCGGATTTCGCCTCGGACCCTTTCAGCGACAGGGGCGGGTCATTCACCTCTTCGGCAATCGGAGCCGGGGCAGCAACTGTTTCGGGTCCAGGTACGGGTTGCGCCAGCGGCACGCTGTCCGGCGTTTCTGTTGGGTTACGGGTCGAGACAAAAGACGCTTCGATCTCGCGCCGAAAGACCAACACATTGCGCCAGTTCACGGCTGAACCGGTCAGGCCAGTGCGTTCCTCGCTGGGCAGCAATTCGGCCCGCTGATATTCCCAGCCGTCTTGCCCCATCTCGTTCAGCAGCTGTTCCACGGATGCTGCAAACCGTCCTTCGGCGGTTTTGACGCCCTTGGCCTTGGTGCCTTTTTGCGGGGCTGGGACAACTTTGTATTCGTAGCGCTGCATCGGATTTTCCTGGTTGCCGGGTTCCGGCAATCTAACATGTTGGCGATTTTGGGAAAGTCATCATCGCATGGACGTGGCGGAAAGAAAAACGGCAGGGTTTTGTTCAAACCCCGCCGCGACTGTTCGATATCTCGAAGGCTTTACGAGCCCAGCTTCTTGCTGACCAGTTCGTTCACCGCCTTGGGGTTGGCCTTGCCACCCGTGGCCTTCATCACCTGGCCGACGAACCAGCCCGCCAGTTTCGGGTTCACCTTGGCCTTTTCAACCTGCGCCGGGTTGGCTGCGATGATCTCATCCAGTGCGGATTCAATCGCGCCGGTGTCGGTCACCTGTTTCATGCCGCGCTCTTCGACGATCTGCGCCGGATCGCCGCCTTCGGTATAGACGATCTCGAACAAGTCCTTGGCGATCTTGCCCGAGATCGCGTCCGATGCGATCAGGTCGATGATCCCACCCAATTGTGCCGGAGACACGGGCGATTCCGTTATGTCGTGGTCTTCTTTCTTCAGACGACCGAACAGTTCGTTGATGACCCAGTTTGCGGCCAGCTTACCGTTGCGGCCCTTGGCAACTTCTTCGAAATAGGCGGCCGATTCCACCTCGGCGGTCAGCACGGACGCGTCATAATCGGTCAAGCCAAACTCGCTGATGAAGCGAGCTTTCTTGTCGTCGGGCAGTTCCGGCAGTTTGGCGGCGATGTCGTCCACCCACGCCTGCTCGATCTCAAGCGGCAGCAGGTCGGGGTCGGGGAAGTAGCGATAGTCATGCGCCTCTTCCTTGGACCGCATCGAGCGGGTCTCACCCTTGTCCGGGTCATAGAGGCGGGTTTCCTGATCGACCTTGCCGCCGGCTTCGACGATGGCAATCTGACGACGGGCTTCAACCTCGATCGCTTGTTGGATAAAACGCATCGAGTTCATGTTCTTGATTTCGCAGCGGGTGCCCAGATGCGAGAAATCCTGCGTTTCCTGGTATTTCTCATACGCGCCCGGCAAACAGATTGAGACGTTCACATCAGCCCGCAGGTTGCCGTTTTGCATGTTGCCATCACAGGTGCCCAGATAGCGCAGGATCTGACGCAGCTTGACGATATAGGCCGCCGCTTCTTCGGGTCCGCGAATGTCGGGGCGGCTGACGATCTCCATCAGGCAGACACCGGTCCGGTTCAAATCGACAAAGGACATATGCGGGTCCATGTCGTGGATCGATTTGCCCGCATCCTGCTCCATATGGATGCGTTCGATCCGCACGTTGCGCGCGGTTCCATCACCCATTTCAACCAGCACTTCACCTTCACCCACAATCGGGTGATAAAGTTGGGAAATCTGGTATCCCTGCGGCAGGTCAGGATAGAAATAGTTCTTGCGGTCAAAAGCCGATTTCAGGTTGATATCCGCCTTCAGGCCCAGTCCGGTGCGTACTGTCTGTTCCACGCAATATTCGTTGATCACCGGCAGCATCCCCGGCATCGCCGCGTCCACAAAGGCCACGTTCGCGTTCGGTTCGGCCCCAAATTGGGTCGATGCGCCCGAGAACAGTTTGGCATTGGACGAGACCTGCGCATGCACCTCCATCCCGATCACCAGTTCCCAATCGTGCTTGGCCCCGGCAATGGTTTTGGGTTTGGGCATTTCATATGTCAGGTCGAGCATGGCGCGCCTCATTTCCGCAGAAGTCTAAGCCTGCGTATTAGGCCCGGCAGGGGCGAGGGGCAAGGGGGAATCAGTGTTGAGACAGGCGCAGACCAGACGGTGTAAAGGTCACGTCCGTGCCGCTGCGCAGTTCCTCGCGGAACAGATCACGGATGGCACGCAACGCATCGCGCTTGCCGCGGGCTGCAAACCGTTCGGCAGAATTGATGCGAACCGAGTTGTTGAACCCATTCGCGGCATGTGCCCAGATCAGCGGGTGCAGTTCAGTCATGTGGTCGCGGATCAGCCTGTTTGCAGCTTCGTGAATTTGCGAGCGCACAAGGTCGGCCTTTTCGTTCAGGCCCTGACCGTTCTGTATCGTGATGGCGCAATAGGCCGAAAGCATGTTGACGGTCTGCTGATCGGGGCGGCGATGCAAAATGTCATCCAACCCTTCCAGGAAGTACTCGACATCCAGACGAGCGCAGGCCTCTTCGTCCAATGCGATGGCGTCAAACTGGACCCAAGTATAGCCGCCAGCGCCCCAGATGTCGCCAGTCCGCGCGGCGTTCCGCAGTGCCTGAACTTCAAGCTTTTCATAGCTGCCAAACCAACGCGGCAGCAGATGCGTGCCCATCGCCCGCATAGGCCGCTGATTGTGCGGGTCCAGGGAGATCAGGCGTTCGTATTCTTCGGCTACACGCTGGTTGGTCTTCCGTTGACCTGCCAACAGGGCACAGCTTGCGGCTGCGACAATGGGGCTGTCTGGCAACGCAGCGCGGCATGTCGGCAAAAGGTCTGCGGCCCGGTCGAAATGGGCCGCGCAACGCGACCGGTGAAGGGGCGGCAACGTGGCATCCGTTGCGGTTCCGCGCCATGCCCAGGCTAGGTCAATGTGTGCTAAGGCGACCACCAGCGTAATCATCGGATCACTCGGATGCTCACGCATTTCGTCTTCAAGCTCTGAGATACCGCCCAGCAAGTCATATTCGCACAGCGCGCTGCCATCCGACAGGGCATGTTCCACTGCCAATACAACGTCGGAACGCGCGCCAAAGGCCAACAGATCGGCAATCGGTGTTGCGTCCGATGCGATAGCGCGGTCCTTGTCGGCGGCATGCATCATTTTGGACAGCTTGGCCCAGCGGTCCTGTCTGGCCAGTGTGCGCCCTTCTTCAATGGTGTTACGGGCTGTCAGGTCTTCGGCCCTGTTATCGGCCACTGGAATGTTCAGTTGCCCTTTATCCGGCAGTGATGCCGTCACCGCGCAGTCGGTTGCCCGCACGTTTTGCGTGGATTGACCTTTGGATAAACAAGAAAGGGCCTCACGTGCCCTGAAAAACCGAAACATGGTAAAACTCGAAACCGTAAAAAACTGGTAAGCTAGCTTGAAACTTTGACCGAAAATCGCCTCAAATTCAAGCTTTTTGGGGGGTGTTGCGTGACAAGCCGGGAGAATAGGTCCCTTTCGGACTGATTGTTTCAGAAAACAGTGAAATGGTGCCGTTCAACCCGTAGTCCGGCGTCTTGCACGACAGTTTCAAGGGTCTTGTGGGGTGGTGTGGCTTCATCCGGCAGCCGAATCCGCTTGCCCGAGGCCAGAACCAGTGACGTGCGCACGGAAAAGTCCCAGCGCGTGTCGAGCCGGACATGGTCGATATCGGCCAAGGCAACCTCGGCCTCGCGATTGCCTGAAAACCATCGTATTGCGCGGTGATCCAGGGTTAGTCCGGCACTTGTGCCATGCGCAATGTCCCAAAGGGCGGGCAGGGTGGGCAAGCTCAGCAAACCAACCAGCCACCACGCCGCATCGAACAGAATCACCAACGCGATCAGCCCCGCGTAGACGCACATCAGGATCACGACGGCGCGTGGGGTCCTGTTGTGGCGTTGGAAAGTAAACGGGGTCATACGCCGAGGATACGAGACACCATTTCCGTTGTATCCCGCGACAGGTTCGGTGTGTCGGCGATACGCGTCAGCTGAGCTTTCATCAGGTCCTGACGGTCGGTGTCATAGCGTTTCCAGGTCTGGAAGGCAGAACACATCCTGGCGGTGGTCTGGGGGTTAACCGGGTCCAGCCTGATCAGCCAGTCTGCCAACAACGCATATCCTGCCCCGTCCGCACGATGGAACCCGGCGTGGTTCATCGCCAACGCCCCCATGACTGCCCGGAACCTGTTGGGGTTCTTCCAATTGAAATCAGGGTGCTCGGTCAATGTGCGCGTAACATCCGGCGTAGTTTCAGGAGAGACCGTTGTCACCTGCAGGCCGAACCACTTATCGACAACCAGCCGGTCATGCTGCCACTGCCTGTAAAAGTCCGCGAGTTCGGTTTGGCCCGCGCCCGCCCGCAAAAGGCAAGACAAGGCGGTCAGTTGGCGGGTCATGTTGTCGGCTGCTGCGTATTCCTCGGCCGCTTTGGCACCGCCATCCAGCCGCGAAGTCAAGTACAGTACTGCGCCACCAAGTGCCCGCTTGCCGGCCTGATCAGCATCGGGGCTGAACGGCGCGTCGATCAATGTTTCGCTGCGCAGCCTTGGCAGCAGGTCCTGCACATGCTGTGCGGTCGCTTGGCGCAGGGTTTCGACGGCGGTCCATATCGCCATCGGATCAGGGGTATTACCACTTTCAAACAAGGCCGCAGCCAGTTCGGATTGCGTTGGCAGACCCAACATCAAAGAGCGATAGGCTGGGTCCAGATCGCCGTCACGCAGCACGGCCAACATACCATCCAGATAGTTTGTTCCCGGCGCTGCATCTTCGCGGATCATGCGCAGCAGCGTATCTTGCGCAAGCGACCTCCCTGCCTGCCAACGGTTGAACGGATCGGTGTCGTGGGCCAGCAAAAATGCGCGTTCGGCATCCGTGTGGTCATGTTCCAGAATGACCGGGGCCGAGAAATCGCGCAGGATCGAGGCCACAGGTTTTGCTGCCAGTCCAGTGAAAGTAAAGCTTTGCTCGGCTTCGGTCAGCTCCAACACTTCGGTGGCGCGCACTTCGTCCCCGTTCTGGCCCAGCAGGCCCACGGCGACGGGGATTACCTGCGGCAGTTTCTTGGGCTGGCCGGGTGTTGGCTTGGTGCTTTGTGACAGGGTCAGGGTATAGGTGCCATCCTGCCAGTCTTCGGCAACTGAGATGCGCGGTGTGCCGGATTGGCTGTACCAACGCTTGAACTGGGTCAGATCGCGACCGGTCGTATCCTCGAACACCTTGATCCAGTCTTCGATGGTGCAGGCCTGCCCGTCATGACGGTCGAAATAGAGGTTCAGCGCCTGCGCATAGGCCTCATCCCCCACCAACCGCTTGAGCATGGCGATGACTTCGGCGCCTTTTTCGTAAACAGTCGCGGTGTAGAAGTTGTTGATTTCCTGAAAGCTTTCAGGGCGAACCGGGTGTGACAACGGACCGTTATCCTCGGGGAACTGCCGTGCGCGCAGGTCGATCGCATCATGGATGCGTTTCACCGGGGCCGAGCGCATATCGGACGTAAACTGCGCATCGCGAAACACCGTCAGGCCCTCTTTCAAACACAGCTGGAACCAGTCGCGGCAGGTAATTCGGTTGCCGGTCCAGTTGTGGAAGTATTCGTGCGCGATGATCGCTTCAATCCGTTCGAAATTGGCATCGGTCGAGGTTTCGGGGCTGGCCAGAACGGCGGAAGAGTTGAAGATGTTCAGCCCCTTGTTCTCCATCGCGCCCATGTTGAAGTCATCGACGGCCACGATGTTGAACACGTCCAGATCGTATTCGCGGCCATAGACGTCTTCGTCCCATTTCATCGACTTTTTCAGTGCCTCCATCCCAAAGGCGCATTTGCCTTCGTCTCCGGGGCGCACCCAGAGGTTCAGTTCCACGTCACGGCCCGACATGGTGGTGAACTGACCGGGATGGGCGATCAGGTCGCCTGCGACCAGCGCGAACAGATAGGCGGGTTTGGGCCACGGGTCGGTCCATTCAGCCCAGCCTTCTCCCTTGCCCGAGGGGTTGCCGTTGGACAGCAAGACCGGCAAGTCACCGTTGATGCGTACAGTGAACACGGACATCACGTCGGGCCGGTCGGGGTAATAGGTGATCTTGCGGAAACCTTCAGCCTCGCACTGGGTGCAATACATGCCGTTCGACATATACAGGCCCTCAAGCGCGGTGTTGTTACCGGGGTCGATCTCGACAACGGCCTCCCAGATGAAGGGCGCATTGGGGACTTCAACAGTCAGGCCCTTGTCGGTGACATTGGGGGTGACTTCGACCCCGTCAACAACCGCCCGGATAAGGGTCAGGTCTTCGCCATGCAGAAAAAACGTACGATCCGTTGCCTCGGGGTTGGGGCGGAACGCGATACGAGACGTAACGCGTGTGGCATGATCTGCCAGATCAAAGGTCAGATGCACGCTGTCCACAAGATAGCCAAAAGGCGTGTAATCTTTCAGATAGATCGTGGTGGGGGCAGCGTCACGCATCGGGGGCCTCGTATAGGTTGAGTTCTGGCGTGACGTTATGGGGATCACTTGACAGCCGCAAGCCGATGCTGGGTATTCCGAACCACCAAGCAGGTCAATTTGGTCTTCAAATTCCACCGGAAACTTGAGGGGTCTGTTGCCTATCGGAAACTTTCGCACTAATTGACGCCTGCATGCCAACGTACACAATGCGGGAGAATTGACTTATGAGCGGCAGAGAAACCCGGAAAGGGCTGCAGATTGCCTGGGAGCTGGCGGATTTCATCGAAAATCAGGCATTGCCTGGAACAGGTGTCACGCCCGAGGTGTTCTGGTCCGGTTTCGCCCGCTTGGTTGATGAGCTTGGCCCAAAAAATCGGGAACTGCTTGCTAAGCGGTCGGAAATTCAAAGCCGTCTTGATGGTTGGCATCTGGAACGCAAGGGGCAAGCCCATGATGCCGCCGCATACGAGGCATTCCTGCGAGAAATCGGGTATCTGGTAGAAGAAGGCCCCGATTTCCAGATTGAAACGGCAAATGTCGATCCCGAAATCGCAGCAATCCCCGGGCCGCAGTTGGTTGTTCCGATTACCAATGCCCGTTTTGCCCTGAACGCTGCGAACGCCCGTTGGGGCAGTTTGTATGATGGGCTGTATGGCACTGATGCGATGGGTGATCTTCCCATTGGCAAAGGATATGACACTGAACGCGGCGCACGGGTGATCGCCTGGGCCAAAGGTTTTCTGGATGACGCTGCACCGCTGGCCAGCGGATCGTGGGCGGATGTCTCGGAACTGCGTGTGGAAAACGGGGCACTGGTGCCCGCGCTGGCGGACTCCTCGCGTTTTGTTGGATATGGCGCCGCCGCTGAAAACCCCGAATTCGTACTGCTGAAGAACAACGGTCTGCACGTCAAAATCGTGATCGATCCGTCCAGCACGATTGGCGCATCCGACCCGGCAGGCATCGCCGATGTGGTCGTCGAAGCGGCCTTGTCAACGATCATGGACTGCGAAGACTCGGTTGCTTGTGTTGATGCCGAAGACAAGGTTGTGGCCTATGGCAACTGGCTGGGCCTGATGAAAGGTGACTTGACGCAAGAGGTTTCCAAAGGCGGAAATACCTTCACCCGCAAGCTGGCAGAGGATGTCGATTACACCACCGCAGATGGCGAGCAGGCAACGCTGAAAGGCCGCTCGCTGATGCTGGTGCGTAACGTGGGTCACCTGATGACCAACCCCGCCGTACTGGATGCCGACGGCAATGAGACCGGTGAAGGTCTAATGGATGCGCTCTGCACCACTGTGATCGCAATGCACGATCTGCAGCGCGAAGGCGGCAATTCGGTCAACGGGTCGGTTTACGTGGTGAAACCCAAGATGCACGGACCGGAAGAGGTGGCATTCTCGGTCGAGATTTTTGACTTGGTCGAAGACATTCTCGGTCTGCCGCGCAACACCGTAAAACTGGGCATCATGGATGAGGAACGCCGCACTTCGGCCAACCTCAAGGAATGTATCCGAGCTGCGAAATCGCGCGTGGCTTTCATCAATACCGGCTTTTTGGACCGGACGGGGGACGAGATTCATACCTCGATGGAAGCAGGTCCGGTGCTGCCCAAAGGCGACATCAAGAACACGCCCTGGATTGCGTCTTACGAAGACCGTAACGTCGATATCGGTCTGGCTTGCGGCCTGAAGAGCAAAGCCCAGATCGGTAAAGGCATGTGGGCGATGCCCGACCGTATGGGTGAGATGCTTGAGGTCAAGATCGGCCATCCGCAATCCGGCGCGACCTGCGCCTGGGTGCCGTCACCGACCGCTGCGACCCTGCACGCCACGCATTACCACAAGGTCGACGTTCTGGCCCGTCAGGACGAACTGGCCGCTGGTGGCGCCCGTGGCACGTTGCGGGATTTGCTGACGATACCGCTGCTGGATGGCCGCAACCTCAGCGAAGATGAGATCACGCGTGAGATCGAAAACAGCGCGCAGGGCATTTTGGGATATGTCGTGCGCTGGATTGATCAGGGCGTGGGCTGCTCGAAAGTGCCGGATATCAACGATGTGGGTCTGATGGAGGATCGGGCAACCTGCCGGATTTCCTCGCAGGCACTAGCCAACTGGCTGCATCATGGTGTCGTCAGTAAAGAACAATTGATGGCTGCGATGCAAAAAATGGCTGCCGTGGTGGACCGTCAGAACGAAAATGATCCTGAATACTCGCCGATGGCGCCGGGGTTCGACGGGATCGCCTTCCAGGCCGCGTGTGATCTGGTATTCAAGGGACGTATTCAACCTTCGGGGTATACCGAGCCGGTTCTGCATGCGCGCCGTCTTGAACTGAAAGCCAGCCTTTAACTTCGCAAAAACGTTAGGACACACCATGACCATTTCTCTGCGCAAAGCCCGCACGATCATTCGCAAAACTCTTGAGAAAGGCCGCGAGATGGAGCTGAAGCCGCTCTCGGTCGTGGTCTTGGATGCGGGCGGGCACGTCATCGCGTTTGAACGTGAAGATGGCGCAGCGCCCGGCCGTTTCGCTATCGCGCATGGTAAGGCTTACGGGTCGGTCATGCTGGGCATGGCGGGCACTGCGCAAATGCAACGTGCCGAAGCTCAGGCTTATTTCATGAATGCGGTGAACGGCGTTTATGGTGGTCAGGTTGTGCCGGTTCCGGGGGGAATTTTGCTGCGTGATCGCAAGGGCGCGGTGATCGGGGCCATTGGTGTGACAGGCGACACTTCGGACAATGATGTCGTTGCGGGTATGACCGGGGTCGAGGGGGCAGGCCTGACCGGAGAAGCCTGATTTCGATCAGTCTGTGGTGCTGGTTTTTCCAGAGAATAGGGAAAAACTCTCAAAAACTTGGTATCATTTGTAATTCTGTTCCGACATTTGCCATATAGCCCGAACGTTTTGTGCGCAGTTGAACACGTCCTTGCGCCGTCATGCAGGGCGTGTTCTGTTGCACGTTCTTTCTGCTGAGGATAGCTTCCCTGTTAGTTACAGAAACTGCAAGGAATGCGGAATGTCTCGACCTGTCGTCGGTATCATCGGCAACTCTTACCTTATGAACGATGAATACCCTACCCATGCGGGTGGAACGATGAACTCTGAGGCCGTGGCAAATGTTTCGCATTGCCTGCCGCTGCTGATTCCATCCGACCCGCGCTTTGTCACGGTTGAGGAATTGCTTGAGGTCTGCGACGGGTTCCTGCTGACCGGTGGGCGCCCGAATGTACATCCCGAAGAATACGGCGAGGACGCCACTGACGCGCATGGTGAGTTCGACCGGGCGCGGGATGCGGTCACTTTGCCTTTGGTTCGGGCCTGTGTCGAGCGTGGTCAGCCCTTCATGGGCATCTGCCGCGGGTTTCAAGAGGTCAACGTCGCCATGGGCGGCACGCTCTACCCTGAAATACGCGATTTGCCGGGTCGAATGAACCACCGCATGCCCCCGGACGGGACTTTGGAAGAGAAGTTTGCCTTGCGACATGTGGTGACACTGGACGAAGGTGGCGTATTCCACCAACTATTCGGCGCGCCCGAAGTGATGACCAACACTTTGCACGGGCAGGGTATCAAGACGGTCGGTGACCGTGTTGTCATCGACGGCCACGCGCCTGATGGTACGCCCGAGGCGATCTATATCAAGGATGCACCAGGCTTTACTCTATCGGTGCAATGGCACCCTGAATGGGATGCAATGAACGATCCCGTTTCCCGACCTTTGTTCGAGGCATTCGGTGCCGCCGTACGGGCATGGGCCACCGGTTCGGATGCCAGTCTGGTACAGCAACGGGCGTGAATGTCGCGCTGATCCACAAAAGGGGACCGGCGCATTGCAATCAAATCAACAGATCAAACTGCTGATTCAGAGGCAGCTTTCGGGCGCGTTCTCCGGTCAGATCAAACAACGCATTGCCAAGCGCCGGCATTGATGGCGGCGTTCCGGGTTCGCCCGCGCCACCCATGTGGCGGTTGGTTTCCAGCACGCGCACCTCAACCTGCGGAGCAGTATGCATTCGGATCGCATCGTAGTCGGGGAAGTTGTATTGCTCGACCTCACCTTCGGCAAAGGTGATCTCGCCGTAGCAGGCTGCTGACAGACCATACATCATGCCGCCGAACATCTGCGCTTTGACGTTCTCGGGGTCCAGAGCCAGCCCCATATCACAGGCAATCCACGCCTTGTTGATGCGGATGGTGCCGTCTTCGTCTACCACCTCGATCACTTGTGCGACCGGAGTACCGAAACTGTAGGTGAACGCCACGCCGCGCCCCACGCCGTCCGGTGTCTGCCCGGTCCATCCGGACATCTCGCGCACTGCTTCGAGGCAACCGGCCGAGGGGGCGTGTTCACCCTTCATCAGTTCCAACCGGAATTCCAGCGGGTCGCGGCCCGCGGCATAAGCCATCTCATCCATGAAGGTTTCGTGGAAGAAGCCGTTATGGCTGTTGCCGACCGACCGCCAGAACCCGACGGGGACGTCAAGTTTGGGGATGTGGCCGCTCATGCGGTAGTTCGGCACCGCGTAGGGCTGGTTGAAAAAACCTTCGACCAGAACCTTGTCCGGGCCGGCACCAGGCATGCCAGTGTATCTCGTCACGGCCTGCTGCGTGCAGGATTGCGCCGAAACTTTGCCGTCAATCAGAACTGCCTTGCCGTCCTGCACTGCCCCGCGCATCCGGGCAATGGCGCCGGGGCGGTAATAGTCGTGGCGCATATCTTCTTCGCGGCTCCAGGTCGTCTGAACCGGGGTGCCGGGCATGGCCATGGCAACCTTGGTGGCAATCTCGCCGAAATCCAGTTCACCCCGGCGACCAAACCCACCACCCAGATATGTGGTGTGGATCTGTACCGCTTCGGTGTCCAGATTAGCGGTGTTGGCCGCGCGGAACCGGATCAGGGTTGGGGCCTGATTGCCGCACCACAGCTCCAACGCATCGCCGGTATACAGCGCGGTGGCGTTCATCGGCTCCATCGTGGCATGGGCCAAATAGGGCACTTGATACTCTGCGGTAATCTCGGTTGCGCCTTCGGGTGTGACGCTGACATCGCCATCGTCGCGCATTGTCGAATTCGCCGAGTCATCAAACGCCTCGGCGATCTTGGTGAAAATGCCATCCGTCTCGGGCGGGTAGGGGGCGTCACCCCAATCCACGTCGATGGCCTCGACTGCTTGATTGGCGAGCCACGTGTTGTTGGCAATCACGGCGACACCTGTGCCCAGATCAACGATTTTCTCGACCCCCGGCATGGATTGCGCGGCGCTGTCGTCAAAACCATTCATCGCGCCGCCCAGCTTGGGGTTCATGCGCACGGCCGCGAATTTCATCCCCGGCAGGCGAACATCGACGCCAAACTCGGCGGTACCAGTTGCCTTTTCGACCATGTCCAGACGCGGCTGGGTTTGGCCCAGATAACGCCATTCGGACGGATCGCGAAGGGGCACTTCAACCGGCTCAAGCCCAGCGGCGTCTACGGCCAAGTCCGTATAGGCAATCTTGTCGCCATTTGGCGCGATGACATGCCCTGCGGCAGTTCCCAGTTCCGACGGGTCAACACCCAAACGAAGGGCCGCAGCGCGTTTGAGCGTGTCTCGGGCCGAGGCACCGGCCTGACGCATTCGCTCGAACCCATCCTTCATCGATGTCGAACCACCCGTGACCTGGAGGTGAAGAGCTTTGCCAAGCACACCCAGCGCTTCGCCCAGATTGTGCTGGAAGTCCGAGATGTCATAACCCTTGTTGGGCAAACCTTCCCCCAGCATGGCAGAGTTATAGTAGGCCGCTGCCGCCGGACCGTGCAGCACAGTGATCTGGTTCAGATCCACGTCCAATTCCTCGGCAATCAGCGCGGCCCATGTGGTCTTGACGCCCTGACCCATTTCAGCGCGCGGTGCAAAGAGGGTTACGCCGTTTTGGTCGATCAGGACAAACGGGTTCAACGCCGCCTGACCCTCGCCAGGTTTTAGCGGGTTCGCGGCGGGGCGGCTGACATAATAGGCGCCGAATGCTACGCCGCCGACAATTGCGGCCGAGCCGATCAGGAAAGTGCGGCGAAGGATTTTACCAACAGAAGCCATGAGTTACGCCTCCTTCAGTTTGCCAGCCGCGTCATGGATCGCAGCGCGGATACGGGGGTAGGTGCCACAACGACACAGGTTGCCCTGCATCGCCTCATCAATATCGGCGTCCGAAGGTGCAGGGTTTTCAGCCAGCAACGCAGCGGCCTGCATGATCTGGCCCGACTGGCAATATCCGCACTGCGCCACCTGATGATCGACCCAGGCTTGCTGGATTGTCGCCATCGTACCAGGCGTCCCGATACCTTCAATCGTGGTGACATCGCCCCAAACATCCGACAGGCTCACCTGGCACGAGCGTACAGCCTCGCCATCAATATGAACCGTGCAGGCACCACAGGCCGCCACGCCGCAGCCGAATTTGGTGCCGGTCAGGCCGACCTCATCGCGCAAGACCCAAAGCAAGGGGACGTCATCGGGCAGGTCAACCTGATGTTGCTTACCGTTAATCTTCAGGGTGGTCGCCATGGCGCACCTCATCTGGCTGTGGCTGGTTGCTGACATATTTAGCGCAAAGTGTCAGTGTGTCAATTGACAAAATATACAAAAAATGTCAGAGGTTCTGGTATGACGGAAGCAGTTGACGATTTACGGCAAAAAACCATCCTGAACTCGGCTTTTCAGGCTTTTGCCGCCTATGGGTACCGAAAAACCTCGATGGATGACATTGCGCAGGGGGCGGGGATGTCCCGGCCGGCGCTGTATATGCATTTCAAGAACAAAGAGGCGATCGTCAGTAAACTGACCGAGATCTACTATGTCGAAAAATGCGCGGCTGTTGCCGAGGCGCTGGCAACGTCAGGTTCAGTGTCCGAGGTTCTAGCCAGTGCGATTCAGGCGCAGACGGCAGGGATGGCCGCGATACTGGCCTCGCCTCATGGGCTTGAGATGCTGGACAACACCAAATCCTTGTCCGCCGAGATCATCGCGGAGGGTGAGGCTAAACTGTCAGGGCTATACGCGGATTGGCTGACACAGCAAGAAGGGGCCGGGCGGGTGCGCCTGCTGGCCGGTGCGGCCGAGACTGGTCGGACGATTACGGCCACGCTTAAGGGGCTTAAGCTGATCGGTGCAGGTGCAGAGGTCTATGAACAGCAGGTTGCGCAGATCGCGGCGTTGATCGGTGCGGGGCTTGAGGTCAGGTAACCCGCTGCCGCACTTTGAATTCCGGTGCATCCCATAAACGGTTTTGCATAATGTCAGCCAAGATTTCGACAGCGCGCTCGACGTCCCTCGCGTCGATATACAAAGGCGTGAACCCGAAGCGCATGATATCCGGCGCACGGAAATCTCCGATCACGCCGCGCGCGATCAGAGCCTGCATGGCGGCGTAACCTTCAGTAAACCGGAACGAGACCTGACTGCCGCGCTGCTGCGGATCACGTGGGCTGGCCAGTTCCAACTCAGGGCAGGTGCCTTCGACACGGGCTATGAACAATTCAGTCAAGTCGATGGATTTGGCGCGTACATCAGCCATGTCCGCCATGTCCCAGATGTCCATCGCGGCGGACAGGGCGGTCATCTGAAGGATCGGAGGGGTGCCGACCCGCATCCTCTCGATCCCGCTGCCGGGGCGATAGTCCAGATCGAAGGCGAAGGGGGCCTCGTGCCCCAGCCAACCTGACAAGGCCGGACGGGCGCGATCTGTCAAGCGTGGCGCGACATAGATAAAGGCTGGCGCACCGGGGCCCCCGTTAAGGTATTTATATGTGCAGCCCACCGCGAAATCGGCGTTGCAGCCGGACAGGTCCACTGGGATAGCTCCGGCGGAATGGGCCAGATCCCAGACAGTGACCGTCCCGTTTGCATGTGCCAGTTCGGTCAGCACCTTCATGTCGTGTATGCGCCCGCTGCGATAGTCGACCTCGGTCAGCATCAACACGGCGACGTCGTCGGTTATGTTAGCGGCCACGTCCTCGGGTGCGACAACGCGTAGTTCATAACCCGGCCCCAGCGAGCGTAGCAGCCCGTCCACCATATACAAATCAGACGGGAAGTTGCCGTTATCCGACAGGACCACCTTGCGGTCCGGGCACAGTTCCAGCGCAGATGCCACGGCCTGATACACTTTGATCGACAGGGTGTCGCCGGTCACAACCGTCCCGGGTTCCGCGCCGATCAGACGGCCAATGCGGTCGCCCAGGCCGGTCGGCAAACCCATCCATCCGGCCTTGTTCCAGCCGGTGATCAGCATCTGGCCCCATTCCTTGACCATCATGTCACTGACACGATCACTGGCAGCTAGCGGCAACGGACCCAGCGAATTGCCGTCCAGATAAATGACATCCTCGGGCAGATCGAACATGGCTTTGGTCGCGGCAAAGTCGGTCATGGGCGGCTCACTACTTTGTGTTGTGTTGTGTTGCTTTCTTTCGGCCTAGCCGATCCGTATCGGCCTGTCCATTGATGCGACAACCTGAGCTTTTGCCAATTCGGTTCGAAAGCGGTAGGACATCGGCCAGAAACGACATGCCTGTGCATGTTGTCAGTTGCGGGGATGCGCATGCACCGGATCGACATACCGCCCGTCTGGCTTGTTGGGTTCGCTTTTCTGGCCTGGCTGCAGTCGCGTCATTTCCCTTTGGGGTTGTCGCTGGACGGCGGATTGACTGACTTGTTAAGCGGGTTGCTGATCGGGGGTGGCATCCTGATCGCGGTATTGGCGATAGTGGAATTTCGTCGTCACAAGACAACCGTTATCCCGCACGAAACACCTTCGGCGCTGGTTCAGTCAGGCATATATAAACGCAGCCGCAACCCGATCTATGTTGGCGACGTTCTGATTCTGGCTGGTTTGGTTTTAAGGTTCGATGCGGTGCTGTCCCTGATCCTGATCCCAATCTTCGTCTGGGTGCTTGAGCGCCGGTTCATTCTGCCCGAAGAAGACCGCCTGCGCCGTACTTTTCACGCTGATTTTGCACGTTATGAACGTAAAACCCGCCGGTGGGTTTAGGATGGACAGACCGATAATATCATATCGTGAATGCTGCACTTGCGAAATAATGTTGCGCAAGATACATGTTTGCTTAACGAAGAATACCGACCACCCGCTCAGCTTGAGTGAGAACTAGGGGGACTGCCAGTGAAGATAGGCACACCGAAGGAAATATATGAGGGCGAGAACCGCGTTGCGATGACGCCGGACTCTGCTGTGCAGTTGCAGAAACTGGGCTATGAGTGCCTGATTGAGAAAGGCGCTGGGGCTGCTGCGGGCTTTTCGGATGCGGCGTATGAGGCTGCAGGCGTTGAGTTGGTCAAGACCGCCGCATCGCTGTGGAAAGCGGCTGACATTGTTGCCAAGGTCCGACAGCCCGACGCAACCGAGCTAAAGCGACTGACCAAGGGCAAGACGCTGATTTCCTTCTTCAACCCGGCAGGGAACGAAGAAGGGATGGAAGCGGCTAAGGCCAAGGGCGCCAACGTCATCGCCATGGAGATGGTGCCGCGTATTTCCCGCGCACAAAAAATGGATGCGCTGTCGTCAATGGCCAATATCGCCGGTTACCGCGCGGTGATCGAGGCGGGCAACAACTTTGGCCGGTTCTTCACCGGTCAGGTGACGGCGGCCGGTAAGGTGCCGCCTGCGAAGGTGCTGATCGTAGGGGCCGGTGTTGCCGGTCTGGCGGCGATCGGCACCTCGACCTCGCTGGGTGCGATCACTTACGCGTTCGACGTGCGCCCCGAAGTGGCCGAACAGGTCGAATCCATGGGCGCCGAGTTTGTCTATCTGGATTTTGAAGAAGACCAGCAGGACGGCGCGGCCACCGGCGGCTATGCCAGCGTCCAGTCGGACGAGTTCCGCGAGGCACAGCTGGCCAAGTTCCGTGAACTGGCCCCCGAGATGGACATCGTCATCACCACGGCGCTGATCCCCAACCGCGAAGCGCCCGAGCTTTGGACCAAGGATATGGTCGAGGCGATGAAGCCGGGCTCGGTCATTGTTGACCTTGCGGCGGAAAAGGGCGGCAACTGCAAGCTGACCGTCGCGGATGAGAAGGTCGTGACCGACAATGGCGTGACCATCATCGGCTATACCGACTTCCCCAGCCGGATGGCGGCGCAATCGTCGTCTCTGTACGCGACCAACATCCGCCACATGATGACGGACCTGACCCCTGAGAAAGACGGTCAGATCAATCACGACATGGAAGATGACGTGATCCGTGGCGCGACCGTGACCCATGAGGGCGAGATCACCTTCCCGCCGCCACCGCCTAAGGTGCAGGCGATTGCGGCGCAGAAAAAACCCGAGGTCAAGGAACTGACCCCGGAAGAGAAAAAGGCGCAAGAGATTGCGGCCTTCAAGGCGCAGACCAAACAGCAGTTCACCCTGCTGGGTGTCGGTGGCGCGCTGATGCTGTTGGTGGGGCTGATCGCCCCGGCCAGCTTCATGCAGCACTTCATCGTCTTTGTGCTGGCGATCTTTGTGGGCTTCCAAGTGATCTGGGGCGTTGCACACAGCCTGCACACACCGCTGATGGCGATCACCAACGCGATCTCGTCGATCATTATCGTTGGGGCGCTGATGCAGATCGGGTCGGGATCGTTCCTGGTCATTCTGCTGGCGGCGCTGTCTGTCTTCATGGCCGGGATCAACATCTTCGGCGGCTTCCTCGTAACCCGGCGCATGCTCGCCATGTTCCAGAAATCTTAAGGAGGCCGGGCACATGGAATTTGGCTTCACTACTGCCGCCTACGTTGTTGCGGCTGTTCTGTTCATCCTTTCGCTCGGCGGATTGTCGAACCAGGAAAGCGCCAAGCGCGCGGTCTGGTATGGCATCGTCGGTATGGCGCTGGCGGTTTTTGCCACGCTGGTTGGTCCCGGTTCGGGGCTGTGGCTGCTGTCGCTGCTGCTGATTGCGGGCGGTGGTCTGATCGGTCAGTACGTCGCACAACGCGTGCAGATGACCGAGATGCCGCAGCTGGTGGCTGCGATGCACTCGCTGGTGGGTCTGGCGGCTGTGTTCGTTGGCTTCAACGCGCATTTTGAGATTGGCAACGTGGCGCAGGTCATGGCCATTGCCGACAGCGCTAAAGAAGCGGACCTTTCTGATCTGGGGGCATTCGCCAAGCTGATTGCCAAGAAAACCTCGGCTGAGTTGGCAATCCTGCATGTCGAACTGTTCCTGGGCATCTTCATCGGTGCGATCACCTTTACCGGGTCGGTCGTGGCCTATGGCAAGCTGGCCGGCAAGGTCACATCGGCGGCGACCAAGCTTCCGGGCGGTCATGCGCTAAATGCGGCGGCTGCAGGTCTCTCGCTGATCTGCTTGGTCTGGTATACCTCGACCGGCGGCTTTTTCCCGCTGTTCCTGATGACGCTGGCCGCGCTGTTCATTGGCTATCACCTGATTATGGGAATCGGCGGTGCCGACATGCCCGTGGTTGTGTCGATGCTTAACTCGTATTCGGGTTGGGCTGCGGCGGCGATCGGCTTCTCGTTGGGCAACGACCTGCTGATCGTGGTTGGTGCGCTGGTGGGCTCGTCCGGTGCGATCCTGTCCTACATCATGTGTAAGGCGATGAACCGTCACTTTGTCAGCGTAATTCTGGGCGGCTTTGGTGGCCCGCAGGGCGAACAGATGGCCGTGGAGGGTGAGCAGATTGCCATCGAGGCCGATGGTGTGGCCGCAGCGCTGAACGATGCTGACAGTGTCATCATCATCCCCGGCTATGGCATGGCCGTGGCGCAGGCGCAGCAGTCCGTTTCCGAACTGGTCCGCAAGCTACGCGCCCAGGGCAAGAACGTGCGCTTTGCGATCCACCCGGTCGCGGGCCGTCTGCCGGGCCACATGAACGTGCTGCTGGCCGAGGCGAAGGTGCCGTATGACATCGTGCTGGAGATGGACGAGATCAACGACGACTTCCCCGAAACGGATGTGGCCATCGTCATCGGCTCGAACGACATCGTGAACCCTGCGGCACAGGAAGACCCCAACAGCCCCATCGCCGGCATGCCGGTTCTGGAATGCTGGAAGGCGAAACAGGTGTTCGTGTCCAAACGCGGTCAGGGCACCGGGTATTCGGGCATCGAAAACCCGCTGTTCTTCAAGGAAAACACCCGCATGTTCTATGGCGACGCAAAGGCCAGCCTCGACAAACTGCTTCCCATGATCGACTGAGCTTGGGGTGTAACCAAATTGCAAAGGGCGCCTTCGGGCGCCCTTTTCTTATTTGTATTGAAGGAGGCTCTGCCTCCGGACCTTGGGGATATTTGTAGCCAGATGAAGCAGGCGGATTTTGATAGACTGGTCTGACGTGGTGGGTGTCAGGAGAGTAGCCATGCAGAAAGTAAACGGCATAGGTGGTGTGTTCCTTCGGGCCCGCGACCCAGACGCGTTGAGCGCGTGGTATGAGAAACACTTGGGCGTCAATCATTACGATCCTTTGCCCTGGTAGCAGCGCGAAGGGTTTACTGTCTTTGCCCCATTTGCCGAAATTACGGAATACTTCGGCCGCGCAGATCAGCAATGGATGATCAATTTCCGAGTAGACGATTTGGCGGCACTGATAGCGCAGCTTGAGGCCGCCGGGATCACCGTAGAAACATGTGCTGAGTGGGACAGTGAGGTGGGAAAGTTTGCCCGCATTCACGATCCCGAGGGCAAAACAATTGAGCTGTGGCAGCCAAATCAATGAGATAGAGGGAATGTATACAGCCGTATCCACTTAAGTATATGAAATAAAAAGAGAATTGATGTATTTTTGAGGTGGCGTATAGTGCCCCGGACAAAACGGAGCTCTGCATGACGCCCATTGATGATCACCCGCTGCGCTATGCGCTGGCCAATGAACTGCACGCGCGCCCCTTTCCGGTGGCCGCGACGCCGTGCACGGTGGTGTTCTTGGCGATCAAGAAGCCAGACGCAGCCGTGGCGCGGGACCGGAATGAGGATCTGGCCCATCTGATCAATCTGCTGGATCGCCACGGCGCACAACATCCGCAGCCGGAGGCGACGCATTACGCTGGTCAGATTGGCCGTCATTGGTTGAAATGGGAACAGCATACCGAATTCGTCACTTACACTGCGATTACACAAAATGTCAGCGATCGCCCATTCAACCCGGCAGATTTCGAAGTCTTTCCCCCTGATTGGTTGATGGCCAGCCCAGGGCAGAGGGTGACGTCGGCCATGCTCCGCGTGGTTGAACGCCAGGACGACGAAGCGGTCCGGTCCTCTTTGGGGAACTGGTTCGAGCCTGAAAGCCTTGCCGTGGCCCGGGTGCTGGACGATACCGCCATTTGTGCCAGTGATTTCCGTATCGATCCGGCCGGGCACATGCGCTTTGCGCTGTTTGTCAGCAAGGGCACAGGGCGACGCAGGACGGGACGGATCATTCAGCGTCTGTGTGAGATCGAGACCTACAAAGCGATGTCAATGCTTGGGTTTGCCCGCGTCAAACAGCTGACCCCACGTATCGGTGAATTGGACGGTAGGCTGACCGAGTTGATGGGGCAAATGACCGACAACACGGCCCACCCAGATGAACTGCTGCCCGATCTATTGTCCACCTCGACCGAGCTGGAAACCCTGTCCGCCCAGTGTTCCTTTCGGTTTGGGGCTACGGGGGCCTATGAGGCTATCGTGAACCAACGGATCGAAGTGCTGCGAGAAGAGCGGTTTGAGAGCCGTCAGAGTTTCGCCGATTTCATGATGCGCCGGTACGATCCGGCCATTCGAACCGTCAAATCCACCGAGCGCCGCCTGCAGGCTTTGTCCGATCGGGCGATCCGTGCCGGAGAATTGTTACGTACCCGGGTCGATGTGGAACGCAGTGCGCAAAACCAGGCGCTGCTGGAAAGCATGGATCGGCGCGCCCAGATTGCGCTGCGGCTGCAGCACACCGTCGAAGGGCTGTCTGTGGTAGCTATCAGTTTCTACGCGGTGACGCTGGTCAGTGACTTTCTTTACCCGCTGACCCAGGATGGGATCAGTCAGGGACGGTTGACTTCAGTTGTGACGATCCCTGTCATTCTGTGCGTCTGGGTTGCCATCCGTCAGATTCGAAAGCGTTTGCAATAGCCCGCAATTGCGAATTACCTAGGGCGCTTTAGGAACAGCAAGCTGCGCGTGGGAGTTTTCTGTGATCGGAATTATGTCTGCATGGCGGGCGGTGGCTGCCATGTTCATCCTGAACGGTGCGCTGTTTGGCATTTGGGCATCTCGCATTCCAGCCGTGCGGGACAGGCTGGAATTGACGCATGAGGCATTGGGCTATGGTCTGCTGTTCATGGCAGCGGGGGCAGTGTGTTCCTTTCCGGTGACGGGGCGGTTGTCTGATCGGTTCGGGGCCGTAGCCATCACGCGGGTTATTGCGGTGCTGTACACGTTGTCTCTAATCCTGTTGGCCGTGGCCGATGGGTTCTGGGCGCTGGCGGGGTTCCTGTTCGTATTCGGTGCCTTTCACGGTTCAATGGATGTGGCCATGAACGCCTGGGCCGCCGAGGTCGAGCAAGCCTATGACAAACCAGTCATGTCCTCGTTCCACGCGATGTGGAGTTTGGGCGCCGGGTTGGGGGCGCTTAGCGGATACGGGGCGGTGCAGCTGGGACTGACAGTAATGCAGCACTTTTTACTGGCTGGCGGAGTTGTCGTGGCGCTGGCGCTGACCCTGTCCTGGGTTAAGTGGACGTCGCGCAGAGCTGTCTCACATGACGGCAGTGTCTTTGCCCTGCCGTCCGGTGCGTTGATTCTGGTTGGGTTCACTGCGCTGTGCGGCGCTTTGGGGGAAGGTGCCGTAGCGGATTGGAGTGCAATATTCCTGCGCGATGTGACCGGTGCCGCCGAAAGCGTCGCTGCGTTGGGATATGCCGTGTTTTCGGTGACGATGGTGGCGTTTCGGCTGGCTGGCGGATTTGCAATCGCGCGGTTTGGTCCTGTCGCAACGGCCCGTTTTGGAGGCATTTGCGCGGCACTTGGCGTGTTCGGTGTGGTCTCGACATCAGAGGCGGGATTGGCCTTGGCGGGTTTTGCCCTGATGGGGGTTGGTTATGCTGTGATCATGCCGCTGGCCTTCAGCCGGGCAGCCAATGATCCGCATGTGCCGCCGGGGCAGGCCATCGCCAGTGTGGCGACGCTGGGGTACGGAGGGTTACTGATCGGCCCACCGCTTATTGGGATTTTGGCCGAGATGCTTACATTACGATTGGCATTCATGGTTTTGTTGCCCTTGGCCATCCTGATTGTCCTGCTGTCCGGCGTGCTGCGGCCTGCGTCTTTGGACTGACTTGAGAATTCCGCGCCGGGATAAAGCCGGGGCAAAGAAAAAAAGATGGGAGAAGCCTATGCCGATCAAAAACCGTTTTGCCGAATTGCAGAGTGAAATCACTAGGTGGCGGCGCGATATTCATGAAAACCCCGAGATTCTATTCGAAACGCACCGCACCAGCGCACTGGTTGCTGAGAAGCTGAAGGAATTCGGCTGTGATGAGGTTGTCACCGGAATTGGTCGCACCGGGGTCGTTGGGGTGATCAAAGGTAAGGTCGACACGGGGGGCAAGGTGATCGGTCTGCGGGCCGATATGGATGCACTGCCGATACATGAGGCGACGGGTCTGGAGTATGCATCCAAGACCGATGGGGCGATGCACGCATGTGGCCATGACGGGCATACGGCGATGTTGCTGGGCGCGGCGAAATACCTCTCGGAAACGCGAAATTTCGACGGCACCGTCGTGGTGATCTTTCAACCCGCCGAAGAGGGTGGCGGCGGAGGCCGCGAGATGTGCGAGGACGGCATGATGAACCGTTGGGGCATCCAAGAGGTCTATGGCATGCACAACTGGCCTGGCCGTCCTGTCGGCAGTTTTGCCATTCGTCCGGGCGCGTTCTTTGCGGCCACAGATCAATTCGACATCACCTTTGAGGGCAAGGGCGGTCACGCGGCCAAACCGCATGAGACAGTCGATACAACCGTGATGGCGGCGCAGGCGGTTCTGGCATTGCAGACGGTGGCGTCGCGCAATGCAGATCCGGTGGATCAGGTCGTGGTTTCAGTTACGTCGTTTGAAACCTCGACCACCGCCTTTAACGTCATCCCCCAAACGGTACAGATCAAAGGTACCGTCCGTACGATGAGTTCAAAAATGCGGGAAATGGCGGAAAAGCGCATCAAAGAGATTTGCAACGGAATCGCGGCGACGTTTGGCGGAACGGCCAATGTCACCTATTACTTGGGCTATCCGGTGATGGTGAACAGCGACGAGCAGACCAACTTTGCAGCGGATGTCGCGCGTTCAGTGGCGGGCAATTGCGACGAAGCGCCGTTGATCATGGGCGGCGAGGATTTCGCCTTTATGCTCGAAGAACGGCCGGGGGCGTATATTCTGGTTGGCAATGGCGACACGGCGGCGGTGCATCACCCTGAGTACAACTTTAACGACGAGGCCATTCCGGCAGGGTGCAGCTGGTGGGCTGAGATTGTCGAACAGCGGATGCCGGCGGCCTGATCTTGGCGTTGGGTAGCGCGAGGGGCCAGCCCCTCGCGCTACCCGGGGCATGCTTAGTTAGATGAAGTTACACCCGACCCAGTTAAGCTGAGTTCGTTGCATAGCGTCTCGACAATTGCATCCAGCGCCGATTGTTGGGTGTTTACGCAGGATTTCGCAGCGGTACGGGCTTTGTCCAGCGTGGTTTGGTCCGATAGCCAGGTTTCCACGGCCTCGGTCAGTTCGGAAGCAGATTGAACTTGTAGCGCCCCGCCGGATTCGATCAGCGGGGCGAATGTTTCGGCAAAGTTGAAATAGCCGGGGCCGGTGATTACAGCGGCACCCGCCTGTGCCGGTTCGAACGGATTGTGGCCGCCGATCTCTTTCAGTGATCCGCCAAGGAACACAATAGGGCACAGCGCGTACCATGTGCCGGTTTCACCCAGCGTATCTGCCATGTAGACCTGCGTTTTGTCGGTGATCTTGTCGTCATTCGATCGAATGGCCACAGTTTGCCCCGCTTGGGTTGCCAGACTGGCGACCTCGGCGCGGCGTTCAGGGTGGCGCGGGATCAGCAACAGCAGCAGGTCGGGCCAGCGTTTGAGCAGCTCTGCGTGGGCGGCAAGAACGGTTTCCTCTTCACCAGCATGTGTCGAACTGGCGATCCAGACGGGGCGGGCGCCGATCTGTGCGCGGATGTCGGACAACGTGGCCTGATCAATCGGCAAGGGGTCAGACATGGCCTTCAGGTTCGTGCCCGGCTGTACACGATCAGCGGGCGCGCCCATCACGATCAGGTTTTGCGCGGTCTTGTCGTTCTGGGTCAGGAACAGGCGAAAACGATCCAGAATGAACCGGGCTGTGTCCGGGCGTTTCTTCCAGCCTTCGACGGACTTGTCCGACAGGCGTGCGTTGAGCAGAGCCAAGGGCATGCCAAGGTTGGCACCTTCGACAATCAGACGGGGCCAGATTTCGCTTTCGACGAAAATACCGGCATTCGGGCGCCAGTGGTCCAGAAAGCGCCGAACGGGGCCAGCCGTGTCCAGCGGCGGATATTGATGGCGCGTTCGCGGCGGCATGCGTTTTTCAATCAAAGCGGCCGAGGTTGGCGTGCCAGAGGTGATCAGAAACTCGGCATCCGGCAGACGTTCCCCCAACCGTTTGATCAGGCTGATAACAGAAAGGGTTTCACCAACGCTGGCGGCGTGGAACCAGATCAGCTGGCCGTCGGAGCGGGGCAGGCTGGCACGGCCTTGGCGTTCCTGTTGTCGGGTTACGGAAACATCCGCGGCTTGCAGCTTGTTCCGTACGGTGCGCCAGACGAACGGCTCCGCAATAGAGGTCAGGCCGCAATACAGATGATACAGCAGCGTCGGTCGGCCCATCTGGTCCGGCACGTCAGCCGCCTGTGTGGCTCATGTGACGGCTCATCTTGCCGTCGACCGCCTGGCGGGAATAGTCGAAATCATGTCCCTTGGGCTTGAGGTTGATCGCCGCTCGGATTGCGTCTTCGAGCGGTTGCTCTGTATCGGGGTGATCGCGTAGTGGACCACGCAGGTCAGCCATGTCCTCTTGGCCCAGACACATAAACAGCTCACCAGTGCAGGTCAGGCGCACGCGGTTGCAGCTTTCGCAGAAATTATGCGACAGAGGGGTGATGAAGCCGATCTTTTGGCCGGTTTCCTCTAGGCGAACATAACGCGCTGGCCCGCCGCTGCGTTCTGCCAGATCGGTCACGGAATAATGGTTCTCATATTCCTTACGAACGTCCTTGAGCGACCAGTATTGATCCAGACGATCCTCATTGCCGATATCGCCCATGGGCATGACCTCGATCCAGGTCAGGTCCATATCGCGTTCCGCACACCATTTCGTGATCGTCGGCAACTCTTCTTCGTTGAAGCCCTTTAGGGCCACCGCGTTGATCTTTATCCTCAGCCCGGCTTTCTGCGCCGCGTCGATGCCGTTCAACACTTGTTTAAGACGGCCCCAGCGGGTGATCGCGGCGAATTTATCTTCGTCCAGCGTATCCAGCGAGATATTTACCCGGCGCACACCTGCCGCGTACAGGTCATCGGCAAAACGGTGCAGCTGCGAGCCATTGGTGGTCAGCGTCAGCTCTTTCAACGCGCCGCTGTCCAGATGGCGGGTCATGCTGTTGAAAAACGTCATGATATTTCTGCGCACAAGCGGCTCACCACCGGTAATGCGCAGCTTTTCAACCCCCAACTTCACGAAGGTCGAACACATGCGGTCCAGCTCTTCCAGCGTCAGCAGGTCTTTCTTGGGCAGAAACTTCATGTCTTCGGACATGCAGTAAACACAGCGGAAATCGCAGCGGTCTGTGACAGAGACGCGGAGATAGGTGATCGCACGTGCGAATGGGTCGATAAGCGGAGCAGTCATGCGACATAGGTAAAGCCGCGACCTGCCTGCGACAAGGGCGAAGTTTCCTTTGCGCTGGTACAGATGCGCACAGGGCGATAGGTTGATGGCATGAGATATATGCTATTCGCTTTGTGTATTCTGGTGGCCGGATGCGACACCGTACGGTCCACGACAGATCGGGTGTTTGGGGGCGAAAAGACGCCTTCTGAACCTGAAGACGCTGTGGTCGAAGAAGTTGTGGCAGAGGAAGCAGTTGAACCAAAACCCGTTGCGGCCACTGCTGCCGGCTGGGTGGGCGCAAAGACGACCATAGCCGGATTGGGCGATCCGACCACGCCGGGTCGTTGGCTGGAAACTCCGCTGGTCGACGTCGAATTCACCGGTCGCGTGGTCGTTCCCAGAACCGGCTCGCAGGCTTATATTACGCTGGTTCCAGCGCCAGGGCCCGAAAGCGGCGGCAGTCGGTTGTCTCTGGATGCGATGCGGGCCTTGTTGTTGCCATTTGACGAATTGGTTGAACTTGAGGTCTATTCCAACTGATCTTTCAGGTATTTTTCGGCTTCGCGGCGGGCGAAAGGTTTCATCGCGTCACCATGGGTTTTCAGAAACGCGATGACGCGTTCAGCGTCGTGTTTGGACAGGTCACGCAGCCACCAAGCAATGGCTTTCTGAATGAACCAGTCCCGGTCCGGCACATAGCTTGCCGCCCAGCCAAGAATGCGGTCGCGCCGTGCCAGATCGTCGGGTTTGGGGTGATTCTGCTTGGTCCAGGGAAGGGTGGCCACCAGCGCTGCGCGCCGTGTCCACATATGATCGGAAGTCGTCCAGATTTCCACCTGATCCAACCGGGTTGGGTCGGCTGACAGACGTTTTTGCATCGCCATGCAGGCGTGATCGGCCGCAGCCCAGGCGTCGAAATCGGGCAACCAGCTGTGCAGTAAATCCCAGACCGCCCCATCAGGCCGAATGCGGGCCTGGGTCAGTAGTTTGGCTGCGGCCAGACGGCCCTCGTGTATATTGGTCTGCCACAAGGCATCCGCCAACTCCACGCGCTCAGATACATCCAGGTCTTGACGCCAATCTTTCGTCAGGTCGTTCAGAACGGGGTTCGCGACACCCAGATAGGGGCGGTCAACCTTGTGATAGGCCGCCATTTGGCTCGCGCGTACGGGGTCGGCATGAGCTTTGATCTGATCCAGATAGAAATTCAATGTTTGTCGCCCTGCTGGTGAAACGGGCCGTGGGTGCAGCCCGATCTTGGCTTATTCGACGGTGACGGATTTCGCCAGATTGCGGGGCTGGTCCACATCGGTACCTTTGGCGACAGCCGTATGATAGGCCAGCAGCTGCGCCGGAACCGAATACAGGATCGGGGCAAGGCTGGGATGAATATGGGGCATGCGAATAGTGCTCCACACCCCATCCTCGGCCTCGGTAACGCCGTCATCATCCGAGACCAGTATGACCTTGCCTTTGCGCGCCATGACCTCTTGCATGTTCGACACGGTCTTGTCGAACACTGTGTCGCGCGGGGCCATGACCACTACTGGCATGTGCTTGTCGATCAGGGCGATGGGGCCGTGCTTCAGTTCACCCGACGCATAACCTTCGGCGTGTATATAGCTGATTTCTTTTAGTTTCAGCGCACCTTCCATAGCCAGTGGATACATCAGGCCGCGGCCCAGGAACAGCACATCGCGCGCCTCGGACAAGCGCTGGGCCGAGGACTTGATGGACTGGTTCTGATCCAGCGCGGCATTTAGTGCGGTCGGCAATCCACGCAATGCGGCGGCATGATCAGCCAGTTCCTCATCGCTTAGGGTGCCCCGATCCGCAGCCGCCTTGAGCGCCAGCATCAGCAATACGCTTAGCTGACAAGTGAAAGCTTTGGTCGAGGCCACACCGATCTCAACCCCAGCATGGATCGGCAGGGCGATGTCGCTTTCGCGCGCGATCGAGCTTTCGGGGACATTGATCACCGAAACGATCTTATCGGCCTTGCCCTCGCAATAGCGCAGCGCGGCCAGCGTGTCGGCGGTCTCACCCGACTGGCTGACAAACAAGGCCGCCGTGCGATCGGGGATCGGAGGTTCGCGATAGCGAAACTCGCTGGCGATATCGACCTCGACGGGCATTCTGGCCAACTGTTCGAACCAGTACTTTGCTGTCAGACAGGCATAGAAGGCAGTTCCGCAGGCGACCATGGTCAGGCGGTCCAGCTTGCTGAAATCCAGCTCACACGGCAGAGTTATCTCGTTGCCGCCAGTGGGCAGGTAGGATTGAATTGCCTCGGCAACCACCACGGGTTGCTCGGCGATTTCCTTTGCCATGAAATGCTTGTGACCCGCCTTGTCGGCCCGTGTTTGATCCAGTTTGATCTGGCGGGTCTCGCGGTTGGCCAGTTCTCCGGCTTCGTTGCGGATTTCAAGCGAAGTGCGGGTCAGGACCGCCCGGTCGCCTTCTTCAAGATAGGTGATACGATCCGTCAGCGGGGCCAGCGCAATGGCGTCTGAACCCACATACATTTCGCCTTCCCCATGCCCAATGGCCAAAGGTGAGCCCTTACGCGCCGCGACGATCAGGTCGTCTTGCCCGTCAAACAGAAATGCAAGTGCAAACGCCCCTTGAAGCCGGTCGATGGTTTTGAACGCCGCATCAACGGGCGATAGTCCATTGTTCAGATAATGCTCGGCCATCAGGGCCACGGTTTCGGTATCGGTCTCGGTGACGAAATCGACGCCATGTTCGGCTAACTCAGCCCGCAAATCGCGATAGTTTTCGACGATGCCGTTATGCACCACGGCCACGGGGCCTGCCTTGTGCGGGTGCGCGTTGGTGACTGATGGTGCGCCATGTGTGGCCCAACGGGTATGCCCGATGCCCGATTTTCCGCGCAAAGGATTGTGCACCAGCAAATCGCTGAGGTTGACCAACTTGCCCACAGCCCGACGCCGCCCAAGTTCACCGTCATTGACCGTCGCAATACCGGCGCTGTCATAGCCGCGATATTCCAGCCGTTTCAGCGCCTCAACCAAAATAGGGGCGGCTTCGTGTTGACCCAGAACACCTACAATTCCACACATAGATCAGGCTCCTTTGTCGCGGCGAGCCTTCTTCGCCTTCAACATATCAAACAATTTACGTGCATAACCTGGCTTGTTGTCCTGCTTAGCGCGGGCCACGGCCAGCGCGTCGGGTTCGACGTCTCGCGTCACGACTGTGCCGGTGGCTGTCATTGCGCCGTCTCCGACCTTCACCGGGGCCACCAGCATTGTGTTTGAGCCGACAAAAACATTCTCACCAATTGTGGTGCGATGCTTCATCACACCGTCATAGTTGCAGGTGATTGTTCCAGCGCCGATGTTCGACGCCGCACCTACCGACGCGTCACCGATATAGCTAAGGTGGTTAACCTTGGCCCCTTCGGCGATCTCGGCGTTCTTTATCTCGACAAAATTGCCGATGCGGGCGTTTTCGGCCAACTCGGCACCTAGGCGCAGGCGGGCATAAGGGCCAACAATAGAACCGCGGCTGACGTGGCAGCCCTCCAAATGCGAAAACGACCGGATTGTAGCACCACTTTCGACTGTGACGCCGGGGCCAAAAACCACGTTGGGTTCAATCACAGTGTCGCGCCCGATGACGGTGTCAGCGGCCAGATAAACAGTATCGGGTGCCATCAGGGTGACGCCAAGATCCAACAGCTCGGCACGGGCACTGGTCTGAAACACAGCATCTGCCGCAGCCAAATCGGTGCGCGAGTTCACACCTAATGTCTGTGCTTCATCACAGGCAACTGCGGTGACTTCCAAACCACGCGCGCGCGCGATTTCCACGACATCGGTCAGATAGTATTCACCAGCCGCATTGTCGTTTCCTACTGCGTCGATAAGTGAAAATAGTGTCTGCGCATCACAGGCCAAAAGGCCAGAGTTGCAAAAGGTTATTGCGCGCTCTTCATCCGATGCGTCTTTGAATTCGACGATCCGCTCAAGACTGTCACCGTTCATCACCAGGCGACCATAACGCGCAGGATCGGCGGCCTCAAACCCCAGAATGACAAGATCGTTTTCTGCCCGCGCCGCGATCATGCGTTCCAGCGTATCGGGCTGCAGAAACGGCGTGTCGCCATACAAAACCACGACGTCGCCGGTGAATCCGTCCAAAGCTTCGCGTGCCTGGGCGACGGCATGGGCAGTGCCCAACTGCTCGTCCTGAACAGCGATTTGCGCCGCTTCATCCTCGGCAGTTGCAACCTTGGCTACGGCTTCAGCCCCGTGCCCGGTGACGATCACGGTCCGCTCGGGCGACAATACGGCCCCGGCGCGCATGGCGTGCACCAGCATCGGGACCTGCGCGATGGGATGAAGAACTTTGGGAATATCCGAATGCATCCTGGTGCCTTTTCCAGCGGCAAGGATGACAAGGGCAGTGCTCATGAAATCGATTTCTCTTTGTGTTTTGTTGCGCTCCGTTTTATCCGCTGAGGGCAAAGGCGCAAGCGGTTCACGGATCAAACAAGATTGCCGTTTGCAACACGAGACGGCAATAAACCGCCGAGGCAGGAGGCACAATGCGCACAGTAATCTTCGATCTGGACGGAACTTTGGCCGATACGTCGGGTGATTTGCTGGCGGCGGCCAACCACTGTTTTCGCCAGATGGGGCATGGGGATGTCCTAGTTCACGATGATGACGCAGCCGTTGCCTTGCGGGGTGGACGGATGATGCTGACCCATGGGCTGAAGCGGGTCGGTGCTTATGATGAGGATACTGTTCTGGCCTATTATCCCACCCTGCTTGAGGCTTACGCGAAGGACATCGACACCCACACTCGGTTCTATCCCGGTGCGCTTGAGGCTGTCGAAATGTTGAAATCCCAAGGTTATGGCGTAGGTATCTGCACCAATAAACCCGAGGCTCTGGCCCATCAGCTGCTGACCCAGATGGGCGTGCGGGATCAGTTTGCGTCTTTGGTGGGCGCAGACACGTTGCCCGTGCGCAAACCGGACCCCGAACCACTGCGCGAAGCCGCGCGCCGGGCCGGGGGACACCCCGATTTGTGTGTGCTGATCGGCGATTCCGACACCGACCGAAATACGGCGCGTGCAGCGGGCGTGCCATCGGTGCTGGTGACGTTTGGCCCGTCCGGGGAAGATATGGCCGCATTGGAACCCGAAGCACTGCTGCATCACTTTGATGATCTGCCAGAGCTGGTCACCGGACTGATTGGTGCGGCGGCACAAATTCTTGACCCCAACCCTTTGCAGGATCAGAACTAGTCCATGACCGAAATATTCACTGGCAGCTTCACCCAGCAGGAACCTATTCCAGAAGAGGCGATTGACGCCGCCATGGCCGTTCTGCGCCATGGGCGTCTGCATCGCTATAACGTCGTCCCCGGAGAGTTGGGCGAAACCGCGCTGCTGGAGCAGGAGTTCGCGGCGCAAATGGGGGCGAAATACTGTCTGGCTGTGTCTTCTGGGGGTTATGCACTGGCCACCGCATTGCGGGCCGTGGGGGTGCAGCCGGGTGATCCGGTTTTGACCAACGCCTTCACGCTTGCGCCGGTGCCGGGGTCGATTGCCTCGGTCGGGGCAAGGCCGGTTTTTGTGGGCGTGACTGAGAATCTGACGATTGATCTGGATGATCTTGAGGCCAAGCTGGATCAGGCGCGGGTGCTGATGCTCAGCCACATGCGCGGACATCTGTGCGATATGGACCGGTTAATGCAGATGTGTGATACGGCGGGCGTTGCGGTGATCGAGGACTGCGCCCACACAATGGGTGCCGCATGGCGCGGGCAATTGTCGGGGCGTCAGGGGGCGATTGGGTGCTATTCCTGCCAGACGTACAAACACGTCAATTCCGGTGAAGGTGGTCTGCTGATCACCGATGACGAAGTGATTGCGGCCAAGGCCACGATGCTGTCGGGCTCGTACATGCTATATGAACGCCACCTTGCCGCACCGGGGCCCGAGGTGTTTGAAAAGATCAAATACACCACGCCCAATGTGTCCGGCCGCATGGACAATCTGCGCGCCGCGATCCTGCGCCCGCAACTGCGTGATCTTGACCGGCAGGTGCAGCGCTGGAACGAACGCTATGACGAAATCGCAACCGGCCTGCGGGACACCCCCGGCCTGACCATCGTCGAGCGTCCCGAGCAAGAGACCTATGTAGGTTCGTCGATCCAGTTCTTGCTGCTCGACTGGACGCCCGAACGTATTGCCGAGGTAATCCGTCGTTGCGGCGCACGGGGGGTCGAGATTAAGTGGTTTGGTGGGGCGGAGCCGACGGGATTCACCTCGCGCTATGACAGTTGGCGCTATGCCGAAAGCACGCCTTTGCCCGCAAGTGACCGTATCCTTGCCGGGGTGATGGATATGCGCGTGCCGTTGACTTTTTCGCTGGACGACTGCCGCCTGATCGCACGCATCATCCGGGCCGAAGTTAGGGCTGTGTTTCAATCGTGATCCAATTGAGTGCGCCTTTGGCGCACGCTTTAATCTTGAAAAATGCCACCCTGTTCGGGGTGGCATTTTCTTTGGTGCTAGCCTTCTCATTGACCCGTGGAGGATTCGCTGTTACCTAATTATTGAACAAGTGTTCATTAATTCGATGAGGAGGTCGCAACATGTTCACGGCCACAATGCAATTTGATCTGGGTGAGGATGTGAACGCTCTGCGCGAGATGGTGCATCGCTGGGCGCAGGATCGGGTCAAACCGATGGCGGCCGAGGTCGATCAATCGAACGCCTTTCCCAATGAACTGTGGAAAGAGATGGGCGACCTCGGGCTGTTGGGCATCACCGTGCCCGAAGAGTATGGCGGGGCGGGGATGTCCTATCTGGCCCACACCGTAGCGGTGGAGGAGGTGGCGCGGGCCTCGGCTTCGGTCTCGCTGTCTTACGGGGCGCATTCGAACCTGTGCGTCAATCAGATCAAGCTGAACGGCAATGACGAGCAGAAGGCGAAATACCTGCCGCGCCTGATCTCGGGTGACCATGTTGGCGCGCTTGCAATGTCCGAAGCCTCGGCGGGATCTGATGTGGTGTCGATGAAGCTGCGCGCGGAAAAGCGCAACGATCACTACCGTCTTAACGGCAACAAATATTGGATCACCAATGGGCCGGACGCGGACACGCTAGTCGTGTATGCCAAGACTGACCCCGAGGCGGGTTCAAAAGGGATCACGGCCTTTTTGATCGAGAAAGAGACGAGGGGATTCTCGACCTCTCCGCATTTCGACAAGCTGGGGATGCGGGGGTCGAACACAGCCGAGCTGATCTTTGAAGATGTCGAAGTGCCGTTCGAGAACGTTCTGGGCGAAGAGGGCAAGGGCGTTGCGGTTCTGATGTCAGGTCTGGATTATGAACGCGTCGTGCTGGCTGGAATCGGCACAGGCATCATGGCTGCCTGTCTGGACGAGATCATGCCCTATCTGGCCGAGCGTAAGCAGTTCGGCAAACCGATCGGTAGCTTCCAACTAATGCAGGGCAAGATTGCCGACATGTATACCGCGATGAACTCCGCGCGGGCTTATGTCTATGAAGTTGCCAAAGCTTGTGACCGGGGTGACGTGACCCGTCAGGATGCAGCGGCGTGCTGCCTTTACGCCTCGGAACAGGCGATGACGCAGGCGCATCAGGCTGTGCAGGCGATGGGCGGGGCCGGGTTCCTGTCGGATTCAGCGGTCAGCCGGATATTCCGAGACGCCAAGCTGATGGAGATCGGCGCGGGCACCAGCGAAATTCGCCGAATGCTGATCGGGCGCGAGTTGATGAGCGAAATGCGCTGAGAAAAACGCCCCGCCAAAGGGTGGCGGGGCGTTAAAGACAAGGATCAGAAGCGATGGACGTAGGATACGCCGACCAGCCAGGGATCGATTTCTGCAGTACCGATATCGGTGCCGTTCAGTTTGACGTCCGAGTCGATGTCGAACCAGCGCACGTTCAGACGCACGGCTCCTTTTTCGGTGACCATGTAGTCCAAACCGGCTTGCAGCGACACACCGAAGGAGTTGTCAATGTCCAGATCCCCAAGCGCGGATTTTTCGTCAAAGAAGATGGTGTAGTTCAGTCCGGCGCCAACATAGGGCTTCCAGGCGCTGTTGGTCGCGAAGTGATAGTTCAGCGACAGGGTGGGCGGCAGGTGTTTGGTGCTGGCCAGATCGGTGCCCCCCAGCGCGATGCTGTGGCTGAACGGGGTCGCGGCCAGCAGTTCGATGCCAAGATTGTCCTGGACAAAATACTCTACTGTGAAGATCGCGCTGGTGTCTGCGTCAATGTCGGTATCGAGACCAGCCAGGGTTCCGTTGTCGGATTTCGGGTCCAGATAACCAACACCGACACCCACGGTCCAGTCACCTTGGTTCTGGGCCATTGCAGGGGCGGCAAGTGCGACAAGCGCAGTCGAGAGCGTCAAAGCGGCGAGTGTTTTGGTCATTTTATGGCCTTTGAATTTGTTGATGAGTCGCTTGTGCAGGACCGGACCGTTGCGAACTCTGATCTGCATCAAGTTCCTGTGAAAGCAGGGGGGCGTCCGCACCCGCCAAGGGTAAGAAAAACAAGGGGTTTTGCGCATGCATCCCGATAGGTGCATACCCGGTATGCGGAAGGCGGGCGTCTGGGATATTCCGGATCAGCTCAATATGGCGCGACAATGCCTGGCGCATCCTCGTGACAATGTGGCCATCGTTGATCTGACAGACGGGTACCGCGAAGCCGTTACCTTTGGTCAACTCACGCGCATGACGGACGGGATTGCACGTGAACTGCATCAGCAGGTGCAGCCCGGCGACCGCGTGGGTGTGTTGCTGAGCCAGTCGCCCTGGTGTGCGGCGGCGCATCTGGCGATCTGGAAGCTTGGGGCGATTTCGGTGCCGCTTTTCAAGCTGTTCAAACGGGATGCGTTGGCCTCGCGCGTGGGGGATGCGGGTGCGCGTCTGGTGCTGACCGATGCCGAAGGAGCCGCGGTGCTGGGCGATCTGGCCCACCCGGTTCTGGTCGAACATATTGCACCATCGGATGATCCGTTCCCCTGCTCAGATACAGGCCCCGAGGACCCGGCGGTGCTGATCTATACCTCGGGCACCACGGGCAGCCCCAAGGGCGCACTGCATGGGCACCGGGTTCTGACCGGCCACTTGCCGGGTGTCTCGATCAGCCACAATCACCTGCGCGAAGGCGATTGCCTATGGACACCTGCGGATTGGGCCTGGATCGGAGGTCTGTTCGACGTATTGATGCCCGGGCTTGCGCTGGGTATTCCTGTGGTCGCGGCGCGGTTGGAAAAGTTTACGCCGGAAGCCTGCGCCGACGTGATCGCCCGCAGCGGGGTGCGGAACGTGTTCTTCCCCCCGACGGCGCTGCGGATGCTGAAGGCTGCGGATCAAAGTATCCCCGATCTGCGCTCGGTCGCTTCGGGCGGTGAGCCGCTGGGGGCCGAGATGCTGGCATGGGGGCAACAGGCGTTTGGCCTGACGATCAACGAATTCTACGGCCAGACCGAATGCAACATGGTCGTGTCTTCTTGTTCCGAGGATTTCCCGGTGCAACCCGGCTGCATCGGTAAACCGGTGCCGGGGCATGAAGTCGCGGTGATCGACGAAGACGGCAATCCGATCGATGAAGAGGGTGACGTGGTCATCCGGCGCGGCTCGGCCTCGATGTTGCTGGAATACTGGAACCGGCCCGAGGCGACGGCTGAGAAGTTTCGCGGCGACTGGCTGATCACCGGAGATCGCGGCGTGTGGGAGGGCGAGTATCTACGCTTTGTCGGTCGCGATGATGACGTGATTACCTCAGCCGGATACCGCATCGGCCCGGCTGAGATCGAGGATTGCCTGCTAACCCACCCGGCGGTGGCGACCGTGGGCGTGGTCGGCAAGCCCGACCCGCTGCGGACCGAGATCGTGAAGGCCTATGTGGTGCTGAAACCGGGGGCCGAGGCTTCGGGGTCGGAGTTGCAGGACTGGGTCAAGGCGCGTCTGGCTCAGTATTCCTATCCGCGTGAGGTCGCATTTCTGGAGGAGTTGCCGATGACGGTGACGGGGAAGGTGATCCGGAAGGAATTGAAAGTGCGAGCGGCGGCGGAGGACAAACAATGCTGAATAAGTTGCACAGCTTTGATTTGCTTACTCTAGGCACTGTTTCAGTTCTCACCTTTGTGCTGCCCCAAGACCTTTGGGCACAGAACTATCAAGTTCAAGATGAGCACGGACAAACTACCGTGGACCAAGCTTACATGGATGCTCAAGTCCGTGGGTGTGTCGAAAGTGCTGGAGCACCAACAGACCTTTCCGACTGTATTGGTGCTTTTTCGGGCAATTGCATGAATGAAGATATTTCTTGGGGGCAAAGCACTCTGGGAATTTACTTTTGCGTCGAAGCTGAAACAGCGGTCTGGGACACGCTGGTGGACGAGAGTGCCGCAGACCTGCTGGTTCATTACAGCATGCTTGACGAAGGAGACGCTGAGAAAGCTTCCTCTCTACCTTTTAGAGTGCCGAGTTTAACCGAAGCACAAGAACGTTGGGAAGAAATGCGGGAGGCGGACTGCTTGGTGGAGTATCTTCAGTGGAGAGGGGGAACAGGTGCGAAACTCCTTAGGGCCGGGTGTCGCTTGGAGCGAACAAGCCAAAGAGTGGTTTGGTTAAAGACGTTGTTGGAGGAAAGATGATGCTTCTTATTTCGGCGGGTTTTCTGATGGACCAGGAAAGCAAAGAATGAAACTCACATCCAAAGCCATGCCCGCCTCTGAGGGCTTCAAGACAAACCGCACCGCTCATCTCGATGCGCTGGCACAAATCACTGCCGCCGCCGAAGCAGCCCGCATGGGCGGTGGTGAGAAATCCCGCGCGCGGCATGAATCCCGGGGAAAGATGCTGCCACGTCGTCGGGTGGCGAACTTGCTGGACCCGGGGTCTCCGTTTCTTGAGATCGGCGCGACGGCAGCGCATGGGATGTATGGCGATGCCGCGCCTGCTGCCGGGGTCGTCGCGGGTATTGGCCGCGTGCAGGGGCGTGAGGTTATGGTGGTGTGCAACGATGCCACTGTGAAAGGCGGCACTTATTACCCGATGTCGGTCAAGAAACATCTGCGGGCGCAGGAGATTGCTGAGGAAAACAACCTCCCCTGTATCTATCTGGTCGATAGCGGCGGTGCGAACCTGCCCAATCAGGATGAGGTCTTCCCCGACCGCGACCACTTTGGCCGCATCTTCTACAATCAGGCACGGATGAGCGCCAAAGGGATTGCACAGATCGCCGTGGTAATGGGCTCGTGTACGGCGGGTGGGGCCTATGTGCCTGCGATGTCGGATGTGACGATCATTGTGCGCGACCAAGGCACGATCTTTCTGGCCGGGCCGCCTCTGGTCAAGGCTGCGACCGGAGAGATCGTCAGCGCCGAAGATTTGGGTGGCGGCGACGTTCATACTCGCTTGTCTGGTGTAGCCGACTATCTGGCCGAGGATGACGCCCACGCGCTAGCTCTGGCGCGGCGCGCGGTCGGGTCGCTAAACCTGCGCACACCGCAGACGGTGGATTGGGCCAGCCCCGAGGACCCGGCCTATGACCCCGAGGAAATTCTGGGCGTTGTGCCCGCCGATCTGCGCACGCCGTATGACATCCGCGAGGTGATCGCGCGGTTGGTCGACGGCTCGCGTTTCGATGAGTTCAAACCGCGCTTTGGCGAGACGCTGGTGACTGGCTTTGCCCATGTCAAAGGCTGCCCTGTCGGGATCATTGCCAACAACGGCGTGCTGTTTTCCGAAGCTGCGCAGAAGGGCGCGCATTTTGTCGAGCTGTGTTCCCAACGGAAAATCCCTCTGGTGTTTTTGCAGAATATCACCGGCTTCATGGTTGGTCGGAAATACGAAAACGAGGGTATCGCACGGCATGGGGCCAAGATGGTGACAGCAGTTGCCACGACGAACGTGCCGAAGGTCACGATGCTGGTAGGCGGTTCTTTTGGGGCCGGGAATTACGGCATGGCGGGACGGGCCTATCAGCCGCGCTTCCTATGGACCTGGCCGAACTCGCGGATTTCCGTGATGGGAGGCGAACAGGCGGCGGGCGTTCTGGCCACCGTGAAACGCGACGGGATCGAACGGCAGGGCGGCACCTGGTCTGCCGAGGAGGAGGCCGAGTTCAAACGCCCCACACTGGAGATGTTCGAGGAACAGTCGCACCCGCTCTATGCCTCAGCCCGGTTGTGGGATGATGGCATCATTGACCCACGCAAAAGCCGCGATGTGCTGGCGCTGTCGCTGAGCGCCGCGCTGAATGCCCCGATTGAAGAGACACGTTTCGGCGTGTTCAGGATGTGATGCGCATGAACCTGAAAGAAGTAATGACCCGCTACCCGGACGCACAGACTTTTAAGTTCGGCGATAGCGCTGCCTTGAGTGCTGAATTGCTGGCATTGGTGCGCTCAGGCCAAAAAAAAGCAACTTGTGGGGCGCTGCGCGACTATCCGGACGGAAGCCCTGAGACACCAGTTGTCGGGCGACGCGATATCGCTCTGGAATGGGATGACACCCCGGCTTTGGTGATCGAAACGGTCGATGTCACGATCTGTCGTTTTTGCGATGTGACTGAGGACTTTGCATTGGCCGAGGGTGAGAATGAAACGCTTGAAGGATGGCGCGAGGATCACCGTCGTTACTTCGAGCGCAATGGCGGTTTCGATCCCGAGATGGAGTTATTGTGCGAACGTTTCCGTCTTGTCGAAGATCTGGCTGTCGAGGGGTAAGACATGTTCAATAAAATCCTGATTGCCAACCGGGGCGAGATCGCATGTCGCGTCATGGAAACGGCTCAGAAAATGGGCGTCTTCTGTGTTGCGGTCTATTCCGACGCGGATGCCTTGGCAAAACATGTGCAGATGGCCGATGAGGCTGTCCGTATCGGCGACGCGGCTCCCGCTGAAAGCTACCTGAAGGGCGACGTGATCATTCAGGCTGCGCTGGATACCGGAGCTCAGGCGATCCATCCGGGGTACGGCTTTCTCTCGGAAAACCCCGAATTCGTGGATGCGGTCGATGCGGCTGGTTTGACGTTTATCGGCCCTTCGGCGGATGCGATCCGCAAGATGGGTCTCAAGGATGCGGCCAAGGTTCTTATGGAGCAGGTAGGCGTGCCGGTTGTGCCGGGATATCATGGTGACAATCAGGACCCCGAACATCTGGCGGGCGCTGCTGAAACCATCGGCTATCCCGTGTTGATCAAGGCCGTGGCAGGTGGCGGCGGCAAGGGCATGCGGCTGGTCGAACGTCCCGAGGATTTCGCCTCAGCATTGGACAGCGCACGGGGCGAGGCCAAAACAGCCTTTGGCAATGACGCCGTTCTGGTCGAGAAATTTGTCGCCAAACCCCGCCATATCGAAGTGCAGGTGTTTGGCGACGGCACCCATGCGGTGCATCTGTTTGAACGAGACTGCTCGCTTCAACGCCGACACCAGAAGGTGATCGAGGAGGCTCCGGCTCCGGGTATGACCGAGGAGATGCGCGAGGCGATGGGGCAGGCGGGCGTGCGGGCCGCCGAGGCGATCGGGTACAAGGGCGCAGGGACGGTTGAATTCATCGTTGATGCTTCGGACGGGCTGCGTCCGGACAGGTTCTGGTTCATGGAGATGAACACGCGCCTGCAGGTCGAGCATCCCGTGACCGAAGCGATCACCGGGGTCGATCTGGTCGAATGGCAATTGCGGGTCGCCGCTGGCGAGGCGTTGCCGAAACGTCAGGACGATCTATCCATCACTGGCCACGCATTTGAGGCCCGTCTTTATGCCGAGGACGTGCCCAAGGGCTTCCTGCCTGCAACGGGCACCCTGACGCATCTGCAATTCCCTACGGCCTGCCGTGCCGATAGCGGAGTGCGTGCGGGTGATACGATCAGCCCATGGTATGACCCGATGATCGCTAAAGTCATCGTCCATGGCCCCACGCGCGCGGTTGCACTGGAACAGCTTTATCGTGCCCTGCAGCAGACTGAGGTCGCAGGCACCGTGACCAACCTCGCCTTTCTGGGCGCGCTGACCCGGCATGAAGGTTTCGCCACAGGTGATGTAGATACCGGGCTGATCGGGCGGGATATTGATGCGCTGACACTGGTAGCTCCGATTCCGGCAGCGACATGCGTGGCGGCTGCGATGATGGCGTTGGACTTGGTCGATACGAAGGAAGAGACTGGGTTTTCCCTGTGGGCTCCGTTGCACCGTGCAGTTCAGCTAAAGGCAGATGACACCCTTGATCTTGATGTTCAGGTTGAAGGTTCAAATCGTCAAGTTTGGCAGGTCGGGGAAGATACTGTCATTGCCGAGCGCAGCAACGGTATCTGGTCCATTGACGGCAGCCCAATGCCGCAGGTGGCGGTTTCGGGCGCGCGGATCACGGTCTTTGACACCTACGGGCAGGCGTTTGACATTGTTGATCCGCTGGACCGCGATGCCAGCGCTGCAGGCGATACTAACGTTGTCGAAGCCCCCATGCCCGGGTTGGTCAAGGCGGTGTTTGCCACCGTGGGTCAAAAGGTAAGTGAGGGAGACAGGCTTGCCATTTTGGAGGCGATGAAAATGGAACATTCCCTTCTGGCCGCCCGCGACGGTGTCATTGCCGAGGTGCTGACTGAGGACGGCGCGCAGGTCGAAGCCGGAGCGGCCCTGATCAGATTGAAAGAAGAGTGACCTGTTCGCGCGCCGCATCGCGTGGCACAGTCAGGCCATCCGAACAGGACACGAAACAAAACCGGGAGGAGCGCAGCCATGGGTGAGCGGGTCGAGATTTTCGAAGTAGGTCCACGTGACGGCCTGCAAAATGAACAGCGTGAGATCCCGGTTGCCGAGAAAGTGGCGCTGGTCGACTGCCTCAGCCGCGCCGGGTTCAACCGGATCGAAGTGGCCAGTTTTGTATCGCCCAAATGGGTGCCGCAGATGGCCGGCAGTGCGGAAGTTTTGGCCGGAATAAAAAGGCCAGATGGGGTGCGCTATGCCGCGCTGACGCCCAACATGCGTGGATATGAGGATGCCCTGACGGCCAAAACGGATGAAATTGCAGTATTCGCCTCGGCCTCCGAGGGATTTTCGAAAGCCAATATCAACGCCACGATTGCCGAATCCATCGAGAGGTTTACACCGATCCTCGAGGCCGCGCGCCACATTGATCTGCCTGTGCGTGGCTATGTCTCTTGCGTGACCGACTGCCCCTATGATGGCCCAACACCGCCCGCGAAGGTGGCCGAGGTCGCAGATCAGCTGTTTGGCTTGGGCTGCTATGAGGTCTCATTGGGCGATACAATCGGGCAGGGGACGCCAGATACCATCGCGCATATGCTCTTGGCCGTACGAGAACGCGTGCCGGTAACCCGTCTGGCTGGGCATTTCCACGACACCAATGGCCGGGCGCTCGACAATATTGATGCTGCCCTGGCGCTGGGCGTTCGGACCTTTGATACGGCAGTTGGTGGATTGGGCGGGTGCCCTTATGCGCCCGGAGCTGCGGGGAATGTTGCGACCGAGGCCGTGGCCGCCCATCTGGAGCGGTTGGGCTATGAAACCGGGCTTGATCTGGAAATCGTAGAGCAGGCCGCGCAAATGGCGCGGGCCATGCGGCCAGAGTGAGGGGCGGGCATGTTTGAAACGATCTCGGTGACCACAGACGCGCGTGGAGTTGCGACTTTGACGCTCGACCGGGCGGAAAAACACAACGCGATGTCGGCGCAGATGATTGCCGAACTGACACAAGCGGCCGCGCAACTGGGTGCAGATGACACAGTTCGCGTAGTGGTTCTGACCGGGGCGGGCAAGAGTTTCTGTGCGGGCGGTGACCTGGGCTGGATGCAGGACCAGATGGCCGCCGACCCCGAAACGCGGTTTGCCGAGGCGCGCAAGCTGGCCGAGATGCTGCAGGCGCTGAACACCATGCCCCGCCCGCTGATCGGTGCGATTCAGGGCAATGCGTTTGGCGGTGGTGTTGGGCTGACTGCTGTTTGCGACGTGGCCATTGGTGTTGACAGCGTAAAAATGGCCCTGACCGAGACGCGGCTGGGTCTGATCCCGGCCACGATTGGCCCATATGTGATTGCCCGGATGGGTGAGGCGCGGGCGCGGCGCGTGTTCATGTCGGCCCGGTTGTTCGATGCTGTCGAGGCGGTCGAGCTTGGGCTGCTGGCCAAAACCGTTCCGGCAACCGATTTAGCTGATGCGGTCGAAGCCGAAGTTCTGCCCTATCTTTCCTGTGCGCCAGGCGCGGTTGCCTCGGCCAAGGATTTGGTCAGCAAGCTGGGACCCAATATTGACGATGCTGTGATTGACCAGACGATCCGATCCTTGGTGGATCGGTGGGAAACCGACGAGGCGATGGAGGGAATCGGTGCGTTCTTTGAAAAGCGAAAACCTGTATGGAAAAGTTAGGTTTAGGCCTTAATTTCATTGCAGTTGCAGTAGGAATCACCTTTCCCGGATCACAGAGCATGACAAGTGGATTATTACTCCTGTCTGCGACTGTGTTCGGTTGACCCTCTGACCCCGCGCGGATAGAGAATGTCCAGTCAACACGCCAATTGACGGCGCCCCCCGACCGGGTTGCGCAGGAAAGGAGCTATTCGTGGAAGACCTGCTACGGGAGTATCTCCCGATTCTGGTGTTTCTGGCCGTTGCTGTCGGCCTTGGAATCGTCCTGATTCTGGCGGCTGTGGTTCTGGCAGTCCGCAACCCCGACCCTGAAAAGGTCAGCGCATATGAATGTGGCTTCAACGCCTTCGACGATGCGCGGATGAAATTCGACGTCCGGTTCTATCTGGTCTCGATTCTGTTCATCATCTTCGATCTGGAAATCGCCTTTCTGTTTCCGTGGGCCGTCGGCTTCAAGGACATCAGCGATGTAGGGTTCTGGTCGATGATGGTGTTCCTGGGCGTTCTGACCATCGGCTTTGCCTATGAATGGAAGAAGGGGGCCTTGGAATGGGAGTGATGACGGGTGCAAACACTGCCGGTGTCGACAAAGAAGTCGCAACCCAGGCCCTGAATGCCGAGTTGCAGGACAAAGGGTTCCTGCTGACCTCAACCGAAGACATCATCAACTGGGCCCGTACCGGATCGCTGCACTGGATGACCTTCGGTCTGGCCTGCTGCGCGGTTGAGATGATGCACACCTCGATGCCACGTTATGATGCCGAACGGTTCGGTATCGCCCCGCGCGCGTCCCCGCGTCAGTCCGATGTAATGATCGTGGCGGGAACGCTGACCAACAAGATGGCTCCGGCCCTGCGCAAGGTTTACGACCAGATGCCCGAGCCGCGCTATGTGATCTCGATGGGGTCCTGCGCAAATGGCGGTGGGTATTACCACTATTCCTATTCGGTCGTACGCGGCTGTGACCGCGTGGTTCCAGTGGATATTTACGTCCCCGGATGCCCGCCAACCGCCGAGGCGTTGCTGTATGGCCTGATGCAATTGCAACGCAAAATCCGCCGCACCGGCACCATCGTACGCTGAGGAGAGAGCTGATGAGCGAAGCACTCAAAGAACTCGGCGCGCAGCTTGAACTGAAACGGGCCGATTGCGTTCTGTCCTGGGATGTGACCCATGGCGAGCTGAACGTGGATGTGGCGCCGTCGAACCTTGTGGAATTCGTTGAGTTCCTGAAATCCGACCGGAATTGCCAGTTTTCATCGCTGGTTGACATCACTGGCGTGGATTACCCCGAACGGGCCAAGCGGTTCGATGTGGTGTATCACTTCCTGTCGATGTACCAGAACCAGCGCATCCGCCTGCGGGTTTCAATTCGAGAAGAAGACATGGTGCCCTCGATCGTTGACGTTCACCCCTCGGCGAACTGGTTCGAGCGTGAGGTGTTCGACATGTTCGGCATCCTGTTCTCGGGCCACCCGGACCTGCGCCGCATCCTGACCGACTATGGGTTCCGCGGCCACCCGCTGCGCAAGGATTTCCCGACAACCGGTTATACCGAGGTGCGCTATGACGAAGCGCAAAAGCGCGTTGTCTACGAGCCCGTGTCGTTGGTGCAGGAATACCGTCAGTTTGATTTCATGTCCCCGTGGGAAGGCGCGAACTACATTCTTCCGGGGGATGAAAAACAGGAGACTGAATAATGGGTGGCATCTGGTGGCTGATCCTTTCTGCACTGACCATCATTCCGATGGTGAAGATTTTGCCGTTTTTCGGGATCAACAAGTTCTGGTGCCTTCTTTGTCTGGTTCCATTTGGCACAATTGCGTTGCTGTGGTGGGTTGGGCTGAAACTGCAAGAGTTGGAGCGCCGCTGAGATGATGGGTGAACTTATCATTCTGGGTGCGCTGGGGGTGCTGCTGGCAGGTGCCGCTGCCAAAGCGGCCGAAGCTGAAAAGGTTCGGGTTCGGGCCGAAGCGAAAAAGAAAAAACGGGGGCGTTGATGGACGGCTCAAGATACGATGACGGCAGCACGGACGCGCTGAGCGGAGAACAGAAGATCCGCAACTTCAACATTAACTTCGGCCCGCAACACCCTGCGGCACACGGGGTTTTGCGTCTGGTGCTTGAGCTGGACGGTGAGATCGTCGAACGCTGTGACCCGCATATCGGTCTGCTGCACCGTGGCACCGAAAAGCTGATGGAAAGCCGGACGTATCTGCAGAACCTGCCGTATTTCGACCGTCTGGATTACGTGGCACCGATGAACCAGGAGCACGCCTGGTGTTTGGCCATCGAAAAGCTGACCGGGGTTGAAGTGCCGCGTCGCGGCTCGCTTATCCGTGTTCTCTATTCCGAGATCGGGCGCATCCTGAACCATCTGCTGAATGTGACCACGCAGGCGATGGACGTCGGCGCGCTGACGCCGCCGCTCTGGGGCTTCGAGGAACGCGAAAAGCTGATGGTGTTCTATGAGCGCGCCTGTGGTGCCCGCCTGCATGCCGCCTATTTCCGCCCTGGTGGTGTCCATCAGGACCTGCCGCCGGAACTGCTGGACGATATCGAGGCGTGGAGCCACGAATTCCCCGCCGTTCTGGACGACATCGACGGTCTGCTGACCGAAAACCGTATCTTCAAACAGCGTAATGCCGATATTGGCGTCGTAACCGAGGATGACATCCAGAAATACGGCTTCTCGGGCGTGATGGTGCGCGGGTCTGGTCTGGCATGGGATTTGCGTCGCGCGCAGCCTTATGAATGCTATGACGAGTTCGAATTCCAGATCCCCGTCGGCAAGAACGGCGACTGCTACGACCGTTATCTGGTGCGCATGGAAGAGATGCGCCAGTCGCTGTCGATCATCCAGCAGGCCATCGTCAAAATCCGCGACTGCCCGGGCGATGTTCTGGCGCGCGGCAAGATCACCCCGCCGAAACGCTCAGACATGAAGACCTCGATGGAAAGCCTGATCCATCACTTCAAGCTGTACACCGAAGGCTTCCACGTCCCCGCAGGCGAGGTTTACGCTGCCGTCGAAGCCCCCAAGGGCGAGTTCGGCGTCTATCTGGTCGCCGACGGCACCAACAAACCTTACCGCGCCAAACTGCGCGCACCGGGTTTCCTACACCTGCAAGCCATGGACCACGTCGCCGGAGGCCACCAACTGGCCGATGTTGCCGCCATCATCGGCACCATGGACGTCGTATTTGGAGAGATTGACCGCTAATGCTCCGCCGCCTCCACCCCGAACAACCCGAAAGCTTTGCCTTCTCCGCTGCCAACCAGCAATGGGCCGAAGCGCAGATCACCAAGTACCCCGAAGGGCGACAGGCCAGCGCGGTTATCCCGCTGCTGTGGCGCGCGCAGGAGCAGGAAGGCTGGCTGAGCCGTCCGGCGATTGAAGCCGTCGCCGACATGCTGGGCATGGCCTACATCCGCGTGCTTGAGGTCGCGTCTTTCTACTTCATGTTCCAGTTGCAGCCGGTTGGCTCGGTGGCACATATTCAGGTCTGCGGCACGACGTCCTGCATGATCTGCGGGGCCGAGGATCTGATTGCGGTCTGCAAGGACAAGATCGCTGCCAGGCCGCATGAACTATCTGCCGATGGCAAGCTGAGCTGGGAAGAGGTGGAATGCCTCGGGTCCTGTACCAACGCGCCGATGGCGCAGATTGGTAAGGATTATTATGAGGACCTGACCACCGAGAGCTTTGGCAAAATCCTCGACGATTTGGTTGCGGGCAAAGTTCCGACACCGGGCCCGCAGAATGGGCGTTATGCGGCAGAACCTCTCAAGGGTCTGACCAGTCTGACGGAATATGACAGTGGTCGAACCCAGTTTAACGCCAGTGTCGAACTGGCGAATGATCTGGGCGATACAGTCAAGCGGATTGATGGGACCGAAGTGCCCATCCTGACCCCTTGGCTGGGTAAGGACGGTAAGGCTGCAGCGACCAAGGCAGCACCGAAACCTCCGAAAGCGCCGGCACCGGGCAAGCCTGCGGTGAAACAGGCCGAAGAGGCGAAGGCGAAAGAAGACCAGCCGGAAACCCTGACCGCGCCGCGCGATGGAAAAGCTGATGACCTGAAGATGCTCAAAGGTGTCGGACCCAAGCTGGAAGAAACGCTGAACGAGTTGGGCTTTTACCACTACGACCAGATTGCGGCCTGGACATCGGAACAGGTGGCTTGGGTTGATGCGCGGCTGAAGTTCAAAGGTCGGATCGAGCGGGACGGCTGGATCGAACAGGCCGGTAAGCTGGCGGCGGGCGAGGAAACCGAGTTCGCCAAACGTGCCAAGAAAGACGGCACTTACGAAGACTAGGACGCATGCCCATCCGGGGCATGAAGGATGAGATGGACAAGGACAAAGAACAGGCCATAGCCCGCAAGGGTCGTCACATAGGTATCGTCATTGCAGTGACGATGACCATTTGGCTTGCCATGAACCTGTTCATTGGCCCCGCACTGAAACTGACGACGCGCCATGCGTTGTTGTTTGATCTCGCCGCTCTGGCGGCGTTCGTCTATGCGGGCGTCAACATATTTCAACTCTGGCGCATGCGTCAGGATAGCTGAAGGTAACACGCGATGCTGAAGGATCAGGACCGGATCTTTACCAACATCTACGGGATGCACGAGCGCACGCTGAAAGGTGCGCAGGCCCGCGGGCATTGGGACGGCACAGCTGGCCTGATTGGCAATGGGCGCGACTGGATCATTCAGACGATGAAGGACTCGGGCCTTCGTGGGCGCGGTGGCGCGGGTTTCCCAACCGGTCTGAAATGGTCGTTCATGCCCAAGGAAAGTGATGGTCGTCCGGCCTATCTGGTGGTGAATGCGGATGAATCCGAGCCCGGCACCTGCAAAGACCGCGAGATCATGCGCCATGATCCGCACACGTTGATCGAAGGCTGCCTGATCGCGTCTTTCGCGATGAACGCACACACCTGCTATATCTACTTGCGCGGCGAATACATCCGCGAGCGCGAGGCGCTGCAGGCCGCGATTGACGAAGCGTATGACGCGGGTCTGCTAGGCAAGAACGCCGCCGGTTCGGGTTGGGATTTCGATCTGTTCCTGCATCACGGCGCCGGTGCCTATATCTGCGGAGAAGAGACCGCCCTGATCGAAAGCCTTGAGGGCAAGAAAGGTATGCCGCGGATGAAGCCTCCGTTCCCGGCGGGCGCGGGGTTGTATGGCTGCCCGACCACGGTGAACAACGTAGAATCCATCGCGGTTGTGCCGACCATCCTGCGCCGTGGTGCGGACTGGTTTGCGGGATTCGGTCGACAGAACAACGCGGGAACCAAGCTGTTTGCCATTTCGGGTCACGTGAACAACCCCTGCGTGGTCGAAGAGGCAATGTCTATTCCCTTTGAGGAGCTGATCGAAACCCATTGCGGCGGCATTCGAGGCGGTTGGGATAATCTGCTGGCGGTTATTCCGGGTGGTTCTTCGGTACCCTGTGTGCGCGGCGAGAACATGCGCGATGCGATCATGGATTTTGATCATCTGCGCAACGATCTGGGCTCGGGCCTGGGGACTGCTGCGGTCATCGTGATGGACAAGTCCACGGACATCATCAAGGCGATCTGGCGGCTGTCGAAATTCTACAAACATGAAAGTTGCGGTCAGTGTACGCCCTGCCGTGAAGGCACCGGCTGGATGATGCGCGTGATGGACCGTCTGGTGCGCGGCGAGGCCGAGCTGGAAGAGATCGACATGTTGTTCGACGTGACCAAACAGGTTGAAGGTCACACGATCTGCGCCCTCGGCGATGCGGCTGCCTGGCCGATACAGGGCCTGATCCGTAACTTCCGCGAAGAGATTGAAGATCGCATCAAGGCCCAGAAATCGGGCCGCATGGGCGCGATGGCAGCGGAATGACTCAGAAGGTTAGCATCATATTAGCTTTTGTTTTTTCGTTTGGCACTAGCTCTCACGCGATGGCGCAGGACGTTTGGGGCCAAGCAAAGAGCTTTTCCGAAGCAGAGCTTGCTATGTCTGGTCTGAAGATTGCGCGCAGCATGGTTGAAGCAGATTGCAAAGGCAGGGTTTTTTGGGCCGGAGTGTCCGTCGGAAAATCTGGCTATGCTGCAAGTTACAATCAGTTGCGTGCTGAAGTGTACGACAAGAAGGAAATGCGCCGCGCGTCCAAGCATCGAACCATGGCAGTTCAAGCTTTTGGAATGTGGTTAAAAGAGGCAGGAATCAACTTCTCCGCCGGCGAAATCAGCACTGAACAACTTTGCGCATATGTTGAAGAAATTTCCGGTTCAAACCACCCAATCGGGCGTTTTTTGGTGAAGGAGTGAGCGTTATGGAAGTTTTTGCAGTATATGGACACGCAATCGCCTCGATAGTGATCTTCACGCTCGTACTCCTGTTCATGTCGCCATTCACGGCTTTGGCGAAACAAAGCAAAGGGTTGGCGCCGGGGGCCACACCCGAACAAGACTATGCTGACAAGGCCTATCGCCTGAATCGCGCCTACCTGAATGGGACCGAGACGCTGCCCGCCTATCTGACGGTCATTGTCGCGGCCATTCTTATGGGGGCCAGCCCATTTTGGGTTAACCTGCTGGCTTCGGTCGCGTTGCTGGCGCGCCTGATAATGCTGGTGGTGCATATTCGCGGTATCGGCAAACCGTCTGCTGGTTTGCGCTCGGTTCTGTATGTCATCGCCTGGGCCTGCATGGTCGTGATGGGGATTATGGCAATAGTGGCGGCGTTTTGATGAAGACTTGGGGAAAATATCAGATGCTAGGACGTAAAAGTGTTGCCGGTCGCGTGTCCATGTTGGCCGGCGTCCTTACGTTGTCACTTGTTTCGGCGTGCGGTGGCATCACGTCGTCCAGTGATCGTGTCCTTTTTGACGGTAAGTACTTTCGGGCCAAAGCAAAGCCCGTCGATAAAAAGAAGATGCCGACCGAATTTACCGTGGTTGTGAATGGGGTTTCTGCCTCGTTGGACGGCGCGCGCGAAGCGGGACGGTACGAGGGGACGAAATTCTGCATCAAAAACTTCGGTTCTTCCAGCATCGCGTGGAAGGTCGGCCCGGATACTGAACCCCAGAACTTGCGTGTCAGCGACGACAAGTTGACCTTTGCAGGAGCTTGCCAGCGACCATGACGCGCGTGTTCGCATATCACTCGATGACACGGGGGATGTTATTGCATAGCACCCCGACTGCCGGTCGTCTTGGGTTTCCCAAGACGAAAGGATTTGTCATGTCCAGTGTGAAAATGTTGACGCTGCTGTCTGTGCTGGCTTTGCCCACCATCGTTGAAGCGAAACCGCCCTTGCGCGAAGTCAAAGAGATCGACAACGAACTCTATTACATCGCCATTGCAAATGAGATTTCAGAGTATTGCCCCTCGATCAGCGGGCGGCGTCTGAAAGCGATCGGTGTGCTGTGGGGATTGAAGTCGCAAGCGAACAAACTGGGATACTCGGACAATGAAATCCGGGCGTATGTGGATTCGGATGCCGAAAAGGACCGGATGCGCGCCAAGGGCGAGGCGTATCTGGCCCGACACGGCGTCACCTACGAAAATCCCAATTCCTTCTGCACGCTGGGGCGGGCAGAGATTGAAAGAAACAGCGCCATTGGCGTGTATTTGAGGGCGAACTAGACGATGTCTGACCTCCGTAAGATCAATATCGACGGGCAGGAAATCGAAGTCGATGGTGCGATGACCCTGATCCAGGCTTGTGAGCAAGCCGGGGTCGAGGTGCCGCGCTTCTGTTATCACGAACGTTTGTCGATCGCAGGGAACTGCCGGATGTGCCTGGTTGAGGTTGTGGGCGGCCCGCCCAAACCTGCGGCGTCCTGCGCGATGCAGGTGCGCGATTTGCGACCCGGCCCCGAAGGGCAAGCGCCGGAGGTCAAAACGAACTCACCCATGGTCAAAAAGGCCCGCGAAGGGGTGATGGAGTTTCTGCTCATCAACCACCCGCTGGATTGCCCGATCTGTGATCAGGGCGGCGAGTGTGACTTGCAGGATCAGGCGATGGCCTATGGTCTGTCGGGCAGCCGCTTCAAGGAAGCCAAGCGCGCGGTGGACGATCTGGATCTGGGACCGCTGGTTGGCACTGCGATGACCCGCTGCATCAGCTGCACCCGTTGTGTGCGGTTCACAACCGAGGTTGCCGGGATCACTCAGATGGGTCAGACGGGGCGTGGAGAAGATGCCGAGATCACCTCGTATCTGAACCAGACGCTGGATTCGAACCTGCAGGGTAACATCATCGACCTGTGTCCGGTGGGGGCGCTGACCTCGAAACCTTACGCCTTTACGGCTCGTCCGTGGGAATTGACCAAGACCGAGAGCATCGACGTGATGGATGCCTTGGGCTCGAACGTCCGGGTGGATACCAAGGGGCGTGAGGTCATGCGCTTCCTGCCGCGCAACCATGACGGCGTGAACGAGGAGTGGATCAGCGATAAAACCCGCTTTGTGTGGGACGGTCTGCGGCGTCAGCGTTTGGACCGCCCATATATTCGCGAAAACGGCAAGCTGCGCCCTGCCTCGTGGCCCGAGGCGCTGACCAAAGCGTCTGAGGCGCTGAAAGGTGCCGAGAAACCGGCGGGTATCGTGGGTGATCTGGCGCCAGTCGAAGCGGCCTTTGCGCTCAAACAGATGATCGAAAGCCTGGGCGGTGTCGTCGAGTGTCGCACCGACGGTGCCCGACTGCCTGCGGGCAACCGTGGGGCTTATGCCGGGACTGCTGCGATCGAGGATATCGACAGAGCCGAGCGTATTCTGCTGATCGGCACCAACCCGCGTGAGGAAGCTCCGGTTTTGAACGCGCGTATCCGCAAGGCATGGGCGCACGGGGCCGAGGTTGCTCTGGTCGGTCCGGCTGTCGATCTGACCTATAAGTATCACCACATGGGTGATGACCGCGCAGCACTGCAAAAAGTCGTCGATATGGGCGGCGATGATGTGATCAAAGGCAAGGCCTCTCTGGTTGTTGTGGGGCAGGGTGCGCTGCAAGAGGCTGACGGTGCCGCTGTTCTGGCCACTGCGCAAGCCATTGCTGCAAATACAGAAAGCGGTCTGATCGTTCTGCATACAGCAGCGTCGCGCGTGGGCGCGATGGACGTGGATGCGACAAACGAAGGTGGTATGGACGCGATCAGCGCGGCGGACGTAATCTACAACCTTGGCGCGGACGAGGTCGAGATCGGTGAGGGCGCGTTCGTCATCTATCAGGGCAGCCATGGCGACCGGGGCGCACACCGCGCCGATGTGATCCTGCCAGGCGCCGCCTATACTGAGGAAAACGGCCTGTTCGTGAACACCGAAGGCCGTCCTCAGCTGGCCATGCGCGCAGGCTTTGCACCGGGTGAGGCCAAGGAAAACTGGGCGATCCTGCGGGCCTTGTCGGCCGAATTGGGCGCGACGCTGCCTTACGACTCGCTGGCGCAATTGCGCAGTGCGTTGATCGAAGCAGTGCCGCATCTGACGCGCATCGACGAGGTGATCGAAAACGAAGTGCAATTGATGGAGGCTGGCCCCCTAGGTACAGCCACTTTCCGCAATGCGATCAAGGACTTTTACCTGACCAATCCCATCGCCCGCGCCTCGCAACTGATGGCTGAGCTGTCGGCGCAGGCACAGGCACGCAAGGCCGGGAAGATCGCGGCGGAATGAAACAGACCTGTTTCATATCGCTTTTGAGCGCCTGCAATACGGTGGCTGTGAAAATGCGCGTGAGACGCAACAATAAGGGTGGCGTAAGTGCGGCGGATGCTGTTTACACCAACGCGCCGACCCAGCCGCAGTTTGCGCAGGCAAATGGCCTTCGCAATTTACGCGGAAAACGGAATACCCACGGTGTGAGGACCAATGGCTGATTTCTTTAACACCCCAGGCGGAATAGCCATCATCATTCTGGCGCAAGTGCTTGCCGTTGTTGCCTTTGTGATGATCTCGCTGTTGTTCCTCGTTTATGGCGACCGCAAGATTTGGGCGGCGGTACAGATGCGCCGCGGTCCCAACGTGGTGGGCGTCTATGGCCTGCTGCAATCGGTGGCAGATGCGCTGAAATATGTGGTGAAAGAGGTGGTCATCCCCGCCGGGGCCGACCGCACGGTTTTCATTCTGGCACCGCTGACAAGCTTTGTTTTGGCGATGATCGCCTGGGCGGTAATCCCGTTCAACGATGGCTGGGTCCTGTCAGATATCAACGTCGCCATCCTGTATGTCTTCGCCGTATCCTCGTTGGAGGTTTATGGCGTGATTATGGGCGGTTGGGCGTCGAACTCAAAGTACCCGTTCCTAGGATCGTTGCGGTCGGCTGCGCAGATGATTTCTTACGAGGTTTCCATCGGCCTGATCATCATTGGTGTGATCATTTCTACAGGGTCGATGAATTTCGGCGACATCGTACGCGCGCAGGATGGCGGGCTGGGCCTATTCAGCTGGTACTGGCTGCCGCATTTCCCGATGGTCTTCCTGTTCTTCATCTCGGCGCTGGCGGAAACCAACCGACCACCGTTTGACCTGCCCGAGGCGGAATCCGAACTGGTCGCCGGTTATCAGGTGGAATACTCGGCCACACCCTTCCTGCTGTTCATGGCAGGCGAATACATTGCGATCTTCCTGATGTGCGCGCTAACATCGCTGCTGTTCTTCGGTGGCTGGCTGTCGCCGATCCCGGGCCTGCCCGACGGTGTCCTGTGGATGGTTGCGAAGATGGCGTTCTTCTTCTTCCTCTTCGCAATGGTCAAGGCGATCACACCCCGCTACCGCTATGATCAGCTGATGCGGTTGGGCTGGAAAGTGTTCCTGCCGTTCTCGCTGGCCTGGGTGGTGTTCGTGGCTTTTGCGGCGAAATTCGACTGGTTCTGGGGCGCATTCGCCCGTTGGAGCGTAGGAGGCTAATCATGACGCAGATCGACTATACCCGCGCTGCCAAATACTTCCTGCTGCAGGACTTTTGGGTCGGCATGAAGCTGGGGTTGAAATATTTCTTCGCCCCCAAGGCCACCATAAATTACCCGCACGAGAAGGGTCCTCTATCCCCGCGGTTCCGGGGCGAGCACGCCTTGCGTCGTTATCCGAATGGCGAGGAACGTTGCATCGCCTGCAAACTCTGCGAGGCGGTTTGCCCGGCGCAGGCCATCACCATCGACGCCGAACCGCGCGAGGACGGCAGCCGTCGAACCACGCGCTATGACATCGACATGACCAAGTGCATCTATTGCGGCTTCTGTCAGGAGGCCTGCCCGGTCGATGCAATCGTCGAAGGCCCGAATTTCGAGTTCGCCACCGAAACCCGCGAAGAGCTGTTCTACGACAAGCAAAAACTGCTGGATAACGGCGAACGCTGGGAAGCCGAGATTGCCCGCAACCTGGAAATGGATGCGCCGTACAGATGAGTGACAAGCCCACAAACCCATTCGAGCAAATGCTCAAACAGGCACAGGACATGGCCAAGGCGATGAACCCGGGGCTCGAGAATTTCTCGCCCAAGGGGTTCGAAGCGCTGTGGCCCACCATGCCCAAAGAGGTCATGGAGATGATGTTCGGCAACACCGTCAACAAGGACGGATTGGACGCCAAGACCCGCCTGCTGCTGACGCTGGCCGGGCTGACCTGTCAGGGCGCGCAGGCGGATTCAGCGGTGCGTCAGACCGTGCGTCACGCGCTGGAAGCGGGCGCAAAGAAACAAGAGATCGTGGAAACGATCGGCCAGATGTCGGTCTTTGCCGGCATCCCGGCCATGACCCGCGCGCTGGATCTGGCGCAAGAGGTCATGGGCGATAACGAGGATGAGGATCAATGACCGTCTTTGCCTTCTACCTGTTTGCCATCAGCGCCATCACCGGCGGGCTGTTCACGGTGATCAGCCGCCAGCCGGTTCATTCGGTGCTGTGGCTGATCCTTTCCTTCCTCTCCTCGGCCGGGTTGTTCGTGCTGCTGGGGGCCGAGTTCGTGGCAATGCTGCTGATCATCGTCTATGTCGGCGCGGTCGCGGTGCTGTTCCTGTTCGTGGTGATGATGCTGGACGTGGACTTTGCCGAGCTGAAGGCCGAGATGGCGCGTTACATGCCATTGGCCTTGTTGATCGGTCTGGTCATTCTGATGCAGTTCGTCATGGCCTTTGGCGCATGGGACAGCGCGCAGGGTGCGGCGGCCAATCTGGCGCAGCCGGTTCCGGTGGACCGCCACAACACCGAGGCGCTGGGCGTCATTCTTTATGATCAATACTTCCTTCTGTTCCAGCTGGCGGGCCTGATCCTGCTGGTGGCCATGATCGGCGCCATTGTTCTGACGCTGCGCCACCGTCAGGACATCAAGCGTCAGGACATCATCGGCCAGATGATGCGCGACCCGGCCAAGGCGATGGAGTTGAAGGACGTGAAACCGGGGCAGGGACTTTGAGACGATGATCGGACTTGAACACTATCTTACGGTCGCGGCGACACTGTTCGTCATCGGCATCTTCGGTCTCTTTCTGAACCGCAAGAACGTCATCATCCTGCTGATGAGCATCGAACTGATGCTGCTGGCGGTGAATATCAACCTTGTGGCGTTTTCCAGTTTCCTCGGCGATCTGGTCGGGCAGGTGTTTACGCTGTTCGTGCTGACCGTTGCAGCGGCCGAGGCGGCGATTGGTCTGGCCATTCTGGTCTGCTTCTTCCGTAACCGCGGCACCATCGCGGTTGAAGACGTCAATATGATGAAGGGGTAAGAGAACATGGAAACTACCATCCTCTTTGCCCCGCTGGTGGGCGCGCTGCTTTGCGGGTTCGGCTGGCGATTCATTGGCGAAAAGGCCGCGATGTGGACCGCCACCGGCCTGCTGTTTCTGGCCTGTTTGCTGTCGTGGATCGTGTTCTTCACCTTTGACGGGGTGACCCAGCAGGTCGAGATCATGCGCTGGATCGAGAGCGGCTCGCTCTCGACAAGCTGGGCCGTGCGTTTGGACCGGCTGACCGCGATCATGCTGATCGTGGTGACGACCGTATCGGCGCTCGTGCACCTGTATTCCTTTGGCTATATGGCCCATGATCCGCAATGGCGCGAAGGCGAGAGTTATAAGCCGCGCTTCTTTGCCTATTTGTCCTTCTTCACCTTTGCCATGCTGATGCTGGTGACGGCGGATAATCTGGTTCAGATGTTCTTTGGCTGGGAAGGCGTGGGTGTCGCGTCTTACCTGCTGATCGGCTTCTACTACCGCAAGCCATCGGCCAACGCAGCGGCGATGAAAGCGTTCATTGTCAACCGGGTGGGCGACTTTGGCTTTGCGCTGGGGATTTTTGCGCTGTTCTTCTTGACGGACAGCATCAATTTTTCCGACATTTTCGCGTCGGCCCCTGAGCTAGCGGAAACGCAACTGCACTTCCTGTGGGGTGAGTGGAACGCCATCGAAGTGATTTGTGTGCTGCTGTTCATCGGTGCGATGGGTAAATCGGCGCAGCTGATCCTGCACACCTGGTTGCCGGATGCGATGGAAGGCCCGACACCGGTGTCGGCACTGATCCACGCTGCGACCATGGTGACTGCAGGTGTCTTCCTGGTGTGCCGCATGTCGCCGCTTATGGAGTTCGCACCGGGTGCGACCGGGTTCATCACCGTACTGGGCGCCTCGACCGCGTTTTTCGCCGCAACTGTGGGTCTGGTGCAGACCGACATCAAGCGCGTCATCGCCTATTCGACATGTTCGCAGCTGGGCTACATGTTCGTGGCCGCCGGTGTGGGCATGTATTCGGCTGCGATGTTCCACCTGTTCACGCACGCGTTCTTCAAGGCGCTGCTGTTCCTTGGGGCCGGTTCGGTGATCAACGCTATGCATCACGAGCAGGAAATGACCGAATACGGCGGTCTGCGTAAGAAAATCCCTTATACCTTCTGGGCGATGATGATCGGGACACTGGCTATTACCGGCGTTGGTATTCCGCTGACCACCATCGGGTTCGCCGGGTTCCTGTCCAAGGATGCCATCATCGAGAGTGCCTATGCTGGTGGGTCGGCCTATGGCTTCTGGCTGCTTGTGATCGCGGCTGCGTTCACTTCGTTCTACAGCTGGCGCCTGATCTTCCTGACTTTCTATGGCGAGCCGCGTGGTGATCAGCATACGCATGAGCATGCGCATGAAAGCCCGATGACCATGTTGATTCCTTTAGGCGTGCTGTCCTTGGGTGCGGTCTTTGCCGGGATGATCTGGTATGGCAACTTCTTTGGTCATGCGGACAAAGTCGGCAAGTTCTATGGCATTCCGGTGGCCGAGGCGTCGGAGCATGCCGAGGCGGGCGATCATGGCACTGCGGATTCACATGCGGATGATACACACGCTGATGAGGGGCACGCAGAAGATACTCATGCCGATGATGGACACGGCGAGAAGGATGCGCATGGCGGTGATCACCACTATGTCTTTGCGGGTGAGCCGGGCGAGGGCGCGATCTATATCGCGCCGGACAACCATATTCTGGACGATGCGCATGCCGCCCCGAAATGGGTCAAGGTCTCACCCTTTGTCGCGATGGCGCTGGGTTTTGTCATGGCCTATTGGTTCTATATCGTGAACCCGTCCCTGCCGGGACGTCTGGCACAGAACCAGCGACCGCTTTACCTGTTCCTGCTGAACAAGTGGTACTTTGACGAGATCTACGATGCGATCTTTGTCAAACCCACCGTTGCGCTTGGTCGGTTCCTGTGGAAACGCGGTGACGGCAATACTATCGACGGCTTCCTGAACGGGGTTTCGATGGGCGTAATTCCCTTCTTTACCCGCCTCGCAGGCAAGGCACAGACGGGCTACATCTTTACTTATGCCTTCTGGATGGTTCTGGGTATCGCTGCCCTGGTCACCTGGATGTCGATCGGCGGAGGCGCACACTAATGGATAATATCCTCTCGATCGTCACCTTTATTCCGGCAGTGGCGGCAGGCATCCTGGCCCTGTTCCTGCATGGTGACGACGCGGCTGCGCAGCGCAACGCGAAATGGGTTGCACTGGTGGCGACCACGGTGACCTTCCTTGTCTCGATCGGTATCTACACAGGGTTTGATCCGTCCAATACTGGCTTTCAGATGGTGGAAGAGGCCGAGTGGCTGCTGGGTCTGAAATACAAGATGGGTGTAGACGGTATCAGCGTTCTGTTCGTACTGCTGACCACTTTCATCATGCCGCTGACCATTCTGGCCAGCTGGCAGGTCACCGACCGCGTCAAAGAATACATGATCGCCTTCCTGCTGCTGGAAACGCTGATGCTGGGCGTATTCATGGCGCTGGATCTGGTCCTGTTCTATCTGTTCTTCGAGGCCGGCCTGATCCCAATGTTCCTGATCATCGGCATCTGGGGTGGGGCGAACCGGATTTACGCAAGCTTCAAGTTCTTCCTCTATACTTTCCTGGGCTCGGTGCTGATGCTGGTGGCGATGGTTGCGATGTATTCCGATGCAGGCACAACTGATATCGAAGCCTTGATGAGCCACCATTTCTCGTCCGAAGGGTTCAGCGTGCTGGGCGTTTATATCGTCGGCGGTATGCAGACGTTGATGTTCCTGGCCTTCTTTGCCTCGTTTGCGGTGAAAATGCCGATGTGGCCGGTTCATACCTGGCTACCTGACGCACACGTTCAGGCGCCGACTGCAGGCTCGGTTGTGCTGGCGGCGATCCTGCTGAAGATGGGCGGCTATGGCTTCCTGCGGTTCAGTCTGCCGATGTTCCCAGTCGGGTCAGCGGTGATGACCGATCTGGTCCTGTGGATGTCGGCCATCGCAGTAGTCTACACCTCGCTGGTGGCGCTGGTGCAGGAGGATATGAAAAAGCTGATCGCTTATTCCTCGGTTGCTCATATGGGCTTTGTGACTATGGGTATCTTTGCTGCGAACCAGCAGGGTATTGACGGCGCGATCTTCCAGATGCTCAGCCACGGGTTTATCTCGGCCGCGCTCTTCCTGTGTGTCGGTGTCATCTATGACCGGATGCACACGCGTGACATCGACGCTTATGGCGGTCTGGTGATCCGCATGCCCGCATACGCGCTGGTCTTCATGCTGTTCACAATGGCCAATGTCGGCCTGCCGGGTACATCCGGGTTCATCGGTGAATTCCTGACGCTGATGGGCGCGTTCCAGGTCAATACCTGGGTGACGGCTGTGGCTGCATCTGGCGTGATCTTCTCGGCTGCCTATGCGTTGTGGCTGTATCGCCGGGTCGTGTTTGGCGATCTGATCAAGGAAAGCCTCAAGGCAATGACGGACATGAGCTCGCGCGAGCGGTTGATCTTTGCGCCGCTGATCGTGATGACCATCCTGTTGGGCGTTTACCCGTCGCTGGTAACCGATGTGATCGGCAATTCGACCGCCGCGCTGATTTCGAACTATGACTCGGCTCTGGCCGCGGCTGAGGCCGCGACCCAGACGGCCGCCTCGCATTAAGGGAGCTTTGGAGACATGATCCAGGCTGATCTGACAATAATCCTGCCGGAAATCGTTCTGGCCGTGTATGCGATGGTCGCCCTGATTGGGGCAGTTTACACGACGAAAGACGCGCTGGCGCCAATTCTGGTGTGGACGACGGCGGGGCTAATGGCGCTGCTGTCCTTCTGGATTGCAACCAATGGCGATGGCACCAACGTGGCGTTCAACGGGATGTTCGTCGATGACGGGTTCTCGCGGTTTGCCAAGGTCGCGATCCTGCTGTCGGCTGCGGCTGTTCTGGTGATGAGCCAGGAATATATGACCCGCCGCGATCTGTTGCGGTTCGAATACCCGTTGCTGGTGGCGCTGGCTGCTGTCGGTATGATGATGATGGTCAGCGCAGGCGATCTGATGTCCTTGTATATGGGGCTGGAGCTGCAATCCCTGTCGCTGTACGTCGTGGCTGCGTTGCGTCGTGACAGCGCCAAATCAACTGAGGCCGGTCTGAAGTACTTCGTACTGGGTGCGCTCAGTTCGGGGCTGCTGCTGTATGGTGCATCGCTTGTTTATGGCTTTACCGGCACGACGCTGTTTTCGGGCATCATCCAAACGGTCCACCATGACGACATCTCGGTTGGTCTGCTGTTCGGCCTGATCTTCCTGATCTCGGGCCTTGCCTTCAAGGTTTCGGCTGTGCCCTTCCATATGTGGACGCCGGACGTGTACGAAGGATCGCCCACGCCGATCACCGCCTTCTTTGCTACCGCACCAAAAGTGGCAGCGATGGCGCTGTTTGCCCGCCTGATGCATGACGCCTTTGGTGGCGTAGTGAAAGACTGGCAGCAGGTGATCGTGCTGCTTTCGGTTCTGTCGATGCTGCTGGGTGCGGTTGCCGCGATTGGTCAGCGCAATATCAAGCGGCTGATGGCGTTTTCGTCGATTGCCCATATGGGTTATGCGCTGATCGGTCTGGCAGCGGGTACGGAAATGGGCATCAAAGCGATGCTGATGTATCTGGCAATTTACGTGACCATGAATATCGGCACCTTTGCCTTCATCCTGATGATGGAACGCGATGGCAAACCCGTCACTGATATCGATGCGCTGCGCCAGTTTTCTAAACGCGATCCGGGTAAGGCCTTGGCTGTTCTGATCCTAATGTTCAGCCTTGCTGGCGTTCCGCCAATGTTGGGCTTTTTCGCCAAGTTCGGCGTCTGGCAGGCTGGTATCAGCGCGGGTCTGACCGGGTTGGTGATCGTGTCGGCCATCGCCTCTGTGATCGGTGCGTTCTATTACCTACGGATCGTGTTCTACATGTATTTCGGGGCCGAGAACGAGGATCCGATCGAAACCCACTCGACCCCGGTTCTGTGGGTCGCGCTGATGGGGTCGGCGGCGTTGATGCTGGTGGGCGTTTTCTATCAGTTCGGCATCGAAGGCGCGGCTGCGGCTGCGGCAGCGACGCTTGTCAACTGACGTGTTTAACATCCAATTACAGGGGGCTCGGTCAAAAGGCCGGGCCTTTTTGACGTGACTGATTGGCCGCAAGGATACGGACTGCACATCGTGCAGGAAGTCGACAGTACATTGAATGAGGCCGCCCGGCTTGCCCCGACGGCGCCGGGCCCTGTGTGGATCATGGCGCATCACCAGACGGCGGCGCGGGGACGACGGGGTAGGGCGTGGGCCAACCCCAAGGGCAACCTGGCGGCGACCTTGTTAATGCGACCGCAGGGTAATCCGGAACAAGCGGCCTTGCGCAGCTTTGTGGCGGCCTTGGCGCTGTTCGACGCCTGTGTCGCGGTCACCGGTCGCGCCGACGGGCTGTCATTGAAGTGGCCCAACGACGTGCTGCTGAACGGGGGCAAGCTGGCGGGTATCTTGCTGGAAAGCACCGGAAAGGGCGGGGGCGTGTCGTATCTGTCGATTGGCATCGGTGTAAATCTTTCCGAGGCACCCCCAGCCTATGCGGTGGAACAAAGCGCGGTGCGGCCAGTCTCTCTGTTGTCGGAAACCGGTGCCGCAGTGCTGCCCGAGGATTTTCTGACCGAATTGGCCGCGGCTTATGCACAATATGAAATTCAGTTCGTGACCTACGGGTTCGAACCGATCCGCACTGCCTGGCTGTCTCGTGCCGCTCGCTTGGGTGAAGTGATCACCGCGCGAACCTCGACATCTGAAACGGTTGGAACCTTTGAAACCGTGGACTCGGGCGGCAACCTTGTCCTAAAGACCGCAAAAGGCCGTGTCAGCATTCCTGCGGCGGACGTGTACTTCTAAAGGGGGCTCAGATGCTTCTGGCTATCGACTGCGGCAACACCAATACCGTTTTCTCGATCTGGGACGGCGAAAAGTTCCTGTGTACCCTGCGCACCTCGACCCATCATTCGCGTACGGCGGATGCCTATTTCACTTGGTATTCGACGCTGGTGAAACATTACGGGATCGAAGCGGAGATCACTGACGTGGTGATCGCCTCGACCGTGCCGCGTGTGGTCTTTAACCTGCGTATTTTTGCTGATCGCTTCTTTGGGTGTCGGCCGCTGGTTGTGGGCAAGCCTGAATGCCTGTTGCCCGTGGCACCGCGCATTGACGAAGGAACAATCCCCGGCCCGGACCGGCTGGCCAATGCCGTGGGCGCGTTTGACCGCCATGGCGGCGATGTTGTTGTGGTCGATTTCGGGACGGCCACGAATTTCGATGTAGTGGCCCACGACGGGGCCTATGTTGGCGGCATCATTGCACCGGGTGTGAACCTCAGCCTTGAGGCACTGCACCAAGGCGCGGCTGCTTTGCCGCATATCGACATTACCCGCCCGGAAAAGGTGATTGGTACGAATACGGTTGGATGTATCCAGTCCGGCGTGTATTGGGGCTATTCCGGCTTGATCGAGGGGCTGATTGCCCGGATCAAGGCAGAATACGGCATGCCGATGAAAGTGGTCGGCACCGGTGGGCTTGCGCCTTTGTTCGATCAGGCGGATGTCGGGTTTGACGCGATCGAAGAAGATCTGACGATGCACGGGCTGACCGTGATCCATCGCTATAACAAGGATAATGGCTCGACATGAGCAGTGAACGACTGATCTATTTGCCGCTGGGTGGTGCCGGCGAAATTGGCATGAATGCGTATGTCTATGGCTATGGAAAGCCTGGGAAAGAGCGTCTGATCCTGGTGGATCTTGGCGTGACCTTTCCGGATATGGACACGACGCCGGGCGTTGATTTGATCCATGCCGATATCTCGTGGCTGCGCGAAAGGGCGGACCGGCTTGAGGCCGTATTCGTCACCCACGCGCACGAAGACCACGTCGGCGCCGTGGCCCATTGCTATGAGGCACTGGGCGCACCTGTTTATGCACGCGCCTTCACCGCCAACATTGCCCGTCGCAAGATGGAGGAACATGGCCACCCCGAGGACGCGGTCCGCACGGTATCGGCCTGGCCCGAGCAGGTCTCGGTCGGCCCCTTCACGATTGGCTTCCTGCCTGTGTCGCATTCGATCCCCGAAAGTGCTGCGCTGGTGATCGACACGCCCAAGGGGCGGATTGTGCATACTGGTGACTTCAAGCTGGATGAAAACCCCGTGGTGGGTGAGCCATTCGATCCCGATTTGTGGGCTGAGGTCGCGAAATCCGGTGTTAAGGCGCTGGTCTGTGACAGCACCAATGTGTTTTCTGGACATGCAGGTCGTTCGGAATCCGAGGTCGGCCCCGAGATCACCAAGCTGGTTGAAAGCGCCGAAGGCATGGTTGTTGCGACCACCTTTGCGTCGAACGTGGCGCGGGTGAAAACACTGGCCGAAGCGGGCCAGCGCGCCGGGCGTTCGGTTGTGTTGCTGGGCCGCGCCATGCGGCGGATGATCGAAGCCGCGACTGAAACTGGAATCCTCACGGATTTTCCCAAGGTTGTCAGTGCCGAAGAGGCCGTGGACATGCCGCGCCAGAACCTGATGCTGATCGTGACCGGCAGCCAGGGCGAACGCCGCGCCGCCAGTGCCCAACTGGCGCGGGGCAAATACCGCGGGCTGGAGCTGAAAGAGGGTGATCTGTTCCTGTTCTCATCCAAAACCATCCCCGGAAATGAGCGCGGCGTGATTTTCATCATGAACCAGCTCAGCGAAAAGGGTGTGGATGTGGTGGATGACAGTTCAGGTCTGTACCACGTGTCCGGTCATGCCAACCGACCGGATCTTGAAAGAGTTCACGCCCTGATCGACCCACAGATGGTGATCCCGATGCACGGCGAGCATCGGCATTTGCGTGAACACACTAAACTGGCCGAGGCCGGTGGGCGTACGGGCATTCTGGCCGTCAACGGAACGATGGTTGACCTGACAGGCAATGCGCCGCAGGTGGTGGATTATATTGAAACCGGCCGCACTTATCTGGACGGCACCGTCAAGGTCGGGGCTCTGGACGGGATCGTGCGTGACCGTATTCGCATGGCTTTGAACGGGCACGTGACCGTGACGGTCATTCTGGACGAAGAGGACGAGCCGCTGGGTGAGCCGTGGTGCGACACGATGGGCTTGCCTGAAATCGGGACGTCGCGGGCGGCGCTGATTGAAGTGTTGGAAGAGGACCTGAACCAATTCCTGATGCGGGCCGATGCCAAGACGTTGCGCGACGATGACAAGCTGGAGGAAGCTTTGCGCCGCATCGTGCGCCAGACCGCCAAGTCAGAAATCGGTAAAAAGCCCGAGGTGACGACGGTTATCAGCCGGATGAGGTGACGCCTAGTCCGCGTCGGGCATGGGATAACCCTTGAGCTGCAAGAACAGGCTTTGTTCTTCGGTATGCAGGTATAGCGGCACGGTGGCGGGTGGTTCGGGATTTGTAGCCCGGGCCGCTATTTCCGCAAGAACGACCTCGGTAATGAAGGGCAGGTCCAGTTCGCGCGCGCGGTCCAGCGGGACCCATTGCAAATGGGACAGCTCATCCGACGCGCGGCTGAAATCATCCAGATCCCCCTGAACGGCGTTGGCATCGACCAGAAAGAACCGTGCGTCGAAACGGCGTGGGCGCCCCGGAGGGGTCACAGCACGGAACACAAATTGCAGCGCGCTGGCCGATGGGCGGTAACCCAAGTCGGCAAAGCCCTGCCAATCGTCCGGAACTGTGCCGCTCCACCCGCCGGGATCCCCCAGGATCAGCCCTGTTTCTTCCCACAATTCACGAATTGCGGCTGCGGCCAGTGCGTTTTGCAATCCCGGTTCGGACTTTTCGTCTAGCCTGTCGCTGCACAACGCGGGCAGGGGCGTGGCCAAAGGGACCGAGCTGTCCTCTGCATCGACGGCACCGCCGGGAAACACGAACTTATTGGGCATGAATACGGCCTTTGCACCGCGTTGCCCCATCAGGATGGACGGCTCGATCATACGATCTCGCAGAACGATGACCGTTGCCGCGTCCCGTATCGCTGATTTGTCGACTGTCATGTTCTGTGCGAGCCGATGAGCGAGGTCATTGCGCTTTTTCGAATCCGTGCATGCGACGAGCCCATTGGTACGCGACAACCGCCCCCTTCAGCCGAGGCAGCAGGAACAAGGACAGGGCCGTACAACCGATGGCAAAGATCAGGAACATGGTCATCGGTTCCGGGCGAAACTCTACATAAGACACGTGAAGGGCCGGTGCCATCAGGTGTCCGACCAGCAGAATGGTCAGGTACGCCGGACCGTCATCTGCCCGATGGTGAAACAGCTCTTGCCCACAAGAGTCGCAGCTGTCCTTGACCTTCAGATAGCCTTTCAGAACCTTGCCCTCGCCGCATTTGGGGCAGCGGCAGCGGAAGCCTTTGACCAAAGCAGGCCAAGTGGGGCGGTCATTCTCAGTCGTGGTGTCGATCGTTTGATCTGTCATTGTAAAACTCGCGCGTTCGTTTGAGCCGGATAATGCGCTTGTTTTGCCCTGAAAAAAAGAGGGGTGCGTCGCTTTGTGGCGTGGGGTGTTGGTAAAGGCCTGCAAAGTTTTTTGGATTTTTGCGACGGAAAGCATCCAGCCCTGCGTTTGAACTTATGTGAGCAGCGGCGATGGGGCCGCCAAACAGAGGGAAAACGACATGAAAAGCGCCAAATTCATTCCGGCCATCCTTATCTCGGCTATTGCAATCACAGGTACGTCCGTATTGGCGGCCGGACCAAAGGATCGTGAACCTGCAAGCTTTCAAGAACTGGATGCCAATGGTGACGGTCAACTGACGCAGGAAGAATTGGAGGCCCACCGCACGCAGCGATTCTCGAACGCTGACGCTGACGGCGACGGCAAACTGAGCGTCGAAGAAATGCAGGCCGCTGGCCAAAAACGCGCCAATGACCGCGTGACCAAGATGTTCGAAAAACACGACGCCAATCAGGACGGCTTTCTGAGTGAAGACGAGTTGCCCAAACCGCGCCGCGCTGGCAAGATGTTTGACCGTATCGACGCGGATAACAGCGGAACGATCTCGGAACAGGAATATGCCGATGCGAAAGAGCGGATGGGTCGCAAGCACAAGAAACACGGCAAGGCGGACTCTGACGACAGCTGATGAAGGATGGAGGATCTGACCTCTCCATTACAGGATGTCCGCGGCGCAGAATGTGCCGCGGATACGACAGACGATGCGTTGTTGCGGCAATTCGCGGGCGGCGACGCGGTGGCTGCCCGTCAGTTGACTGACCGGTTGGGGCCGCGTTGTTTTTCAGTCGCGATGCGAATGCTGGGCAACCGCGCCGAGGCCGAAGACGTAACGCAGGACGCCATGATGCGGCTGTGGCAGATGGCCCCAAAATGGGTGCCGGGGCAGGCCAAAGTGTCCACCTGGCTCTATCGCGTTACGCTGAACCTGTGTGTGGATGTGCAGCGCAAGAAAAGGCCGGACTGTCTGGACGATGTGCCAGAGCCCGAGGATGAAGACCTGAGCGCTACCGAGCGGCTACAAGAAGCGGCGCGTAAGGATGCGTTGCAATCAGCGTTGTCGCAATTGCCAGACCGCCAACGGCAAGCGGTGATTTTGCGGCATATCGAAGAACTGCCCAACCCTGAAATCGCCGGGATCATGGGCATTTCGACTGAAGCGGTAGAAAGCTTGACCGCGCGTGGAAAGCGCGCCTTGGCGGCAATACTGGCAGGACGGCAAGATGAACTGGGGTACGAAGATGGCTGAAGATGACATGAAATTGGACCAGTTGTTTGCTCAGGCACGGCAAGCCCGGCCGGAACTGCCCGATGATCTGGCGGTTCGCATTCTGACGGACGCCGAAACGGTGCGTCTTGACCGGATGAAACCTGCAGATCCACCACGTTCTGTCTGGGCGCGGCTGCTGGACGGGATCGGAGGCTGGCAGAGCATGGGTGGTTTGGTCGCGGCCAGTGCCGCAGGGGTTTGGATCGGATTTGCCGCGCCCGACTTTTTACCTGACCCGGCAACGATTGTTTTTCCGCAGGACACCAGCTTTGTGGTCGCTGACCTTGGCCTGGACACAACTTTTCTGGAGGACGCCGAATGAGCGGTAATGCCAAACCCAAAAGACGGTGGGTAACGGTTCTTTTGACCGTATCGCTGGCGCTGAACCTTTTGGTTGTCGGGGTCGCTTTGGGCACTGTTTACAGGGTCAAAGGCGGGCATCACGGCAAGGGTCCGCCCGGATTTGCCCCAACATTGTACCGGGCGCTGCCCAAAGAGGAACGGAAAGCGCTGCGCGGTGAGTTGTCTGAGCGGCATACCAAAGGGGCGAAGATGCGGTCGCAGGACTTTGCCGCGCTTGAGGCAGCCTTGCGCGCGGAACCGTTCGATCCCAAGACGGTGCAGGCGCTGCTGCAGCAACAGGCGCAAGCCATGGCCGAATTGCAAAGCGCATTACAGGATAAATGGCTGGACCGCATCACCGCGATGACTGACGCGGAACGTCAGGCTTACGCGGACCGGTTGCAGGAAGTGGTCGAGCGCAAGGCGCATGGGCGCAAGCACAAGGATTGATCGGTTCAGGCTGCGCTCTGCCGGACCCGAACCTGGTTGCGCCCAGCCGACTTGGCAGCATAAAGCGCGGTGTCGGCCGATTTGATCAGCCCCTCCAACCGGGGTAGTTGATGAGATTGCGACCACCCGTTTGGTTGGGCTGCGATTAGTCCGATGCTGATCGTGACCGGTATTGGGGCAGGGGCGTCTGGCAGCTCAAAAGGTTTGTCACGGATGCAATCACACAAGCTTCTTGCTAGTTTCAGTGCTTTAGCCTGCGTTGTTTCGGCGAGGCCAACCATGAACTCTTCGCCACCGAATCGTGCGATGAACCCGGCCGAGCCAATCGTTTGTTTCATCCGGGCCGCTGCCTCGGCCAGCACCAGATCCCCGCCCGTGTGGCCGAAGGTGTCGTTGATACACTTGAAGTGATCCAGGTCAGCCAGCATCACCGCAAAACCTTGTTCGGTCCGCGCAGCCTTGTGCATGATCTGATCCATCGCGTGCATCGCATATCGGCGATTGTGCAGGCCGGTTAACGGATCGACCCAGGAATCCTCCAACCCGCGCCTGAGCGACGCGCGCATCTGGTCCAACCGGGCCTTTCGCACAATCTGGTTTTCCAGGCGAAACAGCGTTTCTTCGGGGCAGAAACTACCCATGCAAATCGCGTCGGCACCCCGATCAAGCGCTTCGGATGCCAATTCGGTATTCTCTTCCTCAAGAACACCAATCAGAACCGTATGCCGCGTAGTGCCTCGTGATTTCAGATCGGCCAGCAGTTTGAGGTCCGACGGGTTTGCACTGACCTCGAACACGATGGCATCAGGGACAGGTCCCGACAGAATACCCCGAAGGTTGGATGTTGTATGAGCGGATAGGTTGTGCGGTGTCTGCTTGAATAGGGCCTTTTTCCACAAAGCGCTGGTGCATGACGATTGTGTCAGAATAGCGACTCGACCGGTTTTCGCAGGCATGATCAGCGCAGCGCTGGGTTCGGCAAATCCGATGGGGTGCGAACTGGTTCCAACCTGCAATTCTTGGGTATCGGCGCGCGCGCGCAACAGGCTGCGAACCCGCGCAAGCAGGAACGTATCCTTGAACGGGTGGGCCAAAACATCGTCCAACCCGTCAGCCAGCGCCTTCAACCGCGCGGCCTTGTCGTTTTGCTGTGCGATCGCAACCACCGGCACATCGGTCAAATCCGGGTCTGCCATGACAAGCTTCTTTACGTCAGCGGCAGTGCCGTCCGGCAAGGTTTGCGAGGTCAGTACCAGGTCGGGCCTGGCACGCCGTAAAAGTCCGGGCAGACCCCGAAGCCGTTCACCCTGAACAACGTGATACCAAGCCGCAGTTAGCTGAACCTTCAGCATGATGCGATTGGTTGAGGCCCCGTCGAGGACAAGGATGGTTCCCTGCACGGACATATCAGTCACCATTGATTGCATGCGTTGCTAAAGTGTTTATGAGTCTGGTTAACAAACCCTTTCCAAGACCTGATCCGGGGCTACTTTATGTCAATCAACGCCCAATCTGCCGAAACGCTGGCGCTCAATGTTCTGGGTTGGCTGGTGGGCAATGAAGAATTGCTGCCAATTTTCCTTGGCTCAACCGGTGCATCGACACAGGACCTGCGCGAAAGAGCAGGCGAGCCCGAGTTTCTGGGGTCGGTGCTGGAGTTTCTTATGCTTGACGACTCGTGGGTAATCGCCTTCTGTGACGCGAATTCCGTGCCCTATGACCTGCCTGGACAGGCTCGCGCGGTTTTGTCCGGTGGCGCTGACGTCCACTGGACCTGACCCACAACTTTGCAGGAGCATGCAATGCCTATCGACGCGATCCTGTTCGACAAGGACGGCACCTTGTTTGACTTTGCCAACACCTGGGGGGCTTTCGGGCGCAATGTCGTGTTGCGCCTGGCCGACGGAGACCCTGCACGCGCTTCAGAATTGGGGCGTGTTATCGGCTTTGACCTGGAAAGGGCCACCTATTCCGAGGACAGCATCGTCATCGCCGGTACGGTTGATGAAATCGCCGAATCCTTGGTTCCGCATCTTCCCGACATGACGCAGGAAGATCTGGTCGATGTCCTGAACACCGAATCGGCGTCGGCTCCGCAGGCGCAGGCCGTGCCATTGGCCCCCTTTCTGGAAGGTTTGAAACAGGCTGGGCTAAAGCTGGGCGTGGCCACAAATGACGGTGAGATGCCAGCGAAACAGCATCTCTCATCGGTCGGGATTCGCGATCATTTTGACTTTGTCGCGGGCTATGACAGCGGCCACGGGTACAAACCAGGGCCCGGGCAGTTGCTTGCCTTTGCGACCCATGTAGGCGTGGCACCTGAACAGGTGGCCATGGTGGGCGACAGTCTGCACGACCTGCAAGCTGGTCGCGCTGCCGGGATGACGACAATTGCCGTTCTCACGGGCATGGCCCCGGCCGAAGCACTGGCGCCCATGGCGGATGTCGTGTTGCCGGATATCGGGCACATTCCCGACTGGCTGGCGAAAAACTGATCACGCTCCAGCCGATTTCGTCGCTTCGGGATAAAAAACCGACAAAGTCTGTCGCAGACAGAGCGGCCAGCCCCCGACCTTCGGGGCTTGCTTGTGATAGAGCAAGCTCCGGAGGATCAGATGGCAGACACAAAAACTCGTAGGCGTCGTGGTGGTGGACGTGCCGGGGCCGCTGAACGCAGAGGTACTGCGGTAATCGACCAGATGCCGTGGAGCCCGCCAATCAACATCGACCGCCCGACTGAACCGTTGGATCAGGACGGGATCGAGGCGATCCATGAAGGGGCCATGCGCATCCTCGAAGAGATCGGGATCGAGTTCTACAACGAAGAAGCCAAAGGCATTCTGCGCGAGGCAGGGTGTACGGTCGAGGGCGACAATGTTCGCATGGGCCGGGACTTTGTCATGGAGATGGTGGGCAAAGCCCCTTCAAGCTTTACGATTACTCCGCGAAATACGGACCGCACGATTGAGATCGGCGGAAAGAACATGGTGTTCGGCAACGTATCATCGCCGCCGAATTACTGGGATATGGAGATCGGTACCAAGGTTCCCGGCAATCGAGATATGTGCCGCAACCTGTTGAAACTGACGCAATATTTCAATTGCATTCACTTTGCGGGCGGGTATCCGGTTGAACCCGTCGATATACATGCCAGTGTCCGGCACCTGGATGTGCTTTATGACAAGCTGACCCTGACCGACAAGGCGATGCATGCCTATTGCCTCGGGAAGGAACGGGTCGAAGATGTGATGGAGATGGTCCGCATCGCTGGCGGGCTGAGCCACGAGGAATTCGAGGCAACGCCTCGGATGTATTCCAACATCAACTCGACCTCACCGCTGAAACACGACCACCCGATGATTGACGGTTGCTTGCGTTTGGCGCGGCGGGGGCAGGCGATTGTTGTGACGCCGTTCACGTTGGCTGGTGCAATGGCTCCGGTAACGATGGCGGGGGCTGTAGCGCAATCGCTGGCCGAAGCCTTGTGCGCAATCGCTCTGTTCCAATACGTGCGCCCAGGGATTCCCTGCGTAATCGGGACGTTCACATCCAATGTGGATATGAAGTCAGGCGCACCTGCCTTTGGTACACCGGAATACATGCGTTCCACCCAGATGACTGGGCAAATGGCACGGTTCTACAACCTGCCGATGCGGTCGTCGGGGGTGTGTGCCGCAAACGTGCCCGATGGCCAATCGGTTTGGGAGACCTCGAACTCTCTGTGGGCGTCCGTTCAGTCGGGTACCAATATGGTATACCACGCAGCAGGTTGGCTTGAGGGAGGGTTGATCGCCAGCCCCGAGAAATTCATCATGGACTGTGAAATATTGCAGCAAATTCAGCGCTATATGCAGCCTGAAATTACCGCGACCGGTCCAGATGAAATCGCGTTGGATGCGATCCGGTCGGTGGGCAATGACGGCCATTTCTTTGGTATTCAGCACACGCAGGACCGCTACACCACCGCGTTCTATCAACCCTTCCTGAGTGATTGGAAGAACTTCGAGGGCTGGAATGTTGCGGGTGGCATTTGGACGGCGGAGCGGGCCCATCACATGTTCAAAGAGATCATCACCAGCTTTGAACCACCGGCGCTGGATGATGCGATCCGGGATGAGCTTGCCGACTTTGTCGCCCGTCGCAAAGCCGAAGGTGGGGCGCCGACGGATTTCTAGTTCCCTGTCAAAGACTTCCACTGTGATATTTCTTCAGATTGTTGGAATCCAACGTCCTATCTTGGGGGTTTGTTAAGGAATCACGAGCCAGATTGGAGAAGTAACCAATCTGGGGCATTTTATGCATGGTCTGATCAATCGGGCGGTACAATCCTTCGTATGCGCTACCTACGGGCAGACGTGCTGGTTGCACGTGACCGAGATGGCTGAGCTGGGATTTACCGAGTTCGAGGCCATGCTCGTCTACGATGACGACATGACTGCCCGGGTTTTGGACACACTGTGCGGCGAACTAAAGCGCCCACGTGCCGAAATACTCGAGGATTTGGGAACATATCTGGTGTCTCACCCGAATATGGAGGATCTGCGCCGTCTGCTGCGCTTTGGCGGCGTCACTTATGTAGAGTTCCTGCATTCCCTGGATGACTTGTCCGACCGTGTCCGTTTGGCAGTTTCCGACCTTTGCCTGCCAATGTTGGAGTTTATTGAGGTGAGCCCAACAGAATATCAATTGTATTGTCATCCCGGATTGGCCGGATATTCCAGCGTTATGGTCGGGGTTTTGCGCGCCATGGCCGACGATTACGGTGCCTTGGCCATGTTGTCCCATGACGGGCAAGAGGGCGAGGCCGAAGTCATCTCAGTCGTACTTGTGGAAAGCGCTTTTGCCGAAGGGCGTCATTTCGATCTTGGGGCGCGCAAATCATGATGGATACTGGCGATCTGGGTTCTTTGCTGGAAACACTATGTCCAATGTTCGTTCTGGTGAGCGAAACTGGGCGGATAATACGCGTAGGGCCGACGTTGCAGAAACTTCGCCCGGATCAACCGATAGAGGGGAAAGAATTTCTGGACGTATTCGAGTTGATACGCCCGCGCGCTGTCACAACCCTTTCGGCGCTGATGTCGTTGGCTGGCGCAAAACTGCACCTGAAACTCCATGATACGCCACGAACGGCGTTGAAGGGATTGATTGCCCCACTGCCCAACGGAAAAGGCGCAGTAATTAACCTGTCCTTCGGCATTTCAATTTTGGATGCTGTACGTGATTATGCGCTGACCAGTGCGGACTTTTCTGGCACCGACCTTGCGATCGAACTGCTGTACCTGGTCGAGGCTAAATCGGCCGCGATGGAGGCTTCGCGGTCGCTTAACCTGCGGCTGCAAGGGGCGATGTTGGCCGCCGAAGAACAAGCCTTTACCGATATGCTGACCGGGTTAAAGAACCGTCGGGCCATGGACGTGGTTCTGGGCCATCTGACATCCGGGAATTCGCCTTTCGCCCTGATGCATCTGGATTTGGATTTCTTCAAGTCGGTCAATGATCAATATGGGCACGCAGCGGGGGATCACGTGTTGCAGCAGGCCGCACGGATCATGGTAGAGGAAACCCGCAACGATGACACAGTGGCTCGCATTGGCGGGGATGAGTTCGTTATTATCTTTAAGGGTTTGATGGATGAATCTGTCCTCTCAGCAATTGCGTCACGTCTTATTGACCGGCTGCAAAAACCAATGGTGTTCGAGAAAAACCCCTGTCGGATATCAGCCAGTATCGGGACCGCGTTGTCCACGCAGTTTTCGCCCCCCAAATCTGCGGAAATTCTGAACGCGGCTGATTTGGCGCTGTATGAGGCGAAGAGGAAAGGCAGATCTCGGCATTGCTTATACTCGACACTGGTGGGGCGTCGGCAAGGCGACCCGGCATCCGGGGTTCGTTTGGATTAAAATCGCGCGGACCCGGCTTAGATGCGATCAAGCCTAATCGAACACACGGCTCAGAGTGTTTGCAATATGGCGCTTGATCGGTGGCAGCTCTCCGACAACTGGCATGAGTTGTCCTTTGAACGTGGCTTCAGCCAACTCTTGCGGCAGGTCCTCAAGAACGTGACCGCCGGTGCAGGCAAAATAGGGCAGGCAAATAGCTTGCTCCGACAAACCTGACGCGGCCTCGGAGATGGAAGGGGGTTCTTCGACAAAACCCACACGAATGGACCTGAATGCCAGATATTTTTCTAACGTGCTGGCGAAAGCAAGGGCAACGGCAGACGGGTTGCGACTGCGACCTGAGCCATGAGCCGCCACAACGAGATCCGTTTCCTGCGCCGTCCACTGGTTTTCCACCAACCTGTCGCGCAGCGCCCCGGCCACAAGTTCTGGTAGGTCAGGGTCGACACCAAGCGGGTCCAGAATGCGTAGATTTCGCCCGGCAAGGCGTTTGGGTAGGGCGCTGGTGACAAACCACCCTTTTGCCATGAACAGCGGGTAAATCACTGCGTCATCTGTCAGCTTTGAAACGCGCTCTTCGAATATACCCGGTGCCGCCAGCGTTGCCGACCGCACAGTCACCTTTGCGCACAGTACGTCGACCTCGGCGGCATACTCGGCTAAGACCTGTTCGGCCGGGGTCGGGTCCGACGGTTGGCCATGGGCGACGATAAGGGCGTGGTGCATTCGAATTGTCCTGTTAGCTTTACCGATAGGTGCGTCCCGCCGCGCCAGAGTCAATCCAAACTAAGGTGCCATCAACCTAAAAGTGTCAGCCAGAACCAGACCGTCAGAATCGAGGTCGCCGTTCCAATCAAAACGGATGAGGCTGCCACCCGTTTTGCGTGTCCGTACATGTTGGCAAATATATAAGCGTTGAAGCCGGGCGCCATCGCCGCTGTGAGAACGCCCGAGCGGAACAAATCCTGAGGCAGACCAGCAGAGGTCCCAAACAGCCAAACCAGGGCGGGGTGCAGGATTAATGAAATGCAGCAGACATAGGCAATCGCGCGCAGATCGCCCTCGGGCTTGTATTTGACCAGAACTCCGCCCAGCGCAAACAGGGCGCCGGGCAGGGCGGCACGAGTAATAAGGCCAAGCGCTTCGTCCAAAACTGAAGGTACGCCAACTCCTGAAAGGTTAACGATAAATCCCAGTGCGATACCGAGGATCAGCGCATTGCGGAACATTGCCGACATCACCGACCGGATCATGCGCGTGCCGCCATTCCCCCGGTTTCGGACAACTTCCATCACCGTGATGCCGATGGCATAGCAAAATGGCGCATGGAAGGCGATGATGGCGTAGTTCCCGTCCAAATTCTCGGACCCAAAGGCGCGTTCCGTGATCGGAAGGCCCAGCAGAACCGAGTTCGAGAACAAACAGCAAAAGCCGATGGCGACGCAATCTTCCCACTCGCGGTGAAAGATCAGGCGGGCGCCGAACAACCCGGCGGTGAAACACAGGGCTGCGGCGGCATAAAAGCTGCCCAGCAGCCGGGGATCGAAACTGGCGCTCAGATCCAGATGTGCGATGGCCAGAAACAGCAGGCAGGGAATCGCGAAGCCCTGAGTGAATTTCATCAACCCTTCGACATGGGCTTCTTTGAAATACCCCAGACGGGTCGCGGTGTATCCGGCACCGATCACAAGAAATACCGGCAGGATAACTTCGATCAGAGTTTGCAGCATCCAACCGCCCCAGAGTGTTTCGCGGGCTGCAACGGCAGTGCCCTATAAATCCTGATGGATCACCATACCGTCATAGGCAGGGGTGATGTGATCGGCGGTTTCGGCGTCAACCGTGACATAGTCGAGGTCGATATGCATGTTGGTTAGAACCGCTCGTTTGGGTTTCAGCTGCTCGATCCATTCCAACGTTTTATCCAGATGGGCGTGTGTGGGATGAGGGCTGCGGCGCAGGGCGTCAATGACCAGACAGTCCAGCCCTTCCATCATAGGCCAAGCGTCGTCATAAAGTTCGGCGACGTCCGGCAGATACACCAGCTTACCCATCCGAAAACCCAAAGAATCGATCGAGCCATGATTGACCTTGAAGGGGTGAAACGGGATCGAACCGCCGGGGCCGTCGATTTCGAACGGGCCGTCGATGGATTTCAAGTCAAGGATCGGCGGATAGGGAGAGCCTTCGGGTTGGATGAAGGCATACCCAAACCGCCCCAGCAGGGCGTTCTGCGTATCACCGTCGGCCCAGACCGATACTCTCTCGCGCATGTTATAGACGATCATGCGCAGGTCATCGATGCCGTGGACGTGATCGGCATGGGAATGAGTATAAACCACGCCATCCAAACGCCCTGTTCCAGTACTCAGCAATTGGCTGCGCATGTCGGGGGTGGTGTCGATCAGCACTGTGGTCGTGCCATCCGGCCCGTCACGTTCAACCAGCATCGAACAGCGGCGGCGAATATTCTTGGGGTTCTGCGGATCGCAATCCCCCCAATGCCCGCCCAGTCGCGGTACGCCGCCGGACGAGCCGCAGCCAAGGATGGTGCAGCGCAGTTGGGTCATGCAGCCGCCTTGTAGGTTGCGGCCTTGGTGAACAGACGGTCGAAATTGGCCTGCGTCTGGGCAGCGAAATCGGCATAGTCCAACCCGAACACTTCGGCCCCTTTATGGGCGGTGTGGGCGGTATAGGCCGGTTCGTTACGTTTACCGCGATAAGGCGGCGGGGCCAGATAGGGGGCGTCAGTTTCCACCAGAACGCGGTCGACCGGCGCGGCGGCGAAGATATCGCGCAATTCCTGGCTTTTTGGGAAGGCGGCGATGCCGGACATGGACAGGTAGAAACCCAGATCCAGCGCGGCGCGGGCCAGTTCCGCCGAGGATGAGAAACAGTGCATTACGCAGGAATAGGGCGCATTGCGGTGTTCCTCGGCCAGAATGCGCGCCATGTCATCATCAGCTGCGCGGGCGTGGATAATCAGCGGTAGACCGGTGTGCTGGGCGGCCTCGATATGAACGCGCAGCGATTGCTTTTGCACCGAGGCTGAGTCAGCGGTGTAGTGGTAATCCAGACCGGTTTCGCCGATGCCGACAAATTTCGGGTGCCGGGACAGCGCGATCAGTTCGTCGACCGTGGCCATCGGCTCATCCGCGGCGCTCATGGGATGGGTGCCTGCGGCATAGAAGATCGGCGCGTGTGCCTCGGCAATGGCACGAATGGTGGGTTCGTTGCGCAAGCGGGTGCAGATCGTGACCATGCGGGTCACGCCTGCCTCGGCGGCATTGGCGATGATCTGGTCCAGCTGCCCCTCAAAATCGGGGAAGTCCAGATGGCAATGGCTGTCGGTGATCTGGGGGGTGTCGCTCATCTGCTCTGACCGGCGGTTTCCTGTATCTTGAACACCGTATCTAGGACCAGAGCGGCAGGGTCAAGGTTCACCGCCTGACCATGGCGCGCGCGGGCCGTGATTGTCGCCGCAACCTCGGCCCATTGACGGGCCTGATGCGGAGATGGGGACAAACGTGACAGCGTTTCCGCCTCATTCGGCGCAGCCGCGGGTAGTGGCGGCGCACCGGTTGCACCGGTCAGCGCAAGGCGCGACAGGACGACGTCGATCAGGGTCAGCAGCAGTTCGAACCGCTCTGCCGCGCCGCGTTGGGCAGCGGCTTCGGCCAAAGCCAACGCGCGCTGGCGATCCATGCGGGGCAGAGTGCCGAGAATGGCGATCAGTTCAGCATAGATCTCTAACCCACCCAGATTGATCAACCGCACCGCATCGCCGACCGACCCGGCGGCCAGCGCTGCCAAATGGTCGGTCTGCGCGGGCAGGTCCGCACCCGTTTGCACGAGGGCGGCTTGCATATCCTCAGGCCCAAGTGGAGAAAGGCGCAGGGTTCGACAACGGGATCGGATCGTTGGCAACAGGCGTGACGGCTGGTGCGAAACCAACAGTAATGTCGTGCGCGCAGGTGGCTCTTCGAGCATTTTAAGCAGGGCATTAGCCGCACTGACATTCATCTCATCCGCTGAATCGACGATTACGACACGCCGCCCGCCATCGGCCGAGGACAGACCGAAGAATTTCCCCAGCTTGCGAATATCATCAACGACGATTTCGTTCCGCAACCGCCCCTGATCATTCACGGATCGGGTGATGGCGGCCAGCCCCGGCTCGGCCCCGGCCAGTATGCGGTGTGCGACCGGATGTTCGGGATCAATCGCAAGGGTTTCAGGTGGCGGAGGGGCACCGAACAGCCCATCCTCTTCCACCGGCGGCGTTGCCAGCAAAAACCGTGCAATCCGCCAGGCCAGGGTTGCCTTGCCCACCCCGCGCGGGCCAGTCAAAAGCCAGCCGTGGTGCAGCCGGTCCGAGGTGTAGGCGCTCAGAAATGCCTGTTCAGCCGCGGCTTGCCCAAACAGTTGCTGGGTTTCGCGCGGGTGCGGAGCACCAGGGGCCTGATCCGGGGTTGGGGTATCGTCGCTCATATATCGTCAGTCACAAAGCTTGCAGAACGATATCTGTCACATCCTGTGCAACGCTGTCCATGTCGCGGTTGCCGTCAATCACGCGGAAGCGGTCCGGAAACTCATCGGCCAGCGCCAGAAATCCGGCGCGCATCTTTTGCTGCAGATCGATGCCGAAATCTTCGAACCGTTCTTCTTTGCCCTGTCGCCCCTTGGCGCGGGCCAGACCGGTTTGTGGGTCCATGTCGATCAGCAGTGTCAGATCGGGTTCGCGCCCGATCACCAAGCTGTGCAATTGATCAACCACCCCGCGCAAATCGCCGCGAGACAGGCCCTGATACATGCGAGTGCTATCGGCAAAACGGTCACAGATGACCACTTTGCCCGCGGCCAAGGCAGGTTCAATGGTACGCTCCAAATGATCCCGCCGCGCGGCAGTGAACAACAGCAATTCCGTTTCGGCCGACCAGCGGTCGGGGTCGCCTTCCAAAACCAGGCGGCGGATTTCTTCGGCCCCGACCGAGCCACCGGGTTCGCGCGTCAGCACGACCTCATGACCAAGGTCGCGCAAACGCTCGGCAAGCATGCGCGCCTGCGAAGATTTGCCTGATCCGTCAATGCCTTCGAAGGTCAGAAACAACCCAGGATTTGTCACAATGCATCCAGTGGATTGCCGATCACTTCGGTCAGAAAGATACCGCCCACGGTCATCATACGCACCACGAAGCCTCCGGCCGGGACGCTTTCAGACGCCACCAATGGGCGGCGGATTTCCGGCAATCCTTCCGGTTTGATAACCAGCTCAGCCAGTTGTTGGCCCTTTTCAATTGGCGCGTTGACCGGCCCGTCATAGACAACCTCGGCCTCGATATTCTTGTCACCCAGAACTGGGAACAGCAGCGACAGGTCCTCTTCCGGGACCAGACCCACGGTCTTTTGCGCGCCCATCCAGATCTTGGCCTCGGCTATTGGCGTGTCCGCGTTGGCAACTGTCCTCTCGACAAAATTTCGAAACGACCAGTTAACCACGGCCTCAGCCTCCTCTGCTCGTTTGCCGGTGCTGTCGAGACCTGAGAGTACAAAAATCACCCGACGGTCACCCTGTTTGGCCGACCCGACAAGGCCATACCCGGCCTCTTGCGTGTGGCCGGTCTTCAGACCGTCGGCACCGATCCCCAGCTTGAGCAGCGGGTTGCGGTTGCGTTTGTTCGACGGCGCGCGGCCATCGAATTCAAACTCTTCCTCGGCGAACAGGGGGTAGTATTCCGGGAAATCCGAAATCAGATGACTTGCCAACACAGCCAGGTCATGGGTGGACATCATATGACCGGCAGCGGGCCAGCCGTTCGAGTTGGCAAAGTTGGAATTGTTCATGCCCATTTGCTGCGCACGTTGCGTCATGTATCGGGCAAACCCAGCCTCGGTTCCGTCAGGGCTGAGCGCCTCGGCGATCACCACGCAAGCGTCGTTGCCCGACAGTACGATAATGCCGCGCAACAGGTCCTCGACCCGGACGCGGTCCTGCGTGTTCAGGAACATGGTTGAGCCGCCATAGCTCATGGCGTGTTCTGAAACCGGCAGTGTTTCATCCAATGTCAGGCGGCCATCGCGCAGTGCCTCGAACGCCACGTAAAGCGTCATAAGCTTGGACATAGAGGCAGGCGGTAGGGGCAGGTCGGCCTCTTTGGACAGTAGAACCGTACCTGTGGTCTGATCTACCACATATGCCGCGCGGGCTGTTGTATCAAAGGCTTGGGCGGGCAGGGCAAACACAGCCAGCCCAAGGGTCAAAACGGATGATCGCAGTGAGGACAGCACGAGGGGCCTCCTTTGTTTCAATTCTTGACAGAGAACGCGTCGGAAAACCCAAGGTCTCTGACGTCGCTTTGCAATGCGTTGCGTTCCGAGCGGGTTTTTGCGGGGCCAACCAGCACGCGCCAGACCGTTTTGTCGTCGGTCTTCAGCTCGCGAACATTGGCAGTCATCCCGTTCCGCTCAATTTTTTGCGCCGCGCTCTTGGCATTGGCTTCGACATTGAAGGTTCCAACCTGAACAAACGGCTTGGTCAGAGATCGTGGTGCTGGATCCTGAGCCGCCAGAGCAGGCGCGCTTACCGGGGTGGGGTCGGCCGCTTCAATCGCGGCTGCAGCACCTGCAACGGGGTCAAGCGGCGTTTCAGTGATCTCGTTAGGATCTTTCTTTTGCCACCACTTCCGTTTGGCCGGTTTGTCCTTGGGTGGGGTGACTTCGGGGTCAGACAGAGAGGGGGCCGCGGTGGGCTGAGTTGCGGTTTCTACCACTTCTCCCACCGCATCAGCGGTTGCCTCAGCTGCGGTGTCGCTTGTTGCCGCCGCGGTAGCTCCGGCTGCGCCTGCTGCGGCAACCGGTTCCTTCTTTTGCCACCACTTCCGTTTGGCTGGCTTTTCCTCGGGCGAGGTGACTTCGGGGTCAGATTGAGTAGGTGACGCTGTTGCCTGAGCTGCGGTTTCAACCACGTCTTCCGAGGCATCGGCGGTTGCTTCAGCTGCGGCGTCGCCTGTTGCCGCTGCAGCGGCTCCGGCTGCTCCTGCTGCGGCAACCGTTTCCTTCTTTTGCCACCATTTCCGCTTTGTGGGCTTTTCGGCATCTGCCGTAGCCGTTTCTATGGCTGCGTCTTTTGATATTGCTTCATCGGTGACCGATTTATTCTCGGTTGTCGCGGTTTCTTCGGGCTTGGGTTCTTCTTTTTCTACGGGTTTGCGCCGCAGGGCAGTAACCTGAACCTTGGTCGGCGCACCCGCAAGGATACCCAGCTTGCCAGCGGCCGCAGAGGACAGTTGTAAAGCCGGGCCGGGCAGGTTTCTTTCCCGCCGGAACAAGGCGCCATTCACAGATTTGTTGTTTTTCGGATTCTTGATGACAACGCGTTCGGGTTGGGTCACATCCGGGTGGGCAACCCAGATACCGCCCAAGGACGGACGCCCATCCCACAGCGCGGCCTCGGTCACATTGAAGGCCTCTGGCGCTTCGACCGTTGCGCCTGATTTGTCTGAATGACCGGGAAACAGTTCGACGGTACCGCTGGTCTGGGTGCCGTCACTTGGTGCGTCCGACAATGCTTCCTCGGTCGACAGTGTCTCGTCACACCCCGCCAGAATTGCCAATGTCACGGCCAGCACCGCCCACGATCGCGGTTTTACGCGTGTCTCAGTCGCTCGCTTCATTTTGTCATCCCTTGCCTGAAGGGGTCTCGTTTCCTGAACCCCGCCGCCAATTGCCGGTTCTGTCTTGCCGGTCTGTTACGGTCTTTCCTGCAAAGCATAACGTGGGTGAGGTGTCATGGAAAGACCACTGCACATGCTTAGGCGAGAATTCCCTATTTGCTCTTGCCACCGATTTCAGTTGGCCTTAGACCCAGCCCCACGCGGGGAGGTGGCAGAGTGGTCGAATGCGGCGGTCTTGAAAACCGTTGGGCGTGAGAGCGTCCCCAGGGTTCGAATCCCTGTCTCCCCGCCACTCATACCTGTCTCACTTCAGTTTTGTTTTCTGGCCCGGAATTGTGCCGCAATTCCCGCGCGTTGGCGCATGCGCTTTCAATCAGAGACGGAGCAGACTGTACATTCAGAGGACAACTCAGGCGCCAGTCTCAGTGTCGCATTTTGGCGGGGTCGCTTTGAGCCAGATTTCCCTGATACCCGGCAATTTACAGGGAATTTCTGCAAAACAAGTCTGGAACCCGAGATTTCAGATGTCACAATTCTATATTTTCCAATAGCTTATGATGAAAATTCCCTAAAAAGTGGAACAGGGAATTTTCTCGCAAGAACAGGGGGTCTTGTCAGAAGAACTTTGCTTGAGCAGGGTAGGGGTGTTGCGTAGCTTTTGCCCATCACCAGACCCGCCTCTTTCAAATACTTCAAAACCAATCCCGAGATTATCCGCTTGGCGGTGATGCTGTACATCCGTTTCCCGCTCTCGCTTAGGAATGTCGAAGATCTGCTGCACGAACGCGGGATCGACGTGAGCCACGAAACTGTCCGGTATTGGTGGAACAGGTTTGGCCCGATGTTTGCTGCTGAGATAAGGCGGAATCGTGTTCAGCAGCTGCGCTCGTTCTCCAAATGGCAGTGGCACGTTGACGAGGTTTTCGTGAAGGTAAATGGTAAGCGGCATTATCTTTGGCGGGCCGTTGATCATGAGGGCGAAGTGCTGGAAGCCGTCGTTACCAAACGCCGAAACAAGCAGGCGGCATTGAAATTCCTCAAGAAATTGATGAAGCGGCACGGTAAAGCGGAAAACGTCGTCACGGATCGCTTCGCATCGTGTCGGGCCGCTCTCAGAGAGCTCGGCGCTGCCGAAAAACAGCAGACGGGAAGGTGGCTCAATAACCGCGTCGAGAATTCACACCTTCCTTTCCGACGACGCGAACGCGCCATGCAACGGTTCAGGCGCATGCGAAGTCTACAGAAATTCGTCTCGGTCCACTCCTCTGTCTACAACCACTTCAACCAAGAAGGATCGCTCGCAAGCCGAGATACCTTCAAGCTGACCCGCGCCGCCGCTCTTAGCGAGTGACGTCAACTTTGTTCCGGATAGGTTTGCGGTTTCCGCGGCAAACTGAGACTGGTTAGAATTCGTCTGACAGCACTCCTTGCAGACTCTTGAAGTCAAATGGCTTACTATGGGGCAATCGTGCATTAGGGCTTAAAATTTATGCGCAATAGGAACCTTCAATATGAATAGGAGATTGTCTACGATCTTGGCCGCTGATGTTGTCGGTTATTCCACTCGAATGCGTGAAGATGAAGTCGACACGATAAATCGTGTTACCCTGTTAAACGAGTTAATCGGAACTGTTGCGTCCACGCACAATGGGCGGGTCTTCAACCGCGCGGGTGATGGCTTTCTTTTGGAGTTTTCTAGCCCGGTGGCGGCTGTTCGCTGTGCTTACAACTTACAACTTCAACTCGCTGCACCAGTAACCAAGCGAGAGATTGGACTAGAAATCAGGGTTGGGGTCCATCTTGCCGATGTCGTAGTAGATGGCGACGATTTGCTTGGCGATGGGGTAAATGTAGCAAGTCGTATTGAGTCTGAAGCCGAGCCGGGTATGGTCCTCGTAAGTAATGCTGTGTTCGATCACGCCAAGCGGTCGGCCCAGCTCAAATTTGAGAACAAGGGCACCCGAAAGCTTAAAAATATTTCCGAACCAATTACGGTCTACGCTGTTGCAGGCGAGCTTGGCACGCACAGTTGCGGAACCGCCCTTATCGAGGACAGTAGCCTTCCCTACGTGGCGGAACTTCAAAAGTCCACCAACTCAATTGTTGTGCTTCCCTTCAAGAACATGAGCAATGATCCCGAGCAGGAGTATTTTTCCGATGGCCTGACGGAAGACATCATTACAGAGTTGTCCCGGTTCCCTGACATTCTCACGATCTCCAGGAATACTAGTTTTGGGTTAAAAGGGGTTGCGGCGGACGCTCGTGAACTTGGACAGAAACTCGGCGTGCGTTTCTGTCTTGAGGGCGGGGTTCGCAAGCTGGGAAATCGCATACGGATCAACGCCTATCTGACGGATGCAGTGTCAGGCGAACAGCTTTGGGCAGAGCGGGCGGATTGCAATCTGGAGGATCTTTTCGATTTCCAAGATGACCTTGTTGCCAAAATCGTCGCTAGTGTGGCTGGCCAGATCGAACGGCAAATGGAAGCCACGGCACAGCGCAAACGTCCGGGTGACCTGGAAGCCTATGAATGTTTAATCCGCGGTTTGTACTATCACCGGATTGGTGGAGTCACAAAGGAGAATGCACAGGAAGCAGTTCATTGGTTTGACGAAGCGCTGAAACGAGATCCAGGATATGGTCGAGTTCATGCGTGGAGGGCATGCGCTGTCGCTACAGTAGCAGAATGGACCGGTGAAGATGTATGGGATGAGTTGGTCGAAGCAGGGAACCTAGCTGTCGAGCTGGATGAAACGGACGCTGAAAGCCATCGAATTGCCGGTTCCTTGGCGCTCTATGTTCGTGACTTTGAACGGGCTAAGTTCCACTTCAATCGCGCTCTGGAGTTAAACCCCAATCACGCGTTCATTGTCGGACGAACCGGTGAACTCCATAACTTTCTCGGAGATGGAAAGACTGCTCTTGAGTACCAAAAACGTGCAAAGATGCTTGATCCCTTTTTGCCCGAATATTGCCGCGAACTAGAGGCAATTGCCTACTATGTCATGCATGATTTTGAGGCTTGTTTTAACACCGTGGATGAATTTGCGAGGCTCACTCGGCGGGCGGCAGCTTATCGGACTGCGGCCGCAACTCACTTGAATAATGACTGCAAGCTTGAACGAGCAGTTCGCGATTTGTTGCTTCACGATCCGGACTTTAGACCTTCTACATTCATTCAAACTGAATACTTCAAAGATCGCGAGATATCTAAAAGATTGAAAGCCGAATTGAGGAGCGCTATGGCGACAACCTCACTTCGCCTCGCTGGTTGAGTACACAATTTGCTAACTTAAAAATTGAGGATTAACGCGTCTTCTCTGTGTAAGAAAAGGTCTTGGATCGCCGGAGTCTAACGACCACTTTGTCCGCAAAGCAGTCGTACGAGCAACTAGCAGCGAATGGCCGCTTCGAGCCCATAGTGACTGCTGCTGCGCGATCAACCGACGGCGGCTACGCGGTCAAAACTGACATTCCGGTCTACTGTATGTGGTCGTCATTTTCCTGCAAAAGATTACCTGAGCGGACCTACCTACCGTTCGCCGGGTATCAGAAAGCCGAAACAGAACTCACATTTTTTTGGCATGTGATCTGTTCACAAAACAGAAGAAACGACTCCCAACGTTTATCGGGAGCCGCATTTGCTGAATAGGAGGGTCTTTGGAAAATCAGACGTGTCCACCACCGATCAAGCCGATACCTGAAGTCAGACCGAACCAAGCTTTAACCCGCAGACCGACTGCCTTGATGATACCCATAGCCTGGATCCCATGGGCAACAAGTGTTCCTTCCATGTCACCTTCAAATTTGGTGGTGTAGGATTGGACGATGCAACCACTACCTGGCACCAAAAGTTCGCGGTGTTCTGGGTGCACCAGATCGAGATGCACAACGATCTGACCCCGTTTTGCCTTTTCACTCGGCTCAATCAGGCGACCGCTAGGCGCGAGCTGACCCGAAGAAATCTGCTCCTGAATACGTACGATCCTTGCAGGAAGAACGGTGTTGCGCATCGAGATGTTGAAGTTGCTTTCGCATGCCACCTCTGCGGCCATACCTTCGTACAGTTCGGTGCGAGAAACCTGTGAGAAGCCGGCTACGACGCGTCCTTTCTCTACATCTTTTCGGTCGGGTACAATCAGCATGGCGGGGCTCATTGCGGCTTGCGCTGCGCGTGAACCAACATTCAGGGTAACTTGTTCAACTACACCATCGACAGAGCTGCGCGTCAGGGTCTTTGAGAGTTCCACCTGAGCCTGCTGTAACGATGCACGCGCCGATGCAAGTTGGGCGGGCAGAACAGCCGTCGCCTGAACTTGCGCTACACCAAGTTGCGTTTCAGCAGCCTCAACCTCAGCTTCCCGAGTGCTCAAAGTTGCTTGAGCGCGCTCCAGCTGGCTCACTTGAAATGCCGCAGAGCCCTTTGCTTGAAGTGCCTCGTGATCCATCAGCACCAGCTCAGCCTGTTCTCTAGCGGTAACTGCGGCATCCACCACGGCCTGCGCGGTCTGGACCTGCAACTCAGCGGCCAGTTTCGCGCTTTCAATCTCTTCAACTTTGCGCATCGCAAAATCTACAGCGGCTTGTTCCGACGCATTCTCGACTGCAAACAGCGGATCGCCCGGTTCGACACGATCGCCGCCCTTTACATAGATGTCCGTAACGGTTCCGCCGTTCTCGGCGACGACCGGAACAGTTCTGAATGGCACGAGGCCGGTGTAGGACTTGGGATAGTAGTAGAATACAGCAAAGAACACGATCAGGGCGAGAACGAACCACATGAAGAGCGCTCGGTGAACATTGTAGAGGGTGACCGGTAGCCCGCGCCATTTCAGGTAAATCACGCGCAGGACAAACGGAAAAGAGGTTACTAGAAGCTCAATCATTTTGCCAACTCCTCTTTCGATGGACGCCACCACAACATGAAGTCGCGAGCGATTGCGGTCAGGATTAAGGCACCCGGCAGTAGACTGCTGAAGTGGCTCAGGGCAGGCATCAGCTCATACGCCAAGGCGACAGTGAGCATTGTCGGAATAGTTGTGCGCAGCGGAGTGCCGATTGACTTGTGTTCGGTGTAACGTTCAAAGCGCGCGTACAGATGTACGACCAGCAGGATCGCAAGGGCGAGAACGACCAAGCCTACCCATGCATAGGTGTCGGTTTGGTTGGGCGCGACCCACCATCTGGGATCGCCGCCAGCGGCAAAGGCCGGAGTTGAAATGACGCCAACTAAGGGCGCCATCAGGAACGCGGGTGGTTTCATGTTTCAGTCCTTTTGTTACGCAGCCACGCTGCGCATGTAGATTTTCAGTGTTTGGAGAACGTCAATTCTCGGTTGGTTGTTGTGCGGGTTCTGTGGGCTGTTCCTGCGGGGCGTAGGGTGGATCCCAACGACGTCCGTTCGGTGTTTTCTCGCCAAGTGGCGAACTGCGCAGACCGTGGATGTTCCCCCCGGACCACTCTTGCTTGGCGGAGTTTTGGATTGCCTTCAGTACGCGGTAGTACCTTGCGAAGTAGATCATGGTCGTTTCCTTTCTGATGACCCGGACCTAACCGTCGTCGCGCCTGCAATCCTGAGGGTTCTGGACATTTGTTGTTGGCTTCTGGACAATTGCTGTGACTGCCGGGAGTTGCGTGCCATTCAGGGGAGGACGTGAAAGTGCCACGCATCAGCACTTACAGACTGCGAAACGTCGGGCTGCGTTATTCTCAAGAACCCGGCGCGCGCATTCCGTTTCCCGAAGTCCTGGAAATGGCGGGGGCACCCGTTGATATCGGCGATAGCCCCGACGCAACTGTCGAGCTGCTACATGAGGCGGGCGCAGTTGAAACTGCCTGCCGGGTTTTGGAAGACAAAACTTTTGCCGCGCGCGTTGGGCTTTCGGCGCAAGGTCCCGGAACGCTTTTGGCTTACATCGTTCGTGCAGCCGAAACGATCGAAGACGCGCTGGCGCTTACGCAACGTTTTTACGCAATGCAAGACCCTGACTTGAGTCTGGACGTGGTGGGGGCGCCCGACGAGCCAAGGATCACTCTGGAGAGCAATGTAATCCCGGCACATCAATATCCTCGTCATCGCGAAATGCTGATATTCGGCCTTTTTAAGCGAGTTCAACAAATCACCTCTGGCAGGCTTGCCCCGATCTCTATCGAGTTGGAAACGGACGACGACGAGCACTGCCGGCGGCTGGCCGAATTGGCGGGATGTGAAGTCGTAGGCTTCAAGTCTGGATACGCCTTGGCCCTGCCCACAAACGGCATGAGTTTTAAGATACCAACGGCAGACCCCACCTTATTGGGACATTTACGAAGGCACGGAGAAGAGCAACTGAAGGCGCAGCCTGATGCAGTCCGTAGTCTGTCCGACCGCATAATGGATATGCTCGGCGAACGTCTTCCCGGACCGATACCAAACGGCGACGATATAGCCGGAGAACTTGGCCTGACGCGTCGGACCATGACACGGCACCTGTCGGCCGAGGGAACAAGCTTTAAGGCTCTTCTGGAAGGTGTGCTGTGCGACCTGTCCAAACGCATGCTGCGTAGCGGTGAGGGTGTTGCCCGTGTTGCCTTCATGCTTGGATTTGCGGATCAGGCCGCCTTTTCGGTGGCGTTCAAGCGCTGGACAGGTGAAACGCCTGCCAGATTCCGTAAAGCTGGCCGCTAGAGGGACTGGCACCGGGGATCGAAAGATGTCCAAGATCCACAAAACCTTGTCCCGTCTCCAAAAGAAAGCGGGCCATCGGGTCACCTAGTTCAATGGCACACAGCAGCCACGGTGGTTGCTAACCCAGAACAAGGATGAACCCTATGAAGACCTCGAAGAAATTCATTATCGCCCCGATCTCAAGCGCACTTCTGATCACCATGGCGGCAACAGCTCATGCTGACTACGTCACCGACAAGGCGATCAAGGGTGCAGTTGTCGGCGCCACTGTCGCCGGCATCGCAGGCGAAAGCATCGTAGGTGGCGCGGCCGCTGGTGCCGCAGTCGGAGCCGTAGGCGGCGCGATCCAAAAGGACAATTTCGAAGACGCGCAGGACGAAGCCCAGGAGCGTCGCGACGACTTTAAAGAAGAACACAAAGACTGGAACGACTAAGACACCACCCCCAGTGAAGCAAACAAGGAGAAACACAACCGAACAAACCCGACCGGTCAGCATGCGCTGTTAGCATCCAGACGCAGTTTGACTGACCATCCCGCACAGAACTCGCACAGTTTCTGATAGGTTGCCATCCAGCTCACAAACGAGCCGGGTGGCAACTTTGTTTTGAGCCCTCGAACGCAATTGTTTCCTGAAGGTGCGGTTTCAACTTTCAGCCTCAGTCCCAGCCAATGGGAACTGGGTTTTGTCCAAAACCCAAAAACAACCGTCCAGAACCCAAATGAACTGAAACAGGCAACAACCCAAATCCGGCTCATCTGAATGACATCGACGAGCTGGCAGCCGAGGTACTTCTGTTCACTGCCGCACTTTGCAACCCAATGCCAAAGGAAACGGCAATGAACTTATTCGCAAACTTTGACGCAGAGACTCTGGCACGCATCCAGTTTGCCTTTACTGTGTCGTTTCACATCATCTTCCCGGCCTTTTCTATCGGCTTGGCAAGCTTCTTGGCCGTTCTCAATGGCCTCTGGCTATGGCGCAATGACAGGACTTACCTCAACCTGTTCAACTACTGGAAAAAGATCTTCGCAGTTGGTTTTGCGATGGGTGTCGTGTCCGGCATCGTGATGTCGTACCAATTCGGTACGAATTGGAGCACATTCTCGGACACCGCAGGCCCTGTAATCGGGCCCTTGATGGCTTACGAGGTCATGTCAGCCTTTTTCCTGGAGGCAGGCTTCCTCGGCATTATGCTTTTCGGTCGCGAACGCGTCGGTCCGAGCTTGCACATGATGGCCACAGCGATGGTCGCTCTTGGCACTCTGATATCGGCTACGTGGATCTTGTCAGTCAATTCCTGGATGCAAACCCCAGCTGGGTTTGACATCAACGAACTGGGGCAGTTCATTCCCGATGACTGGTGGTCGATTGTCTTCAATCCGTCCTTCCCCTACCGCCTGACGCACATGGTTCTTGCCGCCTATCTCACCACTGCTTTTGTGGTGGCCGGGGTTGCGGCGTGGCATTTGCTGCGGCGCAATCGCACGGCTGAGATCACTCGAATGTTCTCGATGGCAATGTGGATGGCCGTTCTAACCACCCCTCTGCAGATCGTTGCCGGCGACCTTCATGGTTTGAATACGCTGGAGCATCAGCCGCAGAAAGTGATGGCGATGGAAGGTCACTTTGACAGCCACCCCGAAGGTGCACCGCTAATCCTGTTCGGCATTCCAAACGAAGATGAAAAGCGCGTGGACTACGCCATCGAAATCCCGAAACTATCATCGCTGATCCTGAAACATGACCCCAACGCGCCGCTTGACGGGCTGGACACTATCCCCGATGACGAAGAACCCCCGGTCGCGATCGTATTCTACAGCTTCCGCATCATGCTCGCCATCGGCTTTGCCATGCTGGGTATCGGCTTGTGGTCGCTTGTTCAGCGGGTTCGCGGCCGTCTCAACGACGATCGCTGGTTGCAGAGGACATCCGTTCTATTGGCACCCAGCGGGTTTGTCGCGGTACTGGGCGGTTGGATCACCACCGAAGTGGGGCGCCAGCCGTACACAGTTTACGGGCTGATGCGGACATCGGACTCACTCTCACAAGTGGATGCACCTTCTGTTGCCGCGTCTTTGATAGCGTTCATCGTAGTGTATTTCGCCGTGTTCGGAGCGGGCACGTTCTACATGCTGCGCCTCATGGGCAAAGCACCCGCCGAAGGTCCTCGGGAAAATTACAGAACTATTGAAATCCCGACTATGGCGGAGGCGGCGTAATGCTTGAACTCTCGACAATCTGGGCAGGCATAATAGCGTTTGCCGTTTTAACCTACGTGATCCTGGACGGTTTCGATCTTGGAATTGGAATCCTCTTTCCATTCGCGAAAACCGACAAAGATCGGGATGTTATGATGAACTCAGTCACTCCGGTATGGGACGGGAACGAAACCTGGCTGGTCATGGGCGGCGGAGGTTTGTTCGCTGTTTTCCCGCTGGCTTATTCCGTGGTGATGCCCGCGATCTATTTGCCCGTTATCATCATGCTTCTTGCGCTTGTTTTCCGCGGTGTCGCCTTCGAATACCGGTGGCGAACGGTGCGTGGGCGCTGGCTGTGGGATGTCGCGTTTCACGGCGGTTCAACCGTGGCTGCCTTCTGCCAAGGCATCACGCTTGGCGCGCTGGTCCAGGGCATTCCGGTCGAAGATCGGCTGTACGCAGGTGCACAGTGGGATTGGCTGACGCCGTTCTCTGTCCTATCGGGTGTGGCCTTGGTGATCGGGTATGCCTTGCTGGGCGCGACCTGGCTCAATATGAAAACAACGGGCGGAATACAGCACCAGATGCGTTCCTATGCACGTCCACTGATGCTCATGACGCTCGGGTTGATTGGCCTCGTCAGTCTTTTGACCCCGTTCCAAGATCCGATCTATCTGATCAGATGGTTTTCGTGGCCCGGTGTAGTTTTCTCTGTGTGTGTGCCGGCTGTTGTTGCTCTCATTGCTTGGATGCTTCATCGCGGCCTGAAGACACAGCGCGACTATCAGCCCTTCTTCTGCGCCATTGCCTTGTTCGTCGTGTGCTTCATTGGCATTGGGATCAGTTTCTATCCCTATATGCTACCCCCAAGTCTCACGATTGCCGAAGCCGCAGCACCTGACAGCAGTTTGGCTTTCGCTCTGGTCGGAGCCGTCATTCTGCTGCCTGTGATCCTTGCTTACACCGCCTACACGTACTGGGTATTCCGCGGAAAGATCGATCCAGAGGAGAGCTTCCATTGAAACTGATAAAGCAAGTTTTCTGGTTCAGCGCGATATGGTTCGGCAGCGTCTTGTGCCTAGCCAATGTCGCTTACGTAATCAGGTTGTTCATCACCTGAAATTGCAAAGATACCAATGCTCGCGCGTCGGCATGTCCAACTCGCGCAAATATTAGTCCAAGCGCCGAAAGAAACCCCGTTTCAGCTCACCAGATTTTCAATAACACGCGGCTGGCTGGGTCGTCTCAAACTTAACAATGCAAGGGGGCTGTAATGCTTTCTCGTCAAAAACAAATGTCTGTGCAGTGGGATCAGATTGACCCGGCTCTGCCCACTCTACCTAAGCAACAAAAGCTGGGCGATAGCCGCTCGTCTGGCCTGTTGCCAAAGCTATTCACAGGGCTCCTTGCAGCAGGGTTTGCGACCTTCGTTCTATTGCCATTCACTTCGACCCTTACGGGAACTGTTACGAAAGACCTCTTCCCAATTGTGGACATGTTGCTCGTCCTACTCTCTGCGCTTGTCGTTTTTGCTTCTACAGCCGCAATAGTACTGAAAGGATCAACACTGCGATCCGTCCTTGGGCGAGGATTGGCCTCTCTCGGTGCAGCGCTTATCATTTCGCCCGTAGGGCTTTCGATCCTGTTCGCATTATACCTGAAAGACTGGGTATCGATCGTAGTAGACACGTCTATCGAGCAGGCGGGAAGAACAGCGATATCCCTGTTTGGCGGTATCTTCGTTGCCAATGCCCTCGCTATGGGATTGGCGTTTGGATGTTTGTCTCTGCTACTTGGGATCAGGCTAATGCAAAATCGTCCAAAACCACTCGCTTCGCCTTAGGCGAGTGAACTTTCGTTTTGGGCTCAACGCGGTCATCTGACAAAAAAAGTCGGATGACGGCTTTGCGGACAAAGCCGCCGTTCAGTTTTTGGGTGGTTCGTACGGATCAGGCGTTCCCGGTGGGATTGGAGGGTGTTCCTCGAAGGTTGCAATGTGCTCCTGCAACTGCGGCAGCGCCTTTTCGGCTGCCCATGTGTGCGGGAAGAGTACGCTTTCACGCTCGTGTGGATCATTCAAAAGGTTGTAGACCCTTGGTGTGTCGAAAGACTCCGTTGCACCAAAAGCAGTCGTATTCTCCTTGAAAAGAACTTTCCAATCCTTCCACTTTACTCCGTACACCTGCTCACCCATGTAGACGATCACGCCTTCTCGGTTTGAGTTTGGTTGGGCACCAAGAAAGAACTTTGACTGGTCGACACCATCAAAGGCCCTGTCATCAGGCACCTTGCCCCCTGCAAAAGCTGCAAGTGTCGGATAGAGATCCATTGAGTGGACAACATCGTTGCTTTCTGAACCGGCAGGGATCTTTCCCGGCCACTTGATTGCAAAGGGTACACGCATGCTTCCTTCGAGGCTGGTGAACAGAGTGCCGCGCCAAGGCCCGGCTGTACCATGTACAGCAGGAACCGGCGAGACGTTGGCATTTCCAACTGGAAGAGCTTCGGGGCCGTTGTCAGCGGTGAATATCACCACGGTGTCGTCGGAAACACCTTCCGCTTCAATCGCATCAACGATGCGTCCGATATAGCTATCTGTTTGAAGCAGAATGTCTGCCCAGACGCCGTTTCCAGTGGCGCCATCAAACTCCTCGGACGCGATATTTGGATAGTGGGTCTGCGTATATGCAAGATAGATGAAAAACGGCGCGTCTTCGGAACTCTTCGCTTCGATAAAGTCGATAGCCTTTTTCGTCAGTTCGCCGTCTATCTCGCCGCGATAGTCGAGATCGTAGTCCCGCGCGATGGTTGCTGGCTCGCCTGCAACACCCTGCATCACAACAGGCTCCTCCAAGTTGGCTTCAGCAAATCCCGGAAGCGTGCGCCAGACTGTAACGTCAGTGGTCTCAACTCCGTAAAATTCGTCGAATCCTTGATTCGTTGGATAGCGTCCTTCGGTCCAGCCAAGGTGCCACTTGCCGTACATGGCCGTGTTGTATCCCACATCCTTTAGCATCTCCGCCACCGTGATTTCCCACTGAGTTAGGCCGTAGACGCCGCCGCCCAGTGGGACCGTGTGGTTGCCGCTTCGGATACCGTATCGTCCTGTCATGGTCGCTGCACGGGACGGCGTGCACTGGCTTTCTACGTTGAAGTTTGTGAGTCGTAGCCCCTCCGCAGCGAGGGCGTCCATCTCGGGGGTCGCTGTACCTCGGATTATGCCGCCTCCATTGAACCCAGGTTCGCCCCAACCAAAATTATCTAAAAATATGAATACGATGTTGGGTTTATCTTGAGCTGAAGCGCCCGTGGCAAATAGAAGAGACAAGGACAGCAGGAATGTTCGCGATAACCACTTCATAACAACGTCTCCAATCAAGATCACGGACTCAAGACTGACGAACCAAGTCACCAGTCGTCAATAACGTCGTATCATTGCGGTACTTTTTCACCGCGGCTGAGTACCAGAGGTCAGGGCGAAGCTGCGGCCCCGGACTAGTCGAACCTCTCCTGAGATCTTTTGAGCTCATCTAAGAAAAACCGTTGTTTTCCTTGACGAACAGTCGGCTCAGATGTTGCCATAGGCTGGCATTAAGCGCGTCTGGGAGGTTCAAATGAAGTTTTTTCTGACGACATCGACAGCAATAGTTTCCGCAGCATTCCTATCAAGTTCTTCAAATGCTCAAGAGGCCGCACAAGGCGGGCAAGTCGGAGAGATGACCATATCGGTTGATGATATGCGCGAACCCGCGCCCGCTGATTTCTCACCTTATGCAGGTCGAGACTTTCCTACACGACCTCTGTGGGGTGACACTCACTTGCACACGTCAAATTCGCTCGACGCGCGAGGGTTTGGCGTCATCCTGAGCCCAGACGATGCTTATAGATTTGCACGCGGTGAGGAAGTCACTACGTCGCACGGCCTTCGGGTGCAGTTATCGCGCCCCCTCGACTGGCTTGTCGTATCCGATCACTCGGACGCCATGGGCGCCATGAATGAGATCGTCGCAGGGAATTCTACCCTGATGCGTGATCCAACACTTCGAGACTGGAACGAACGTCTAAACGCCGGTGGAGATGTTGCTCTCGGCGCAACAATGGAAGTCATAGAAACCTTTGCGGGTATAACCGGTGATGCTCTTCCCGAGGCTGTTTCAGATCGCAGGTTCGTACAATCCGTTTGGGACGAATTCACGCAAACTGCGGATCATCACAACGACCCCGGCGCATTCACTGCGTTCATCGGGTACGAATGGACGTCCACAGAAGGAGGCAACAACCTCCACCGCAACGTGATCTACCGAGATGATGCCATTCGCGCACGGCAGATGCTGCCATTCACAACCGCAGAAACATTTAATCCCGAACGTTTGTGGGACTGGATGGAAACTTATGAACTAGAGACCGGCGGCCGTGTACTTGCCCTTGCCCACAACGGCAACGTCTCAAACGGCCTGATGTTTCCGGTGGAAACCAACCCGGAAACGGGCGAACCTTTGACCGAAGACTACGCAGAGCGGCGTGCTAAGTGGGAGCCGATGTATGAGATCACCCAGATCAAGGGTGACGGAGAAACTCACCCTTTTCTCAGCCCGAACGATGAGTTTGCCGACTATGAAACCTGGGATAAATCCAATCTGGGTCCGACGCCCAAAGAAGACTGGATGCTTCAGTACGAATACGCGCGCGAGGCTTTGAAGAATGGTCTCAAACTAGAGGCTCAGCTCGGCACCAATCCATACAAGTTCGGAGTAGTGGGCTCGACTGACAGCCATACGGCTTTGGCAACGGCGGAAGAAGACAATTTCTTTGGCAAACACTCCGGTGTCGAGCCGGAACCTGGCCGTTGGCAGCATGTCGTTGGTGAGTTTGATGCCTTGAGGATTCTCGGGTGGGAAATGGCGGCCTCTGGCTACGCAGCAGTTTGGGCTGAAGACAATACACGCGAAGCTATATTCGACGCCATGGAACGGAAAGAGGTTTACGGGACAACCGGTAGTCGCATTGCGGTCCGTTTCTTTGGTGCCTGGGACTTTACGGAAGAAGATGCAAGATCCCGTTTGCCCGCCGAAATAGGATACGAAAAAGGCGTTCCGATGGGTGGAGACCTCTCACAAACCCCTGAGAGCGCAGACGCCCCAACTTTCCTCATCGCTGCCCTAAAAGACCCATTTTCCGGCAATCTCGACCGTATTCAGATTGTGAAGGGTTGGTTAAATGCCAACGGCGATACTGAAGAGCGGGTTTATGACGTGGCTTGGTCGGGAGACCGAGAACCTGATGCGGACGGCAACCTGCCAGTGGTGGGGAACACCGTGGATGTTGCAACGGGCACGTTTACCAACTCTATAGGGTCTCCAGAGCTGATCACTGTTTGGAAGGATCCTAATTTCGATCCTTCAGTTAGGGCTTTCTACTATGCCCGTGTCTTGGAAATTCCCACACCGAGGTGGACAATTTACGACTCCGTTCGGTTCGGAGACGAACTACCTGCGGAGGTTCCGACGTCAACGCAGGAACGCGCGTACACTTCGCCAATTTGGTATACGCCCGAGAACTGAAAGGCACCAATGGTCTTAGACTAATTTCAACAAAAGGTAGTCACTGGGTGTTGAAACCATACGGCTACTTTGTCCGCACAACGGTCGCTGATGCTCCGCGCAGCGAACGGCTGCTCTGAGCCCAGAGCCGACATTTACCAAACTGCGTGGGTCTTGTCAGAAGAACTTGGGTTGAGCGGGGCAGGGGTGTTGCGTAGCTTTTGCCCATGACCAGACCCGCCTCTTTCAAATACTTCAAAACCAGTCCCGAGGTCATCCGCCTTGCGGTGATGCTGTACATCCGTTTCCCGCTCTCGCTTAGGAATGTCGAAGATCTGCTGCACGAACGCGGGATCGACGTGAGCCACGAAACTGTCCGGTATTGGTGGAACAGGTTTGGCCCGATGTTTGCTGCTGAGATAAGGCGGAATCGTGTTCAGCAGCTGCGCTCGTTCTCCAAATGGCAGTGGCACGTTGACGAGGTTTTCGTGAAGGTAAATGGTAAGCGGCATTATCTTTGGCGGGCCGTTGATCATGAGGGCGAAGTGCTGGAAGCCGTCGTTACCAAACGCCGAAACAAGCAGGCGGCATTGAAATTCCTCAAGAAATTGATGAAGCGGCACGGTAAAGCGGAAAACGTCGTCACGGATCGCTTCGCATCGTGTCGGGCCGCTCTCAGAGAGCTCGGCGCTGCCGAAAAACAGCAGACGGGAAGGTGGCTCAATAACCGCGTCGAGAATTCACACCTTCCTTTCCGACGACGCGAACGCGCCATGCAACGGTTCAGGCGCATGCGAAGTCTACAGAAATTCGTCTCGGTCCACTCCTCTGTCTACAACCACTTCAACCAAGAAGGATCGCTCGCAAGCCGAGATACCTTCAAGCTGACCCGCGCCGCCGCTCTTAGCGAGTGACGTCAACTTTGTTCCGGATAGGTTTGCGGTTTCCGCGGCAAACTGAGACTGGTTAGAATTCGTCTGACAGCACCCTTAATTCGATAGGAGGTTTCGGAAGCTGATTGTGCGAGACGCAACAATGCCCGGACCTTGTACTCTACCAATCCGGAAAATGTGTCGTGAAATAGCTGGGGAGTCGGACTGTAAACAGCCGTTTCAGCGTGGATCTTAAGACAATGCCCACTGTTGTTTTCGCGGGGCTTCCGTCCTTTGGAGAGTAGCCAATCGCTTGCCGCGTTTCGGTGATATCCCAGCGCATCCCCGGGTTAACTGACATTAGGTTTAGGGCTGCGAAGGAAATATCCTTGGCATCTATTGCGGCGCGCATTCCGCTTAGAAAGTCCCGATCACTCAACCACATTTCCTGACCCCACCGGCCCATCGCCATGTGTGTGCCGGGTTGGTTGCCGTGAGTCCATTGCGTCCAGCCGATGCGCAAGCAGATGACCGACAGTCCGTGATGCTCAGCGAAATAAGCCCCTGTCCGTTCACAGAATAGCTTTGACATGCCGTAGGCGTTTACTGGCCCTGGTGGTGTCGTGCTGTTGAGCACCTGATGCGTGAACCTTTTGTCGCCGTGAACCCAGTTGGAGCTGGCAAGAACCACGCGGCTGACGCCCATGGCTGCCGCATGGTGATAGAGAGAAAGCGTTGCATCCATATTGTGTTTGATCGCGGAGGCCCAGGTGGCGGAGGGCTCTCGGTCACCAGCTAGATGCACGATAACGTCCACTCCCTTAAGCAAACTGACCCAACTGCTGTCGTCGGACAGGTCTGCTGTGTGAATGTCGGGATGATCAACGGGACGGATGTCGATGCCAGAGACGGTGTAATCGGAGTCGCTTTCTAGCGCGTTGAAGAGTTTGCGGCCGAGATGCCCGCCTGCGCCTGTAATCAAGACATGCATGACAGGAACTCCTTGTTGTTTGTGAGCCTCAATGGCAATTGGGTTGCATCTTCATCCGTCAAGAAGCGGAACGTTTGCCGAAAACTCAGCGTTTCATTCGGTGCGAGGTTGCGTGCCGGGGAGTGCCACTCCGCTTCGCAATAGGCGTAATCGGCCGAATTAAAGACCTCAAACGGATAGTCGTGTGCAAATTGATCGCCCTGTTGAGGTTCTGGTACCGAGCACATTAGCAATGGGGTGTTAGGGCCGCACCGCATCAGTGTACGACCGTTGGGGTTCGGTAACCCGACCTTGAATTCCTGCTGTCTGTTGCAATCCACGACAATGCCATTGCCGTGCGTCGCTATCATCCCTTCGGCAGAGCCAAAAACAGGATAAAACGCGGGGTCTTCCAACTCGACACCGATCTTGGCAGGGGTATTAAGCATCATGACTGACCAAATGCCGGTGAGGCGCGAGGAGGTCCCATGGTTGGCAACGATGTGTTCTATTTCCCAGCTTTCCGCCGAGGTTAGTGTGATGCGGCGCGACACCGACAAGTGCGAACTCGGGCATACTGCGCTGGTCATGTCGATACGAGTGCTGCTTCTTGAAGTGATCTGGTAAGCGCCGCTGTCCAACACGGGAAACGGAGCGCCGTTTATCCATGATGCATCCGGGGCGATCCAAGTCTTCTCGCCGCCCCAGAGCGGAAAACCAAATTGTGGAGAGCGTGTGGGCAGATCAGCAAGCCGTGTGTCATCGACATCCAACCCGATGAGATCTGCATTCTGAAACAGGAGGGAGCGACCTTGGAAGTTTATGTCCCATAAGCGGCCCCCGATGCCGGGCAGGAGTGTCAGCCGCAGATCGTTTTGCTGCAGGTGAAGAACGCTCCATCTGTCCGACATGTACCCCCTCCTATCGGTTCCCGGCGCGATCGAATGCGCTGGGACAATCGCTTAGGTGTGTTTGAACTGGACGACGTTTTCGGCCGTAATCGGCATAACCCCGGTTTCAACACGCTCTGGCAAAGGATTGATGCCAGCCGCCTTCCAATCGGGCAAGACTTTCAGCGCGTCAGTGTTCTGCCAATGCATCATGTGGAAGGCGAGAAAGATCTCAAGATAGGATTTCTGAGCCACAGCGCCGTGAATTGTGCCGTCTTCGATATAGGGAAGCATATCATCATTTCGGTCCATCGCGACGATCTTGATGTCCTTGCGTCCCGCCTCATTGACTGCAATTGCAGCGCCTTTGCCGCTGTCGCCGTCCGTGCCGCCAATGCCAACAATATCCGGGTTCGCCTGAATGGCCTGAAGATAGGCTGTCGGCGCATAGGACGGGTCGGCCTTATCGTTGACGACGTCGACGACCTCGATATCCGGGTATTTCTCGGCAAAGATCTGTTTGTACCCCTCGACCCGCTCCAATGTGGAGGGGGCAGGGAAAGTGCCGAGGATAACCTTGCCTTTCCCGCCAATCGCTTGCGCGAGCATTTCGCCGCCAACACGTCCTGCTTGAACGCCGTTGATACCAAGGAATGTGGATCGGGGACTGTCGGGAATATCGCCAATACAACATGTGACTGGAATGCCAGCCTCGACCGCACGTTCGACGCCGGGGGCCAGAGTGGCTGGATCACCGGGGAAGATAAGGATGCCAGCGGGACGTCTTGCGATCAGTTCATCCAATTGGCGTGCTTGTGCGGCCGTGTCGAAATCCAACGGGCCCGTGAATGTGGCCTTGATGCCCATCAATTCTTCAAGGTCTTCCATCGCATTTCGATAGTCCACCCAGAACGGCACCTGCGTGACGATGGACAGGAAAACATACTCCTTGCCGGCCGCTTGTGCCATGGCTTCTTTGGACAGCATGGGCAGTCCGAACGCTGCGGCCAGTCCAGCGGTGGTGCCCGCTGTCAGCAGCCTGCGCCGATTCACATTCAATTCAGTCATCGTAGTCTCCCTGTTTTGGATCTTTGGTTGTTGTTGAGTTTTGGAAAGCTTGCGGATTAGCCCCGTTTGCTTCGGATCAGCATGTCCAAGGCGACCGCTGTAACGAGCACACCGCCGATGACGATCATCTGCCAGTAGATCGATACGGCCAGCATCGTCATGGTGTTGTTGATCAACGCGACGAAAACGACGCCGAGGAAAGCACCAAGAATAGTACCTTCGCCGCCGCGTAGAGATGCGCCACCGATGACTGCCGCCGCCAGAACCTGAAGTTCGATGCCGTTGCCTGCTGTGGGCGTACCGCTCATCAGGCGCGAGGCCAGCAAAACTCCGGCCAAAGCAGCCAGAATACCGGTCAGTGCGTACAGAATGATACGCACGCGTGTGACATGGATGCCTGACAACATCGCGGCCTTTTCATTGGCGCCGATGAAATAGACCTGACGGAAAAAGCGTGTATGGCGGACAGCCAGGTCAAACAGGACGACAAGCAGAATGGTGAACAAGACGATTACAGGAAAGCCGCCTATGTCAGCTTTGCCGATCCAGGCAAATGATGCTGGCAGGCTTGAGACAGAAAAACCTTCGGTCAGGACAAGAGCGATGCCTCGCGCAATCGACATCGTGCCGAGGGTCGCGATGAGCGGATTGATCCCAAGACCGGTCACCAGCAAACCGTTCACTACACCGACAATTCCACCCAGCACTAGTCCGCATACCACCGCGAGCGGAATCGGCATGCCAGTCAAAAGTAGCATGGCTACGACGGTGGAAGACAAAGCCATAACCGATCCAACGGAAAGATCGAACCCGCCGGATGCAAGTAGGATCGCCATGCCGATCACGATGATCACAGTGGGGGCCATGCCCACGGCCACGGCTCGAAAGTTTGAGAAGCTGAGGAAATAGGGATTAACGTTGGACATCACGATGATGATGGCGGCGATCAGCACGATCAGCGTCAGTTCACGAATATCGACAAAAGCTTGTAAAACACGGCGCAGCAGCGGACGCTTCATGGGCAAGTTGGCTTGAGCGGTCATGGTCACGTCGCGACTCCTGATTGATTGGTTTGGGGTGCGTCCACAATTGGAACGGAATTTCCAGCGGCCATTTGAAGAAGCGTGGTTTCGGTTGCCTCGGCGGCTGCGATGTCTCCCATGAGGCGACCGTCGTGGACGACAAGGATGCGGGTCGAGAGAGAGACAAGTTCGGGAAAATCGGATGACACGACGAGGATGGCCATTCCCTCGGCTGCTCGACGCAAAAGTTCCGTGTGGATTTGGAATTTGGCTCCGACATCGACCCCTTTTGTGGGCTCCTCAATGATCAGAAGAGCTGGCGCGCGTTTGAGCCACTTGGCCAACATAATCTTTTGTTGATTGCCGCCTGAGAGATCACCAACAAGCTCGTTAATCCCGCTGGTTTTGACACTGAAGGCGTCAATGGCTGTTTGGCTGGCTGCTTTGATCGAGCCCGAACGCATGAACCCAGCAGACGCATGATCGGAAAGACTGGCCGCGATCAGGTTGTCGCTGAGTGATTGTTCCAGAAAGAGGCCTTCAGTCTTGCGTTCCTCGGGAACAAACCCGACCCCAGCACGCATCGCCTGCCGCAAGGACGCAAAGTTAACAGGCTTGCCGTGCAGTCTGATCTCCCCGGTCGCGCCATGCATCAGCCCGACAATCGATCGAACAATCTCGCTGCGGCGAGCGCCCATCAACCCTGCCATCCCTACAATCTCTCCGGCTTTAATGGAGAAAGAAATGTCTTCGAATTCACCTAGATGGGTTAGGTCTTGGACATGCAAAACCTCTTCGCCGTTAACCTTACCTGACCGCGAGACATCGCCGGGGTGAGCGCCGCCGATCATCTCGGCAACGACTTGTTCCTGAGAAGTTTCCGAAACCGGTAAAGTGCTGATGTGGCGCCCATCTCGCAAAACGGTAATGCGATCCGAGATCTGGAAAATCTCGGCCATATGGTGGCTGACATAGACGATGCCAATCCCTTTTTTTGTCAGGGACTTTAGGACTTCAAATAGTGCGTCTACTTCGTCGGGTGCCAATGCCGATGTCGGTTCATCCAGCAAAAGGACGCGGGAATTCAACGACAGCGCCTTGGCGATTTCAACAATCTGGCGGGAGCTAATTGGCAAGTTTTCCACGGGTGTTGAGACGTCGATATCCAGACCGAATTCCGCCAGTAACGCCTCCGCACGGCGGCGCAGTTCAGGCCAGTCAACTACGCCAAACCGGGTGGGCACGCGGCCCGCGTAGATGTTTTCCGCAACAGAGAGCGCGCCAGCGAGGCTGAGCTCTTGGAAAACACAGCCGATGCCCAGGGATTGCGCATGCGACGGGCTTTCGACCCGCTGTTCCTTGCCGTCGCACAGGATACGCCCAGCAGAAGGTTGGTGAAGTCCATAAAACAGGCCGAGACAGGTGGATTTTCCGGCGCCGTTTTCCCCGCATAGCGCGTGAACTTCGCCGGGTCTCAATTCAAAGTCGACGCCATCCAAAACAATGTTCGTGCCGAAGCTTTTGCCAACCCGATCCAGTTGGATCAGTGGCTGTAGTCCCGGTGAGTCAGGTTTCATTGCTGGCGTCATATAAGCTTCCTCCCGCTTTTTGATTGGCATCTGATATCTCAGATGTCAACTGAAAAAGAAAAGACAGTGAGGTGCCCAAAAGAAAGGGGCGGCGCCGTTCTGGCCCGCCCCCGTCACAACGAAGCTACGTTTTTGCTAGGATGCGGTCGCTCCTTCGAGGACGATGGCGGCGCTTTTGTAGGCTTGTCTGGTGCGGTCAATATGCGCTGTGAGAAGAGATTTGATTTTGGCCATGTCACCTTCGCGAACGGCAATAGCGATTTTCGAATGCTCATCGAAGGAGAGCTCAGTATGCTGTGGCAGTTTCGCCAAATGGGTTCGCAATGCGGCAATCTTACCGATGTAGCGTGTATAGCTGGCCGTCAGATAATCGTTACCGGCATGTTCAAAAATCAACTGATGAAATGTGGTATCCAGTGAAAGGTAGCCCTTTTCATTACCTCGCCTGCGTTCTTTCTCCATGTCCTTCACGACACGCTGCATGTCGTCGGCAAGACCTTCCGGGTTCCGCAACAACGCAAGTTCAAAGGCGGCAGTTTCGATAGCCTGTCTGAAATCGCAGATCTGAGTCACTTCCGGCTCAGACAGCGAAAAAACGCGTGCGCCTTTTTGAGGCTCGATACTGACCAACCCTTCGTCACGTAATTGAGCGAGTGCTTCGCGGACTGGCGATTTCGATACGCCCAGCTCTTCGGAGATTTTTCGCTCCGACAAAACCTGACCCATTTTCAGGGAGCCATCGATAATACTATTCCGCAAATGTTCCAGTGCGAGTTCACGCAAAGACTTGGGTCTCTCAAGCGCCATCTGAGGATATCTCCAAAAAAAGGTGTTGCCAGATGCAAGATATCTGATACACCAGATTAGGCAAGCTGGTATATCAGATATCAGAATGTATTTAGGAGATCAAAAAGTGCGCGCAGAGTTGGTCGTCGATTGTAAGAACCAGCACGGGGAGGGGATTTTCTGGAATCCCGCCGATGGCCTAATCTGGTGGACCGACATTGAAGGCTGTGCGCTTTGGTCATTTGATCCTGCAACGTCAGAATCCGCTTCTCATGAGATGCCGGAGCGCGTGTGTTGCTTCGCGCCGCGCACGTCTGGCGGTCTGATCGTTGCTTATGCTGATCGAGTTGTCTTGTTCGATTCGCCCAATAGCGAGGAAACCCTCGTGACGCGATTCGAGCCGAACAATCCGGAGACACGGCTTAACGATGGGCGAACTGATCGCCAGGGGCGATTGATTGTTGGAGGCATGAACGAAGTTTCTGGTAAGGCCGATTCGTCGGTCGTCCGCGTTGATAAGGATTTTAGTGTACGGACGATTATCGAAGGAGTGTCTTGCGCCAATTCGACTTGCTTTACGTCCGATGGTGAGACGATGTTCTTCGCGGATACCCCGGATCGGGAAATCGTCGCATTTGATTACGACACCCGCAGTGGAACCGTTTCGAACCGTCGGCAGCACGCTTCTTTCAATGATGAGCCTGGCTTGCCTGATGGGTCCTGTGTCGATGCGGAAGGGGGCGTCTGGAACGCCGAATGGGAAGGCCATCGCGTTGTTCGCGTCGCACCTGACGGCACGATAGATCGCGTGATCGAGGTGCCGGTCTGGAAGCCCACCTGTTGCGCTTTCGGTGGCCCTGATCTCGACACGCTGTTCATCACGACCTCAAGGCTGATGAGTGACGACGCAGCTTTAACAAAAGAACCGGAATCCGGCGGCCTCTTTGCTGTGAAACCCGGCGTTCGTGGCGTGATCGACGCGCCATTCAAAGGATAACCGACGAATTTCTGGAGGAGAAAACTATGTTGAAAACGCTTATGACCACTACGCTTGTCGCGGGGTTCGCCACGCTGGCAACGGTCGCTCTGGCGGAAAATTATCCAACACCGGTTCCACTTGAGGACGGGGCACAAGCGCCAATCGATGCGATAGAACCCAAGAACGATACGTTCCGGATCGCGTATATGCCGCCGGCGACCGAGTTCAACTATTACATCGCCATCGGTGAAGGCATCAAAGCGGTTGCTGCTGAGGCTGGGGTCGAAGTCTTCATGCTTGCGCCCCAGTCCGGTGCGGACATCAACGGCCAAATGGGAATGATCCAGGATGTGCTGACGCAGGATGTGGATGCAATCATCTTTGGTACCCACGATGAATTTGCTGCCGCACCACTGCTGAAGCAGGCCGTCGACAAGGGCATGGCAGTTTTGATGATCAACTCAGACATCCCGAACTTCCCGACGCCAATTCATGGCGTTGTCGGGTACTCCCAGCGCAACGGCACACATGCCATCGCTGACTGGGCCATTGAAACTTATGGCGATCAACCGTTGAAGGTCGGAATCATCGAAGGGCAGCCTGGCTATCACTCGACCGAGCGTGTGGGAGGCTTTCTCGACGGTATCGAGGGCAACGAAAACTTCGACGTTGTGGTCTCAATTGACGGTAAATGGAACGTTGAAGGCGGCAACACTGCTGGTATGGATATCCTGCAGTCGAACCCCGATCTCGACATGATCTTTGCGGCGAACGACTACATGATCATCGGGGCATCTTTTGCGGCGAAAGCGCTTGGCCGCAGTGACATCGTCCTCTTGGGCAATGATGGCGACACGTCCGGCCTTGAAGAAATTGCGGCTGGCAACATCACGGCAACCGTCAACACCTCACCATTCCTGATGGGTAAGGCGGCTATGCACGCAACCATTGATGCGCTCAACGGGTCCTATCCCGGCGGCTGGATCGAAACGCCCACATCAATTGAAGACAAAGATGGTGCGATCAGCGTGCTGCAAGAGCCAGAAAAGCTCTTCCCGCAGCCGTCCAAAGAGTACTGAGTTTTCTCCCCGCTTCCCGGTGGCGCGTGCGCGTGCTGCCGGGAAGCAACTCAACCGAGTTTCGCATTTATCGAGGCAATCGTAATGACACCCGCAACGCCACTTTGGGAGTTTGTCGATATCACCAAGGCCTATCCTGGGGTTCTGGCGAATGACAAGGTCTGTATCCGGCTTATGCCCGGTTCCATTCATGGGCTGCTGGGTGAAAACGGCTGTGGCAAGTCGACTATGATCAAGACACTGTCCGGCGTGCAGCAACCCGATAGCGGTCAAATCCTGCACAATGGCAAGCCGGTCACGATCAGCGACCCGCAGGCGGCACGTGAACTGGGCGTCGCAACAGTTTTTCAGGAATTCTCTATCGTGCCCACCTTGTCGGTTGGCGAAAACATCTTCCTTGGCAATATGCCTCGGTCCCGCTTTGGCGTGATCGACTGGGCCAAGGTCCACAACGAAGCCGCGCGCGTTTTGGCGGAAATGGATGTCGATGTTTCACCCGAAACGATCACCGGCTCGCTATCGGTAGGCGAGCAACAACTGGTCGAGATCGCGAAAGCCGTCGCGATGGACGCCCGCATGATCATCCTGGATGAGCCAACGGCGGCATTGGGTGACGATGAAATTGAGCGCCTGCACCAGCTACTGCGCAATATGCGTGAGCGCGGTACCGCTATTCTCTATGTGTCGCACAGGCTGGATGAGGTTGAACGGATCGTTGATGAAGTGACGATCTTGCGCAACGGCTGTGTTGTGCGAGCAAGTGGCGAGACCAAGATCAGCGTCTCTGAGATTGTCAGCGCAATGGTCGGTGAGGACATTGGTGAGCATTATCCAAAGGAGCAGAACGCGACCAAGGATATTGTGCTAGAGGCGGCGGGTCTGGCCACCCATTCGGGCGTGAAAGATGTATCGTTTTCGTTGCACCGGGGTGAAGTTCTGGGCTTGGGTGGTGTATTGGGCAGTGGCCGCACAGAGATTGCCCGCGCCCTATTCGGGACAGATGAGCTAACCGCCGGGCAGATATCACTGAACGGCAAACCGGTTCGCTTTCGCCGGGAAATTGATGCGATCCGTGCGGGTTTGGCGCTTGTTCCAGAGAACCGAAAGTTTGACGGGTTGTTCTTCAATTTCCGCGCAAGCGGGAACGTCACCGCAGCGTCTCTCGGCGGGCTTAGCCGGTTCGGTGTCTTGAATCTCAAGGCGGAAGAGCAAGCCACTCATGACCTGATCCGCGATCTGGAAATCTCGACCCAGGCTGAGGAAAAGACGGTCAACTTCTTGTCTGGTGGTAATCAGCAGAAGATCGTGATTGCACGTTGGCTGTTCTCAGCCTCGGACATTCTGATCCTTGATGAGCCGACGCAAGGGATCGATATCGGCGCCAAGATCGCTGTTTACAAGCTGATTAACAGGCTCACGCGGGCGGGAAAATCGATCATTCTGATCAGTTCAGACCATGATGAGTTGCTTGCGATGAGCGATCGGATTGCCGTCGTGCAGCACGGAACGATAGTGCGCACGGTCGATGCATCCGACCTTACTCATGACGACCTTGTGCGCGCGTCCGCCGACACTCCTCAATCCAAGCCTAAGGAGGCTTTCGCATGAAGCGGATCTTTGACACCCAGTTGATCGGACCATTTGCAGCAATGGTGATCGTCGCACTGATCGTGGCACTTACAACGGAACGCTTCCTGAACCCGGGCAACCTTTCTAACTTGTCGCTACAGGTAAGCATCGTGGCCTTGATCGCAATCGGGTCTACTATCGTGATCTTCGCAGCGGGCATAGATCTGAGTTCCGGGTCTATGGTGGCTTTGCTGACCATGATCCTTGCGCAAATGTTGAAATTTGTCGGCATTCCACTGTTTCTGGCGTTGCCACTCATTCTCCTCATGGGCGGATTGCTTGGTCTGTTCATTGGGCTGATAACAGCCTATGGGCGTATCCCTTCTTTCATCACTACACTGGCGGCGTTGATTGCCTTCAGGGGCCTTGCCCTGACCTTCAACAATGGATCGCCGATCTTTTCGCTGGATCCGGCGCTGGAGCCAATATTTTACGGCAAACTGTTCGGCGTTCCGATGCCTTTCTTCTACCTCGTGTTCTTCTACGTCCTTGCCGCGTTCACTATGAACTTCACGAAACTCGGCCGTGAGATTTATGCCGTGGGTGGCAACCCAGCCGCTGCCGTTCTGACGGGTATCAACGTACGTAAAGTTCAGACGACGACATTTGTCATCGCAGGTTTCATGACTGCGGTTGGTGCGATCCTGATGTCAGCGCGCCTCAACTCTGGTTCACCGAACTATGGCCAGACGCTGGAACTTCAGGCCATTGCCGCCGCTGTTGTCGGCGGAGCCAGCCTTGCAGGTGGCCGCGGCAACATCCTCGCCACGCTGATGGGGGCGATGACAATCGTAATCGTCCAGAATGGTTTGAACCTAAACGCTGCGCCATCTTCGGTTCAGAACATCGTGTTGGGCCTGATCATTCTGTTGGCCGTCGGCATAGACATGTGGCGTGCAGAGATTTCGGGCTTGATGGGTCGAATGTTCGGCCGCCCTTCATCGCAGCAGTCGTCTAACGTAAAGAAGGAGGCCTGAGATGGATCTGGGGCTTAAGGATAAGCTGGTCCTGGTGACTGGTTCAGGTTCCGGCATCGGCAAAGCCACTGCCCGGGTCTACCTGGAAGAGGGCGCGCGGGTCATCGTGCATGGTCTGACCGCAGCGGAAGTGTCCGACTGCGTCGACGACCTGTCATCTCTGGGCGACGTCGAAGGCATTGCGGCCGACCTAACCAAGACGTCTGATGCGGAAACTCTGGCGGAGTTTGCCCGCGCACGCGGTGCGGTGGATGTTCTTGTGAATAATGTCGGCATCTTTTCGGTTAAGCCGTTCGAGGATCTCACGGATGACGACTGGATGCACTATTTCAACATCAATGTCCTGTCTGCCGTTCGGATGAGCCGAATTTTCCTGCCAGACATGCTTGGCCGGGATAAGGGATCTATCATCAACATGGCTAGCGAAGCGGCAGTGAAACCACTACCTCAGATGGTGCATTATTCTGTCACTAAAACTGCCATGTTAGGTCTGACACGTGGCATGGCAGAATTGACAAAGGGGACAAAAGTCCGGGTTAACTCGATCCTGCCTGGTCCAACCTGGACCGAAGGTGTCGAAGCCTATTTTGACGGCCTCGCCGATCAAAAGGGTGAGCCGCTCGACACGATCGTCGACAATTATTTCAAATCAGATGAGCCCACATCGCTCATACAGCGCTTTGTCCAACCAGACGAAGTCGCCCGCATGATCGTCACGATCTCAGCAAGCACAGCCTCCAATGGTTCTGCGCACCGGATCGAAGGCGGCATCGTTCGCAACATTCTTTAACTTCTAACTGGAGGAGCCCTACATGGCCGCTCTCACTTTCTCTCACATCGGCATCACAGTTCCCGACCTGGAAAAAGCCGTGGAGTTCTATTCCAAGGCATTCGGCCTTTACGTGCTGATGGAACCAACTGAAATCCTGCATGACGAAAGCGCCATCGGTCAGATGTGCGACGATGTATTTGGGGAAGGCTGGGGAAGCTTCCGCATCGCACATTTGTCGATGGGCGACGGTGTTGGCATCGAATTGTTTGAGTTCCCGAAGACCGTCGAAGAAGAACGCCCGTTTGAATATTGGCGGCGTGGCTTGTTTCATTTCTGCGTACAGGACGAGGATCTGGAAGGCCGCATCAAGGTTATCGAAGACCTGGGCGGACGCCAGCGCATGAGCCAAGTGCGCAAGTATTACCCAGGTGAAAAGCCTTATCGCATGGTCTATATGGAAGACCCGTTTGGCAACATCTTCGAGCTCTACAGCCACTCGTACGAATTGACCTATTCGGCGGGTGCTTATGACTGATCGCGCCGACTTTTCCCCCAGAACGGACAAACCCAAGGTCGTGATAACCGATTACGACTTTGGTGATGTTGCCGTTGAGACGGAAATCCTGGAAGCCGCAGGAGCCGAGGTGATTGCGCTTCAGGCCAAGCGCCAGGAAGACCTGTTCGATGTCGCGCCGCATTGCGCAGCGATGATGAACCAATATGCCCGGATCGGGAAAGAAACGATTACGCGGATGCGGAACTGCGAGGTCATCGCGCGTTATGGCGTAGGCGTAGATATCGTGGATGTCGGCACGGCAACGGAAAAAGGCATCCTCGTTACCAACGTGCAAAACTATTGCACCGAGGAAGTCGCCGATCACGCGATTGCCCTTTGGCTGACCCTGGCGCGCAAGTTGCCTGACTATGATCGGGCCACTCACGCAGGGGTCTGGCAATGGCAAAGCGGGCAGCCGGTCTACCGGTTGCGCGGGCGGACGATGGGTGTCGTTTCGCTGGGTAAAATTGGGCAAGCCATCGTTGCGCGGGCGCAATCTTTCGGAGTTACGGTCATCGCTTACGACCCGTATTTGCCAAGAGAAGTCGCCGCGAAGATTGGGGTCGAGCTGGTGAGCAAGCCCGAATTGCTAGCAAGGTCCGACTATATCCTGATGCAGGCGCCGATGACGCCGAACACGCATCACTTTTTGTCGGATGCCGAATTCTCGGTCATGAAACCCGGTGCGATACTCGTGAACACTGGACGTGGACCAACGGTCGACAACAAAGCCCTGTTCCGGGCGCTGACCGAAGGCCATTTGGCCGCTGCAGGGCTCGACGATCCCGAAGAAGAGCCGGCAAAGCGCGCCAACTGGACGCCTGATGACAACCCGTTGTTCACACTGTCCAACGTCCTCGTAACACCACATGCCGCCTACTATTCCGAGGAATCAATACACGCAGCGCGGGTTACCGCGGCTACGCAAGTGGCCAAGGTCCTGACAGGACAAAAACCCGACTACACAGTCAATGCCGACGCGTTGGCCGTATCTACCGCATAACAGGAGACAAGAATGCCAGACGTCAGCACAGACCTTAGGGTTTTCAATGATTTTGAAAGAAACCCGGAACTTCTCAAAAAATTCGACAAGGTGTTGGAGGCGTACTCTGCTGCTGCCATTTTTGCGGATGTGCAGTACCGAACAGGCGTGATGGACAGCGCCATCAAGCCTGCTTTCCGCGCCAAGGTGACAGGCCAGGCCGTGACGGTCCAGCTTTCAAAAGGTGATCTTGTCGACCCATTGCGAGCGCTTGAAATGGGACAACCCGGGGACGTGATCGTTGTGGACGCGGGTGGTGATCGTCAAACGTCAGTCTGCGGCGGTTTAATGGGTGGCCTGGCCAAGAACCGTGGCATTCGGGGTATGATCGTAGATGGCACTGGGCGTGACACAGATGAGTTGGAAGACATTAACTGGCCAATCTGGACGCGCGCGATCACGCCGCGCGGAACGCACACGATGTTCTCGGAACGTAAAGAAGAACTTTCGATCAATGTGCCAATCGCCTGTGGGGGCGTCGTGGTAAACCCCGGAGATTTCATTGTAGCTGATCTTATGGGCGTCGTTGTGGTTCCACAGGAAATTGCCGAAGAAACCGTGCGCCTTGCTCAAGAGCAGGCTGACCGTGAAGAGGAAACCCGTAAATGGGTGGCCCAAGGCAAAACCGTTGAGGATCTGCTGAATGAATTCGGTCGCATCTGAGCCAGCGCTGATCGGCGTAGATTGGGGCACTTCATCGTTTCGTGCATTTCTAATTGGTGCGGAGGGCGACGTGATCGATGGGGTCTCGTCGCCTGAAGGCATCATGCAGGTTGCGGGGCAAACCTTTGACGCGGTCCTTGATCGTCTCATCGGCCCTTGGGTCTCCAACACTAACCTGCCGATCCTGGCATCTGGCATGATCACCAGCCGCAATGGCTGGGTCGAAACGCAATATGCCGAAATGCCGCTGGGTGCTGGCGGTCTTGCGCGGGCGCTGGTCCCCCACGAAGCGGCCAACGGTGCGCGTATTCATTTCGTGACCGGTGCCTCGACGGAACATGCCGGAGGACCGGACGTAATGCGCGGCGAGGAGACCCAGATCATTGGGGCATCTTCGCTAGGTTTGAGTGAAGGTATGTTCGTGATGCCGGGAACGCACAGCAAATGGGTTCAGGTTGCCGACGGGAAGATCGTGGATTTCTCGACCTACATGACAGGTGAGATCTTTTCGGCGCTGAAAGAACACACGATCCTTGGCACCTTGATGAAGGAGGACGCCTTCAGCGAAGACGCATTCGTGATGGGCGTCAAGGCGGGCCTCAGTGGTGAGTCGAACCTGCTGCACAGCCTGTTTCATGTTCGGACGCTTCCTCTCATGGGCAAAATCCCAAAGGTTGCCACGGCCGACTACTTGTCGGGCTTGTTGATCGGGACCGAGGTTGCTGCCGCGACCGGCGAAGTAAAGGACGTCGGCACGATCACTGTTGTTGGACGCAGCGATTTGTCCGACCGATACGAAATAGCGCTTCGAACTGCTGGTTTCGACAGCCGTCGCGCGCCAGATGATATCGTTGCGAAAGGGCATTTTCTGATTGCTCGCGCTGCGGGGTTGGTTGGATGATTGACCTCACCGCAGCTCTTGCCGAGAACCCGCTGATTGCGATTTTGCGGGGGCTGGCACCAGAAAATGCGCGCCCGGTGTCTGATGTACTCTTCGATACCGGGTTTCGGATAATCGAAGTGCCGCTCAACTCACCGGACCCGCTGGAATCGATTACGCAGATCGTTGCGAAACATGGCGCACAAGCCATAGTCGGCGCTGGCACTGTGTTGACTACGGATCAGGTTGCGGCGGTCGCAGATGCAGGCGGGCGGATCATCGTGTCGCCCAATATGAATCCGGACGTCGGGCGCGCGGCTGTCGCGCGGGGTCTGTATTGGTGTCCAGGTGTCATGACCCCATCCGAGGCCTTTACGGCGTTGGATATCGGAGCTTCGGTCCTCAAATTCTTTCCGGCGGAAATGGTGCCACCAGCTGCCATCGCTGCCATGCGCGCCGTATTGCCTGCAGACGCAGTCGTCGCTGCGGTAGGGGGCATAACGCCGGATACGATGGCGTCGTATCATGCCGCGGGTGTAGATGGATATGGGCTGGGCTCCGCGCTGTTCAAACCGAGCTATACATTGGATGATATCGGGGGGCGTGCGCGCGCCTTCACCAGTGTATTGGAGGAACTTGGATGAAACAGGCCCTTGTAACGGGCGGTACGCGAGGGATTGGGGCGGGTGTTGCACGGTCGTTGGCAGACGCAGGTTGGTCCGTCATTGCCGCATCCGCCTCCCAATCCGAATTGGATGCATTCGAGCCTCAGGACGGGTTAAAGGTGCAGCTCTTGGATGTCACCGACCAGACGTCCATCAATGATGTATTCGGCGAACTCAGGGGTCTCGATGCGTTGGTGAACTGCGCAGGTATTCTTTTGCGTGGCGAAGAATATGACATCGACGTCTTCGCCAAGGTGCTCGATGTGAATCTGACCGGTACCATGCGCTGCTGTCTTGCCGCGCATCCATTGTTGGCTGAAGCGAGTGGGGCCATCGTCAACACCGCCTCTATGCTCAGTACCTTTGGTGGGCCTTTGGTTCCGGCGTATTCCGCTTCTAAGGGCGGCGTGGCACAGTTGACCAAGGCGCTCGCAGGTCGCTGGGCCGAAGACGGTATCCGGGTCAATGCCATCGCGCCGGGTTGGATTGAGACAGAGATGACCCAGGGCCTTCGGGAAGACCCTGAACGAACAGCGGGGATCATGGCGCGTACGCCAATGAAACGCTGGGGAAAACCCGAAGAAGTCGGTGCGCTTGTGCAATGGCTTTTGAGTGAAAACGCCAGTTTTGTGACCGGATCGATCTATCCGGTCGATGGCGGCTATCTCGCTATGTGAGGAAAATCTATGAATGACGATGACACCGCCCGAATGCCATATCAATTGCCATTCCCCAAGGATGCGCAAGACGAGATCGTGATCCCGAATGCCCTGAGTGAGGACGACAGACTATGGGTTCCGCAGGCAGAGAACGTCTGGTTCCGGCCGCTCTGCCTGAACCGCTCGCAAGGTTATTGGATGAACCTTCTCAAAGTGCGCAAAGCTGGTGTTCTTTCGCGGCACCGCCATCCACAGCCAGTCCACGGTTTTGTCCTGAAAGGGCGCTGGCATTATCTGGAACATGATTGGGTTGCGGAAGAGGGGGGATATGTCTTTGAGCCGCCGGGTGAGACTCATACTTTGGTCGTTCCCGACGATGTCGAAGAGATGGTTACCTATTTCCAGGTCAATGGCGTGATGTGCTATGTTGATCCGTGGGGCAAGGTCACTGGCTACGAAGATGTCTTTACCAAGATTGATCTGTGCCGGAAACATTTCGCGGAAGTCGGTCTTGGAGAAGATTACGTTGAACAATTCATCAGGTGATGCGCCGCGTTTCGCGCTTGTGGCCCATGATGCGCGAAAGGACGAAATCGTTGAATGGGTGGGTCTGCAATTGGCCCGCCTGTCCAGAGTACAAATCATTTCGACTGGGACCACCGGCAGTCGCATCAAGCAAGCCTATCCACAACTGGATGTGACCTGCCTGAAAAGCGGACCACTCGGAGGCGACCAACAGATTGGCGCCATGATCTGCGAAGAGAAACTGGATGCATTGATTTTCTTTGTCGACCCTCTCTCACCCATGCCACATGACGTCGACGTTAAGGCTCTGACCCGTCTCGCAACGGTATATAATCTGCCAATGGCATGTTCGCGCTCAACCGCGGATCTGATCGTCAAGGGGCTGATTGACGAGGATGACAACGCGCCTGGGTGATACGCCACGCGCCGCAAGCGCCGATCAGCCAGTTCTCAGAAGGTGCTCTGCCAGACTGCCGAGTTTTTCGCTGCCAAGTTGGCTCATGTTGGCCTCAATGTCAGCTTTCAGGATGTGAACGAGATGGTCGATCCCTCGTGCCCCGAACGCTGCAACGGCATATTGAAAGGCGCGTCCGACCATGACGAAATCTGCACCTTTTGCCAGGGCACGCATGATGTCCAATCCCCAGGCAACGCCAGAGTCGTAGATCAGTGGCACATTTGTTCCGACTGCTTCGCGGATGTTCGGGAGTTGGTCAATCACAGCGGGTCCGGCTTCGAATTGACGCCCGGAGTGGTTTGAGACCCAGATGCAATCCACACCCTCGGCCACCATTTTTTGTGCATCCTCCGGCCGCAGGACACCCTTGACGATCAGGTGACCCTCCCATTCCTGTCTCAGTTCGCGCAGGTAGTCCCAATCTGGAATCCCACGGATCAGAGCGCCTGCATGGGTAAAGCTTTCTCGCCCGCGTGTCGGGACGTAATCGTCAAAGAACCGCATACGTGGCATGATGCCCTCGCGCAGATGTGCAAGGCACCAGGCGGGTCGTGACGCCATTTCTTTCAGCGTGCGCAGGTCAGCCTTTGGAGGCACGGTCAGGTTGGCGCGGCGTTGTCGTTCGCGCCGGCTCTCTTCTGGTACGTCCACCGTGATGATCAACGTATGAAATCCCGCTGCCTTAATCCTCGGCAGCATTGCGCGGCGCAGATCGCCGGACTTTACCGGGTAATGCTGAAACCATCCGTTTTTGCCAATGTAGGGCGCCACATCCTCCGGTGAAGCAACCGCCACGCTCGACAGCGAAAACGGAATGTTGTGAGCAACCGCTGCCTTGGCAAGCATCCGCTCTGCTCCTGCCCACATCAGGCCGGACATACCTACCGGTGCGATCCCGAAAGGCAGGTCGTATTTTTGACCCATCAATGTAGTCTGCAGGTCGGCCTTTGTTCGGCCACATAGCACACGCGGCATGAATCCTATGGCATCGAGAGCGTCACGGTTGACCTTCAATCCCAGCTCCCGGCCGGTCGCGCTGTCGAGGTATTCGAAAGCAAACTTCGGAATGCGCTTCTGTGCGGTTCGCCGAAGGTCTTCTATCGACGGGTGAGAAAGGTCCAGATCCATCCGGGTCCTCTGGTGTTGTCGTCTAACGTTAGAAGGGCTTCAGCCGGTCACCAAAGGGATGGCAAGGCTAAGGAAATTGCGGGCACATAAGTGATGAACATCAACAAGATCAGCATGCCGGCAAAGAATGGCAGGATTGCCCGGCTGAGGCTTTCGATGGAAACCTTGGAAATGCTGCTGGCCACGAACAGGTTTACACCCAATGGCGGTGTGCAGAACCCAATGGCCAGGTTGACCGTCAAGATGACACCAAAAACGATCGGATCGACACCCAGTGCGGTTGCAACCGGCAGCAGGATCGGCGTCATGATGATGATCGAAGAAATCGTTTCCATGAACATGCCGATCACCAGCAACAGCAGATTGATCAGCAACAGAATGATGATCGGATTGTCGGATAGGCTGGTGATTGTTGTTGCGAGCTCAGTCGGGATTCTTGCGAGCGTGATCAACCTGCCAAAGGCGGTCGCCATGATTACCAATATCAGAATGGTCCCGCTGGTCTTCGCACTGCCCGCCAAAACCTCTGGCAGGTCCTTGAGGGTGATGTCGCCATAGACGAAGATGCCGATGAAGGCGGCATAGACTACGGCCACGGCACCGGCTTCGGTTGGGGTGAAGATGCCGCTATAGATGCCCCCAAGGATAATCACGGGTACGAGAAGCGCCCAGATGGAAGACCGGAAGCTCTGCCAGACGCCCGGACCTGAGAACGTAGTCGTCGATTGGTGAACAACCTCGTCCTTTCGCAGCAGAACACGAGCGACCAACATGAACATGAGGGCAAAAAGGATGCCAGGAACAACACCTGCAAGAAACAGTTTGCCGATCGAAACCTCGGCAGTTACCCCATATATGATGAATGGAATACTTGGCGGTATCATAACGCCGATCATTCCTGAGGATGCCGTCAATGCGCCGCTGAATTTGCGCGTATAGCCAACCTTTTCCATCTCAGGGATCATGTTCGACCCAATGGCGGCTACGGTCGCAGGAGACGAACCGGATATGGCGGCAAAGAACACGCAGGCGAGTACGTTCACATAAGCAAGCCCACCGCGGATATGCCCGATCAGTGCGTTAGCGAACCCAACCAGTCGACGAGACATTCCGCCGTGCTGCATTAGGTCGCCAGCGAGGATGAACAAGGGAACAGCAATCAGGGGAAATGAGTCCGCGCCTGTTACCACGGACCGTGCCAAAAGAACCATGGGTGGGGTGCCATCCACAAAGACCATCACGATCATGGTGGCTAGGCCCAGACAGATGCCAATTGGCACGCTGAAGAGCAGAAGGGCGAAAAGCGTCAGGAAGAGCGTTGTTGCAAGCATGCCGGGTTCCTCACGCTTTGGTTCCTGCGATCAGACGCAGGGTTCGGATCAGATGTTGAGTGACGCGGATCGTGGACAGGCCAGCGCCAATCGGCGCCGAAGCATAAAGGATCGGAATCGGTAGTCCCAAAACGACCGAAGTCTGGCTGGCGACAAAAGGCTGTCGGATAAGCTTGATGCATTCAATTGTCAGAACGATCAGAAATCCAAGGACAAGAAGCGCGATCACAACATCCGCGTAAAGCCTTGCGCGCTCGCTCAGGACATCACGCAGGACCGTGATACGCACATGATCGCCTGTGTGGAATGCATAGCTGACGCCAAGCCAGACAAACCATACAAACAGCCAAAGCGTTAGCTCTTCGCCCCATGAAAGAGAGGCATTCAGAATGTAGCGCATGAACACATTGCCAAAGATCAACAAGACAATCGCGGCCAAAAGTGCACTGGCTAAGACCTTTTCGGCATTCATATCGATCCATTTGATAACCGACACCGTTCACCTCCCCTTGAACGAAAGGGGCACCCGAACCTTCATGGCACGGGTGCCCGTATTGGCTGAGTAGTCCGAGGGTCAGCTTCCGCTCGCTGCGGAAACCGCTGCTACCCAGTCGTCATAGGCTTCAGCGCCAACCTCGTCGCGATACTGCAGACGGACGCTTTCGGTTTTGTCGGCAAAGGCCTGTCGCTGCTCGGCAGTCAGTTCCAGAACCTCGACACCAGCAGCACGGATCTGTTCCAGCTGTTCCGCATCTTCGCTTGCGACCAGTTCCGCCTGATAGTCACGTGCGGCGGCCATCGAGTCCCGCACCAGTTGCTGATGCTCTGCGGACAGCGAGTCAAAGAACGGTTTGGAGATGACGGGCATATAGACCGCAAAGACATGGCCCGTGGTCGAAAGGTATTTCTGCACCTCGTAGAAACGCTGTGAAGTAATGATCGCCAGTGGGTTTTCCTGGCCGTCGATCACGCCTTGCTGGAGAGCAGAATAGACCTCACCAAAGTTCATTGGCGTCGGGTTGGCCCCGAGCGTTTCGAATGTCGCTACATGTGCCGGAACCTTCATGGTACGCAGCTTGACACCCTCGAGATCCGCGGGGGTTGCAACCGGACGGACATTGTTGGTCACGTTGCGTACACCCAACTCCAACCAGCCAAGACCGACCAGCCCCTGGTTTTCGACCCGTGCAAGCATGTCATCACCGGCATCGCCATCAAGAACATCAAAGGCGATGTCTTTGGAGGAATACATGTACGGCAGTTCAATTACTGCAAAAGCCGGATCCCAGCCCGCGAAGAAAGAAGAAGGAGGAATGGCCATTTCGAGAACGCCGGTTTGAACACCTTCGATCATCTCGCGATCAGGGCCCATCTGCGACGAAGGGAATATCTGTACGTCGATCTCACCATTCGAGCCAGCTTCGACCAGTTCTTCAAATTTCAGTAGCGCGCGATGCATGTGAAACGCTTCTGCTGCGCCATGCCCAACCTTAATGACTGTTTCAGCGGATGCTGCAAAAGCAAGCCCGGCTGACATGACGACGCCAAGCGCCAATGTTGATTTCTTGAACAAGGTATCCTCCCACGGATTTAGTCATTTTCGATCTATTATCTGAGATATCAGATATAATATATAAATCAAGCTTACATGTGCTATTGTGTTGGAGAGACGAAATAGGACGAAGTGAAAATGACCGAGATTTTGCAGATTAAGCGCCCGGATTCGTTGAGTAAAACTGCTGAAGAGCATATCCGAAAAGGCATAATCAATGGCACGTTTCAATTGGGTGAATCGTTGCCGGAAGTGAAGCTGTCAAATGCCATGGGCATCAGCAAAACTCCGATTCGCGAAGCGCTATCAGCTTTGAATCTTCAGGGGCTCGTTCAGATCTTTCCTCATCGAGGAGCCTTTGTATTCTCTCTTTCTCAAGAGGACGTGGTGCAGCTTTGCCAGTATCGGCTCATCCTAGAATCTGCAGCTTTGGAGCAGGCGCTTGAAAAGAACCCCTCGGTTCTGATCAATGAGCTGTCTACAATTGTTTCGAACATGTCAGAAGCGCAGGAAGCGGATGAATTCGAGCAGTACTTGGAACTTGACGGCGAGTTTCACGACGCGTTTTTCAGGTCCTGCGGAAACAGTTACCTGCGGGATGGATATCAAAAAGTCAGTGATATCGTCCAAACTATGCGGACACATCTGTCCAAGCGTTCCAATCGAACGAAGAAATCTTACAAGGAACATCAAGCGATCACATCGCTATTGGGCGAGGGTAAAGTAAAAGCAGCAACGAACACCCTCAAACGTCAAATCACTCGCGGTGAGCGTTCTTATTCCGATTTGGTTGGTCTGAAGCAAGTATAGTTGTTCTGCCATCTGGGTCTTGTCAGAAGAACTTTGCTTGAGCGGGGCAGGGCGGTTGCGTAGCTTTTGCCTATGATCAGGCCTGCCTCTTTTAAGTACTTCAAAACCAGTCCCGAGATCATCCGCCTTGCGGTGATGCTGAACATCCGCTTCCCGCTCTCGCTTCGGAATGTCGAAGACCTGCTGCACGAGCGAGGCATCGACGTGAGCCACAAAACTGTCCGGTATTAGTGGAACAGGTTTGGTCCGGTGTTTGCTTCTGAGACCCGAAGAAAGCGTATTCAGCAATTTAGAACATACTCCAAATGGAAGTGGCATGTGGACGAGGTCTTTGTGAAGGTAAATGGCAAGAGGCATTATCTTTGGCGGGCCGTTGATCACGAAGGTGAGGTGTTGGAAGCCGTTGTCACGAAACGGCGAAACAAAGCTGCAGCACTGAAATTCCTCAATAAATTGATGAAGCGGCATGGTTGCGCCGAAGAGTTCGTTACCGACCATTTTGCATCCTATGAGGCTGCGCTCAGACAATTGGGTGCACTCGAAAAACAGCAGACGGGAAGGTGGCTCAATAACCGCGTCGAGAATTCACACCTTCCTTTCCGACGACGCGAACGCGCGATGCAACGTTTCAGGCGCATGCGAAGTCTACAGAAATTCGCCTCCGTCCATTCCTCCGTATACAACCACTTCAACCAGGAAAGATCGCTGACCAGCCGAGACACCTTCAAGCTGACCCGCGCCGCCGCTCTTAGCGAGTGGCGTCAACTTTGTTCCGAATAGGTTCGCAGTTTCCGCGGCAAACTGAGACTGGTTCGAATTCGTCTGACAGCACCAACTGCTGCAATCTGACCTAAAGCAGACACTGGTCTAAACTTCAGGCTGCGTATGGACTTCTTTCTTCTCTGATAGAGTTAATGCATTGTGCATGAGCATGTTTCGGGGATTGCATGAAGATAGACGAATACGATTTTGTCATTGTTGGTGCCGGTTCGGCCGGCTGTGTCGTTGCCGAAGGATTGAGTCGCGATCCGTCAGTTTCTGTCTTACTTCTCGAAGCCGGGCCAATTGACCGTAACGTCATGATACAAATTCCCGCCGGAGTTTATCGGGCCTTCCGAAACAAACGGATCAATTGGAATTACGTATCGGAACCCGAAGCCGGGTTGAATGGCCGCCGGATACCAACCCCGCGAGGGCGAGTTGTGGGAGGGTCTTCTTCGATCAATTCAATGGTCTATATGCGTGGCCATCCAGACGATTTTAACCGCTGGGAGCGCGATCATGGACTTGCGGGTTGGGGGTATGCCGACTGCCTTCCTTATTTCAAGGCAGCCGAAAGCTATGATCAAGGAGCCAATGATTGGCGAGGAAACTCGGGCCTTCTAAAAGTAACGCGCACAGATAACACTGACCCACTATACGACGTTTTTCTTGAGGCTGGCGCACAAGCCGGACAGGGAGCAAGTGATGATCTGAACGGTCAGCGTCCTGAGGGCGTGGCGCGCTATGACGCTACGAAAAGCCGCAATCGCAGGTGCAGCGCCGCAACAGCTTACCTGACCCCGGCATTACGGCGCCCGAACCTCAAAATGCAAACTGGAGCCCATGTCGAAAAACTGGAAATTCGCCGTCACCGCGTTGAGGGTGTGACGTTCCAGCTGGCTGGGGAGCATAAGACTGTAAGGGCGAAACGAGAAGTTGTCTTGTGTGGCGGAGCGATCAACTCGCCTCAATTGCTCATGTTGTCCGGTATAGGTCCGGCGGATCATTTGCGTGATTGCGGCATCCAAGTTCTTGCTGATTTGCCTGGCGTTGGCCAAAATCTTCGGGATCATGCCAAGATAAAGCTGCAGTTTGCCTGCCGCAAACGGCTTGCATTTCACCGCATCGGCAATCCTTTGGTCAGGGCGACCGCAGGGGTGCAATGGGCCCTGACCGGCCAGGGCATCGCTACGTCCAACATATGGGAAGCGGGTGGCCTCATACGCAGCAACGATGATGTTTCCCATCCCAATCTTCAGTACCATTTCGGCCCCTTGGGATTTACGGTTCAAGGGGATCGTATCACGATCAATCAGGCGTTCTCAGTCAACGTAGATCATGCAAGACCACGAACGAAAGGCTACATCGAACTTAACCGCACCACGCCTCGGGGACCACCAAGGTTGCATTTCAATTATCTTGCCGACCCCGACGACCTGCGCGAAATGGGAGAAGGTGTGCTCCGCGCGCGAGAGCTTGTGGCGCAACCGGCCTTTGACGAATTTCGCGGCGCGGAAATGACTCCGGGTGCCGATTGTCGAACAAGTGAGGATATCGAGGCCATGCTGCGCGAGAGAGTGGAAACCGCTTTTCATCCGTCGTGCACCTGTCGGATGGGCCATGATGGACTGGCGGTGGTTGATAACAAATTTCGTGTGCACGGAATTGAAGCCTTGCGCGTAGTGGATGCTTCGGTTTTGCCAGAGATTACGAGCGCCAATCTCAATGCACCTACGATGATGATCGCGGCCAGGGCTGTGGATTTCATGCGGAATGCACCACAGTTGAAACCGATGCACGAAGAGGCGGTCCGCACAGGTAAGGAGCGCGCGCGATACAATTCTGTTGAATGTTGACTCAGGCTTTCTGGTCGCTGACAGCACAATGGGCATCTAAGCTGACTTTTGCGTCAACTGTAGCGAGTTTACGCTTCGTCCCCCAAACTGTGAGTTCGGACAGCACCATAGCGCGCAATCGCGGCGAAAGACCGGTAAGCGGATTGCGGCTGCAGCATCGTGAGGGTGGGACGAAGGTCCGGAAAGGGCCGTGAGACTCAGTTGGGGCGGGCAGCAGCGCTGCCTGCCCTGGAACAATACCTGTCCTCTCATGCCGAGGCTGTCTTGGGGCCAACTGCCTTCAACAGCCGTGCAAAGATCATCACATGCGTGACCAAAAGTACCGGCACAAAGAATGTTGGAATGAACCAAGTGGGGCCAAAGTAGTTAATTGCCTCGGCCTGGCGCAAGGCGTTCACCAGATCGACAGTACCAAGGATGTTGAAACCCCACACCAACGGAAGGGCAACCACTGATCTCCATCGCAAAGCGATAAGCGCGGCGATTGCCAGAAACGCCGAGAGTAGATCGCCATAGCTGGCGCTGGTTGCGAACACCTCGGGCAAACCTCCGTTGTTGAGATTTGGTACCATGAAGCTCATTCCGATGTGTCGGAAAGCATGCGGCAGCAGCAGCATTGAGAGCGCCGCAGCCACCGACAGCCGTGCAAGCCAAGGTGCAACGTACCATGCCGCGATCAGAGCAAAGACAAAGAGACTCATCGCGAATTGAAGAAGGAATATCACTGTGGGGGTCATCTGATCGATCCTTTCGATATGCGTCTGTTTACGTGAATAGGGGGTGGGCAGACCTTCATGCTCGAGCCGCAGTTTGCGATACGCTCGCCTCGGCCCGGATCGTCCCCAGTGAAGCGGCAGGAGTAATCTCTTGGGCTTTTCCAGTGGCGACATCGTAAAGCAAGGCCGAGACGGTGATCGCGTCCGGTACCTCCGGTGCTGCCGCTAGACGCTTGATGTCTGCCGAAAGGTCGCTTTCCTGATCCGTGATCGCGTATTCGGATACGTCAATCCCAAGCTTTTTCAACAGCGCGTCCTGAAGGTCCGGATTGGACAGCCGCTCGGCTCCACATTGTGTGTGCTGCATCAGGATGACGTTGAACCCCTGTTCGCGGCCCTCCGTCATAGCGCTCACCAGAAAGGCGAGGGTGGCGATTTCTTCGATTGCGGCGCGCGTAACCCGTCCGCCATTGTTTCGGATCACAACCGCGTCGCCAAGCTCCAGTCCGAGGATGTGCGCGGGATCGACCCGGGCATCACCGCAGGTCAGAACAACCGTTCGCAACTTTGGCAGGATAGGCAGGTTAGCACTGTCAAAGCCCGCAGAGAATTCTTGGTTTCGAGTGATAAGTTCGTCCTGAATGTTCATTTAGAGGTCCTTTCGTCTTGGGGGACAATCCTTCGTCGTTTGCGGTCTCAGGCAACACGCTTCGGTTCGGTTTGTACGTCCTTGGGTTGGTGCTTTTCTGTCCAGGCCGCATTGTCCTGACAGTACGAAGCGGATGAGAGCTGCACGTAGTCTCGCTGCTTCTGAGCGTGATCAAGATCGAACGGGCGCGTCGTGAGAATCTTCAGGAAGATGCCGATCGCGCCTATGCTGCGGGACAGGCTGCGCACCAGGTCGGGTTGTTCAGCGACCTTGCGCCGTACAATGCTTTCGAAGGCTTCAGGTTCGTGTCCGCTGACTTGGAACACGTCTTCGGTTGGGGCGTTCACCGCGAAGGCGCCTCGCCGGTACTCTTCTGAATAGATTGCAAGCTGGGTGACTGCCGCTTCCGAATAGTTTGCTGGGCGAAGGGCTTTCAGCGCCTTGACCATCATTCGTTCGGAAATATCGACATAGCGTACCCGCCGCCCCAGCGCGCGGCCCATTGCTTCGGCGATCTCGTTGGGCGACAGCAGCGTTGGACCCGTGGGACGATAAGTCTTGCCTGCATGGTGTGCCGGATCCGTCAAGGCACCGACAACCACGCGGGCAATGTCTTCGTTTGAGGGGGCGGCATTCTTCTTCACGTCACCGTCGCCGAGCGGCATCGTGAACTTCCCAAGATGGGCCGCCATGCCCAGTACCATCAGGTAGTTTTCGGCAAACCAGCCGACATTCACCGTGGTCACAGACATCTCGGGACGCATGCCGATCAGGATATCACCCAGGTATACTTCACGTGTAAACAGTGATGGGTGATCTACGCTCGAAAGCCATTGGCTAAGTGTAACGACGTGTTCGACCTTTGCTTCGTAAGTCGCAGCGGTGAAGACCGCGCTGAAGTGCAGCCCATTGGGTGCTGTCGGAGCGCATTGATACGCCCGCTGCACGCCTTTCATCGCCGAGCGCATGTCGCTCAGGGAATACTGGTCACCCACGAATAGTTCAGCGCCCGCGCGTTCGAGAATATCAGAGCGATGATCCCTCTGCCGTATGAAAGCGCGGACAGGATAGGCTTTGGCTCTGAGTTGAAGCGCGACTTGCAGCCCGGTCTTGCCGCTTGCGCTGGTGACGAGGATCTTAGGCTTGGCAGGCACGGGCACACTCCTTTAGATGATGCTTGCAATCTAAAATTTAGATGATACATGTAATCTTAATTGTCAACCCCGCCTAGGAGCGCGAAAATGCCGAGAATGTCGGAAGTGGAAAAAAGGCGCAGTCACAACAGGATACTGGATGCTGCAGCACAGTTGTTCCGCGAACGCGGGGTCGAAGCGACAAGCGTCGCTGACGTCATGAAGGCAGCCGGAATGACACATGGTGGTTTCTACCGGCACTTCGAGTCGAAAGAGGATTTGATCGCGACAGCCTTCCGGCACGCGATCGACGATGTTGTTTCAGGCATGGAACGCGAGGAATCCAGCGAAGGGCGAGGGAAGGAACGTCAGGACTACATAGCCAAGTACCTGTCCCAAGCTCATGTTCAAGACAGTCGGCATGGATGTCCGTTGGCGGCGATGGGAACCGAGCTTGCCCGCACCAAGGGCGCATCTCGGCACGCGGGCGCTCAAGCTTCGGATCGCATGGCGGCCCTTTTGCGGAACACGCCGGAAACCGGCTCGGACCAGGGCCTGGCTGCGATGGCACTCCTGATGGGTACGATCACTCTGGCTCGTTTGGCAGGAACTGAAGACGAGGCGGACCGAGCTCTGGAGGCCGGACGCACTGCCGTAGTTTTGCTGCAGGATCATTGGCCGAAAGGCAGGTCTTAAACTGCGGCAGGGTATTCCGCGAGATTGGCGGCTATGTTGTGCGTTGTGTGAATTCGTTCTGTCGTCGATCATGCAGCGGCAGCGAATGGCAGCTTCGACGGGCCGCACAGCCGCAATCAGAACCTGTGGTCAAGGTCGGCTCTGGGCCGACGTCGGCTGGCGTAATGCTGAAGGTCTGCCAATGGCTGCGAAGGAGACCAAAGTAAGGTCTTGTCAGAAGAACTTGGGTTGAGCGGGGCAGGGCGGTTGCGTAGCTTTTGCCCATGACCATACCTGCCTCTTTCAAATACTTTAAGACCAGTCCAGAGATCATCCGCCTTGCGGTGATGCTGTACATCCGTTTCCCGCTCTCGCTTAGGAATGTTGAAGATCTGCTGCACGAGCGAAGCATCGACGTGAGCCACGAAACTGTCCGGTATTGGTGGAACAGGTTTGGCCCAATGTTTGCTGCTGAGATCAGACGGAAGCGTTTTTAGCAATTGAGAGCATACTCCAAATGGAAGTGGCACGCGGACGAGGTTTTCGTGAAAGTGAATGGCAAGAGACACTTCCTCTGACGGGCTGTCGATCATGAGGGCGAAGTGCTGGAAGCAATCGTCACCAAACGCCGAAACAAGCAGGCCGCGTTGAAATTCCTCATGAAATTGATGAAGCGACACGGTAAAGCGGAAAACGTCGTCACGGATCGCTTCGCCTCATACAGAGCCGCGCTCAGAGAGCTGGGCACGCTCGAAACACAAAAGACGGGAAGGTGGCTCAACAACCGCGTCGAGAACTCGCACCTGCCGTTTCGACGACGCGAACGCGCGATGCAACGTTTCAGGCGCATGCGAGTCTACAGAAATTCGCCTCGGTCCACTCCTCCGTCTACAACCACTTCAACCAGGAAAGATCGCTCGCAACCAGAGATACCTTCAAGCTGACCCGCGCCGCCGCTCTTAGCGAGTGGCGTCAACTTTGTTCCGGATAGGTTCGCGGTTTCCGAGGCAAACTGAGACTAGTTCGAATCCGTCTGACAGCACCGCCATATTAAAGGCGAAATCGACCACCTTCTGACTGCCTTTTGAACCGGCCAGTGTGCCGACTTTTCACAATGCAATTGAAAATTTCTGGCTTTGGTAACCTCTGGCCAACAGTCACCACGTGATGCGTATCGGTGACATCGCCCAAACCATTGTTGCCTCTTTCTCCGTCTTGTTGCGAAAGCGATGCGCGATCATGGATGGGTAGGAAAAGCTGTCTCCTTCGCGCAATGAAATGATCTCGTCCCCGAGACGTAGCTCAACTTCACCGCTAAGAACTATGGCGTGTTGCTCACCTTCAAAAGAATAGCCTTCGAGTGGCTGGGGTGGTTCTCCTGCGCCGGGGCGGAACCGTGATAGGATCAAGTAACAATGGCCGGACAATGTGCTTGAAAGCAACTCGTCCTCAAAACCTAATTCATCAGTTGAGCGCGTGTACATCGCGGACAGCGCCCTACGGTTTTCGCGTCGCACGACGTGCTTTCGCTCAAGAGGCCCGTTGCCTTCCTGTTTGGGAAAGAACCAATTGGGTTCAACTGCAAGCGCATCGCTGATTTCGCCAAGCAGGTCGTTCGACACCTTGGCTGCCCCAAGTTCAATTCGGCTGAGATAGGCTTTGGAGCACGACACCACCTCGGACAGGTGTTGTAGGGTCAATCCACGCGCTTTGCGCACTTCGCGAATTTCACTGCCGAGCCTTTGGGCGTCGGTCTGAGACACGTCACTTTTCATGACTTCAGAATAAATGATTTTAGTTGACTTTTCGAGCTTAAATCAACTTAGTTGAAAAGAAAGAGAAAAATCAACTGATTTTCCATCGGCTGGGAGAAAGTTATGCGCTTTGATTTGATTGCCAATTTTAGCCCCGGTGAGACGATTCCATGGACGCGCACGCTGGAGATGGTCCTCGAACAGTGTTCGCTGGCCGAACAGGCAGGGTTCACGACCGCATGGTTCACCGAGCATCATTTTGCCCATAACGGTTACATGAATGCGCCGCCCAACCCGATCCAGATGGGGACCCACGTTGCCGCGCATTGCAAGACGCTGCGAGTTGGAACAGCACCCATCATTTTGCCTGACTGGCATCCTTTGCGCGTGGCTGAAGATGCCGCGATGCTGGATAATATGACGCTGGGCCGTTTTGATTTCGGCGTCGCCAAGGGCATCAATGAACGCTCGACCCTCCAGTTCAATAAATATGCCGACCGACGCGATAATGCCAAGGTTATGCGGCTGTATCAGGAAAGCCTTGAGATTATCCTGAAAGCCTGGACCAACGAAGCGTTCACCCATCATGGCGAGTTCTATCAATTCCCTGTTCCCGGCTGGAAAGAGAGCAACCGGTTCTTTGACCCTCTGGATCCGCGTTATCACGATGAAGATGGCGAATACAAAGCGATGTATGTGCATCCGCGCCCCTATTCCAACCCTCACCCTCCGGTCTGGCTGATGTCAAATGCACCGCCCACATTCAAACTGGCCGGGGAACGCGGTTGGGGCGTGATCTCGATGGCGGCTGGCCCCAAGGCGACGCTGGCCTGTTGGGAGCCCTACCGCCAGGCCCTGTCGCAACGCGAAGGGCGCGAGGTAAGTCTTGGCGAGGGCGTTGGTGTCTGCACAGCGTTTTATGTCGGTGAAAGCATGGAAGAAGCGGTGAACACAATCCGTGGTCCGATCAATGCCTATTACGAATTTCTCGGCGGGTCGCGCCCCAAGGGGGAATGGACCAAACACGGCTATCTGGATGTCGGCGAAGAGATGACCCCCGAAGATGAGGACATGGACTGGTTCGATTTCCTCAACAAACGCGGGATCATTGTGGTGGGTGATGCCGAATATGTTGCGGATCGTTTTGCAGAACGGCAGGAAACCATCGGCCTCGATCACCTCATGCTGATGCAGCAATATACCGGCGTACCTTACGAGAAAATTCTGGCCAGCTGGTATCGTCTGTTTGAGCATGTCGTTCCCAGGTTCGGCACGCAGTCCATCGCGCAAAAAAGGATGCTGGAACATGCTTGAGATTTGGGGGCGACCCTATTCGTCGAACGTCATTCCGGTGATCTGGACAGCGAATGAACTGGGGTTGGACTACGCGCTGCAACTTGCCGGGGGCAGCTTTGGCAAGCTCGACACCGAGATGTATGCGCAGATCAATCCCAACAAGATGATCCCGGCGATCCGCGACGGGGATTTTGCGCTGTGGGAAAGCCTTGCCATCGTACGCTACCTCTGTGATCGATACGGGGCAGGAACGCTGAGCCCATCCGATATTCAGACCCGCGCGATTGCGGATCAATGGATGGAATGGTCGGCAAGCCGCGCCTTTGGACCGGTGATCTATCTGTTCTTCGCAACGGTGCGCACGCAACCGGGCAAGCGTGACCCCGAAAAGATCGCCAAGCTGCGCGATGAGGCGCACGAGGCCCTGACCCTTCTGGACCGGCACCTTGCGGAGCGCACCTATGTCTGCGGTGACAGCTTCACCATGGCAGATATTCCCTTGGGATGTGTGGCCTATCGTTATTTTAACGTCGAGGTCGACCGCCCGTCCTTGCAGAATGTCGAGGCCTGGTATCAGCGGCTGGCGGAACGCCCCGCCTATCAGGATCACGTCATGCGCCCGTTCGGGACCAACCCCGATGAATGGGCTGCCTTAGAAAAAGCCTGTGCCAGCGAAGGGGTGTTATGATGGACCTCCGAGAATATCGCCGCGCACTTGGCGCCTTTCCGACGGGTGTTACCATTGTAGCCACCTATGACGCGGACAGAGAACCGTGGGGTCTGACCGCCAACTCATTCACTTCGGTCTCATTGCAGCCGCCGGTGATCTCGGTCTGTGTTGCAAAGTCAGGCCGGGTCTTCCCAACGCTGTCGCAATCGGATCATTTTGCGGTCAATATCCTGTCGGCCGAGCAGAAAGACCTTGCTATGCACTTTGCAAGCGATGTCGAAAACCGATTTACCGACACCGATTGGATCCCCGGAACCGCGACCCCCTTGATCCCCGGTGCCTCGACGCATTTGGAGTGTACGGTTCACAGCAGGGTCGACGCAGACGATCACGAGATCCTCTTGGGCCGCGTCATCAACTACGCCCACGCACCCGCTCCGCCCCTTGTCTTTTGCCGCGGCGCGTTCTTCTCCGCGCCCCAACCCGAGGCTTCATCATGAGCGATCATCTGACCTTTCACACACGCTTCGGCCCTGATGAATTCGACGCTCAATATAATCTAAGGGCAGGGCGACCGGACTATGAAGTGACCGTCATTCCCGGTTGGAGCAGCGATAGCGAGACAGCGCGCGCCACCTGCGATTGCAGCCTGGACCTCCGCTATGGGGAAGGCGAGAAGCAAAGGTTGGATGTCTTCCGCTGCTTGGACGCGGCTGCTCCGACATTGGTCTATTTCCACGGCGGCTATTGGCAGCGTGGTGACAAATCGATTTACAGTTTCATAGCGCCATCCTTTGTTGCGGCGGGGTTCAATGTTGTTGTCGTCGGCTACGATCTTTGCCCATCCGTGACCATTACGCGTATTTCAGAAGAAGCGCGTGAGGCCATGGCCTATATCTGGCGCAACGCGCGCGATCTGGGCATCAATCCAGACCGCATCACCGTGATGGGTCATTCCGCTGGCGGACATATCACCCAGATGATGATGGCGACTGATTGGCCTGCGTTTGGTGATGATCTTCCCGCGGACCTGATAAAATCCGGTATCCCGGTGTCACCGCTCAGCTATCTCGAACCGGTCCGTCTGACCGAAGCGCTGAATGCGGGCATCCGCATGGATCCAACAGAAGCCGAGGCTGAAAGCCCGATGACCAACCACCCCCCGGTCACCAATGCGCCTCAACTGGTTGTGGTCGGCGGTGCGGAAACCGAGGAATTCCACCGACAGGCACGCATGTATGTCGAAAAATACGAAACAGCAGATCGCAAGGTGGGTCTCTATTTCGTGCCGGGCGTGGATCACTTTGACGAACTGAATGTGCTTGTCGACCCGGCAAGCCCTTTCTTCAAACACACTTGCGACATGCTTCAAGGAAAAGGACTGCAATCATGACCGCTTTGACCCGTGACCTTGTCGACTCGGTCGGCGACGCTTTTAACTCGAACGACATTGACGCTGTTATGAAGCATTTTGCAGACGACGCGACATTTGACCATGCTGTTGGCCCCGAACAACATGGCATACGTCTGGAAGGTGCCGAGGCCATTCGCAGCGCCTTTTCATCCCTGTTTGAAAAGGTTGCGAACGTGCATTGGGAAACACTTGACTGCACCATTTCTGGAAACAAAGCCTGTTGTGAATATCGCCGCACGGCCACGCACAAGGATGGCACCAAGGAAGAGTTTCTAAGCGTTGACATCTTGACCTACCGTGATGGGCTGATCGTTCACAAAGACACGTATTATAAGCAACGCACAAGCTGATCCGACAGTCTCGGACGCAGCCAGACACGCAGTCGTTTTACCGAACCTTTCCCAGTTTGGTGCCGCTGGGGTTGCTGGCCCGAGCGGCTGTGACTTCTAAAGCCAGGTTTCATTTCCAGATTGGGGCTAAGCGCTTCTGGCGTAGAAATTCAGGTGTTGAAATCCCGACCTTTGAGCGTCATGTGTCCACTGGATGCAATCTTAGGGCGAGGCCGGTTTGGACGTTCAGCCGAGATGTATGATTGCGGATCTATCGGGTGGTGAAGGCCGAAAATTGTTGCCATTGAAATTCACACCTAAGCATATGAAAATCGGCAGTGCTAAATGGTGGCGCACCATATTATTTACAAAAAATATTATTATTCGTGAATTTTTTTACAAAATTATGTTTCAAAAATAGGAATTTATTGAGGAATTTTCATTCCGCTTTCCATTATTGAGATGCACAAAAGTGCGCTTTTGTCCGCTGGAAGAGGAGCCAGAGGGCGAAAGAACGAAAATGGGAGGAATGAATGACCAACAAATCTGTCACACGCCGCGGCGTGCTGAAGTCTGGTGCCGTTGCAGGTACCGGTCTGGCCCTGCCTACAATCTTTACGGCTTCGTCGGCTGCTGCCTTCACCAACGAGCCGACAGGGGCATCTGTCACTTTGGGTTTCAATGTTCCGCAAACCGGACCTTACGCCGAAGAGGGCAATGACGAACTGCTTGCTCAGCAACTGGCGGTCGAACATCTGAACGGCGAAGGGGACGGGGGTTGCCTTAATACCTTCACATCCAAGGCGCTTCAGGGGAACGGCATCCTTGGCAAGAAAGTCGAATTTGTTACGGGTGACACGCAGACCAAATCGGACGCCGCGCGTGCCTCTGCCAAATCGATGATTGAAAAAGACGGCGCGATCATGATCAACGGTGGCTCGTCTTCAGGCGTGGCCGTTGCGGTTCAGGGCCTGTGCCAAGAGGCGGGCGTGATCTTTATGGCGGGTCTGACCCACGCGAACGACACCACGGGCAAGGATAAAAAAGCCAACGGGTTCCGTCATTTCTTCAACGCCTACATGTCGGGTGCAGCGCTTGCACCGGTGTTGGCGGCTGAGATGGGCAAAGAACGTCGCGCCTATCATTTGACGGCCGACTATAACTGGGGTTGGACCCAGGAAGAGTCGATCGTCGCCTCGACCGAAGCCTTGGGATGGGAAACGGTCAACACGGTTAAGACACCACTCGCGTCAACGGACTTTTCGTCCTATATCGCCCCGGTTCTGAACTCGGGCGCGGATGTTCTGGTTCTGAACCATTACGGCGGGAACATGGTGAATTCGCTGACCAACGCAATTCAGTTCGGTCTGTTGGACAAAGTCGCCAATGGCAAGGACTTCAAGATCGTCGTGCCGCTGTATTCCGAGTTGATGGCCGCTGGTGCGGGTGAAAACATCAAAGGCGTCTTGGGGTCAATGAACTGGAACTGGCAGCTGCAGGATGAGGGCACCAAAGCCTTCGTGAAATCCTTTGGCGAGAAGTACGGCAAGCCTCCGTCCAACTCGGCCCAGACCTGCTATGCGCAAGTTCTGCTTTATGCGGATGCGTGTGAGCGGGCAGGAACCTTCAATCCATGCGGTATTGTCGAAGCTCTGGAAGACTTTGAGTTCGACGGGTTGGGCAATGGTCCGACTTGGTATCGCGGTGCGGATCACCAGTGTTTCAAGGACGTGCTGGTCGTGCGGGGCAACGAGAACCCGACCAACGAGTACGACACGCTGGAAATCGTCGAGATCACGCCGCGTGCGCAGGTCGAATACGATCCGGAACACCCGATGTTCGCCGGTGGTGAACTGGGTAAGTGCAACCCGGGCGCTTAAGGCCTTTGGCTGATGTCTGACCGCCGGTCTCGGCGGCCAGACCCCTTGTGGCCGGGCGCTAAAACCCGGTCACGACCACTCAATTACACTGACCAATCTTGAGGTGGGGCCGATGGACGCCATCCTACTGCAAATTCTCAACGGGCTGGACAAGGGCTCGGCCTATGCGCTGATCGCGCTGGGCCTGACGCTGATTTTCGGAACGCTGGGTGTTGTGAACTTTGCCCACGGGGCGCTGTTCATGATCGGAGCGTTCTGTGCGGTGACCTTACAGAAGCTTCTTAACCTGAGTTTCGAAACGGTTGACGAAACCCAGAAGGACTTTCTGGGCAACCCGCTGAAAGTTGAAACGCCTTATGTCGAGGCCTGGTTCGGCCCCGAGGTCGGAGCCACCATCATTGACTGGTCCGTTCCGCTGGCGATCCTTTTTGCGATCCCCATCATGTTGCTGGTTGGCTATGTGATGGAGCGTGGGCTGATCAAGCATTTCTACAAGCGCCCTCATGCGGATCAGATCCTTGTGACCTTTGGACTGGCTATCGTGCTGCAGGAAATCGTCAAGTATTTCTTCGGCGCTAATCCGATCCAGACCCCGCCGCCAGATGCGCTGAGCGGGTCGGTCGATTTGGGCATCATGGTTGGGTTCGACCCCAACGCGATCATCTATCCGATCTGGCGTTTGGTCTATTTCGGATTTGCGGTGGGCATCATCGGTGCGGTGTTCTCATTCCTGCAATTCACTACGTTTGGTATGGTCGTGCGTGCCGGGATGGCGGATCGCGAAACTGTCGGTCTGCTGGGTATCAACATCGACCGCCGGTTCACCATCATGTTCGGCATCGCCGCTGCCGTGGCCGGCCTTGCCGGGGTGATGTACGGCCCGCTTAATCCGCCAAATTACCATATGGGCATGGACTTTCTGGTTCTCAGCTTTGTTGTGGTCGTTGTGGGCGGCATGGGTTCATTGCCAGGCGCGGTGCTGGCCGGGTTCTTGCTGGGTATTTTGGAGAGCTTTGCCTCGACAACCTGGGCAACCACTACGATCCCGGGCATCAATCAGATCATCATCTACCTTGTCGCCATCATCGTGCTGCTAACGCGTCCACGCGGTCTAATGGGCCGCAAGGGCGTGATGGAGGAATAAGCCCATGTTGGGACTAAACAAAAAAGACACCGGCCTGCTGATCATCGTTGCGATCCTGACATTGCTGGCCCCCTTCATCCTGAACCCATTCCCTGAAGGCAGCGCTATGGCGCAATTCAATGCTGGGTATCCGGATCTGATGCAGCGTTTCGTGATCTTCGGCATCTTCGCCATCGGCTTCAACATCCTGTTCGGCTTGACGGGATACCTGTCTTTCGGTCACGCGGCCTTTCTGGGGGTGGGGTCTTATTCCGCCGTTTGGATGTTCAAGCTACTCAGCTACAACATCCTTCCGGCCATTGCGCTAAGTGTGGTCGTCGCCGGATTGTTTTCGCTGCTGATCGGCTTTGTCAGCCTGCGCCGGTCAGGAATTTACTTTTCAATCCTGACACTGGCCTTCGCGCAGATGAGTTTTGCGCTGGCTTACTCGGTGCTATCGAACCCCAAGTTTAACCTGACGAACGGGGAAACCGGCCTGCAAGTCTATGCAGATGATCCGCAGATCCTGCAGGGCGCCAACGCGCCGGACCTGCCGCACCTGTTCGGCTTGCCGATGCGTGCGACCTACACAATGGACGTGGGCGCGTGGAGCTTTGATTTCAACGCGGGCTATTACCTGTGCGCGGTTGTCCTGATGGTGGTGTTCTACCTGTCTATCCGCATCTTCCGGTCGCCCTTTGGCATGATGTTGCGGGCGGTGAAATCGAACCAACAGCGGATGAATTACACGGGTTTGAACTCGAAGCCTTACACGCTGGCGGCCTTTGTAATCTCGGGCATGTATGCCGGTCTGGCCGGTGGTCTGATGGCCGCGATGGACCCGCTGGCTGGTGCTGAACGGATGCAATGGACAGCCTCGGGAGAGGTGGTCCTGATGACTATCCTTGGCGGCACCGGAACACTGATCGGTCCGGTTCTGGGTGCTGGATTTATCAAGTATTTTGAGAACATCTTCTCGAAAATTAACGATAACGTCCTGCACAGCTGGTTCGCATTCCTGCCTGACGGGCTGGAGGATGCGGTTGTCTTCGTGATCCATCCGTTCATCGGTAAAGGTTGGCATTTGACGCTGGGCATCCTGTTTATGCTGGTCGTCATCTATCTGCCAGGCGGTCTTGTCGAAGGTGGCCAACGATTGCTCAACCGCTTTAAGCGCAAGAAATCTAATACCGACGATGCAACGTCGGGCAAAACAGAACCGGCCGAGTAGGGGGCGAACCATGGCAATTCTAAGAGTCAAAGATGTCAGCAAGCGCTTCGGTGGTCTCAAGGCGCTGACGGATGTAAACCTCAATGTCGAAGAGAACTCGGTCCACGCCATCATCGGTCCCAACGGTGCAGGTAAGTCGACGCTGTTGAATTGTTTGGTGGGCAAGCTGATGCCGGACACCGGGTCCGTTTTGTTCAACAACAATTCGGTACTTGGGTTGGAGCCGTTCCAGATTAACCAGATGGGCATCAGCCGCGTGTTTCAGACGCCCGAGATATTTGGCGAGCTGACGGTGATGGAAAACATGTTGATCCCGATCTTCGCAATGCGAGATGGGGCTTTTCGGATGCACGCCTATGAGACCATCGCCAATGAAAAGGCGGTTGTGGAACAGGCCGAGGCGATGCTGGAAGAGATGAACATGGCTGACAAACGCGAAATGCACGCCGCTTCGCTGTCTCGTGGTGACAAGCGGCGGCTAGAGATCGGCATGTGCCTCAGTCAGAACCCGCGCTTGCTGCTGTTGGACGAACCCACGGCGGGCATGGCACGGGCTGATACCAACAATACCATTGATCTGCTGAAGCAAATCAAGGACGAGCGCGACATCACCATCGCGATCATTGAACATGACATGCACGTGGTCTTCAGCCTGGCCGAACGCATCACGGTTTTGGCGCAAGGCACACCCCTGGTTGAAGACACGCCTGAAAACATTCGTGGCAACCCAAAGGTCCGAGAGGCCTATTTGGGCGAAGCAGCGTAAGGAAAAGCTATGAACGAGAAACCTGACTTTTCGAAAAACGCGAACAGGGCCAGTACCGCACCTGCGTTTCTTTCGGTGTGGGATATGCATTCATACTACGGAGAAAGTTACATAGTTCAGGGCGTCAGCTTCAATGTACACGAAGGTGAGATTCTAGCTCTTCTTGGGCGAAACGGCGCTGGCAAGACCTCGACACTCCGTTCCATCGCAAGGGTTGGAGAGCCGGAAGTAAGGCATGGCGAAATCTGGCTGGATCACCAACCGCTGCACAATATGACAAGCTACGAAGCGGCTGCTGCGGGTCTTGGTCTTGTCCCGGAAGATAGGCGAATTATTCCGGGCCTAACTGTCGAAGAAAACCTGCAGCTTGCGCAAATCGCGCCGCCGATTGGATGGTCGCTGGAAAGGTTATACGAGTTGTTCCCGCGCTTGGGCGAGCGCCGCAAACAAGAGGGAATTACGTTGTCCGGCGGCGAACAGCAGATGCTGTCAATTGCCAGGGCGCTGGCCAGAGACATCAAGGTTCTGCTTTTGGATGAGCCATACGAAGGCTTGGCACCTGTCATCGTCGACGAGATCGAAAAAACGCTTATTCATGTCAAGCAACAAGGCATGACTACGATCATCGTTGAACAGAACGCCGTTCGTGCTTTGGAACTGGCGGACCGGGCGATTATTCTGGATACCGGGAGCATTGTGTTTGACGGGGCCGCGAACGAGGTGCTGGAAGACACCAATCTTCGGGAAGAGTATCTGGCGATTTAAGTTTACTGTTTAACCGCATGAAAAGCCTAAAAATATTAGGCTTTTCAGGTGCTTGAAATCCGCTGATGTGGGCGGTTTCGGATAGACCATTGCCGATTTTTCAAAGACAGTCAAACCTGCTGGCCACGCACGTCACCAACCCATTCTGTGTGGGGGTTGGCCTTCACTTCCTCGAGCATTTTTAGAACTTCGGCTTTCCAACCAGCCTTGATCTTTAAGGCCAACTGAGACGGCGGGCGGTGAGCGGGTTCAAGGATCGCGTATTCATACCTGAGCGGATTGCCCAAAGGCACGAACACAACCTTGTCGTTGGACAGGTTCATCTCACGTTCTGTTGCGACGGTCAGCGGATCAACTATCGTGCAGCACTGGCCCGAACTTACAAACGGAATAAGCGGTAGGAAATACTGACAGGTCACGGTCGGATTATAGTTTGCTGACATGTCCTGAAACTCCCGCCGGACTTTGCGCTGAAACGGATGGGTTGCGTATAGCCCGCCCATCGGCGTTCCGTCCAAATCGGAAATCGTAATGCTGTCCTGAGACGCAAGCGGATGATCGCAATCTATCGCGCAGAAACAGTCTGCCTGAATCAGTTCGACCGAATATTGTGCTTTTCGTCCGGCTGAATGCTCGAAATCAGCAAAGCCGAAATCGATATTCTGCGTTCCCGCAAGCTCCATGATTTGCGGAGAACTCCGCGAGGACAACGTAATTTGAATGTCCGGGTTTTCACCCACCGACTGACTGATGAACCGCGGGAACAAAAAGGCCGAAGGGCCCGGCATCGTTGCGATATTCAGGCTGCCGGAATGCCCTTTGATCAAACCCTCCATGGTGTTTGAGATCGTTGACAGGCGATCCAGAATGCCTGCGGTTTCGGCCAGAAGGTAATGCGCCTCGGGGACCGGAACCAGCCGACGTCCTTTGCGTTCAAACAATGTCAGGCCCAAAGATTTTTCGAGGTTCTTGAGGGCAAGGCTGATCGCAGGCTGCGTCCGATGCAATTTCTTGGCAGTCTGAGAGATGGAGCCGGACTCCATCACCTCGCGAAAAACGGTGAGTTGGGTGAGGTTCATGCTCAATGTATAAGTTAAAATTTAATTTTGTGAAATATAACAAATTTGTATTTATGAGAATTGCCTTTACGCTTGCAGGATCGAAGTCGGGCGAACCGAATCCGACGTTCCAACTTGGGAGATGACAATGAAACTAGTGAAATGCTTGACTGGACTGGCTTTGGCTGGCGCGCTGGCCGCACCGGCGTTGGCGCAGGACCCGACCTTTTTCCGCATCGGCACCGGCGGTGCTGGCGGAACCTACTTCCCCATCGGCGGCACCATCGCAAACGGTATCTCGGCCCCTCCGGGTTCGCGCCCCTGTGAAGAAGGCGGCCAGTGCGGTGTTCCTGGTCTGATCGCGATTGCACAATCGACCACCGCGTCGGTGTTCAACAACGCGGCTGTTCAGAACGGTGAGTTGGAAGCTGGCCTTGCGGCGGCGGATGTCACCCGCTCGATGTATCTGGGTGAGGGCAAGTTCGAAGGCAAACCGCACCCCAAGCTGCGCATTGTCGCCAATCTGTTCCCCGAAGACCTGCACCTGGTGCTGCCCGCCGGATCGACGATCAACGATCTGGGTGATCTGGAAGGCAAGCGTGTCGGTATCGCGCAGGCTGGCTCCGGCACGCAGGTTGCCGTGCTGCAGATGCTGGACGCCTGGGGTGTTAACCGCGACAACATGGACGAAGCCGAGCTGAACAACAGCCAAAGCGCCGAGCGTTTGGCCGATGGTCAGCTGGACGCCTACTTCTATGCCGCAGGCTGGCCGGTTGCCGCGATGGTACAGCTGTCCTCGACCAAGGGTATGAACCTGCATTCCTTCAGTGACGAAGATCTGGCCAAGATCAACGAGATCATTCCGGCCTATATCCCCTCGGCCATTCCGGGTGGTGTTTATGAAGGTATCGATGGCGAAACCAAGACCCCGGCGGTCAGCGCGATGTTGGTTGTGTCCTCGGACCTGTCGGATGATCTGGTCTATCAACTGACCAAGGCGATGTGGAACGACAACACACGCAAGCTGCTGGACAATGGCCATGCCAAAGGCAAGCAGATCACGCCGGATACCGCGCTGGACGGCGTCGAAGCGCTGGGCGTTCCGCTGCATCCGGGTGCCGAGAAGTTCTATAAAGAAGCTGGGCTTCTTCAGTAATCAAATCCCACCGTAACCTATCGTCCGGTGCCCCATTTCGGGGCACCGCACACTTGAATTATGCGAAATCAGGGGGCCATCATGACCGAGACCCAGAAACTTGATGACCACGAACTGACGGCCGAAGAACTTGCGGCCATCGAAGAACAGTTCGACGAAGGCGCCGCTGTTCGTCAGGTCACACCAACCACCGGTAAGGTCCTGCGCGTCGTTGCCCTGATCTTTGCTTTCTATGAATTCTTTACTGCCGGGTTCGGCCTGCCTGCCGACCACTGGCATATGGGCATCTATCTGGCCCTGCTGTTCATTCTGGTTTACGCGACCATTCCGATTATCGGGTCGCAAAGCCTGTATGCGCTCAAAGTCAGCCGGTTCCGCGTCGGCAACATCCCCCTTTACGATCTGGTCTTCATGGCGCTGGGTATCATTGCCGCGCTGTACGTTGGCTTCGCCTGGCGTGGCATTCCCTTTTTGGGGATCGAGGAGCAGACGTTCCGAATGGGCAACCCAAACGGCTATGACGTGTTCCTGGGCGTCGTCATCATTCTGCTGGTGCTGGACATCGCGCGCCGCACGCTGGGTTGGGTTTTGCCGCTGATCATCTGTGTATTCATTTCATACGCGCTGCTGGGGCCGTATTTCCCCGGTCTGCTGCAACATCCCGGTGTGAACTTCAAAACTTTCGTGTCGTCGATGTATTTCCCGCAAGAGGGTATTTACGGCGTCACTCTGTGGGTTGTCTCAACCATCGTGTTCCACTTTGTCCTGTTCGGCGTGATCGCACAGCGCACAGGGCTGGGACAGCTTTTCATCGATAACGCCACGATTTTGGCGGGCCGCTATACTGGCGGTCCGGCAAAAGTGTCGGTGGTATCCTCGGCCTTCTTCGGCACGATTTCGGGTTCTTCGGTGGCCAACACCGTATCAACCGGCGCGCTGACTATCCCAAACATGAAGCGCCTAGGATACCCCGGCCATTTTGCAGGCGGGGTCGAGGCCGCGTCTTCGGCTGGTGGTCAAATTACACCGCCGATCATGGGCGCTGCGGCGTTTATCATGGCCGAGTTCCTTGAGGTCCCGTACACCACCATCGTGATTGCGGCGATCTTCCCGGCGATCCTGCATTATGTCGGCGTCTTCGCCGTTGTGCATCTGATGGCGCGTAAACTGAACCTGCAGGGTCTGGCCAAAGAGCAACTGCCGCAGCTCAAGGCTGTGTGGGCCGAAGGGTGGGCGAACATTGTGCCTCTGATCGGTCTGCTGGTGGTCCTGTTCACCGGTTACACGCCGTTCATGTCGGCCTTCTGCGGTATTTCGCTGGCAGTGATTGCGGGCATGTCGCGGATCAAGCAACCTCCGACGTTGATCTACGCAGCCGCATTCCTGGCCTTTGTCCTTTGGAAATTCTCGGATGGCGGATTTGATCTGACCATGACGGCCATTCTGTGCGGCCTTTCAGTTGTAGCAACACTCAACCCGCAAAAACGGATCGAAGTGCCGGAGATGCTGCAGGCGGTCGAGTTGGGCGTGAAATATTCGCTGGCCGTGGGTGCCGCTGCCGCAGCCGTGGGCATCGTAGTCGGAGTGATCAACACCACCGGCATCGGCTTCCGCATCGGGTTTATGGTGACGCAGGGCGCAGGCAATCTGGCATCGGATCTGTACAACATGATCTCGTTCGGCAGCTTCCAACTGTTTGCGATGGAAGACCTGCAACTGTTCATCTCGCTGGTCTTCATCGCCATCGTCTGCATCCTGATGGGCGCGGGTATCCCCACCACGGCGCTGTACATCATGCTGGTGTCCGTCGCGCAGCCTGCGCTGGCGCAGCTTGGCGTCCCGCCGATCGCCAGCCACCTGTTTGTGCTGTACTATGGGGTGGTCTCGGAAATCACGCCGCCAGTCTGTACCTCGGCCTATGCGGCGGCGGCCATTGCGAACTCGAACCCGTTCCGTACCGGGCTATCTGCCTTTACGCTCGGGTTGGGTAAGGTGATTGCACCGATGGCTTTTGTCTATGCGCCGGTTCTTCTGTTTGTGTCTTCGACCGGGTTTGACCTGTGGGAATTCACCTATACGGCATCAAGCTGTATCGCCGGGGTTATCGCCCTGTCCGCAGCTGTCGTGGGATACTGGTTGAGCCCGTTGAACATGGTGTCGCGTATCCTGATGGCGGTCGCCGGGGTCATTTTCGTGGCGCCGACCCTGACTGCCGATCTGGTCGCGCTGGCCGTGGCTTCGCCAGTCATCATCACGCAGTTGATCGCCCGCAATCGCAGTCATTCGGCGGCCTGATGAAATGACAGAACAAGTCACCATCATCGGTGCCGGCATCGTCGGCATCTGCTGCGCCTTGTCGCTGCAAGAGCGTGGCATTCCGGTCCGGCTTGTCGATAGGGGCGAGCCGGGTCAGGAAACCTCGTTCGGGAATGCGGGTGTGGTATCGCCCTGGTCGATTATCCCGCAGGCGATGCCGGGGATCTGGAAGAAGCTTCCCCAAATGCTTTTGGATCCGAAAAGCGCGCTTTCGGTGCGGCCCAATTTCTGGCCAAAGATGATCCCCTGGGGTTTACGTTTTCTGGGCAATTCCGGCGAAAAGACCGTTCGCGAAGTGTCGGATGCGATGGATCTTTTGTGTCGCCCGTCAATTGACCTGTACCGTCGGCATTTGCAAGGCACTGGCTGCGAAGATCTGATTACCGACAGCTACTATGTTCATGCATTCCGTCGTCCCGAACAGGCTGATTTGGAAGGTCTCGACTATCTTATCCGTCAGGAAAAAGGTGGTGATCTTGAGCGTGTTGACGGGCACGAACTGCGGCGTCTTGAACCTGCGCTGACGTCCGAATTCAGAGCGGCGGTGCTGATCAAAGGTCAGGCCCGTTTAACCTCGCCGGGTCGCGTTGGCGCGGTTCTGGCGGAAAAAGCCCGCACGCAGGGGGCAGAGATCGTAAAGACCGAGGTCACTGGTCTGACCTTTGCCCAAGGTGGCGGATGGCATCTATCCACACCGCAAGAAACGCTGCACGCGCGCAACATCATTCTGGCGGCTGGCGTATGGTCTGCTGAATTTTTGAAACCGCTGGGTCTAACCGTTCCGCTTGTCGCCGAGCGGGGATACCATGTTCAGTTTCAGAACCCTGCTGCCAGCCTGAACAATTCGGTCATGGATGTGGATGCAAAGGTCGTTGCCAGCTCGATGGTCGATGGGCTTAGGGTTGCCGGAACGGCCGAGTTTGCAAAGGTCGACGCACCGGCCGATCCGCGCAAAGAAAAAATTCTGACAGAGCAAGCCAAGGCGATGGTGCCGGATCTTGATACCAGCCGGGCACAGTTCTGGATGGGTCGGCGGCCTTCATTCCCAGACAGCCTTCCTGCGATTGGGCAACTTGACGGGCAGGCCGGGCTTTATACGGCGTTCGGGCATTCCCATTATGGCCTGATGATGGCCCCTAAAACCGGCGAACTGGTTGCCGATCTTGTGTCGGGACGCAAGCCCAACGTCGATCTGGCGCCATTTTCACCGACCCGGTTTTGAACCTGCGGCACACTCACCTTGAAAGGATTTGAATACCATGCCGATTTATGAAGGCGGTCAGAATATCTGTGGGGCCTCAATAGGCGTTCTTTGTCTTGAGAGCTATTTCCCCAAACCTCCGGGGCATATCAAGAATCCGTCCAGCCTGCCGTTTCCGGTCCTTTATGAAATGATCGACGGCGTTACTGTCCCGACCCTGCTGAACAACCCCACACCCGAGCTACTTGACCCATTCATCAAAGGTGCGCAGAGGCTAGAAGCTGAAGGCGTACGAGCCATTACCGGCAGCTGTGGTTTTCTCGCCCTGTTTCAGAAGGAACTGGCAGCAGCAGTGTCTGTTCCTGTATTTGCGTCCAGCCTGATCCAGGTGCCTCTGGCCTTTCACATGACCGGAGCCAAGGCGCCGGTGGGCGTGGTGACCGCAGATGCATCGGCACTGACGGACCGGCATTTCGAAGGCGTCGGAGCGGCTGGTATTCCCGTGGTCGTACAAGGGTTGGAGCACACCATTGAATTCGCCGAAGTGATCCTACGCAACATAAGAACCCGTATGGACACCGATCTGATCGAGGCCGAATTGATGGATGCAGTGCGCAACCTGAAGCGGCAGTCGCCTGACATCCGGTCCATCGTTCTGGAATGCACCGATCTGCCGCCCTACGCCGCGCGGATTCAGCAAGAACTTCAGCTGCCAGTATTTGATCTGACGACATTGGCTCAGATGGCGCATTCCGTTGCCACGCGCAGCGCGTATTCTGGGATCATGCCCTGGACGTAAAAATCTGCAGGCCAGGCGCTTCGTGCCATATCGGAAAGGCATGGACCCCGGTCTGCAATTGCGGATATGCCAATCCTTGCAAGGGGTGACAATGACCAAGGGGGTGTGGAAGTGTCTGTCGAACTATCCATCCTGATGGTCGCCATCTGCTTAGGCGCAGTACTTCAGGTCGGGGTAGGGATTGGGTTCAGCATCATTGCAGGTCCGCCAATGATGATCATGTTGGGTACATCGACAGCCGTGCCCGTTTTATTGCTGTTGAACACCATAGTGTCCGTGGTCGCCACTGACCGGCGCATCCTTGCGATCGAACGAAAGACAACCCTCATCGGCATTGCCGGTTGCCTTGTCGGTGTGATCGCTGGCCTGGCAATCTACCCGTTTCTAAGCGACGTGTTCGTTCTGACCCTGACGGCCTGCTTGCTACTGATCGGGTTGATTACAACCCTTATCCCGTTTCACCGCGCCATTGGTACGGCGGGTTTCTCAGCCGTGTCAGGGTTATCCGGGCTTGCAACCGTTTGGGCAGCGACGCCCGGGCCCCTGATGGTGTTCGGTCTGATTGCGAAAGGTCATCAGGCCAAGGAAGTCGCGAAGCTGGTCCAACCCATTGCTCTGGTCGCCTATGGCACCGCGTTTTTGCTGCATAGTTTGTCTTCGGTGCAGACAAACCCGTTCGGGCCGCAGTTATGGGCGTTCGCTTCGGTTACTTTGGTCGGTAGCCTGATCGGCCGCGCCATCGGCCCGTACTTGCCGCAACCACTTATCACTGCTGCAATTCGGCTGGTTTCGCTGATTGCCTGCTGTGTTCTCTTTCAACGTGCCTATGCGATGGCTTATCTCTGAGGGGCAAATGATGACACGCACTGATATACTGGCCCAATTCCCACGCGCTAAGCTTATGTCCGGCCCAACGCCGCTGGAGCGCCTGAACAAAATGTCCAACGAACTGGGCATTGATCTGTGGCTGAAACGCGATGACCTGACGGGGCTTGGTTTTGGGGGAAACAAGACACGGCAGCTCGAATTCTATTTCGGTGACGCCATACAGCAAGGCGCTGATACTGTTCTGATCACAGGTGCCGTCCAATCCAACTATGTGCGTTCCGCCGCCGCAGCAGCTGCACGGTTGGGCATGCAGTCGGTCCTGCAATTGGAAGAGCGTGTGCCAGACATGGCCCCCGACTATTACACCTCGGGGAATGTTCTGTTGGCCAAAATACTCGGCGCGGAACACATGAGCTATCCTCTGGGTGAGGACGAAGCCGGCGCAGATGCAGCCCTGCATGCGCGCGCGGATGAGTTAAAGGCACAGGGGCGCAAGCCTTACGTCATTCATCTGGGGCTACATCACCCTCCGTTGGGTGCTTTGGGGTATGTCGCAGCGGGTCAGGAACTGTGCCAGCAGATGCGTGATTTTGATGCGGTTGTCGTGCCGTCGGGCAGTGGGGCGACACATGGTGGCTTGCTAACCGGCGTCGCGCTGTCAGAGGCGTCCGCGCCGGTCTTCGGTGTCTGCGTGCGTCGCGACAAAACCCAACAGCATGCGCGCATGGAAACTGTCCTGCAAAAGCTAGCAGATTTGCTGGGCATCGAAGCGGACCCTCTGAAAGACAGAATTGAGGTTATGGACGAGGCCTTGCCCCCGGGCTACGGCAAGTTGAGCGCCATGACACAAGCCGCATTGCAAAAGATGGCCCGGACAGAAGGAATATTCCTTGATCCCGTTTATACCGCAAAGACCTTTGCGGGGTTGTTGCATTTGGTTGAAACAGGGAAAATCCAACAAGGACAGAAGGTTGTCATGCTGCATACCGGAGGATTGCCTGCGCTGTTTGGTTACCAAAGCGAGTTGTTGGGCAGCCTGCAGTAAGACGGCTTGCTGCTTATGGGGTGGCGTCTGCAAGCCAATCCATAATTTTCAAAGCAGCCGCATTGCGTTGCGCGCGCTCTGTCAGGCACACGAAGTACCCCCGTTCAGTATTTAGGCGCCGTGACGTCACCGGCGTCAATTGTCCAAGGTCAAAATGGTCCTGCAACAGTGTTTGCCATCCCAGGATCACACCATCCCCGTTCAAAGCAGCCTGCAGGTAGACCATGAAACTGGTAAATTTCCGCTCGGACACTGGCGGGGGCGGTGTAAGGCCAGTATCTGCGAAGAACGTATTCCAGTCGTCGGTGTGATTGCCCATTGTAAGATGGAGAAGCGGGCTTTGCGCCAGGGCCGCCGGGGTGTCAAGGATGGTGTTCGCGACTTCGGGATGCGCCACTGCAACCATGGTTTCCTGAAAAATCAGGCGGTGCCTGACCCCCGGCAACCTGTCCGGGTGGTCAAACGCAATGATGATGTCGGCATCAGGCCCATATGCGTTGTTTTGGTCCCGGGAAATCAACTCGACCGAGATTTCGGGATGCGCGGTACGAAAGGCGGGCAGGCGCTTCATCAAGTAACAGCTGGCGAAGCCGATGGTGGTGTTGACGGTGACAACATCTTTGTCCGGACGGCGGCAAATCTGTTCTGCCGCGCTGCTAACCTGTAGAATGCTGCTGGCAACGGCGCGGAACAGAACTTCGCCTTCGCGTGTTAATGACACGTTGGGGCGGGTCCGATTTAACAGTCTGACGCCAAGTTCCGTTTCAAGCGCGGCAACGCGGCGGCTGATCGCCGGTTGCTGAACATTCAGTTCTTGCGCGGCACGCGTAAAGCTGCGGTGTCGTGCAGCTGCCTCAAAAGCAGTAAGTAGTTTCCAATTTGGCGCGGCCATATCATTCCTCAATGGAATGTCGAGTATAAGGTTTTTCGATCTTCCCGGAAAAAACAAGCAGAATTAGCATTCTTGAAGAATAACAGCATTCCAAGAATGAGGTGCGTCATGAAAGTGCAGATGGCAGTTCATTGTGATCCGCAATCACGGATGCGGGCCGAAGCATTGGATCCGCCGTGCCAGACGCCGGATGAAGGTTTTTCTGAATGAAAACCACGGGTATCATCCTGTTAAACAAAGGTGTGCCATGACCCGATCCGCCCTTTGTCGGTTGGCCCGCTTTGTGGTCGACGATCCGCTTATGCCCGACCCGGATACACTGGCCGTTCTGCGCGATGGGGTGATCGATACGCTGGGCTGCATTCTGGCAGGTGTAAGAACCGAAGTGGCCTTCAAAACACGCGCAGCGGTGCAGGCTATGTCAGTGGAAGGCGGGGCTGAGGTGCTGGGTGCCAAAATGACAACCTCGCGCCCGCATGCCGCGTTTCTGAATGCGGTTGCGGGACATGCGCTGGACTTTGACGATTGGGAATTGCCCGGCAACACGCACCCGACCGTAGTTTTATTTCCCGCGATGCTTGCCGTCATGGGGACCAGGGCAACGGGTCGTGATCTGGCGCAAGCCTATCTGGCGGGGTTCGAAGTCATCGCACGTCTGGGTGAGGCGTTGAATTTCGAACATTACGACGCTGGCTGGCATTCTACCGCGACTTTTGGGGCTCCGGCCGCTGCTGCAGCTTGCGCGCGATTGATGGGGCTGGACGCATCGGAAACGACCCATGCGATGTCTCTCTCAATCAGTGCGATTGGTGGATATACTTGTCAGTTCGGCTCTAATGCCAAGCCGGTTCAGGCGGGGTTCGCTGCGCGAGCAGGGGTCGAGGCCGCCTGTTTGGCTCGCGCCGGTGTCACCGGTCAAGCACATGTGCTGGATCATGAGCGGGGGCAGGCGGTTTTGATGGGCGGGCTTGTGCCTGATCGGTTGCAGGCGGCGCTGGGCAAACTGGGAACGGGATACGCTCTGGCCGAATACGGGCTGGTTCTGAAACCCTGGCCAAGCTGCGGGTATACCCATCGGATCATGACCTGCGCACGTCGCCTTTATGGACGGATTGATCCGACGAAGATCACCGCGATTGACCTTTATGTGCCCGATTTTCACGCCGCCGTGCTGCCATTCGTGCAACCCAGGTCCATCCCAGAGGCTCTGTTCAGCCTGCCATTTGTAGCGGCCATGGGGTTGGTAAATGGTAATTTGACGCATGCCGATCTCACGCAGCAGGCGTGGAAGAAGCCGATGATTGAACGCCTGATTGGCAAGTCTCGCGTGCATGCTTTTGCGCCCAATCAGTCCGGTCAAAACTATTCGGCCAAGGACCCAGACCGGCTTGTTGTGACGTTCCAAGATGGGCAGATCATCGAGGAAAGCTGCAGCTTTCCCACAGGTGCGCCGCAGTCGCCGATGTCACAATCACAGCTTTGGGAGAAGTTTGCGGCCAATACCGGGCCGGTGCCCGAAAGCTGGGTCGAAAAGTTGCGCATCTGGCCCGAGCTACCTGCCGTGTCTTCGTTGTTCTGCCGTCAGGGAGAATACGCATGAGCCGCGTAAGATCAGGACGGGCCGCCCGCAAGGCTCAGCGAAAAGGTGGGGCGGGAACTGGCCCAACCACCGCGATCTGGCCGGGCATCGAAGGTGGGCGATATCGCCCAATCTCAACTGAGGGGATTGCGGCCATCCACAAAACCACACTTCGCATTCTGGCCGAGATTGGCATGGCCAACGCGACGCCCCGCTGTGTCGACACCGTCGTTGCTGCCGGGGGATTGGTTTCGGATGCTGGTCGGCTTTTGTTTCCGTCCAAGTTGGTGGAGCAAGTGTTAACAACGGTTGGCCGGGGTTTCACGTTGTACGGTCAACGGCCGGAATACGACCTTGATCCAAGCGGTACGCGCATCCACCTTGGTACCTCGGGCGCGGCGGTCCATATCGTCGACAGCGCGACAGGTGAGGTGCGCGACAGCACGCTGAAGGACCTGCACGAAATGGCGCGGTTGGCCGAAGCGCTGCCCAACATTCACATGTTTCAGCGCACCGTGGTCGCCCGGGATATTCCTGACACGCATGCAATGGAGATGAGCACGGCCTTCGCCTGCGCAGCGGGTACCGCCAAGCCAATCGGAACGTCCTTCAGTTCTGCCGAAACAATGCGTGCGGCGATTGAGATGTTCCATATGATTGCGGGCGGCGAAGCGGCTTGGCGGGCAAGGCCGTTCTGCTGTGTTTCCACGTGTTTTGTCGTGCCACCCCTGACTTTTGCTGCCGAAGCACTGGGAATAATCGAATGCGCAGCCGAGACCGGGACACCGTTAAAACTGGTGTCGGCAGGGCAGGCGGGTGCGACAAGCCCCGCGCCTTTGGCGGGCGCTGTCGCTCAGCAAACGGCCGAGGTTCTGGCCGGGTTGGTCTATCTGAACCTGCTGAATCCCGGGCACCCGGCGTTATTTGGTGCCTTGCCCTTTGTCAGCGACCTACGCACCGGCGCGATGTCCGGTGGCAGTGCCGAGCAGGGCGTGCTGATGGCGGCCTGTGCGCAGATGGCGCAATATTATGGCATTCCCTGTGCGGTGAGCGCGGGGATGACGGACAGCAAGCTGCCAGACTTTCAGGCAGGGTATGAAAAGGGCATCACCGAATTGCTCAGCGCGTTGGCGGGGGCCAATCTGATTTACGAAGCCGCTGGCATGTACGGCTCGCTTCTGGCGGCGAGCAAGGAAAGTTTTGTCCTGGATAACGACCTGATTGGATCGGTGATGCGTGCGACACGCGGGTTTGAGATCACCGAGGATGCGCTCGCCTTCGATGTGATCCGCGACATGTGCCTGAACGGTCCGGGGCATTTTCTGGGCGCGAGTCAAACCCTGGGCCGCATGCAAAGCGACTATTACTATCCCGCACTTGCGGATCGGACGACACCACAGGCGTGGTCCGATGCAGGATCACCCAGTCTGATCGATTCTGCACGCGTCCGGACCGACGCGATTCTTGCCGGCGATCCAACGCCCGTGTTCGGCGTAAAAACAGCAACCGACATCGCGCAGCGGTTTCCCGAGATTGGCAGATATTTTCCATGAGAATGGGCGACGAAATCGAACCTTGGGTTTCACGGCGAGAGTTGTCGCAAAGTCCGATCCAGCACCGCCCGTACCTGCGCCCCGATTTGTGGTGCTTCCGAGGCACGGGGGCCGGCGATGTTCAGAACCGACACCGGGTTTGCCTGCAGCCACTCACTGACATGCGCGGCACTGGTCGCTATTCCTTTTCTGACATCGACGGTCAGATGTAACTTTCCAGTTTCTTCAGCGAAAACAATAGTTTGCTGCGTTCCGGGGCTGATTGAGCCATCCACAAAGATCAAGGTAGCATCGCTCGATAAGACATTGCAGCGGGTGCGTTCCACAACGTCTTCGGAGTGCGTTTCGGTCAGACCGTCGAATTGGGCCGGAATCCTTCCATCCTCGTTCATGCGCCCTTTGGGGACCCAGCCACCGTATGCAAAACCGTTTTGGCGTGCGAACTCCAAAGCAGCCATATCTACGCCAGTCTGTCCACCTGAGACAATTTTCATGACTCACGCCCCTATTTGTTGTGGTCTAGATTAGTCAGGTTGCCGGTGTACCGCAAACCGGCGAAATTCAAAGGGCTGGAGGTATTCACCCCTTGCACGAAACGGATTTTGAGCGGTTCATGGGATCGTCAAACTGTCACCTGAAGGTCGGTTTGTCGCCTTGGACGCAATTGCCGTACGGTCAGAGTGGTCCGAATTTGTCCTGTAGTTCCTGTACGGCTCTCAGGTAGTGCAAGAGGAACTGGGGGCTTACCGGGCAGTTCCCCCAACAGAACCAGAGAAGTGCCCGCATTCAAAAAGGCTAATAAGGCATGGCGACACAATCTGACAGCAAGGCGGTCTTTCTGACGGGCAGCCTGATGGGGCACGTGACCCGGATGTCCTTGACCACCAGTATTGGTCTTATGGCAATTTTCGCCGTTGATTTCGTCGACATGATTTTCATCTCGATGTTGGGAAACGATGCGCTGGCCGCAGCTGTTGGCTATGCCGGGACGCTTTTGTTCTTCACCAACTCGGTCAATGTTGGCCTTTCGATTGCGGCAGGGGCCCTGGTCGCTAGGGAACTTGGCGCCGGGCGGCACGAACAAGCCCGCCAATTCGGCACCAGTGTGGCTGTTCTGGGTGCCGTCGTCGGGTTGATCGTGTCTGTAATCGTCCTGTTCAATCTGACGTTCTTTCTGTCGCTTCTGGGCGCAGAAGGCGAGGTGCTGCGGTTGGCTGCCCGCTATACCTCGATCATTTTGCCAACCATGTGGGTGATGGCTGTGGCGATGACCGGTATGGCGGTTCTGCGCGCTTACGGAGATGCTCGGCGTTCGATGTTGGCCACGATTTATGGCGGTGTGGCAAACGCCGTGCTGGACCCGATCCTAATTTTTGCTGTCGGGCTGGGGCTGGATGGGGCGGCCATCGCATCGGTGATTGCGCGTATTTGCATGTTGATCGCGACGGTCAGACCGGCGGTGCGGGTACACCGCGGGTTTGGTCGGCCCTCTTTGCAGCAGCTTGGGGCGGATATTCGTCCGGTCAGCGCAATTGCCGTACCTGCCGTTCTGACCAATATCGCCACCCCCATCGGCAATGCCATCGTCATTCGCGAGATTGCACAGTTCGGAACGGATGCGGTGGCTGGCATGGCCGTGATCGGGCGGCTATTGCCCGTGGCATTTTCGGTCATTTTTGCCCTGTCCGGGGCCATCGGACCTATTGTCGGGCAGAATTTCGGGGCGGGGCAGTTCGACCGCGTAAAGCAGAGTTTTTTGGCCGGGGTCAAATTCACCGCTGTTTATGTCTGCCTGATGGCCGCCACCTTGTTCTTATTGCGCGCGCCGATTGCCGATCTGTTTCAGGCGCAGGGGGAAACGCGCGTACTGATCTACCTGTTTTGCGGGCCGCTGGCCTTGGCGTCGTTCTTTAACGGTGTGATCTTTGTTGCAAATGCCAGTTTCAACAATCTGGGTCACCCAGTGTATTCGACTTGGGTGAATTGGGGGCGGCATACTTTGGGCACATGGCCCTTTGCTGTGGCCGGTGCCTATATCGCAGGGGCACCGGGGGTCCTGCTGGGGCAGGCTTTGGGTGGCGTGATCTTTGCGGGGGTCTGCTGGGTTCTGGTCCGCCGGGTCGTATCAAAACTGGCTACGCCGCAACCGATGGACCCGTTTGCCGGGCAGACCCGATTGCAGGCGCTGTTTGGGCGGCGAGGTTGGTAGATCAATTAGTTGCCCTGATTGCGCGCCTCTAGCCGCTCCAGGTTGACGACAGTCGACAGCATCAGCCGGTCGTGGCTCCAATCCTCGGTCTGTTGGATCGAAGCGGCACCGAGGCCCAGCACCAGAGCAAACAAGATGGTCAGGCCTAGGAACATGAACGGCATAGATGAGTTAACCGAAGGCGCATCGGCCAGTGCGATTACGCGTTGCCGCAGAACCCGCTTAGCTTTGCCTCCCGTAACCAGAGCAACATTCAGCACTCGCGGGCTGCCGCGCACAACTGTTCGGGCGCAATAGTCCAAAAGACAGCTGGTGTAGTCCTGCGTGTCGATGCCTTTGCGGGCAACGACCGATTGATCACAGGCCAACTCACGCAGGCGGTCGAACTGGTATTTCAAGACCAGATAGGCGGGGTTCCAGAACAGAAGGGGGCGCAGCAGTTCGAACCCCAGCTCCCACTCTACATCACCGGCGCGGATGTGTTGCAGCTCATGCGCAAGGGCAAAGCGCATTTCGTGCGGGGAGTCCAGCAGATGGCTGGGCAGCACTACATGGCGTCGACGCAGGCCGCGCACAGCAAAGGGAACGGCGATACGGTCGGACAGGCGGATGTCCACCTTGGCAGAGCGTCGCCACAGAAAGCTGGTGTTCACTGTTTCGCGGATCGACAGCCCGTCGCGGATGACGCGCAGGGTATAAATCAACGCTGCCAGCGCCAGCAGCGCAAGGATCACCAAAACAACGGGGTGATCCCCGCTGAACAACACATCGACCCAACGCTGTCGTGTGTTCAGCAAGGCTTCGAACTGGGTGGCTGGCATGGCAATGTCACCACGCAGATAAGCCGCCACGGCGATGTCTCCGATGGCTACAGTGCCTTTTGCCGGGGTGTGAGTGGCCAGCACGGACACACCCAATGCCAGAACGGGGCTGAGGACGACGCACAGGCAAAGCGCCTTGAGCGCGCGCAGTTGCGCCACAAATCCGTGGCTGAAGGATGTTCTGGACAGAATGCCTCGGGCTGCCAGCCACACAAGCGCGGCTAACCCAAGGACCAGATTCAATTCCAGATACGCGTCGAGAACCGGTTTAACCGCTGTCATTTTGCAGTCTCCTCTCTACCAGTGCTCGAATTTCCTCCAGATCGGCTTCGCTGAGCCCTGCGTCGTCAACCAAACGCGCGACCAGTGTGGCGGGCGTGTCGTCGAACAGGGTCCGCGACAGGTTTTGCAGCGACCGCGCCTGATATCTGTCCTTCTCCAGCAGCGGAGTATAGATCAGCGTCTTTCCATCCTTGCGGCTTTCGACAAATCCTTTTTCATCGAGAATACGCAGGATGGTGGCGCCAGATGTATAAGCCAGATTGCGTTCGGCTGGCAGGCGATCAAGCACGTCACGGACCGAGCCCTGACCCAGCGCCCAGAGCTCGTTCATGAACTCAAGTTCTACTTCGGTCAGCAGGTTTGTTGTTTTTTTCTTTCGCATCGGTCTTTCGTGTCGCATTTTTTTAGTATGCCTGACAGACAAGCATCCTTTCGCTGTTTCGCAAAGCTTAAACTTTCCAGAAGACGAAGATGCCCCAGCCGACGGACAGAAAAAGTGGTGTCCAGACCGGCTGACCCACCAGACCAAGCCAGGCCAGAAAGATATAGGCTGATCCCAGCAGGGTGATGAACAGCCGGTCGCCCAGCGTGGTTGTCAGGCCTAAAACACCCCGTCGTTCGATGCCGTCGCGGTACTTGAAACCTTCGAGAACGCCGATCAGGGCAATGGCCGAAAAGATGCCTACGAATACGGCCAATGTGGCCGGGGTCCAGGCCATCCAGAAATCGGGCCACAGGGGTGCGGTCCAGGAAAAGCCCTTTTCCTCTTGCTGGCCGACATTGCCCCATCCGGCCTGAGCCTGTGCAAAAGCCGTCGAGGGCAGGAAGGGAAGGATGAGTAGCAATTTTCGCATTTCGAACCTCATACTCGACCCATCGCGAAACCACGCGCGATGTAGTTGCGGACAAACCAGATGACGATGGCGCCGGGGATAATGGTGAGCGTTCCGGCGGCGGCCAGCAGGCCCAACTCATACCCCGCGCTGGACGCGGTGCGGGTCATCACGGCTGCGATAGGTTTGGCCTCGACCGCGGTCAGGGTTTTGGCCAGCAGCATCTCAACCCATGAGAACATGAAGCAAAAGAATGCCGCGACGCCCACGCCCGCCTTGATGTTGGGCAGGAAGATGGTCACGAAGAAACGCGGGAAGGAATAGCCATCGACATAAGCCGTCTCATCCAGTTCCTTCGGGATGCCACGCATGAAGCCTTCCAAAATCCACACCGCAAGCGGTACGTTGAACAGCGTATGCGCCAACGCCACGGCCAGATACGTGTCGAACAGGTGGATCGACGAATAAAGCTGGAAGAACGGCAGGGCGAAGACCGCCGCTGGGGCCATACGGTTGGTCAGCAGCCAGAAGAACAGCTGTTTGTCACCCAGAAACCGATAGCGCGAGAACGCATAGGCGGCAGGCAAAGCCACGCAGACAGAAAGCACCGTGTTCAGAGTCACATAGGTGATCGAGTTGATGTAGCCCCAATACCATGTTGGATCAGTGAAGATGGTGATGTAATTCTCCAACGTAAAGGTCTGGGGAAACAGGGAAAAGCCCGACAGGATTTCATTCGTGGTCTTGAAGGACATCGCCACCAGCCAATAGATCGGCAGCATCAGGAATGCGATATAGAGGATCGGGATGATGGAACGCTTTTTCATTCTGCGTCATCCTTTGTCATCAGAGTGTAGAATAGCCACGACACAAGCAGCGTGATGGCGAAATAGATCAGGCTCATCGCGGCCGCAGGACCAAGGTCAAATTGCCCCAGCGCGATCTTCACAAGGTCGATCGAAAGCAAGGTGGTCGAGTTGCCGGGGCCGCCGCCGGTCAGAACGAATGGCTCGGTGTAGATGTTGAAACTATCCATGAACCGCAACAAGACTGCGATGGTCAGAACCGTTTTCATCTTGGGCAACTGGATATAGCGGAACACCGACCACGGGGTGGCACCGTCGATCTTGGCCGCTTGGTAGTACGCATCAGGGATCGACACGAGCCCCGCATAGCACAGCAAGACTACCAGCGAGGTCCAGTGCCAGACATCCATGACGACGACAGTGATCCAAGCTGAGATTGGCTGTTGGGTCATGTCATAATTGATGCCCAAAACGTCATTCAGAAAGTAACCCAGCAGGCCGATCTGGGGCAGGGTGAAGATATTCCACATCGAGCCGACCACATTCCACGGGATCAGCATCGGTAGCGCCATAAGCACCAGACAAACCGGCACCCAGAACCCTTTGCGTGGCATCGACAGGGCCACGATGATACCCAGCGGGACCTCGATGATCAGGATCAGGAAGGTGAACAGAAACTGCCGCCCCAGTGCGGCCTGGAATCGGTCAGATCGCAGGATTTGTTCAAACCAACCAAGACCTTCCCAGAAGAACTGATTGTTGCCGAAGGTTTCCTGCACCGAGTAGTTGACCACGGTCATCATCGGCACCAGCGCGTTGAACGCGACCAGCGCCAGAACGGGCAAGACAAAGAACCATGCCTTTTGGTTTTCGGTTCTCATTGCACCCGCTCCTCGGTTGCGATCCAGCCGTCACGATAGACGCGGGATTGTTCAGGTTTGAATTGCAGAAAGACTTGTGATCCGGGCTCGGGTACACTGTGTTCGGTCACAGCCTTAAGGGCCGTGTTCCCGACCATCGCACTGACAACAAAGTGGCGGCCGATATCGGCCACTTTGGTCACATGCGCCGGGATGCCGGTGTCCCCAAAACCCACATACTCAGGGCGGATTCCCAAGTGTGTACGGCCTCCGTCACCAAGGGTGGGACCTTCCAGCATCACCTCGTGGCCTTCGAACACGGCGCGGTCGCCTTTGGCCTCGCAGGGCAGGACATTCATACCGGGTGAACCTATAAAGTGTCCGACAAATGTGTGCTGGGGGCGTTCAAACAGTTCGACTGGAGTGCCGATCTGAACCACTTCGCCTTCCTGCATTACGACGACTTCGTCCGCGAAAGTCAGCGCCTCGGTCTGGTCGTGGGTCACATAGATCATCGTGGCCTGCACGCGCTGGTGCAGTTCTTTCAGCTTTGACCGAAGTTTCCATTTCAGATGCGGGTCGATCACCGTCAGCGGTTCGTCAAACATCACCGCGTTTACATCATCGCGCACAAGACCGCGCCCCATCGAGATCTTCTGTTTGTTGTCAGGGCTCAGGCCCGATGCGCGGGTGTTGAGCATATCCGTGACGTCCAGCATTTCGGCAATCTCATCCACGCGATGTTTGATTGTCGCTGGGTCCACGCCGCGGTTTTTCAGCGGGAAGGCAAGATTTTCACCCACCGTCATCGTGTCGTAGATCACCGGGAACTGGAACACCTGTGCAATGTTGCGTTGATCGGGGGGCAGGGTGGTGACGTCGCGGTCATCGAACAGAATCTGCCCCTCGGACGGAGTCAACAGACCCGAGATGATGTTCAGCAGAGTGGACTTGCCGCAGCCCGACGGGCCGAGCAGCGCGTAGGCCCCACCATCGCGCCAGGTCACATCGATTTCCTTCAGCGCGTAATCTTCCGGGCCTTTTGGCGTTGGCATATAGCTGTGTCGTAGGTTTGAAAGTTTGATCTGTGCCATGTCAGGCCACCCTTTTGCCGTCTTGGCCGAAATACCGGCAATGCGCCGGGTTCATGTAAAAGCTGTGATCCTCACCGACCTGATAGGGATGCACACCGGCAGCCAGCGAGACCCACGCTTCATCCCCATGTTGGAAATGCGCGCTGGAATCGGAACCGGACAGTTCAGTGACGATCACACGACCGGTCAGTTCCACATCTGCGTCCGAGGTGCGGACCGGGGTTACTCGGTGCGGACGCACAGCAACCATGTATTCTCCATCAGCCATATCCGTAACGGTCCAGCCGCCCCCTCCCGCCAGTTGCGCCTGAGCGCCAGTGACCGAGACTCGAGCCACATTGATTGGCGGGTCCGAGAACACCCGCGCAGCGGCGATGTTTTCGGGATTGCGATAGATATCAGCGGTTGGGCCGAACTGAGTAACGTGGCCGTCTTCCATCAGAGCGGTGTACCCACCTAACAGCAAGGCCTCTTCTGGTTCCGAGGTGGCATAAACCACGACGGCACCTCGACCTGCAAACAGGTCTGGTAATTGTTCGCGCAGCTCTTCGCGCAATTTGTAGTCAAGGTTCGCCAACGGTTCATCCAGGAACACGGCGCGGCTTTCTTTCGCGATGGCACGGGCCAGCGCGGTACGTTGTTGTTGCCCGCCCGACAGCTCATGCGGGCGACGGTTAAGCATCGGGCGCAATTGCAGCAGATCGGCGGCCTCTTCCACGCGGCCCTCGATTTCGGATTGCGCCATACCAGCCACGCGCAGGGGCGAGGCGATATTGTCGAAAACACTCATATGCGGGTAGTTCACGAAGAACTGGTGTACCAAGCTGATCTGACGCTTTTGCGTGTTCAGCCGAGTCACATCCTGCCCATCCATCAGAACCTTGCCCGAAGCGATCGGGTCCAGCCCGGCCATCATCTTGATCAGAGAGGTCTTGCCCGAGCCCGTCGCGCCTAACAGCACGTTGAAATGGCCCGTTTGCAGCGTCAGGTTGGTGGGTTTGATATGGATGACGTTGCCAACCCGTTTGGTGGCATCTTGTAATTCGATCATGTCCGTGAGTTCCGGTCCTTCAGTGCTTTGCACTGGTCTTTAGGGTGGGGATGCCTGAACCGGCACCCCCGGGTTTCAATGGTCTACTGAGCCTGCCAGCGCTGAACCAGTTCGTCATAGTTGACGGTCTGGCCTTGCGGTTTTTCGTTCTCAAGCTTGGCCTTTGGCGAACCCTCTTTTTCCAGCCAGAAGGCAGGATCCTGCGGGTCGTTCAGGCGTGGACCACAACCACCGTAGACACCGGCGCTTTCGTCCGCAGCCTGCATACGGGCCATGGTGATGTCCATCTCTTCAGCCAGACGGTCCATCGCCTCTTGCGGGGTAAACGCGCCTGAGTTCACGTCACCGATCTGCTGCCACCAGATCTGGGCCAGCTTCGGATAGTCCGGCACGTTGATGCCGGTGGGCGACCATGCCACACGGTCAGGCGAGCGATAGAACTCGACCAGACCACCCAGCTTGGGTGCGCGCTCGGTGAAGGACTCGTGATTGACCGAGCTGTCGCGGATGAAGGTCAGACCCACGTGGGACTTCTTCACATCGACAGTCTTGGAGGTCACGAACTGGGCATAGAGCCAAGCCGCCTGAGCACGATCCGCAGGGGTCGATTTCAGGAAGGTCCAAGACCCCACGTCCTGATAACCAACCTTCTGGCCTTCTTCCCAATAGGGGCCGTGCGGGCTGGGTGCCATCCGCCACAGCGGCGTACCCTCGTCATCCACGGTGTTGTTACCTTCGGATTTCGGCTTCACCATGTCGGCAGTAAAGGCGGTGTACCAGAAGATCTGCTGGGCGACGTTGCCTTGGCTAAGCGCTGGTAGCGACTGGTAGAAGTCATAGGACGCCGCACCCGGAGGCGCATATGCCCGCAGCCACTCATCCCATTTGCGGATCGCATAGACCGCAGCCGGGCCGTTTGCAGCTCCACCGCGTGATACCGACGCACCAACGGGGTTACAAGTGCCCGCTTCCATGCGGATGCCCCACTCATCAACCGGAATGCCGTTGGGCTCGCCCACGTCACCGGCACCGGCCATTGACAGCCACGCATCGGTCATACGCCAACCAAGGTCAGGTGCGCGTTTGCCGTAGTCCATGTGGCCATAGATCGCCACTCCGTCGACTTCCTTCACGTCATTGGTGAAAAATTCGGCGATGTCTTCGTAAGCAGACCAGTTGACCGGAACACCCAGGTCATAGCCGTACTTTTCTTTGAACGCGGCTTTGTTGGCTTCGTCGTCGAACCAGTCCTTGCGGAACCAGTAAAGGTTCGCGAACTGCTGGTCAGGCAGCTGGTACAGCTTGCCGTCCGGACCGGTGGTGAACTGAATGCCCATGAAGTCATCCAGATCCAGCGTCGGCGAAGTTGTCGCCGCCCAATCGCCAGCCATCATATCGGTCAGCGGATAGGCCAGTTGCAGGCGCGAGTGGGTGCCGATCAGGTCACTGTCGTTGACATAGCCGTCATACAGATTCCGGCCGGTCTGCAGCTGGGTTTGAACCGCCTGAACCACTTCGCCTTCACCGAGAATCTGGTGGTTGACCTTGATGCCAGTGATTTCCTCGAACGCCTTGGTCAGGACCTCGGATTCGTAAGAATGTGTCGGGATGCCTTCGGACAGGACGTTGATTTCCATGCCAGCGTAAGGCTGTGCAGCTTCGATGAACCACTGCATTTCCGACATCTGTTCGTCTTTCGACAAGGTCGATGGCTGGAATTCGTCGTCGATCCAACGTTGTGCTGCGGCTTCGTCGGCCCAAACGGGACCGTGCCCCGCAATGACGGCAGCCGCCGCCACTGCGGAAAGTAGATGTCTCCGCATCTGTCTCCTCCCAAAAAAATTATGGTTGTCCGGCGCTAACCGGATGACCGACAGCATCAGCGATTTTCTGCGCACCTGTCAAACTAAATTTTTAGTAAATGATAATTCCGCCGGTTTCGAAGGGTTGATTTATCCTCGGTTGCCAATTTCTGAATTCGTTGTAAGCTGTCCTTACAATTACAAAAAATGCCACTGACCACCGTGGCGAATTTACTGAAAATCTCTTTGACGCATGGGGGTAAGTGATGTCCCGAAGCCTGTTGAAGTACACGCGTGTTCTGGAAATTGTCGGTGACACGATCAAGGTTCGGGTGCCGATTGATGGCGCACGCGACCCAGCCGTTCGCTTCAACGATCTGGCGGTGATCGAGACGGTGGATGGCCGCAAAACTCTGGCTCAGGCGATCTTAATTGATCGGGACGTGGTGACGTTGCAGGTGTTCTCGGGCACCAAGGGCATATCCACCGAGGCGACGGCGACCTTTCTTGGCCACCCAATGCAGACGCCCTATTCGGCCAACATTTTGGGGCGCGTGTTCGACGGGGCGGGGGTGGCGATCGACGGCGGACCCGACCTGACTGCCGAGCCGCGCATCGACATCGGTGGTCCCACCGTAAACCCGGCCGAGCGTGCGGTTCCCAACAAGATGATCCGCACGGATGTGCCGATGATCGACGTGTTCAACACGCTTGTCGAAAGCCAGAAAATCCCGATTTTCTCGGTCTCAGGTGAGCCGTTCAACGCCTTTCTCAGCCGAATCGGTATTCAGGCGGATGCCGATATCGTGGTGTTCGGTGGGCTGGGATTGATCTTTGATGACTATTACACGTTCCGCACCTCCTTTGAGGATGCGGGCGTGTTCTCGCGCACCGTGATGTTCGTCAATCAGGCGATGGACCCTCTGGTCGAACGCTTATTGGTGCCGGATATGGCGTTGGCCGTGGCCGAGAAATTCGCGGTGGAAGAGGGCAAGCGCGTGCTGGTTCTGATGACTGACATGACCGCTTTCGCAGATGCGATGAAAGAAGTGGGGATCAGTCAGGAACGCGTTCCATCGCAGCGCGGATATATGGGTGACCTCTATTCGCAGTTGGCGCGCCGGTACGAAAAGGCGTGTGATTACGCCAAGGGCGGGTCGGTCACCGTGTTGACCGTGACGACAATGCCAGGCAATGACGTGACCCATCCGGTGCCGGACAACACGGGCTATATCACCGAAGGCCAGATTTACCTGCATTCGGGTGTGATAGACCCGTTCGGCAGCCTGTCGCGCCTCAAGCAGAACGTAGTTGGTAAGACGACCCGCGAAGACCACGGGCAGATTATGAACACGATGATCCGGTTTTATTCGGAAAGCCGGGACGCCGCGCAGAAGCAGGCGATGGCCTTTGACCTGTCGGATTACGATCACCAACTGCTGAAGTTTGGCGCGCTGTTCCGTAAGCGTTTCATGGATATCAACGTCTCGATCCCGCTGGAGGATGCGCTTGATCTGGGCTGGAAAACCCTGGCTGAGTGTTTTGCCCCAGAACAATTGCTGATGAAGCAAGCTCTGGTCGACAAATATTTCCCAAAGGATGCCGATGGCGCGGTTGCAGCTGAATAAATCGTCGCTCGCCCGCGAGCAGACGCAGCTGAAAAGCTATGAGCGGTTCCTGCCGTCACTGGACCTCAAGCGCCAGCAATTGATGGCGGAACGTGTGAAAGCCCGTGAGGAGGTGAGACGGCTAGAGGACGAGGTGCAAGAGCTGGCCCAGCAGGTAGGGGCAAAGCTGCCAATGCTGGCACAGCAAAGCATCGATCTGGACGGGCTGGTGGAACTGAAAGACTACAGGATCAAAGAGGTCAACGTGGTGGGCGTCAAGATGCCTGATCTGGACCGGATCGAGGTTGCTGTGCGCCCCTATTCGCTGTTGGCAAAACCCCATTGGGTGGATGCCGCGGCGCAGTTGCTGCATGACATGATCGAGGCGCGCCTGCGGGTCAAAGTAGCCGAGGAGAGGGTCAGGATTTTCGACAAGGCTGTTGCCACGATCACGCAGCGGGTGAACCTGTTCGAAAAGGTACTGATCCCGCGCGCCAAGGCCAATATCAAGAAGATCCGCATCTACCTGAGTGATGAGCAGATGCAGGCCGTCGTCCGCTCGAAAATCTCCAAGCGCAAACATGCGCAAGAGGCAGCGACATGAGTATCGCGCGCCTAAAAAAGCTCTCGCTGGTAGGACGGGCAGCGCAGAAAACCGCAACGCTTGAGGCGTTGCAAGCACTGGGGTGCATGCATGTATTGCCACTGGCCCCGCCACCATCTGAGCCGGAAAAGATCAGCGCGCGCGGTGCAAGAGATGCCTATAAGGCATTGCGTTTCCTGACAGATGTACCTGAGCCACGCCGCCAAATTCAGCGCGACACGGACTTTAATATGGATCAGTTCGTCAAGGATGTGCGCGACCTGATGCAGCGCAGCCGCGACATGACAGACAGGCGGGATTTTCTGGCCGATCGCATTGCGAAGGTGCGGCCGTGGGGCGATCTGGATTTTCCGCCCGATGACGTTCTGGCGGGCAACCGGCTATGGTTCTACCAACTGCCGTTAAAGCGTCGAGATGCTTTGAATGACCTGACGCTGCCCTGGGCGATTCTGGAGCAGGATCATCGGTTTATATATGCCGTTCTGATCTCGTCGGATGAGCCCGCCGACGACATTCTGCCAGTGCCGCGCACCCATACGGGGTCACTGCCCATTCATGAGCTGGAAGCCCAGTTGGAAGAGACAGAAATTGCCATTGAAGCGCTTGAGGCCGAACGGGTCGCCCAGACCCGCTACTTGACGCTGATGCGGCGTAACCTCTCGGTGGCCGAGAGCGCAGCAGAGCTTGCCCATGCGACGCAGAAAGTGCGCGACGAAGAGGCGATGTTTGCCCTTCAGGGCTGGGTGCCAGAAGATCGCGTTGATGCCGTGTTGGACATGGCGAAGGGTAAGGACGCCGCGATTCTGATCGAGGACCCAGGCCCCGAAGACTCGCCACCCACGCTGTTGGAGCAGCCGGAAAAACGTAACGCTGCCGTAGATTTGGCGCTGTTTTATCAAGTGCCGGGTTATAAGGATTGGGACCCAAGCGTCATCGTCGCTGTGTCCTTCGCGTTCTTCTTTGCCATGATTGTGGCCGATGCGGGGTACGGCGCGATCATATTGCTGGGCTTGCTGCTGTTTTGGAAACGAATGGACGGAACTGCCGGGCAGAAATCATGGCGTCGGTATGGGCTGATTATTTCGGGCGCGACGATTGTTTATGGCGTTCTGGTAGGCAGTTATTTCGGCGTGTCACCGCCGGATGGTTCCGTCCTCGCCAAGACCAAATTGCTCGATCTGAACAACTTTGGTGCCATGATGATGGTCTCGATCGTTGTGGGAGTTCTGCATTTGGTGCTGGCCAATGCACTGGCCGCCCACGCCGCCTGGGGGCAGCGCAATGCGATTGCCAATCTGGGCTGGATCGCTGCACTGATTGGCGGATTTGTTTTGTGGCTCAGCTTTATGAAGGGAAACTCTGCAACACCTGGTGCGGTGATCCTTAGCGCGGGTGTTCTGGCGATCCTTTGGTTTTCCAGCGATCGCCAGATCAACAAGCCAATCGATTGGTTATGGCGTCTGATTGGCGGCATCCAAGCCCTTGCCGGAGCGATGGGGGCGTTTGGTGACGTCCTCAGTTATATGCGCCTGTTCGCGCTGGGCTTGGCTTCGGCCTCGCTGGCGATCACATTCAACGATCTGGCGGTGTCAGTGATGCACGCGCTGAAGGGGCCCGGCATCCTGTTCGCTCTGCTGATCCTGATCGTCGGTCACGCCCTGAACTTCGCCCTCGCGATGATGAGCGGCGTCGTCCACGGGCTGCGTCTTAATTACATCGAATTCTTTAAATGGGGTTTGCCGGATGAAGGCATCGTCTTTCGCCCGTTTGCCCGCAAGGAGGTTCAGGAATGAATGAGCTTGTTCTTACATTGGGTTGGCTGGGGATTTACGCACCGATGGCACTGGGGGCGGCGGCAAGCGCCATTGGCTGCTCCATTGCCGGAATGGCTAGCATCGGCGCCATGACCGAGACCGAGGGGGGCTATGGTCGGTTCGTTGGCGTTTCGGCCTTTCCGTCGACCATGGTGATCTATGGCATCGTCATCATGTTCACCCTGAACCGTGAGGTGACGCCTGAAAATGCGGGCGGGTTGTTCGGGATCGGCATCTTGTCGGGCATCGCATTGATGTATTGCGGTATCTGGCAGGGCCGGGCCTGTGCCGCAGCGATCAATGCAACTAAGGAAAAGCCGGAAATCTTCGGGCTGTCGTTGGCACCGGCCGCGATTATCGAAGGCTTTGGCGTTTTCGCCTTTGTCTTTGCCTTGGTCATCAGCGCGGGGATAAGCTGATGGCACAGGATGGCATGATCTCTCACGGTGTTGACGCGCTGATCGACAAGTTGCGCAACGATGGGGTGGCCGCTGGCCAGGCGGATGCAGATAAACTGCGCGCCGATGCCAAGGCCGAAGCAGCGAAGATACTGGCCGACGCCAAACGCGAGGCGGACGCGTATCAAAAGAAGGCCCGCACGGATTCTGACAACTACCGCGCAGCGGGCGAAGAGGCGCTGAACACTGCCATGCGGGATGCGGTGCTGACCATGAAAGCCGGGCTGACGGACCGCTTCCGCGAAGACGTCGAACGTCTGGTCACCAAGGAAATGGCCGATCCAGACCTGCTGAAGCAGATGATACTCGAAGTTGTGGGCCGTGCGGCAGAAGGTGCCAATCTGGACGGAAAGGTAGAAGTCATTTTGCCCGCGAAGATCGCCACGCAAGAGGATATCAAACAGAATGCCGACGATATCCAATCTGGCAAGCTCACTAAATATGTACTGGGCCTGACCGCTGAAATGCTGCGCGAGCAGGTCGAACTGCACGCCTCGGATGATGCCGAGGGTGGCATACGGGTGCGGGCGGACGATCAAGGCGTGGCTTTGGATCTGACGGATAAAGCGGTGGCCTCGTTGCTGATGGAGCATCTACAGCCGCGTTTCCGGGCCGTTCTGGAGGGGGTGATCCGTTAGGATGCCAAACCCTGACGCCTATATCGCGCTGATCAGCAGCTTACCGGGGTCGGAGCGGTTGTTTGTCGCCAAACAGCCGCCCTTGTCGCGGTTGCGGCTGGATCGACGTTTACAGGCGCTGACACCCGAGGATGCGCGCGTTTTGAAGGTGTTGGAGCATGCTTTGAACTGGGGCGACTACGACATCGGGGTAACCGACGCGCAGGCCATTGGGCGCTGCAACGAGGCGTTGCACGATATCTCGCAGCCCACCTTGCGCAAGATGCTTATTGAGCGGATGGACTTGCGTACTGTAGTGGCCGCGCTGCGCCTGCGCAAACAGGGGGTCAGCCCACCTGCCGGATCGTTCGGTATGGGGCGTTGGGTCCGCCATATCCCTGCCAATTGGAACGATCCGAGCTTTCGATTGGAAGGTCCGATGCCTTGGATCAAGGAGGCCCAGCAACTATTGGACGCTGCAGATCCTTTGGGCTTGGAGCGGCTGCTCTTGTCGGTCAGCCACAAGCAACTGAAACGCCACGCTGCCCGCCATTATTTCGATTTCGAAGCAGTGGTGATCTACGTGCTGATCTGGAACATTTTCGACCGCTGGGCGCAAAGCAATGCGCAGGAGGCGGCCAATAGATTTGAGCATCTGGCCCAGGAGGCCATGGCTAATGTCGCCGATATCGATTTTGACGGAGCAAACGCATGACCGCCCCAACCTCTGCCAAACAGACCGCCACCGCCCGTGTCGTCTCGGTGCAAGAGGGGTTGGTGCAGATTCAGGCTAACCATGACGCCTCGGGCCAGCCCGGGCAGTTGGTCAAGAACGAAGTGGTCTTTATTCTGCCAACACGCCCCGGGCCGGGTGGGCGGCAGGAACGCCTGAAGGCCGAGGTGCTGCGGGTGCGTGGTGATACGGCGGATGTGCAGGTCTATGAAAGCACCGACGGGGTTGCCGTGGGTGACCCGGTCGAACAATCTGGCCAATTGCTGTCGGTCGAGCTGGGGCCGGGTTTGTTGGGGCAGGTGTTCGACGGGTTGCAATCGCCTTTGCCCAAAGTAGCGGCTGATTTTGGCACCTTCCTGCCCCGCGGGGCCGATGTCGCTCCGCTGGACGATCAGGCAAAATGGTCGTTCAGCCCTTCGATCAAGGTCGGGGATACGGTGACGGCCGGTGACAGCATCGGAACGGTCCCCGAGGGACATTTCACCCACAAGATCATGCTGCCGTTTAACTGGATGGGCGATTACAAGGTCATCTGGGTACAAAAAGGCGCGGCCACGATCCACGACATAGTGGCCCGTCTGGAAGATGAGCAAGGCGGCGAACACACGCTGACCTTATGCCAGAAATGGCCAGTGCGGCGGCCTTTATCGGAAAGCATTCTGAAACGCGCGCTGTCCGAGCGGTTGTATCCGACCGAACCGGTCCTGACCTCTCAGCGCCTGATCGACACGTTCTTTCCCATCGCACGCGGGGGGACGGCCTGTATTCCTGGGCCGTTTGGGGCGGGCAAAACCGTTCTGCAAAACCTGATCGCGCGCAATGCCAAGGTGGATATCGTCATTGTCGTAGCCTGTGGCGAACGTGCGGGTGAAGTGGTTGAGACGATCCACGAGTTTCCCAAGATGACCGACCCAACCACGGGTGGCAGTCTGGTGGATCGTACGATCATCATCTGCAACACGTCGTCCATGCCGGTTGCCGCGCGCGAGGCCTCGATCTTCACCGGTATTACGCTGGGCGAATACTATCGACAGATGGGCTATGACGTGTTGCTGATTGCCGACAGTACCAGCCGCTGGGCGCAGGCGATGCGCGAAACATCCGGGAAACTTGAGGAAATCCCGGGCGAAGAGGGTTTTCCTGCCTATCTGGAAAGCTCGATCAAGGGGCTGTATGAGCGTGCCGGAGCAATGAAAACCAATGACGGCGATTTGGGCAGCCTTACCTTGATCGGAACCGTCTCCCCCGCCGGCGGCAACTTTGACGAGCCGGTCACGCAATCGACCCTGTCCACAGTGAAATGTTTCCTCGGCCTGTCTTCGGAACGCGCCTACAAGCGGTTTTATCCTGCGGTCGATCCGATGCTCAGTTGGTCGCGCTATACGGATCAATTGTCCGACTGGTACGACAAAAACGCCGAACCGGGTTGGACCGGCAAGGTCCGGGATTTGCTGGCCCTGATCGAAAAAGGCGAACAGGTCGATCAGATGATGCAGGTGACGGGGGAAGAGGGCGTCACGATCCAAGATTTCGTAACCCAGCAAAAAGCGCTGTTTGTGGATATGGTTTATCTGCAGCAGGACGCGTTTGACAAAGTGGACGCGACGGTGCCGCTGGAACGTCAGAAAATGACCTTCAAGCTGGTCTACGACGTGACCCAATCAACTGCGGAGTTCGCTGACAAGGCCGAGGTTCGGCAGGTGTTTACGCAGCTCACAGGATTGATGAAGAACTTTCACTATGCGGCGGAAAACACACCGGAATTCAAGTCGATCTGGGGGCAGATACAAAATCTGTGCCGCGAGAAGTTTGGTGTCTAAATAGGGAAGTGGTAGCCCGTAGGGGAATCGAACCCCTCTTTCCAGGTTGAAAACCTGGCGTCCTAACCGATAGACGAACGGGCCATTTAGTATGGCGCAAGCACAAGTGGTAGCCCGTAGGGGAATCGAACCCCTCTTTCCAGGTTGAAAACCTGGCGTCCTAACCGATAGACGAACGGGCCACGCTGGCTTGTGGAGGGCCTTTTACGGTTTCGCCCGGACCCCCGCAAGCCGAAAAATGCAAGGACGTGAAAGTTTTTTCCAAGGCCTGAAATCGGGCTTAAATGGCCTCTGCTGCGTCTTCCAGCCGAAGTTGCACACTTTGACGTCCACCCCACGTGTTCACTTCCAGCCGTCCGGCGAAATGAAAGCGTGCGCCGCCGTGATTTGACAGCTTTTCGCCCATCGGACCGTCAAAGGCCCCAAAGGCAATGGCATCCAGACCGCCGCCAACACCGTCGGACAGGGACAGTTTCAGATGGGATTCACCAACGCGTTTGGCAAAACGCACCTGCAGGTCCGGCAGCGCATATCGCGGGGCAGGGGCGCTGGCCCCGAACGGACCTGCCTTTTCGATCTGTTCGATCAGATCAATAGTGGCTGCACCAGGCATCAGGGTGCCGTCTAGTTTCAAATCGGCCGGACCGCCTTCACCCGCGCCTTGCTTGGCCAGCAATTCGCTGAGCCGCGCCATGGCAGGTTCCAACTGGTCGCGCATCACGGTCAGCCCCGCCGCCATCTTGTGGCCGCCACCCTTCACCAATAACCCTTCGGCCGCTAGCCGCTGGATCGACGCACCCAGATCAACGCCCGAGATCGAACGGCCCGAGCCTTTGCCCTCATCCCCGTCGAAACCGATGACAATCGCGGGGCGGTTGGCGTTTTCCTTCAGGCGTGAGGCCACGATGCCGACCACACCAGGGTGCCAGCCTTCACCCGCAGCCCAAACAAGCGGCGCATCCAGACCACGTTCCTCGGCTTGCTCTAACGCTGCGGCACGTACAGCGTTTTCGATGTCACGACGCTCGGTGTTCAATTCATCCAAGCGTTGCGAGAGCGCCTGCGCCTCAAGCATCGATTCTGTGCTAAGCAACCGCGCGCCCAAATCTGCCTGACCAATGCGCCCACCCGCATTAACGCGCGGACCCAGCAGAAACCCCAGGTGATAGCTGTTAGGCGCTGAATCCATGCGCGCCATATCCGACAGCGCCACAAGACCGGGCCTTTGCCGTTGGGCCATAACCTTCAGGCCTTGTCGCACAAGCGCCCGGTTTGCCCCGATTAGCGGGGCCACATCAGCCACGGTCGCCAGCGCCACGAGATCCAGCAGACCAATCAAGTCAGGCCCCTTTACACCTGTCTCACGCAGTTGACGTCCGGCTTCGATTAGCATCAGAAACACGACACCGGCGGCGCAGAGAAAGCCCAGATCGCCGCTTTCATCCTGCCGGTTAGGGTTCACCACGGCGGCACAATCGGGCAGAGTTTCGCCGCCCAAGTGGTGATCCAACACGATCACATCCGCGCCCTTGGCGGCTGCAATCGGTTCGTGACTCAGCGTGCCACAATCGACGCAGATGATCAGGTCATGCGTGGCGGCCAGTTCCTGCATCGCGGGCACGTTGGGGCCATAGCCCTCGTCAATTCGGTCGGGCACGTACAAAGTAGCCTGCCGGCCCATCTGCCGCAGCCAAACCAGCAGCAAAGCCGCAGAACTGGCGCCATCTACGTCATAGTCCGCGAACACTGCGATCCGCTCATTGTTCGTGACCGCTGACAGGAATCGCATTGCGGCTTTTTCCATATCCTTCATGTCGCGCGGGTCAGGCAGCAGTTCTTTCAGTTTGGGTTCCAGAAACCCGGACGCCTCCATAGCAGAGACGCCGCGTCGCGCCAGAACCTGACACACCGCGCGGGGCAGACCGGCCTGTTGGATCAGCATTTCCGCGGCCCGCTCAAGGTCGGGCGCTGGGCCGACCCAACGTCGCCCGGATAGTGACTGCTCAACCCCAAGATAACTCATGGTGTGCCTCTTATGCGCCAAGGCCGGACCCTCTCGGATCCGGCCTCTTCATCTTTTTCCAAATACTCTTGCCGAAGGCAATGGCGCAAGCCATCACGCTTTGTCGTGGGGCCACATCGGCGTGCGATACGACATGCGGCGGACCGAGCCGGTTTTCGACCGCATCAGCAGCGTGGTGGTTTCGACCCAGCCGGGTTCGCGCTTGATGCGCGGCAACAGCGAACCGCCGGTGACACCGGTGGCAGCAAAAATCACGTCGGCGGTGACCATTTCGTCGCGGGAATAAACGCGATCCAGATCGGTGATGCCTGCCTTGGCGGCGCGGCCGCGTTCGTCATCGTTGCGGAACAACAGGCGGCCAAAGATCTGCCCGCCCATGCATTTAAGCGCAGCAGCAGCCAGAACGCCTTCGGGCGCGCCACCCGAACCCATATACATGTCGATGCCGGTCTCTTCGCTTTCGGCACAGTGCATGACACCGGCCACGTCACCATCGGTGATCAGGCGGATCGAGGCGCCGGTTTCACGGACTTCAGCGATCATCGCTTCGTGACGGGGACGCTCCAGAATGCAGACGGTGATATCGGCAGGCTCACAACCCTTGGCCTTGGCCAGTGCTTCGACCCGTTCGCGGGGCGACATGTCCAGATTGACCACACCTTCGGGGAACCCCGGACCAATGGCCAGCTTGTCCATGTAAACGTCCGGTGCATGCAACATCGAGCCGCGCGGGCCCATGGCGATCACGGTCAGCGCATTTGGCATGTCCTTGGCGGTCAAGGTGGTGCCTTCCAGCGGGTCCAGCGCGATATCCACACCAGGTCCGTTTCCGGTGCCGACTTCTTCGCCGATATACAGCATCGGCGCTTCGTCGCGTTCACCTTCGCCGATAACAACCACACCCGCGATATCCAGCAGGTTCAGCTGTTCGCGCATGGCGTTTACTGCTGCCTGATCGGCGGCTTTTTCGTCGCCACGCCCAACCAGAGAGGCGGACGCCAGTGCGGCCTGTTCTGCGACCCGCGCAAGGCCCAGAGACAACAGTCGGTCGTTGAAATCAATCTTGGCAGCACTCATTTTTCACTATCCTCAGGTCAGTATCGGCGTTTTCTTCGGCATAGCCTGCGTCTTGGGCAGGCCGCAAGGGTCAAACCTCTTCGATGCGCAATGCAACTGGCTCATCCGCCACCACATCGGTGTCCCGCAGCCCGTTCAGGGCAACGTCCAGCGTGGCGCGCGTGGTTTTGTGGGTGACGATCAGAACCGGAGCGGTGCTTTCCGTGTGCCCGTATTGGCGCATCCGGTCGATTGAAACACCTGCATCGCCCAGAATAGCCGCCACTTTGGCCAGCGCACCAGGTTTATCGAACAGGGCAAGTCGCAGATAATAGGGGGCGGGCAATCCGGTCACCGCAGGCTTGGCATCTTGCAACGAGGTTGCGGGGCGACCAAAGGTCGGGATTTGCAGCCCGCGTGCCAGATCGCAAACATCGCCCATTACTGCGCTTGCCGTAGGGCCTTCGCCAGCACCGGGGCCGCGCAGCACGACTTGCTCGACCGCGTCGCCCTCGATCACCACCATGTTTGTGCCGCCTTCCAACTGACCCAAGGGCGAGCTGCTGGGCACAAGGCACGGCTGCATACGCTGTTCCAAACCACGGGCCGAGCGTTGCGCGACGCCCAGCAGTTTGATGCGATAGCCCATATCGGCGGCCTGATGAATGTCTTCCAGGGTGATCTGCTGAATGCCTTCGATCTGGATTCCATCGAAGTTCGGCTTGGTGCCAAAGGCGATCGAAGACAACAACGCCAGCTTATGCGCCGCGTCGATGCCGCCAACGTCCAGGTTCGGATCGGCCTCAAGGTACCCAAGCTGCGCGCATTCTTCGAACAGCGCGTTATAGCCCAGCTCCTGCGATTGCATGCGGGTCAGGATATAATTGCAGGTTCCGTTCATCACGCCCATGACGCGGGTGATCTCATTTCCGGCCAGCCCTTCGGTCAGCGACTTGATCACCGGGATACCGCCTGCAACGGCGGCCTCGAACCGGATGACACGACCGGTTGCTTCGGCCTTTTCGGCTAGGTCCTGACCGTGGATCGCCAGCAGTGCCTTATTGGCGGTCACCACGTCCTTGCCAGTGGCCAGCGCCGCCTCGACCGAGGCTTTGGCCGGGCCGTTTTCGCCGCCGATCAGTTCGACAAACACATCGATGTCATTGCGCTTCGCCAACGCCACGGGATCGGTTTCCCAAGCGTAGTCCGACAGGTTCACACCGCGATCCTTATTCGCATCGCGCGCCGAAACGGCAACGATCTCGACAGATCGGCCCGTGCGTGCCTGCAGCAGGTCTGCGTGGCGGCGGATGATCTTTACGACACCCACGCCAACCGTTCCCAAGCCCGCAATTCCCAGCCGCAGCGCCTGTGTCATCCCGTGGGTTCCTTTCCGCTCGAAATTTCCGTGGTTTCGGGCCTTTTGCCCGTTCAGCGCTGCCTTAGCGGGTTCAGCGCTAGGGTGCAATGCGTACCGGTCCCGGATGGGGCTTAATCGTAGGGGCTTAGTTGATTTCCGCGTTCTGGAGTTCTTCTGACTTTTTCTCAAGTTCCTCACGCCGCGCAATCAAGTCTTCTTCGACCACGGCGGCCTCGTTCACCGGATCAACGGCGGGGCCCAGTTTTTCCTGCAGCGGGATAAGCTTAGGATAGCGTGCCGACTCCAGCTCCGGCAACTCGCGCCCTTCCAATTCTGGAATATCGGTGCATCCGGCACATGCGAGCATCAGTATCAGCAAAGGCAGGGGTTTCATGCAGAACTCTTTCAACATCAACTGAAACTGTGATGCACCTTTTAGTGACTTGGTTCAAGCGGGGTTCTATCTGAACAAACGTTCAGATACTGTGTGGGAATGGCACGTACGCAAGGTTCACATTCCGATATTACCGGCCCACGCATCCGCAAGGCGGCGCTGGGTTTGTTCGCCCGTCACGGCTATGCGGCCGTTTCGATGCGCCAGATCGCGTCCGAGGTCGGGGTGCAGGCAGGGGCTCTGTATAACTACACGCCGGATAAACAAAGCCTGCTATACCGTCTGATGCACGAACACATGCAAGAGCTGCTTTTGGCTTATGACGACCTTGACCATCCTGCCGATGCGTCCGAGGCGTTGCGCCAGTTCGTAGGGTTTCATATCCGCTTTCACCTGGAGCGCCCAGATGAGGTGTTCATTGCCTATATGGAATTGCGCAACCTGACACCGGAAAACTTCTCGGAAATCGAGGCCTTGCGCCGCAGCTATGAAAACGCGCTAGAGACCATCTTGCGCAGCGGGCAGCAGGGCGGGGTGTTCGATATCGCGGATACCAAGATCGCCACTCTCGCCGTCATTGCCATGCTGAACGGGGTGATGACTTGGTATCGCGCAGGTGGACGCTTGTCGCTGGACGAAGTCGAGCAGGTCTATTGGGACATGGTGCGTAGATCGGTCTCGATCTAGTGTGCCGGTCGAATGAACGTGCCATTACGCAATTCGCGAAAGGCCTGTTCCAATTCGGACCGTGTGTTCATGACAATGGGGCCGTGCCAAGCCACAGGTTCAGCAATCGGTGCCCCTGAGATCAAAAGGAATCGCACGCCTTCGGCCCCGGCCTGCACCGTGATCTCATCGCCGCTGCCAAAGCGGACAAGCGTGCGATCACCGGACATGTCCCGTATATTAACTTCTTGCCCGGCAACCTCTTTTTCCAGCAGAACGCCGGTTGGTTGCGAGGCATCGGCAAAGGCTGCCTGACCTTCAAACACATATGCGAAAGCACGGCGATAGGTATCTATCCGGAATGTTTTCTTGACCCCTGCGGGGATTTGAATGTCTAGGTATTGCGGGTCGGCTGCGATCCCATCGACCGGACCGGTTTTACCCCAGAACTCTCCTACAATCACACGCACAGTTGTTCCGTCATCATCAGTGATTTCCGGGATGTCCTTGCTTTGCACATCTTGATAGCGCGGCGCAGTCATTTTCTGTGCCGAGGGCAGGTTGCCCCACAACTGGAAACCATGCATTTGGCCAGCGGCATTACCTACCGGCATTTCCTGATGCAAAATCCCAGACCCGGCTGTCATCCATTGCACATCTCCGGCGCCCAATGTCCCGCTGTTGCCCAATGAGTCCGAGTGGTCAACCGTGCCAGCCAGAACATAGGTGATCGTTTCGATGCCACGATGAGGGTGCCATGGGAAACCCGCTTGATAATCCTGCGGGTTCTCATTGCGAAAGTCGTCAAACAGCAAGAAGGGATCCAGTTCAGTCGGGTCCTGAAACCCGAACGCGCGGTGCAGTTTTACGCCCGCGCCCTCAAGCGTTGGTGTGGATTTACGGGTTTCCAAAACCGGTCGTAGGGACATTGTGACCTCCATAGCTTTGGCTTGCATGTATGATAAGCGCGGGTCGGGTCAATCAGCAGAAAAGAACGGGTGCTGTGCGGAAATCTACCCCTCTGTCCTTCCCGGAACAAAACCGTTAAACCGTGACGAAAATATCGGGGAGTCACATGCATCAAGAGGTTTTGGCCACCATCAGGCCCTCAATCGCCAGACGTTGGCTGGGCACCGGAATGTTGGGCTGTGTCGGTGTACTTGTTCTGTATGTCGCGTTGTCACATCCATCCGAACCGATATGGCTGGTTTTCCTGCTTGTGGTGGGTGGTGCGTCTTTCTGGTTGGCCTACCGAATGTGGTTCGCGACCGATGATGCGATCGAGTTGACGCAAACCGAACTCAGAACCGGGGCAGGGCGGTTGATTGCCAAAGTCGAAGATATCGAGAGCATTGACCGGGGTGTCTTTGCGTTCAAACCCTCAAACGGGTTTCTTCTAAAGACACGGCAAAGTGCCGAAAATAGCTGGGCGCCTGGCCTGTGGTGGCGATTGGGACGCCGGGTGGGTGTCGGCGGGGTAACAACGGCCGCCGAAACCAAGTTTATGTGCGAAATACTGCAGGCTCTGGTTACGACTGGCAGCCCTGTTGAGAAACAACCCCAATAATCTGATTTTCGAAGCGCGGACGCGTGAAGATGTAGTTCTCGAATTGATAGTCGGTATCCAGCCAGGCGGGCTTGACTGTCCATTCATAATCGTTTGACGATTCCACGATAATCATCGGCTCTAGGTCGGCCATGGGTGGAAGTCGGTCGCGCAATCTGTCGATATTGCCGTTGTCCCATATCCCGGGAAATCCGCAGGTTGTTGACCATTCCACATCGTAGTAGTCGTCGCCACCGTTTTCGAAATACCGGATGAATGACACACGCAATCTCATCTCGGCGGTGCTGTTTACCATCCGTTGCATCAGAGTGTGCATGGACTCGATGTAAGTGTCAGTAACAGTGTCTTTTTCCCGCGAGAGCAGATCGCTTACCGTATACGCGGCTTTCACGTTCAAAGTGCTTTGGCGAAAGCCGTCAAAGAACGTGTAGGTCAGCGAGATCGTCATAACGAAGATCGGGAATAACAGCAGGGACTCCAAGGTGAGGCTCCCGCTCTCACGCCGTGCGGAGCTTCTCAGATACTGTCGGATTCTAGTAAGAAAACGCATTGTATCAAGGCTCCTGAACAAAAGCGGTCGTTGAAGTTAGAGAGATCACACCATCGTCACTGACCAAGGCGACTGCCATGTCTGATCCGGGGAAAACCGGATCAATCTGTGCGCAAGCGCGCAAGATCATCAGCTCATTTGCCGGACCATTCGTGAATTCCCGAACGGGTTTTGTCGGTTCCGCACGGTCCGTACAGTCCGGTGACACAGGCAGCGTGACGCCAGTGAAGGCGCTCTGACGGATCATTTCCAGCTGCAAGTTACTCGTGCAATCGTCAATTACGAGGGATCTTTCGCAAATTGCATCCTTGATTTGATCGTGCGTGGGCCCTGATCCGGTCCCAAGGCGAATATCACGGACAACCATATCGACAGCACGTTCCAGCATAACTTGTTTTACGGAAACCAGTGCATATTCCACAGCGCACAGTATGACGACGAGGTACAAGGGGAACAAGATGACGAACTCAACCGCCAACCCACCTTTCTCGGACCGTCTGAACCGTAGTATATTTTTCAGAAACCCACGGGTCATTGCGTCAACTTCAATTGTTTGATCGAAGCAGCGATGGATTCGAACACCTGTTTAAGGGTCAGATTGGCGCTGCCCAACGTCCCATCGCTGTTGACTGCATAAACTGTGCTGGGGCTGCTGGCGCAATCCTCGATGGTGGTCACGCCGACTGCAGGTGCTTCGAAAGCAATGCCGTAGACGATCACACCCTTATCCTTAGCGGCCGCACAAATATCCGAGGTGCGAATATTTTTAGTGGACGAACCGATAGAGTTATATGCACCGTAATACCAGTTGTTGATACGATTGCTGTCAAAGCGGTAGTTGTTTTCGGCATTCCAGCGCAGCGACGCACGGTTGAACAATTCAGGATAAGTCAGGCGAATGGCATCACCATCCTCTTGATCGCCATGACGGTGGTTACGGTATTCCTGCTGACGGGACCAATAATAAACAGGCGGTTCTACGCCAGGTTCCGTAATTCTGACGCTGTATTCACCTACTTTGCCGTCCCAATGCGTGTATCCAGCGTTGAACCAGACATCCGAATTCCCGTCACGCAGATCTTCTTCCAGCCTGTATTGTGAGGTATTTTCGCCATCGGTAAACACAATGAGAATTTTTTCTACATCGTCTTCATAGTTTTTCGGACGGTCACCGAAAGTAGCAGGAACAATTGTCTCGGTCGAAGACGAGCTGACTCTCTGTGCCGACAAGTCATTTATGATGTCCTGAAAATCGGGGTCCAGCAACGCCATGCCCCACTTTACGCCGATGTCGATCGAGGTGTTGCCCTGCGCCGTAAGATCGTCGATCCGGTCATGCAATTTTTCGATATCGTTTGTATGAGCGGTGATTTCACTACCATCCCGCGTTGGGCAAGTAAGATACCTGGGTTCTTCCCATTGCGTTCTGCTTGTCCGATAGCGATCAAAATGGGCGGTGCGGTCAAACGAGGCGGTTGGGTCCAAAGCAGCCTGCCGGAAATCTGATGAGCTAAAGTTCAGGCAATGCGAGTAATTGTGTTCATTTGTTACGTTTGTGAACTTGCCCAGAATATCCTCACCCGCGTTCACCTGCGTGGCGTAGGGGATGATCGAGATTGAAATCTTATCCGGATTTTCCTTTTCGTACATTGTGTCCACGAAACTTTTAGCCGCATCGCGCAGAACCGCAATTTTGGAACGGCCTTCCGTGGCTGATGCCCGAGTCATCGAACCGGACATGTCCAGAACCAAGGATATTTCAACTGACCCAACGGATTCTTCCGCGGTACTTGTCGCTGAGGCGGTCAAAGTGTCGATGTATACAAACCTCATAAAGTTCGTTGTGACGGTTTTATCTGCCGATGCGATCACTTTCCGAGATCCGATGCCTTCAATGACCTCGATGTCGTAGTTGACGTCACCCAACCCAGATTTCTTGATGTACTCTTCAGCCACCAGCTTGGGGTCTACATCAACTTGATCCAAATTGGCGGCAGCAAGAACAGCGCGATCCAAGGTCGCTTGCATCGTTGCTCTTTCGCGTTCGAACTTCATTATATCGACGCCCAGACCGGTTGTCGCAAACATCATCAGAAGGCCGATAAGCACAAAAAGCGTGAATACCGCACCACCTTCGTCTTTGGCGAAACGGCGGGCGACCGAAGCCTTAATTTCAGATCTCTTTGAGCCGCTTTGAAATACGCGCTTATTCATCTTGATGACCTCGCTGAGCAGACATCCAAACTGCTAAGGAAATATTAACCCTCAAAAATTAACGCCGAATCGTGGCGGGATTTAGGCGAAAAAGCTGCTGAGTTGACTGATTTACAAGCAAAAGCGGGATAATTCGCGGGCGATGGGCGCTTCTGTCTTCGGTTGGGCGACAATTTCGAAGTCGGGTGCCGAATTGGGCGACTCAGCGACCGTCACAGTATTTTTGATGCGTTTTTCGAGTTTTATTTCTGCTTAATTATTGATCGTTTACCCAATGGGTGCGACAAAACGTCAGAACGTAAACCGTTCGCTGGCACGGAGGATTAAATGACGGCCATTAAAGAACCCAGCTTTCGCGAGAGTGTGGACCTTATGTTCAACAGGGCAGCGTCCCTGATGGACCTGCCGCCGGGGTTGGAGGAGAAAATCCGGGTCTGCAATGCGACCTACACCGTGCGTTTCGGCGTTCGCCTGCGGGGTGAGATTCATACTTTCACCGGATATCGGTCGGTTCACTCTGAGCATATGGAGCCGGTCAAGGGCGGTATTCGCTATGCTCTGGCCGTGAACCAGGACGAAGTCGAAGCTCTGGCGGCACTCATGACTTACAAGTGTGCATTGGTTGAGACACCGTTTGGCGGCTCGAAAGGTGGCTTGTGCATTGATCCCCGGCAGTATGAAGAACATGAGTTGGAACAGATCACGCGGCGTTTTGCTTATGAATTGGCCAAGCGCGATCTGATCAACCCGTCTCAGAACGTGCCTGCGCCCGATATGGGCACCGGCGAGCGCGAGATGGCGTGGATTGCGGACCAGTTCGCACGAATGAACACAACCGATATCAATGCGCGTGCCTGTGTCACCGGCAAGCCGCTGAATGCCGGTGGTATCGCCGGACGTGTCGAAGCCACAGGGCGGGGCATTCAATACGCATTGCGTGAGTTCTTCCGCCACCCTGAGGACGTGCAGAAGGCAGGCCTGTCCGGCAAGCTGGACGGCAAACGCGTTGTCGTGCAGGGGTTGGGCAACGTGGGATATCACGCCGCAAAGTTCCTGAGTGAAGAGGACGGCTCTCGTATTGTCGGTATCGTTGAATGGGATGGTGCGCTCTATAATCCCGACGGGATTGACGTTGAATCGGTCCGGCAGTGGATCGTCAAGCATGGCGGTGTTAGCGACTATCCGGATGCAACGCATTCTGCCGAAGGTGCCGAGGTTCTGGAAGCAGACTGCGACATCCTCATTCCGGCGGCCCTTGAAGGTGTCATCAACCTATCCAACGCCGAACGGATCAAGGCACCCTTGATCATCGAGGCGGCGAATGGTCCTGTGACGGCGGGTGCGGATGAAATCCTGCGCAAAAAAGGCACCGTGATCATTCCGGACATGTACGCGAATGCCGGCGGTGTGACGGTGTCTTACTTTGAATGGGTGAAAAACCTCAGCCATATCCGCTTTGGCCGGATGCAGCGTCGTCAGGAAGAAGCGCGCCATGAGTTGATCGTCAGCGAGTTGGAGCGGCTGGATCGGTATCTGGGCGATGCGTGGTCGATGTCCCCGGACTTTAAGGCCAAATACCTCAAAGGTGCGGATGAGTTGGAATTGGTTCGTTCGGGCCTCGATGACACGATGCGCATTGCCTACCAATCCATGCGCGAGGTCTGGCACAGCCGTGATGATGTCGAAGATCTGCGGACGGCGGCTTATATCGTAGCCATTGATCGCGTCTCGAAAAGCTACCGCGCCAAAGGGCTTTGATCCTTTGCATTACAGGGGCGATCGGGCCACGATCCGATTGCCCCTGTTGCTGTCCGACCTAAATTGACCGCAAGCGGTGAAAAGGAAGATGGCAGGCAGTGCGCCTGACAGGTAAGCTGCCGCGAAAGAAACGATTCCGGGAGATCCCCATGTTGCGTACCGCAATCGCGGCCCTTTTGTTGGCCACACCTCTGGCTGCTGAGGAAACTAAAGAACAAAGCTGCCAGTATCAGGCTGATGTCGTTGCGGCAATCCAAAAGGCGCGTCTGGACAGGGTCAAGGAGCGCGACGTACCGCAGGCGGTGGCTGATACAAGCCCGACCTGGCCCGAGAACTACAACGCGGCCATTCCGTTGATCGCCCCCTGGGTTTACGAGCAAAAGATGCGCGACGTGCGCAAAAAGGATCTGGGCGCCGCGTGGCTTGAGCTGTGTTTGCAGCAATAATCCACAGCACCATCATTTCCCTGTGGACAAACGCGCGTCATACCCTTGGCGCGCGTTCCTGTTTCTGTCAAGTTTAACCCATGTCACTGCCCCCCGGATTTCTGGATGAACTGCGCACCCGGCTGAGCTTGTCTCAGGTCGTTGGGCGTAAGGTCATGTGGGATGCGCGCAAGTCCAATCAGGGCAAGGGTGACATGTGGGCACCGTGCCCGTTTCATCATGAAAAGACCGCCTCTTTCCACGTCGATGATCAAAAGGGGTTCTACTACTGCTTTGGTTGCCATGCCAAAGGCGATGCGATCAGCTTTGTGAAAGAAACCGAGAATGTATCGTTCATCGAAGCGGTTGAGATTCTGGCGCGCGAGGCCGGAATGCCAATGCCTGCGCGTGACCCCAAGGCGCAGGAAAAACAGGATCGCCGGTCGCAACTGGCTGAGGTTATGGAGCAGGCGGTGCAATTCTTCCGCCTGCAACTGAAGACCGGGGCGGGGGGTGCGGCGCGCGATTACTTGTCACGCCGAGGGTTGGATGCGCAGGCGTTGGAGCGATGGGAAATCGGCTTTGCCCCGGATGGCTGGCAGGCGCTATGGGACCATCTGCGGGGCAAGAACGTGGCCGAGGATCTGATCCTTGGCGCGGGTTTGGCCAAGCCGTCGAACAAGGGCAAAAAGCCTTATGATACGTTCCGCAACCGTATCATGTTCCCGATCCGCGATCCGCGCGGGCGTTGCATCGCCTTTGGCGGGCGGGCGATGGACCCGGCCGACAACGCCAAATATCTGAACTCGCCCGAGACTGAGTTGTTCGACAAGGGACGCAGCCTCTATAACCACGGGCCCGCACGGCAGTCTGCGGGCAAAGGGCTGCCCTTGGTCGTGGCCGAAGGGTACATGGACGTGATTGCTCTGGCAGAGGCTGGGTTTGGTGCCTCAGTCGCGCCGCTTGGTACCGCGATTACCGAGCATCAGTTGCAATTGCTATGGCGTATCTCGGACGAGCCGATCATTGCACTGGATGGCGATACGGCGGGTCTGCGGGCCGCCATGCGGGCGGTTGATCTGGCTCTGCCGTTGCTAGAGGCCGGGAAATCCCTGCGCTTTGCCCTGATGCCCGAAGGCAAGGACCCCGACGATCTGTTGCGTGCCGAAGGGGCAGGGGCGGTGCAGGCCGTGCTGGATGGGGCCATTCCGATGGTCAAATTGCTGTGGCAGCGCGAAACCGAAGGCAAGGTCTTTGACAGCCCAGAACGTAAGGCAGCGTTGGATAAGGTGCTGAGGGACAAGATCAAACTGATCCGTGACCCTTCGATCCGCTCTCATTACGGGCAAGAGATTAAGGATCTACGGTGGCAATTGTTCCGCCCGCAGCGGCAATCTGGGAACCGCCAATGGCAACCTCGGGGCAAGTGGCAACCGCAGAAACAGCCAGCAACGCCTGACGCACGGGCATCGTTTTTGGCCTCGTCCGAAGGCGCCGAGATTCAACTGCGCGAAGCGGCTATTCTTGCAATTGCTGCGCTAAACCCCGAAGTCGTTGTGCAGTTTGAGCATCAATTGGAAGATATGGAGTGCCGCGATTCCGACCATGCAGCCCTGCGCCATGCGATCCTGCGTCACGCGATTGATGATCCTGACAACCTGAAAGACCACATTGCCGATACTTTGGGGCCCCAAGCCCTTGAAAACCTGCTGGCCCTTCGCCATGTCGCAGTAATCCCCTGTGTGTACAAACCAGGCGACGTTGAAAAGGCCGAGATGACTCTGGCCGAGGAACTCGCAAAGATCAAAGCGCTCCGGGGGTTGGATGCTGAGATTGCCGAAGCTGCAGAGGAACTGTCCGATCTGGCCGATGAGGCGTTGACGTACCGATTGGCGCAAGCCGCCGAAGAACGCAACCGCACAAGCCGTAGCCAGAACGAGGACAGGGCCGTTTTCGACATCGCCGACAATGGCGCTCGGATCAACCGCGACGAGAAAGATGCGTTCAAGGCAATCATGTCGGGCATCAATTTTGAACGGAAACGCCGGTGAAGTGGTGTTTTCGTAAGGCACTGGAAAAGAAAAACAGGTAAACGGGTGGCCGAATCACTTCTACGCGCTAATGATTCGGTTGAAACGAATCACCCATCCCTGCAGGAGCATTGAATGGCCGCCAAGGATACGAACGAAGACCGCAAATCCGACGAGCAGGAACAGGAAATCTCGTTGGACATGAGCCAGGCCAACGTCAAGAAGATGATCGCCGAGGCCCGCGAGAAAGGTTACATCACCTACGACCAGCTCAATCAGGTGCTGCCGCCTGATCAGGTCAGCTCGGAACAGATCGAAGACGTTATGTCGATGCTGTCCGAAATGGGCATCAACATCATCGAAGATGAAGAGGCCGAAGAGGAAGAGAACAAAGGCTCGACCGAACTGACCACCACGGAAAGCAACCGTGAGGTTGCGTTGTCCGGTGCTGCAACGGAAAAGCTGGACCGCACCGATGACCCCGTGCGCATGTATCTGCGCGAGATGGGCAGCGTCGAACTGCTGAGCCGTGAGGGCGAGATTGCGATCGCCAAGCGGATCGAGGCCGGTCGCAACACCATGATCGCCGGTCTGTGCGAAAGCCCGCTGACCTTCCAGGCGATTACCATCTGGCACGACGAATTGTTGTCCGAAGACATTCTGCTGCGTGACGTCATTGACTTGGAGGCCACTTTTGGCAACCAGTTGGACGAAGACGGCGATGTCGAAGAACCGGTCGTCGACACGTCAGCCGTACAGGCGGCAAAGCCAGCCAAGGACAGCGGACCGGAACTGGACGCGGATGGCAATCCGATCGCCAATGATGACGATGATGACGAAGATGATCAGGCCAACATGTCTCTGGCCGCGATGGAAGCGGCGCTGAAAGATCAGGTGCTGACCACGCTGGAGCGAATCTCGACCGATTTCGCGATGCTTTCGGAAATGCAGGACAGCCGGATTTCGGCCACGCTGAACGAAGATGGCACGTTCAGCGCCAAGGACGAAGAGACCTATCAAAAGCTACGGGCCGAGATTGTTGAACTGGTGAACGGTCTTCACCTGCACAACAACCGTATCGAAGCGCTGATCGACCAGCTTTACGGTATCAACCGCCGTATCATGTCGCTGGACAGCGCGATGGTGAAGCTGGCGGACCAAGCCCGTATCAATCGTCGCGAGTTTATCGACGCTTATCGTGGCCGTGAACTGGACCCGAACTGGCTGGCCGAGATGGCTGAAAAACCCGGTCGGGGTTGGCAGATGTTCATCGAACGCTCGACTGCCAAAGTCGAGGAACTGCGCAACGATATGGCTCAGGTCGGGCAATATGTCGGTCTGGATATCCCCGAATTCCGCCGCATCGTGCAGCAAGTTCAGAAGGGTGAAAAAGAGGCGCGGCAGGCCAAGAAGGAAATGGTCGAGGCAAACCTGCGTCTGGTGATTTCGATTGCCAAAAAGTACACGAACCGCGGACTGCAATTCCTTGATCTTATTCAGGAAGGTAACATCGGCCTGATGAAGGCGGTAGACAAGTTCGAATACCGCCGCGGCTATAAGTTCTCGACCTATGCGACCTGGTGGATTCGTCAGGCTATCACGCGCTCAATTGCGGATCAGGCCCGTACAATCCGTATTCCGGTCCACATGATCGAGACGATCAACAAGCTGGTTCGGACCGGCCGTCAGATGCTGCACGAGATCGGGCGCGAGCCGACGCCGGAAGAACTGGCTGAAAAGCTGCAAATGCCGCTGGAAAAGGTTCGCAAGGTGATGAAGATCGCCAAAGAGCCGATCAGCCTTGAGACGCCGATTGGCGACGAGGAAGACAGCCAGCTGGGCGATTTCATTGAAGACAAGAATGCCGTGCTGCCGCTGGACAGCGCCATTCAGGAAAACCTCAAGGAAACGACGACACGGGTTCTTGCCTCGCTCACCCCGCGCGAAGAGCGGGTGCTGCGGATGCGTTTTGGCATCGGCATGAACACCGACCATACGCTGGAAGAGGTCGGTCAACAGTTCAGTGTGACCCGCGAACGTATCCGTCAGATCGAAGCGAAAGCGTTGCGGAAATTGAAACATCCCAGCCGGTCGCGAAAACTGCGGTCTTTCCTGGATCAATAATACCAAAGGCGCCCTGAAAGAGGCGCCTTTTTTCTTTCACCCCACGCGCTTTCACATTGTCCATTGGAAAGATCAAATTGGCGGGAAGTCACAAGGCAAGTCCCCTGCACCTCTTTATATCAGCATTGTCCACTCATGGGACAGGCCGGGGTGAGGCTTTGCGGCTGATGACCCCCGGCCACTTGCCATATAGCGCATCCGATTAATCCAGACGACTGCGGAAAGTGCTGGGGGCCTGACCGGTCCAGCGTTTGAAAGCGGTCGAAAAGGCCGGTTGATCGGCATAGCCCAGCGAATAGGCAATCTCGGACAGCGCCATGCCGTTGGTGATAAAGGTTTGCGCCAGATCGCATCTAAGATCGTCGACGATATCGCGATAACTGGCCCCTTCCTCTCTCAACCTTCGGGTAAACGTACGCGGGCTCATCCCCAGGTTGGCAGCAGCCTCGTCAGCGTGAATGACCGTGCCAGGCAATGATCGGGTGATCAATCCTTCGACCTGCGCCCTGAGTTTTTGCTTGGGTGAACGCCGTTCGGCGAGGACACGTTCACCATATTCCAGAAGATGCGCGCGCAGGTTTGAATCGTAGGTTGGCACCGGCAAATCCAACGAGGATACGGCAAAGACGATTTCCAGTCTCTCTGCACCGAAAACAACGGGAAATCCTGCAAGTTTTTTAAATTTTTCTCTGTTTTTCCCAACCTCGTGCTGAAACCGTATCTCAAACGGACGGAAATTCAATTGCGTCAGGGTGCGCATGCGCGCCAATCCGGCGAACATGAGGAATTCGGTCCGGCGGTGATACCGGGCAAAACTGGCATCTTTCCATTCGGCCTCAATGGTGGCAAAGTTTCCGGCAAGGCGCAGTGCAAAGGCTATGGCCGGGTCGATGAACATATGAAAGCGTGAGGTGTTCTCGATCACCTGCCGCAGGTCGCGCGAATACTTACTGATATACGCCGTCAGGCTAGAGGATGACGAAAACTGCAACCCGGTCTGCGCGGCAAATGTAATATCTCCGACGGTATCGCAGGCATAGCGTGCAAACAGGGCTTCTTGATGGGCGCTGCACGTTGTTGTCGGCGCTGCAATTCTATCCCGTGAGAGTTCACACTTTTCCAGTATGCGGTCAGAAGCGTCGGTACCGTTTGTTCGTTGATCAAGCGCTTTGGTCAATAACTGAATGCGGGCGATATCAACTTCCATGGCTGTTCCACCGTGATTTCAATCGGGTTTAATGCCGTTGTTGCGTATTGGGCGTTTGTCGATCCCATGTATTGCTTCAATGTCTGGAATTCGAATGGTTTTGGCCGGCAAACACAAGACCCAAAGTCAGACATTTTGTATTTCCCGTCCGTTGTCGGGTTAGCGCCTTGTGGGGATGAGGTCAGAGCCCTGGATAAAAAACCACCAAAACCGGTGGCTCCCCGGCACATTCACGCGTTTGAAACAGACGGCCTCATGTCGCATTGCCCGGTCCTGACCATGGTGAAAGGGTGCGGGTAGGAAAGCTAACGGGCGCAACAGATATGCCAAACTTTGCCGTCTCAGAATTGGTGGATGCTCAGGATGCCATTGTTTTTGATGGTGAATGTGTTCTGTGTTCAGGTTTTTTTCAATTCATGACGATGAGGGATAAAGCGCAGCGTTTTAAATTCGCAACGGCGCAATCGCCGCTAGGGCAAAGGCTGTACCAAGAGCTTGGATTGCCCATGCAGGATTTTGAAACCAACCTGGTGATCGTGAACGGCAACGTACATCAACGTCTGGATGCCTTCGCCGCGGCGATGGGCACGCTGCCGGGGATTTGGCCGATCTTGTCTTTTTGTAGGTTCCTGCCCAGCTGGATCAAAGACCCGCTGTATCATGCCATTGCACGCAACAGGTACAAGATTTTCGGACGCAATCCGACCTGTATGATCCCGGATGCCGCACTGCGATCCCGTTTTTTGCCCGAGGGATTTTGAGTGGAACCCGATCCGTTTTTGCAATCCCTTCCTGCCGGGGTAGAAGTGCCCTTGGCCCTTCAGCAGTTGCATTCCAACACAGGTCACTACGTGGGACGGTGCGATATTGTCGAGGGACGAGGGTGGTTGATCAGGCTTGCTTTGCACCTCGGACGGTTTCCTCGAAGCGCCAACGACATACCGGTGCAAGTTCGGATAGACCGTGACGATGACACATGGCAGTGGATACGTGATTTTGATGGCCACACGACTCGATCCCTCCTGACATTTGATCACGACGCAGATTGCGTTCGTGAAAGGCTGGGCTGGCTGACGCTGTGGCTGGAGCCCGAAGTCGAAGCTGAACGCCTGTTGATCCACATCCGGGGCCTGAGCATTTTGGGTCTTCGTTGCCCGGCATTTTTGCTGCCACGCTCATCAACCGTAGAATGGCAGAGCGAAACAGGGGATTTTTGCTTTGATGTCTCGGCCAAAATGCCGGGCCTTGGGGTATTGATCCGGTATCGCGGCTGGTTGAAACTTGTTCACGTACAGATGGACCCGGATTGAATTCATCGTGAACCGGGTTTGTTTGAATTCAGAGTACACTAGGTCAATACCTACCTCGAAACAGGAAAGAGTGTAATTATGAAAAAGGTTATGTCTTTTGCCGTATTCGCGGCCCTTGTATTGACCACTCCAGCGTCAGCGACGTTCGCTCGGTTTGGCTATCAGACCGTAGCGCTTAGCAACACAGTCTTTGAGGTTATCCCTCGCGGGCGGACCGATATAGACGGGTATTGGTGTGCCGCTTCAGATTTTGCACGCAGAACACTGGGCGCCAGCTGGCAACAGCGGATTTATGTCAAACGCGGTTATGGTCCAAGTGAAGCCACGGGGCGCAGAACAGCCGTGCAGTTTTCGCTTACGGCACCGGAGACCGTTCAGCAGCAAAGCAGTGGAGTTTTCTCGGCGGGGTTTCAGCCGGGTTTCAGTATGTCAGTTTCGGCCGCCAATGGCCGGTGTACTGCTCGGCCAATCTTTGACTAATACAGGCCTGTCCACCTAATGAAGACCGAGTTTTTAATTTCAGCGCGGGGTCCCGGACTTTATGAGTTCACTCCGGATGTGCGTGACTGGCTGAACTCAGTCGGGGGGGATGGGTTGCTGACACTGTTCGTGCGGCACACCTCTTGTTCGCTGGTCATTCAGGAAAACGCGGACCCCGAAGTGCAGGCGGATTTGCGTGCGTTCTTCGATCGGCTGGTGCCGCCGTCGGATCACCCGTCGATGGCGTATCTGCGGCACACCTATGAAGGTCCCGATGATATGCCAGCCCATATCAAAGCCGCGCTTTTGCCAATTTCCCTGTCGATTCCTGTGGTGTCTGGACAACCCGTTCTGGGCACTTGGCAGGGTATATATCTGTTTGAACATCGCACTGCGCCGCATCACCGAAAGGTTGCGGCGCATTTCGCGTAGATTCATGATCTAGCGGTTAAAATTTCCGACTACCCAAATCCTAGCGGCTGCCCTATAGTTGTGGATAACTAAGCCACTGCGCTTACAATAAGAAGCGGAACAAGGGACGAGGAGAGGGCGAATGCGCTGCCCGTTTTGCGGTAATATCGACACTCAGGTCAAAGATTCACGCCCGGCAGAGGATCACGTCGCGATCCGCAGACGTCGGTTTTGTCCCGCTTGTGGGGGGCGTTTTACCACATATGAACGTGTACAATTGCGCGATCTGGTGGTGATCAAAACCAACGGAAAACGAGAGGATTTCGACCGGGATAAGCTGGAACGTTCGATCCGCATTTCGATGCAGAAACGCCCCATTGATCCCGACCGGATCGACCAGATGATTTCGGGCATTGTCCGCCGTCTGGAAAGCATGGGTGAAACCGATATCCCGTCCAGCAAGATCGGTGAGATCGTTATGGAAGCTCTGGCGCGGATCGACACCGTGGCTTATGTTCGCTTTGCGAGTGTATACAAGAATTTCCAGGCGGCCGATGACTTCGAGGAGTTTGTCCACGAACTGCGCCCGCCGCAGCCTTCGACGGACGAGTGAGCGAAACAGATAAGCGATATATGGCGCTGGCCTTGTCATTGGGGCAGCGCGGTCAGGGCACGTGTTGGCCCAACCCTGCGGTAGGGTGTGTTATCGTGCGCGACGGTCGGATCGTCGGGCGTGGCTGGACCCAACCTGGTGGTCGACCGCATGGTGAAACCCAGGCGTTGGCCCAAGCGGGCGAGGCCGCGCGAGGGGCAACTGCGTATGTCTCACTGGAACCTTGTTCTCATCACGGTCAAACACCGCCATGCGCCGAGGCGCTTATCAAGGCAGGTGTGTCGCGGGTGGTTTCCGCGATTGAGGATAGCGATCCGCGCGTCGCAGGGCAGGGGTTTGCCATGTTGCGCGAGGCTGGGATTGAGGTCACCACCGGTGTTTTGGCGGAACAAGCTGCGCGCGAACATGCGGGGTTTTTCCTGAAGACGGAACAGGGGCGCCCGTTTGTGACGCTCAAACTGGCCAGCAGTTTTGACGGGCGCATTGCCACATCGACCGGTCACAGCAAGTGGATTACGGGGCCGAAAGCGCGGCGGGCGGTCCACGCGATGCGCGCGCGTCATGATGCGGTGATAGTCGGAGCAGGTACAGCGAGGGCTGATGATCCGTCACTGACTGTTCGCGATCTGGGGGTCGAGGCGCAGCCAGTGCGAGTGGTAGTGTCACGCCACATGGATATTCCGCTGATGGGGCAATTGGCACGTACGGCTGCTGAGATACCGGTTTGGTTATGCCATGGCCCGTCCCCTGATGCCGATCGGGCCCGCGCGTGGGAGGGGCTGGGCGCACGTCTGATCCCCTGTGCGCTGCAGGAACATCACATAGATGCCGCTGACCTGTTACAACAACTTGGGCAGGCCGGGTTGACGCGCGTTTTCTGCGAAGGCGGGTCAGCGCTTGCGGCGTCCTTGCTGGCCGATGATCTGGTGGATGAGCTGGTGGGCTTTAGCGCGGGGCTGACAATTGGTGCCGAAGGCTTGCCCGCCATTGGGTCAATGGGGCTGGACAAGTTGGACGCGGCCCCCCGGTTTGACCTGATCGAAACCCGCGCCATCGGGCCGGATGTTTTGCATCGCTGGGCGAGGGCGCTGCGTTAGCGGCGACGCCATAGGCGAGCGTGCGTGGCAAGCGCGCCTTGCAGTTTCGATAACAAGCGCAGAGATATACTGCTCTTTCGTTCATTGCCCTCTGTCAGGCGTTGCAACGCGACTTCGACAGGGCAGGGCAAACTGGTAAGCGGATCGAGGTATCGTGGATAATCGATCAACGCGGCATGAACCAAACCCAAGATGGACGGTCTTGCGCCACGTCGCGCCGGTACCGTTCCCAGATCGTTCGTCAACCCCCACCCAGCATAAAACGGGGCCCCAAGCGTGGTCACACGGACCCCGCGCAACAGGGCCTCGAACCCAAGCAAAGAGGTCATCGTCCAGACTTCGTGTGTTTGGGCCAGCAACGCGGCTGGATCGGTGTCTGTGGCGATCACGTCGGCGAGACTTTCGTCGTCAATCGACCCTTCGCGTAGTCCGGCCTCGACATCAGGATGCGGCTTATAGATCAGGATCGCATTTGGGTTCGCCTCACGCGCGGCCCTCAGCAAGTCGGTGTTTGTGTGGACAGTCGTAGTGCCAAGCAGGATTGAGGCATCATCCTCGACCTGACCCGGAACCAGAATGCGATGCCCTTCGGGCAGTTCCGGGGGCGCTCCGCCGGTATTGTATTTGCTGAGTTGGCCCGAAACGATCTGCGCCACCAACCGTTCGGCCCGCAATTCCTGATCCGGGCGCAGGGTTTCACGTGCGGTGATCAATTCCTCCAACCGGCTTGGATGTGTCGGGTCGTAGTAGATGCCCAGGTCGTCCGTTGCCAAAGACAGGGGCGGCACCAGATTGGCGCCAAGCCCGCGGGATCTCAGAAAACCGTCCTCGATCCTGATCGCGTCTTCCGCATCACGGGCGTGGTTGGCCCAAACCATATGCGGGCAGTCGGGTATATCGGGCGGGGTCGGAGTGAAGCGAATCTTCTTTTCGCGACCGAACATCTCTTGCAGGTGTTTGCGCTTCCACAGCCGCATGCCGGACGCTGTCCACCCCTTATGATCCTGACGCCACGCCCTCGTTTGCGCCTCAAGCGTGTCCAGCACAGTTTCCAACTCGCACAGCTGATCCCGGTATGGGTCGTACCATGTAGGATAGAGGATCATTGCTGCGGCAAATAACTGTGCGCGGGTCAGGTTGCGCTGGCGGCGAGGGAAATAGACCTCATCTTGTGTCAGCCCCCATCCGGCATAGAATGGCTGGCCAAAGACACGCGGCTTGTGGCCAGCCATTATAGCCTCAAAGCCCAGCTGCGATGACAGAGTGTAGACGCCGACCGCACCCTCTAGCAGGGTCCATGGGCTGATGGGCTCGGTTACAAACGAAACCCGGTCGGTCATATCTTGATCCGAGTAATACCCGCTGCGGTGTCCGGCAACGGTTTCGGGATGTGTCTTGATCAGGACACGGGCACCGGGGTTTTCCTCTTGTGCCATGACCAGCATCTCGCGGAAGCGTGCGTCATCACCCGCGCTGGCCGCGACCGACGCATCATCTCGCGCCTGATCGACCACTAGAACGTAACCCGGTTCAGGTGGGGGCAGGGTGGGATCGACGGCAGAATACTTGCTGAGGTGCAATTTGCGCATCCTTTCGGTCCCATACCGGGCCCGGTTCAGCAGGGCGGTATCGTCCAGCGGATGCGTGGCCAGTAGGGTTTCAAGATCCGAAGGCTGCGCAGGATCGAAATGAACCCCCGACCGATCAAGCAACAAACCCAGCGGCGGCTCACCCGTCCGCCCAGGATGTAACGAGCGCAAAAAGGCGTCTTCGACACGCAGAATCGGTGCGTTGTGTCGGGCCGCGATGCTAATGCCGCGATGCGCAGTTGGGCTGTTGCCCCAAACACCCACTACGTCTCCGTCGCGGGGAAGACCCAGCCGGATGTCGTAACCCTTGAGGTGTAGGATGCGCCGTATGCGGCGTTGGGTCAGGAAACCACCGTTATAGACAAGCAACCGGGTCCGTTGTGCTCCGGCTGTTGGGTCAAGTTGCATCAGCCGCCCGTCAGCGTGGCGACGTTTGCAACCGGTGTCAGTCCACCGGCGATCAGAGAGATCGATTTGCTCCACTGCGCATAAGGGGCTTCGGTCACATAGATAGTGTCGTCGTCACGGATGACGAAGTCCCGAGCGACGAACAATCCATTGGGCGCGGTCAGGTTCAGCAGATAGATCATGCGCTGATCCCCCTGCAAATCCTGGCGCCCCATGACGTTGCGCGCGATGTCCTGCCGTTCCTTACGTAGTACGAAAATACCGGTCGGGTCCGAGGACAGGGATTGCAAGCCGCCCACTTGCGCCAGAGCTTCAAGCGCCGAAAGGTCTTGTGTGTCGAATGCCACGCGCGACTGCCCGGTGGCCCCAAGCGCGATGTAGGAACGGCTGTCAGCTTCGACGAGAATGCGGTCTCCGCCGCGCAGCGCGACGTCCAACTGGGGATTGCGCACCAGATCGTCATACCACACCGTCCCGCGGTCATTTCCGCGGATCAGCGTCACCAGCGCGATGTCCGAACCCACGACAACGCCGCCGGCCTGCGACAGCATTCCGGACAGGGTACGGCTTGGCCGTTCGATTGGATAAATGCCCGCTGCCCCAATCTCACCGCTGAGTGATACTGTAGCACCATCCCCCGCCACACGGCGGACTTCGACTTGCGGATCAGGTGTTTGTTCCTGCAATTCGCTGGTGATCAGTTGGCGCAGTTGCTCGGGCGTGTTGCCCGAGGCCCGGATGCGTCCGGCATACGGCACAAAGATGAAACCGTCGCTGTCGACCTGTATCTGTTCTAGGATAGTGGAGGAGCTTATTTCACCGGACAGCAAGCCGTCATCGACGTTTTCCCAAACCGTCAAGCCAAGGACGTCACCGGGGCGAACAGTGTCTGCCGCCAGGCGTTGCGCACTGCGAAAAGAGGACGAAAACCCGTATTGAGGGATGGCCGAAGTGGCCTTTGCGACGCGGTCATCAACTTCGACCACAAAAGCATTGCCGCCTTTTTCCGTGGAGCCCGCCAAAATTTCGGACTTGTTGGGCCCTGATTTCGGAAGTTGACACCCGGCCAACAGGCCAATTGCGGTCACAAGGGATATCCCCCGTATCCATCGGATTGGAAAGCGCTGCACTGCCGGTAATCCTCGGTCGTTTTTGTTATGGTCTTTTGTTGGGCGCAGGCTACCCGGTTCGCGCGATAACTTCTAGCGCCAACCGGCCAGTTTTACTCAACAAGCTTTAACTGTGGCGTCTGCGCCTCTTTGTGGGACAGGACGGATTGATAGGGGTCTGCGGCGTTCAGCATCATATCCGCCACGCCACGCAAAAGCTGCCTGCGGCCCCGGCGGGAATAGAATCCTCCGGGCACCTGACTCGTTTTCAACAAAAACCGGCGATAGGTCTGATAGGCATCCTGATCCGGGGGCATCGGGCCGGCAAAGAACGCCGCCAATGGTTGGCGCGATACGAATTCGGGTTTGTCATAGACCGATTTGCCAAAGATGCGCAGCGGGATGCCACGCCACAAAACCTGCTGCCCGGCAGTAGAATTGATCGTCACGGCAGAACTCGCACCATCCAGAAGCTTGGCGAGCTTGCCGCCGGGCACATAATGCACGCGATCCGCAATTCCATGCGCTTGAGCCAGCGCATACACACGGTGGCGAAGTGGTTCGCGGTGGTTTTCCAGCGGATGTTCTTTCACCACCAACCGATGATGCGCGGGCGCGCCGTTGGCAAAACCACGGATTACATCCGCAAGAAAGTCGGACATGCAGGAATAGTCCGAATGGGATTGAACCGAGCTGTCATGCCCCAGTTGCAGCAGCGCCAGATGGTAAGGGTGACTGCTCCCCAGAACGCGCGCTGTGGCCCAGCGGCGCTGAAGCCGGTGAAACGGCATCAGTGCCAGCCGCTTGAAATACAAGCTAAATTCCTTTGATACAGGTAGGTCGCGATGCCGCCGGAAGTTTCGATAACGTCGGTTCCGAAACAATACAAACCAATGATAGAGCGCCCCATAAAAGATGTGCTGCCGCATATCCCCCCAATGCGAAGGTGGCGGTGGTGTCTGCGCTGTCGACTGATTCAGTGCATGTCGCATCTGATCGACGCCCAAAGACATCAGGCGTGAGTTTCCGTTTGAGCCGAACCGCTCATACGTTACCCACCAGGGGCGTAGGTAACCTTCCTCAAACACGTGAACCGTGACGCCGTTGGCTTGAGCAATCTTAACGGCGCTGGCGTGAATTGGGCGCGTGTCGCCGTACAGGACAATATCCGTGATTTCGCGATCTGCGATCAACTCAGACAACCTGTCTGGCCAAAGCTCGGGCGTGTCGAGGAATGGGATGTACGAGGCCTTGTCAAACCAGAACGCCTGATCCCCGGCGTTGAACCCTACGCGCCAAACCTCGGCCCCCGTAGAGCGCAGCATACGCCCGAGCCCGTTGAAAAACGGGCCATGCGGTCCCTGCAAAAACAGGAAAACACGGCGGTTCAGGCCTTTGGCTTCGGGTGACATCACTACTGCTCTTGCCTTTTGTTCAGGAAATTATGCCTGTTTCGACCTTTCCCGGCAAGGTGGGGCTTGCCCGTCACGCCGCTTGCGCTTACCTCGGCTTGGAACACTGGATCAGGTTAAGAGCTGAGGGTTAGCAGAATGTTTACAGGGATCGTCACCGATATCGGCACAGTCACCGAGCTGGATCAGCAGGGCGATCTGCGGGCCCGGATCAAAACGGATTACGACACGGCGGGAATTGATATCGGCGCCTCGATCGCCAGTGATGGCGTGTGCCTGACCGTGATCGCGCTGGGCGATGATTGGTATGACGTGCAGATCAGCGCTGAGACGGTTTCGAAAACCAATCTGGACAGTTGGCAGGTCGGTAAGCGCGTCAATCTGGAGCGCGCCCTGAAAGTCGGGGATGAGCTGGGCGGTCATATCGTTTCAGGTCACGTGGACGGTGTGGCCGAGGTGGTCGCCGTGCAGGACGAAGGCGACAGCACGCGCGTCACCTTGCGTGCCCCCAAAGAACTGGCCCGGTTTATCGCGCCAAAAGGTTCGGTTGCATTGAATGGAACCTCGCTGACCGTCAACGATGTGGATGATTGTGATTTCGGCATCAATTTCATCCCCCACACCAAGGAAGTCACAACCTGGGGTGATGTAGGGGTTGGTGACAAGGTGAACCTTGAGATCGACACACTGGCCCGCTACGTCGCGCGCCTGGCCGAAATGTCCTGAAACTACGTCGCGCCGGGATTGCCTGGTGCCGCAAGTGCTCTGGCCTTTGACCGTCTGGTAGTCTATCCACCGGGTCAAACATGCTCTGTGAAAGGCTGCCTCATGAGCTTTGAAACCCCAGGACCCGTCGAAGCCCAGCTGCGCGACGCGATCAGCCCGATCGAAGACATCATCGACGAGGCGCGCAAGGGCCGGATGTATATTCTGGTCGACCACGAGGATCGTGAAAACGAAGGCGATCTGGTGATCCCCGCCGAGTTTGCCGATGCCGACGCGATCAACTTTATGGCCACACATGGGCGCGGGCTGATCTGCCTGCCGATGACGGCCGAACGGGTGGACGCCCTTGAACTGCCGATGATGGCAGTGAACAACTCATCCCGACACGAAACTGCATTCACCGTTTCGATTGAAGCGCGTGAGGGCGTGTCGACCGGCATTTCCGCCGCTGACAGGGCATTGACGGTCGCCACTGCGATTAACGAACAGAACACGATGGCGCATATCGCCACCCCCGGCCACATCTTTCCCCTGCGCGCCAAGCGCGGCGGGGTGCTGGTCCGTGCGGGCCACACCGAGGCCGCCGTGGATATCTCGCGTCTGGCTGGGCTGAACCCTTCGGGCGTGATCTGTGAGATCATGAAGGCTGACGGCACCATGGCGCGTCTGCCTGATCTGGTCGAATTCGCCAAAGAACATGACATGAAGATCGGCACGATCAGCGACCTGATTGCGTATCGGTCTCGCAATGACAATCTGGTGGTCGAAACATCGCGCGAAACTGTTACCTCGGAATATGGCGGAGAGTGGGAGCTGCGTATTTTCACCGATCAGACCCACGGCATCGAACATGTCGTCATGATCAAAGGTGACATCACCACACCCGACCCGGTGCTCACCCGCACACACGCCCTGCACGAAGCACCCGATATTCTGGGTCTGGGCCCGAAATCCTCTCGCGAACTACCGCGGGCAATGGAAAAGATCGCCGAAGAGGGCCGCGGCGTGGTGTGCCTGTTCCGTCAGCCGCGCAACTCGCTTTACGCGGTCGAGGATGAAGGCCCGCGCACCATCAAGCAAACCGGCCTGGGCGCGCAAATCCTGTCCAAGATGGGTATCCAGGAGTTGGTACTTCTGACAGATTCGCCGGAAACCGTATACCTGGGGCTCGACGCTTTTGGCCTGTCCATCGTCGGCACCCGCTCAATCCTTAAGGATGACTGATCGTGGCTGAACAAGACAAACACGGCGTCCTGCCGACACCAACCTTCGACAAACCGGCGAAACTGCTGATTGTGGTCGCCCCGTTCTATCGCGCTGTCGCCGACAATCTGGTAGCCGGTGCAAAAGCCGAGATCGAAGCGGCTGGTGGTACTTGTGACGTGGTCGAAGTACCCGGCGCGTTGGAAATCCCGACCGCCATCGCTATGGCGGACCGTCAGTGCAATTTCGACGGTTACGTCGCGCTGGGCTGCGTCATTCGTGGCGAGACCACGCATTATGAAACGGTGTGCAATGACTCCAGTCGCGCCATCCAACTGATGGGTTTGCAAGGTCTGCTCATCGGCAATGGTATTCTGACGGTGGAAAATGACGATCAGGCCGAAGTCCGCGCAAATCCAGAAAAGATGAATAAAGGTGGCGGGGCTGCCGCTGCGGCCTTGCATCTGATCGCGCTCAGCCGTAAGTGGGGCGCCTCACAAAAGGGCGTTGGCTTCAAGCCCCCGTCCGAGTCCATCCTTGTGGCGGGCGACAGCAACGGACCCACGACAGCATGACCCAGACAGATGCGCCGAAACCGGCCAACCAGAAACGCCTGATGAAATCCGCCGCCCGGCTTTATGCCGTGCAGGCTCTGTTCCAGATGGAGCAGTCGGGTCAGACGACCGAACAGGTTGTGAGTGAGTTTCTGGATCACCGGTTCGGCGCTGTCTACGAGGGCGAAGAGATGTTGGACGGCGATATCCGCGTGTTCCGCAAACTGGTCGAGGACGCCGTGAACTATCAGGCGCCCATTGACCAGATGACCGACCGCGCGTTGGTCGCCAAATGGCCCATTGCGCGCATCGACCCGACTTTGCGCGCCACGTTCCGTGCCGCCGGGGCCGAGCTGACTCAGGGCGACACTCCGCCCAAAGTCGTCATTACCGAGTTCGTCGATGTAGCCCGTGCCTTTTTCCCGGAAGGCAAAGAGCCAAAATTCGTCAACGCCGTGCTGGATCACATGGCGCGCGAGGCCCAGCCCGAGGCGTTCTGACGCCTTTACCATGGTCAGACACGCGCTAAACTGACTGTACAAGCGCAATGAGGTCCGCCATGCCCAAACTGATCCGATTGTACATCACTCAGGTTATCTGGGGATTTGTCATCTCGGCCATCTTTGTCGGGGTGTTGTTGGCGCTTAACGTGGCCAATTTGCGCGGTTTGATCAGCGGTTCGGATATCGGTCTGATAGCGCTGTTCATGATCTGGTTCATGAACGGCATTGTCTTCGCAGGTGTTCAATTTGCCTATTCCATCATGAGCTTGGCAGAGAAACCGGGTGGTCCGCGTCGTGGCTCACCCGTCGTACACAGCTTTGAACCTGTTGCAGTTCAACAGAACGCGCCTGCGCCGAAGTAATTTTGCTTCAGAAAAATGTGGCGGGACCGCCAGTCAACCGTGCGGTGTGATTCCCGAGGACCTGTATGTACAGGTGGGCGCCAGGTAATCAGGCCAGGACCTGAACAGAGCCAGCCCCCTCGGAATTGCTTAAGGCCACCAGAATGCTACCTATCACAAGAAGGGCAGAACCCGCCACGCGCCTAAGTAGGGGTTGCGGCGGGTTTGCACAAGGGGTCAGGCATCGACTGTTTCGTGCAGGGCGGTGCGCATTTTGACGAAATGCTCATCCCAGCCGCTATCGAGCGACAGGATCAGACCGAAGGCTTCGGCACTCTGAGGCAGCCCTTCGTGTTGCAACGCAAGCCGTGTACCGCCCGAAACGGGTTCGAGCGTCCATTTCACCACGCTGACGGCGTCCCCCATGGGTTTGACGGTGAATGTGTATTCCAGGTACTCCGGTGGGCGTGCAACGCGCACTTCTCCCCAGATCAACAGATCACCACTGGTTGTTCCGAACATCTCAAGCTTTTGTCCGGCGGCCAGCGGGCGTTCGGGTTTGTGAAACCATTCGGCCAGACGGTCCGGGTCCGTCAAATAGGCCCAGACGGTTGTGGGCTCGGCCCGTAGAAAGATCGTTTTTTGCAGAACGGTATGTGTCATGTGTCTTTCCTTTCAATGGCTTCTTTCAGTTTGTTCAGGCGGTCGTCCCAGAACTGGTCGAAATAGCTGAACCAGTCGAGAACAGGGGCCATCCCCATTGGTTCCAGTCGGTTGATACGTTCCCGCCCGCGTGTCTCGACCGAGATCAGACCGCCATCCGACAAGACAGTCAGATGCTTTTTGACGGCGGCGCGGGTCATGTCGAACCGTTCGGTCAATTGAGCGATGGTCATGTCCTGCGCGGCGAGCATCTGAACGATGTCCCGGCGGGTAGGGTCGGCCAGCGCACGAAATGCGTTTTGGGTTTGAGGCTGCATGTGCTTCACCATTCGTAATACCTTTTGGTATCATATTAAATGCAGTACCAAATGGTATCGTGTCAAGCCTGAAGTGGTTCTTGATTTTTGTTCACTAATTGTTCACATTTCTAAAATGACACTCGATCTGCAACCCGGACAAAAGCTGGCCCGCGGCGTGGCCCGCCATTTGTCGGCGCATGGTTTTGTTTCAGTTGAAGAATTCGTACCGATGCGTGGGCTGCGCGTCGATGTTATGGGGCTGGGCCCCAAGGGCGAGCTTTGGGTGATCGAATGTAAATCCAGCCGGGCGGATTATCAGTCCGATTCCAAATGGCAGGGCTATCTGGAGTGGTGTGATCGATTCTTCTGGGCCGTCGATATCGACTTTCCAACCGATCTGCTTCCTGCGGAAACCGGTCTGATCATCGCCGACGCTTATGACGCCGAGATTGTGCGCATGGCGCCGGAAGACAAGGTTGCACCGGCGCGGCGCAAGAAGATGATCCAGAAATTCGCAACCGACGCGGCGCGCAGGTTGCAAGCGCTACGTGATCCCAGGATTTAAGCGATTAGCTTTGGACAGCGCGCGCGGCCTGAGCAGCAGCGCGAATTTCATCCGCGATTTCCTCGGCCTCTTCGGGGTCGAAATCCATTGGGATTTCGAGGTTGTCTGCCTCGATGAATAACCGCACCATGCCGTGATCAGTGGGCCCGATCTGCAGGTTTGCCTGAATGTCGCGTTCGGTATTGATGCCCATGTTCGCCTCCGGGACTAGGTGTTCGTGCTAACGCGCAAAGGGTTGAGAATCAAGCTGCCTTTGCGGTCTGATGAGGTATGGAGAATATTCAGATCAGACCCTTTCGCGCCACTGATGCACCCTGGCTAGTAGAGCAGCACGGCCGGTATTATGCGCGCGACGAGGGGTTTGATTCCTCGTTCGGCGCTTTGGTGCAGAGCATTCTGGAGGATTTTGTGGCCAGCCATGATCCGACGTGTGAACGCGGCTGGATAGCGGAAAGCGACGGCCAAAGACTTGGCAGCATATTCTGCGTCACAATGGACGAACAAACTGCAAAACTACGGCTCTTTCTGTTGCTGCCCGAAGCACGGGGGAGGGGGTTGGGAAAGCGCATGCTGGACACATGCATGGGCTATGCGCGTAATGCAGGGTACGCGGAAATGCGGCTTTGGACCCACGAAAGCCACAGGGCGGCCTGTACGCTGTATCGTGCGAATGGATGGCAGTTGCTGGACAGTAAGCCAGTGCATTCCTTTGGTGTCGATCTTGTCGAACAAAGCTGGAAAATTCGGCTTTAATCCCCTTGCATTCCTTGGACGCGTTCGGTACATCGCCCCTCACGAGTGCCGCCTTAGCTCAGTTGGTTAGAGCGCTGGATTGTGGATCCAGAGGTCCCCTGTTCAAGCCAGGGAGGCGGTACCATCTCCCTCAATATAGTCTGAAAAAAACGTGCAAAATGTGCTGCTTGGAGCAGTGACTGATTTTGCTGTATTTGTTGGCAGATTTGACGGCTGGCGTGCCTGTGATTAGCGCGCCAGGTTCAGTTTCAGCTTCATTTTGCTCCGCTTTTCTGCGGGCAAATGTCGGTTCAAGTGCTTATTCACGCGACCAAAGCTCCAGATGACCACGAGGGTCAGCAGGATAAAGTAGAAGGCCAGAATCGGGTAGGGGATGAACGGGTTGAATGTTTTGTCCGCAAAATAGCCCGCGTAGTACAGCGCATCGCCACGTTGCTGCCAGACCGGGAAGGCCGAGAAGAACACCAGCGTAGTGGCATGGAACAGGAAGATCGCCTCGTTCGTATAGGCAGGCCAGGCCAGCCGCAGCATGGTTGGCCACACGATGCGGCGGAACCGTGCCCAGCCCGTCATGCCATAGGCATCAGCAGCCTCGATATCACCCTTGGGGATCGACCGCAGCGCGCCATAGAAGATCTCGCCGGAATAAGCGGCGGTGTTGAAGAACAGCACGATCAGCGCGCCAAGCCAGGCCGAGGTGAGCGCGTCGAGGAACGGATAGCTCTGCTTCAGCGACAGGAAGAAGAAATAGGCGAAGAAGAACTGGATAAACAGCGGTGAGCCTCGGAACAAGAAGATGAACCACTCTGCCGGTTTGCGCAGCCACTTATTCGTGGAAGCCTTGCCCATGGCAAGCGCGGTGGCCAGAAAGAACCCGGTCACCAGCGCCATGATCCCGAAATAGATGTTCCAGATCATGCCCGAGCCGATCAGGGTAAACTGTTCGCACAGGGTGAAATCGTTTCGTGGCAACAGACGTTCGCCAATCCCGATCGAGCGCAGGCCGTAATCCTGGATCGTTTGCAAGCAGCTCATGCGGTGGTCTCCTTGCGCAGCAGCTCTCCGCCCGAGGTCGCCTGACCGTGGGACAGGCGGCGCATCAGCCGTTCAAGACCGATCTCCGAGACGCGAGTCATGCCCAGGTAGAACACCAGAAGGGCTAGGAAGTACCACATGCGCCAGTCGCCATGCGGGTATTGGGTGAATTTCGGGTTCTTGTACCCACCCAGCTCGCGCGCCCAATAAACGATATCTTCGATGCCCAGCAGGAACAGCAGCGGTGTAGCCTTGATCAGTACCATCCACAGGTTTGACAGGCCGGGCAGGGCGTATACCCACATTTGTGGCACCAGAATGCGCCAGAAAGTCTGGCGGCGGGTCATGCCATAGGCCTCGGCCGTTTCCAGCTGAGCACGTGGGACAGCACGCATACCGCCAAATAGTACGTTGGCGGCAAAGGCGCCGAAAACGATTGAGAATGTGATGACGGCCAGAAAGAAGCCGTAAGTTTCGTGTACCCATTCGGGGGCAGTGCCAAGCGGCAGCTTGGCGGCCTGACAGACGATAAAGTCATTGCCCTGCCGGATCGGATCAGTCCATTCCGGGCACAATATTTGATGACGAGTCCATTCGAACGCTTGATCCAGTGCGATCACGAAGAACATGAAGAAGGCAATATCCGGCACACCGCGCACGACGGCGATATAACCTTTGCCCAGCAGGCTGAGCGGCAAGAAATGCGACCGAGCCGCCATAGCGCCCAAAAACCCAAAACCCAGCGCGACCGGCGCCGTAATGGCCAGCAACAGCAAGACCTTGAAGAAGGACAGGTAGAACACCCAATGCACACCGTTGGTCAGATAACACGAGAACCAGCGGAACGTGCCGAGTGTTTCGGGATCAGTGCAGAACGAGAAAATGGCGGGCCTCTTTGACTGGCAAGGGCGCATGGGCGGCGCGCCCAAAGATCAGGCGCGCCGCTGAATGTAAGGTCAGAAGGTCGAGGACACTTCCCACTTGGTGATCAGCTCGTTCAGGCTGCCGTCGTCCTTCATGGACTGGATGGCGGTGTTGAACTTTTCTTTCAACTCACCGTCGGATTCACGGATACCCATGCCGACGCCACCGCCCAGCGGAACTTCGTCGCCAACAAAGACTAGACCCGAGCCATCTTCGGTGAAAGGCACCAGGAAGGATTTGTCTGCCAGAACTGCATCCGCTTCACCACCGCGTACGGCGGCAATGGTTTCTTCCGGGCTTGCGAACTCAACCAGAGTTGCGCCGGAATCAGCAACGTAACCGGCCTGAATGGTACCGGTCTGCGCCGCGATCACGCCGCCTGCCAGATCAACGCCATCGGACATGGCGATATAGGCCGACGGATCCGGCGGCGTGTAGTTGTGGGTGAAGTCGATGACTTCGTCACGCTCATCAGTGATCGACATACCCGCGATGATCGCATCGTAGTTGCCCGACACCAGGTTCGGAATGATCGAATCCCAATCGTTCTTGACCCATTCGCATTCCAGGTCGGCACGCTTGCACAGCTCATCGCCCAGCTCACGCTCGAACCCGTCGATCTCGCCCGCGTCATTGACGAAATTCCACGGTGCATAGGCACCCTCGGTGCCCAGGCGGATGGTGTCTGCCATGGCCATACCAGCGCCAAGCGCCAGTGCTGCAGTAGTCAGAATCAGTTTTTTCATTGGATACTCCCCAGTTTTGTTTTCTGTCCTGAAGTTAAGCCGCCTGAGTGGCGGATAGAAAGCCCCGAAGCCGTTCGGATTCGGGGGACGTAAAGATATCTTCTGGCAGGCCCTCTTCTTCGATCAGGCCCTGATGCAGGAACACGACGTGGCTTGAGATGTCGGCCGCCATTTTCATGTCGTGGGTCACGATGATCATGGTGCGCCCTTCGGCGGCCAAATCCTTGATCACCTTGATCACTTCCTGTTCCAGTTCTGGGTCCAGTGCCGAAGTGGGTTCGTCGAACAACAGCGCCTCGGGCTCCATACACAGGCCGCGGGCGATGGCTGCGCGCTGTTGCTGACCGCCCGAAAGCTGCGCCGGGTAGACATCGCACTTATCGCCAATGCCAACCTTCGCCAGGTATTTTCGGGCGCTATCCTCGACCTCTTTCGGGTCGCGGCCCAGAACGGTTACCGGGGCCTCCATCACGTTTTGCAGGATGGTCATATGAGCCCACAGGTTAAACTGTTGAAACACCATCGACAGGTTGGTGCGGATGCGCATCACCTGTTTTGGGTCGGCGGGGCGGCGATGGTGAAGGTCACCGGCCCAGCGTACGGGTTCACCCTTGAACAGAATTTCGCCCTGCTGGCTGTCTTCCAAAAGGTTACAGCAGCGTAACAGTGTGGATTTGCCTGACCCGGACGATCCGATAAGCGAAACCACATCCCCGCGTCTTGCCGTAATATCGACCCCTTTCAGCACCTCGAGATGGCCGAAACTTTTGTGGAGGTTTTTGATTTCGATAACGGGAGTGGAATCTGTCACGGGTGGCCCATGTGTTGTCGGTGTTGGTGCGGTAATAGGGCGCAAAAATCGGGGCAATGCAATGCGCAATTGACATCATCGGGTGCTGAAACCGTCAAATTGACCAAACGTACTGACCAAAATGATCACCGATTGGGTCAGATGGCACAATCTCGGACCGGATTGGGGACTGACAAATAGTTCTCGGCAGGGATGGTTATCAGGCCGCGAAGATGCAGCAGGTCGCGATCTTGTGGGTTCAGGTCGTCAATTGCTGCGCGAACAGCGCGGGCGATACCTGGCGCATCCTGCCCGATGGCCGTAATATAGGGTAGGGCGGGCGTCGGCGGCGTCGTTCCAACCTCGCGTAGGGACGCGCCAAGGTCGGAATGCGTCTTGAGCAATTCCCAGGTCAATGCATCCAACGCCGCGAAATCAGCCTGGCCATCGGCCACAGCGTCGGCAGAAAGGGCATGCCCACCGGTTTCAAGTATGGTTTTGGGGCACAGGTTGAGCGCCTCTAGATGAACCATTGGCGCAGCCCACCCCGATTGTGACAGGCCCTCGTTATAGGCAAACGTGCCGTTCGAAAGTCCGTACAGATCGCGCGGGTCATTTTTTCGGGCCACAAAAACGGAGCGATAATAACCGGGCGGGCACCCCTCAAGCCCATAGTCCGGGGTGCCGACCAGCTGTACGTTGCCATGTAGGCGGGTGCGGTAAGGCATGCCGCAGGTCTGCGCAAAGGTCAGGTCGGGGTGTTGCCAGACATCCCAGAAATCGGTGTCTCGCGTTAGCTGATCCGGGCCAAAGCCCAGGTGATCGCGAATCAACGCCCATAACCGATCATTCGCAGGCTGTAATGCGGGCATGTCATACATGCCCAGCATCGCGATCACGACTTGGCGGCCTTTTGACGTGCCAGGGCGGAATCTACGTCACTGACGCCCAGCAGGCTGACCACCAGCCGCAACAGCGAATCCTCTTCGCCCGAGCGCTGTCCGTCGGCCAAAGCGACGGACCACATCGCCTGCACCACGGCCAGACGGTCGTCATAGGCCACGGCCTCTTTGATCGCGCGGGTAAAACGGACCGTGTCGGGGGCCTCAGACTCTAGGTCTTCGGCCCGGGCGCGCAGGGCGGCGGCCTCGAACGGGGACAGGCCATAACGTTCGGCTGAAATCTTGTCGATTCGGGCCATCTCGGTATCGGCATAGTCGTTGTCGGACCTGGCGATGCGCACCAGCAGGGCCGTCAAGGCCAGACGGGCGTCATCATCGGCAAGCGGGTCGGGGGCGGGCTGTGTCAGCCGGGACAGGAAATCACTAAACATGGGTTAGATATAGATGGGGCTTAATGCTCTTCCAAGCTTCTTTGAACTCGCTCGCGAGCAGTCTGGCTGTCATTGAAGCTAAGGCCCATGGCGATGCGTGCCTCTTCCACAATCTTAATCTCACCTTCGTCTGTATCGCCATCGGCCAGAACGACCTCCCACAGGGCGTCCAACGCGGCAAGGCGTTCATGAAGGTCGGTGGTTTCGCGGATCAGCTTGCCGAATGTGTCCGTCTCAGGTGCGGCGGCGTGCAGCTTTTCGCAGGTCGCGCGAACCTTGGCAGCTTCGATCGCATTGTGTTGATAGAGCCGCGCAAGGATGCGGTCGATCAGGCTGATTTCCTCAAGCTTATAGTCACGATCCGCCTGCGCCACACGCACCATAAGCGCACCCAGGGCCAGCTCGGCATCCGGATCGGGCAGTTTATCGTGCTGCGGTGGGCGAAAAGCCTGAAAGAACTTCTTCAACATGCGCTCAGGTTATTCCATATTTTGTGGGCCGCCAAGCACAGACCACCCGTCATAGGCAGAATGGTCGCAAGACTGTCGGATTTGGCAGAAACACGCTGAGCGCGATCCACCTGCGGATGGATCAACCCGCCTGAAGCGCCTGTTTTGCCTGCTCTTGCAGCCAGCCCAGCATCTGCCGATAGGGGACAGGGCCATAGCTGACCCGCGCCACGCCCAGCGACGCCAGAGTGGTCGTATCGGGGGTGCCGGGAAGGGCAATAATGTTGACGGGCAACTCGGTCGATTCGCAGAGCCGAGCGATCAGCCCTTCGTCTTTGAGACCCGGCGCAAAGAACCCGCTGGCCCCGGCATCGGCATAGGCCTTGGCCCGTGCGATCGCATCGTCCAGCATCGAATTATCATGAGTGTCGGGCTTGGCTTTCAGGAAGATATCCGTGCGGGCATTGATGAAGGCCGGGATGCCGGCAGCATCGCAGCCTTCGCGCATTGCCTGGACGCGTGCTTCCTGCGTTTCGATGTCGTAGAGGTCGCTGGTGCCAACGATTTGGTCTTCAAAGTTAAAGCCGATGACACCGGTCTGCAGCGCAAGTTGAACATTGGCGGCGACGCTTAGCACATCCTCAGCATAGGCGCCTTCGAAATCCAGCGTCACGGGAAGATCCACCGCGGCAACGATCCGGCGTGCATTGTCCAGGGCAGCATCCAGTGAGATTTTCTGCCCGTCCCCGAACCCTTGCGCCATCGCAACCGGCGCGCTGCCAGTCGCAATTGCCTTGGCCCCCGCATCGCGGACAGCCCCGGCGCTGCCCGCATCCCAGATGTTGTACAGGATGACCGGCTCGCCCTTTTTGTGTAGGGCGGCGAATTCTTCTGCTTGGGTAATCTGGTTGGTCATGCCGGTCTCCTGTCGCTGCTATGGCGGCAGTTAACCGTGCAAATAGTCGGCGCGTAAAGATGTTTCGCGCCGACCAACACAATACAGTGATTTGTTCGAGGTCAAACCAGCCGCGAGCTGTCCTTGGCTGCGCGCACAAAGTCGCGGAACAAGGGGTGCGGGTCAAACGGTTTGGATTTCAGTTCGGGGTGATATTGCACGCCGATGAACCAAGGGTGATCTGACCATTCAACGATCTCGGGCAAACGTCCGTCCGGTGACATGCCCGAAAAGTTCAGGCCCGCCTTTTCCAGCTTTTCGCGGTATTTGATGTCTACTTCGTAACGGTGGCGGTGGCGTTCTTCGATATTGGTGCCACCGTACACCTCGGCCACTTTCGAGCCTTCGGCTAGTACCGCGTCATAGGCGCCCAAACGCATGGTGCCGCCTTTATCGTCGCCGACTTTACGTTCGACTTTGTGATTGCCCTGCACCCATTCTTTCAGGTGATAAACTACCGGCTCGAAACGCTTTTTCCCGGCCTCGTGGTCGAATTCCTCGGACCCGGCTTCGGTGATCCCCGCCGCATTTCGCGCAGCCTCGATCACGGCCATCTGCATGCCCAGACAGATGCCCAGATACGGCACTTTGTGTTCGCGCGCATATTGCGCTGCCTTGATTTTGCCTTCGGTGCCGCGCTCGCCAAATCCGCCTGGCACAAGGATCGCGTGGAAGCCTTCCAGATGGGGGGCGGCGTCTTCTGTATCGAAAACTTCGGCATCCACCCATTCGACTTGGACCTTGACCCGGTTGGCCATGCCGCCGTGGGTCAGCGCCTCGGCAATCGACTTATAGGCGTCTTCCAGTTGAGTGTATTTGCCCACGATGGCAACCTTAACTTCGCCCTCGGCGTTGTGGATGCGGTCGCTGACGTCTTCCCATTTGGTCAGATCGGGTTTAGGGGCCGGGCTGATCTGGAACGCGTCCAGTACGGCCTGATCCAAACCTTCGCGGTGATAAGCCAGCGGGGCGTCGTAAATGGTGGAAAGGTCCTGCGCCGCAATCACGCTGTCGGGGCGCACGTTGCAGAACAACGCCAGCTTTTCGCGTTCCTTGGTCGGGATCGGGCCCTCGGACCGGCAGACCAGAATATCGGGTGCCAAACCGATCGAGCGCAGCTCTTTGACCGAGTGTTGCGTCGGTTTGGTTTTCAATTCGCCAGACGCCTTGATGTAGGGCAGCAAGGTCAGGTGCATGAACAGGCACTGACCACGGGGCTTGTCCTGGCTAAACTGACGGATGGCTTCAAAAAAGGGCAGACCCTCGATATCGCCGACGGTGCCACCGATTTCACACAGCATGAAATCAACTTCATCCTCGCCGATCGCGATGAAATCCTTGATCTCGTTAGTGACGTGAGGGATCACCTGAATGGTCTTGCCAAGGTAGTCGCCGCGACGTTCTTTTTCCAGCACGTTGGAATAAATCCGGCCCGAGCTGACCGAGTCGGTTTTGCGGGCCGCCACGCCAGTGAAACGCTCATAGTGGCCCAGGTCCAGATCAGTCTCAGCCCCGTCATCAGTGACGAATACTTCGCCATGTTCGAAGGGCGACATCGTGCCAGGGTCAACGTTCAGATAGGGGTCCAACTTGCGTAAACGCACCGAGTATCCCCGGGCTTGCAACAGGGCACCCAGAGCCGCCGAAGCCAGCCCTTTGCCCAAGGACGAAACCACACCACCAGTGATGAAAATAAAACGCGCCATGTTTTTCGGCTGCTCCCGTGAGACGTCAAAATCAGCTGCCCGACGGTTCCGAAAAACCGCTGCATCACGGGACTTCACGTATAAAGGATTCGCGCCAATAGCGCAAGAGAACCGCAAGATGCTGTTGCAGCTCTCTTTCAGATTTCTAGGTTTTGTGGATCAGTTGGCCTGAGGAATCAGAGGCGCGTTGTCGCCCTGCGCCGGGGGCAGCAGATCATCCGCCGACGGAACCGCCGGGGTGCTTTCTTCGGTTGGCGCAGGTGCCGGAACGCCCAAACGGTCGATAACCGAGCTGCCCGAAGACTTCTGAGCCGCCAAAATGGTCAGCGTGATCGAGGTCACGATAAAGCAGGCTGCCAGAATCCAGGTCACCTTGCCCAAAGCGGTCGCTGCCGCGCGACCTGTCATGGCGCCACCGCCACCACCGCCCATACCAAGGCCACCGCCTTCGGACCGCTGCATCAGAACAACGGCAATCAGGCCCAGGGCCAAGAGGAGGTGGATGATGAGAACGACGTTTTCCATGGTGTTCCTGTACAGCGTGGCGTGTATCGCGTGGTACTTATGCAAGTTTGCCTTCGGGGGCAAGGGATGAGTTGGCATCACGAACGGTGATATTCCAGATCACAGCAAAGGGACTGGACAGGCAGATGATACGTAACGCAGGCTGCGGCCATGCCTCATGACGATCACGACCACCCGCACGCCCTGTTGCCGCCCGATCCCGCGCTTCGAGTTAAAGCGCTTGAGACGATTCTGACCCGTAAGGGTCTGATCGACCCGGTGGCGCTGGATGAGATTATCGACACGTATCAAAACAAGATCGGTCCACAGAATGGCGCGCGCGTTGTCGCCAAGGCGTGGGGCGATTCTGCGTTCAAGCAAGCCCTGCTTGCAGACGCGACGTCTGTTGTCGCTGATCTTGGGTTTTACGGGCGGCAGGGCGAACATATCGTAGTGGTCGAGAATACGCCGGAACAGCACAACATGGTCGTTTGTACCCTATGCAGCTGCTACCCGTGGCCTTTGCTGGGTATTCCACCGGGTTGGTACAAGTCCGACGCCTACCGCGCTCGAGCGGTACGTGAGCCGCGCAAGGTCTTGGCCGAATTCGGTGTCGAATTGACGCCAGAATCATCCGTGCGGGTATGGGATTCGACCGCAGAGATTCGCTACCTCGTGCTTCCCATGCGTCCGGAAGGCTCAGAAGGGCTAGGTGAAGAGGACCTTGCTGCGCTTGTTACCCGTGACAGCATGATTGGCACGGGCCTGCCTAAGGTGCCGTCATGACCCGTGTTCATGATATGGGTGGTCGGTTTGGGGACGGTCCGGTTACGCCCGAGGCCGAAAGCGCCCCGGTCTTTGCCGAGGACTGGCATGGTCGTGCCTTGGCCGTGACGCTGGCGGCCGGGTTTCTGGGGCAATGGAATATTGACGTCTCGCGCCACGCGCGCGAAAGGCTGTCGCCCAAGGACTACGCACGGTTCTCTTACTATGAAAAGTGGATATCCGGTCTGGCCGACCTGCTGGTCGAAAAGGGGGTGCTGACCTTGGATGATTTGTCGGGCGCAGGCACCGACGACCCACACCCTTTGGTAGCCCGTGCTCTGAAAGCCGGGACCGTCTCGGGAGCCTTGGCCAAAGGCGGGCCAGCAGATCGGGCTTCGGACGTGCCGATACAGTTTGAGGTCGGGCAGAATGTCCGAACTGTGGATCCCGCTGCCAATCGCCTGGTGAATGGCGGCCATACGCGACTGCCAATCTATGCATCGGGTGCAAATGGCCGAATTTTGCGGCTGCACGGTACGCATGTGTTGCCAGATTCAAATGCACATGGTTTGGGCGAGGCACCAGAGCCCCTTTATGCGGTGGCGTTTGCCGCGTCCGAGTTATGGGCTGACCCGGAGCATCCCAAGGACGAGGTCGTTCTGGACTTGTGGCAAAGCTATCTGGAGCCCGTATGAGCACCTGTACAACCCATTCCGCACCAGAGCCGGTTTTTGCCGAACCCTGGCATGCGCAGGTCTTCGCCCTGACAGTTGCATTGAACGAAGCTGGACAATTCGAGTGGTCAGATTGGGCCGATCGATTTTCGCATACTTTGAAATTGCACGGGTTGGACAAGGAACTGGATGGCGGGAATGATTATTTTCACGCGTGGCTGGAGAACTTGGAGCAATTGTTGGTCGAACAAGGTTCGACGTTACCAGGTGACATTCAACGCATGAGAAATGCTTGGGAAGAGGCTTATTTGACGACGCCACACGGTCAACCGGTGCATTTGGCGGCAGGCGAATAGGAGGGGCGCTGCCCCCGCCGCCTGTTCTGGGCGACTCCTCCAAGATATTTGAGGCCGGATGAACAGGGGAGCCATACTTAATCTGGCCGAAACTATCCCCGCCGGAGGCACCGCACATTGCGCGGTTCTGAACTGCGGCGAATTACCGGTTTCCCTGCCGCTTTGACCCCGCTATATGAGCCGAGTTTGATAATTCAGCGCAAAAGGACCGGATATGGCCAATGTGGTTGTTGTCGGCGCCCAGTGGGGCGACGAAGGAAAAGGCAAGATCGTCGACTGGCTCAGCGAACGGGCAGACGTGATCGCGCGTTTTCAAGGCGGGCATAATGCCGGTCATACGCTGGTCATTGATGGTGAAGTTTACAAGCTGCATGCGTTGCCTTCAGGCGTCGTGCGGGGCGGTAAGCTGAGTGTCATTGGCAATGGTGTTGTGCTGGACCCGTGGCACCTGATCAAGGAAATCGGAACCATTCGGGCGCAAGGTGTCGATATCTCGCCCGAGACTCTGATGATTGCCGAGAACACGCCGCTGATCCTGCCAATCCATGGCGAGCTGGACCGTGCGCGCGAAGAAGCTGCCAGCAAGGGCACCAAGATCGGGACCACTGGTCGCGGCATTGGGCCGGCTTACGAAGACAAAGTGGGCCGCCGCTCTGTTCGTGTTGCCGATCTTGCTGATGAAGCCACGCTTGAGGCGCGCGTGGATCGTGCGCTGCAACACCACGACCCGCTGCGCAAAGGGCTTGGGATCGAGCCCGTTGACCGGGACGCGCTGATCGCCCAATTGAAAGAGATCGCGCCGCAAATTCTTCCGTTTGCCGCTCCGGTCTGGAAGGTGCTGAACGAAAAGCGCAAAGCTGGTAAGCGTATCCTTTTTGAAGGGGCGCAAGGCGCGTTGCTGGATATTGATTTTGGCACCTATCCGTATGTGACCTCGTCCAATGTGATCGCGGGGCAGGCGGCGACTGGTGTGGGTATCGGTCCAGGGTCGATTGATTTCGTTCTCGGTATCGTCAAAGCCTATACGACCCGCGTGGGTGAAGGACCGTTCCCGACCGAATTGGATGACGCGGACGGTCAACGCCTTGGCGAACGTGGACACGAATTCGGCACAACCACCGGGCGTAAGCGTCGCTGTGGCTGGTTCGATGCCTGCCTAGTACGCCAGACTTGTGCGACCAGCGGTGTGAACGGCATCTCGCTGACCAAGCTGGACGTGCTGGACGGGTTTGAAACACTGAAAATCTGCGTGGGGTATGAGCTGGATGGCGAGCGTCTGGACTATCTGCCTACTGCAGCTGATCAACAAGCGCGCTGCAAACCCATCTACGAAGAAATGCCGGGGTGGAGTGAATCCACCGAAGGCGCACGCAGCTGGGCCGATCTGCCTGCCAACGCGATCAAATACGTACGTCGCGTTGAAGAGCTGATCGAGTGTCCCGTAGCCCTTCTGTCTACCAGTCCGGAGCGGGACGACACCATTCTGGTGACCGACCCGTTTGCCGACTGATGAGCGATCACGGCAAATCCGGCCTGAGCTACAAGGCCCGGCGGCGTTGGTCGCTGGTGCTGCTGTTGATTGGGCTTCCTATCTATATCGTGGCGGTTGTGACGGTAGTGAGCTGGCTCGACCGTCCACCCATCTGGTTGGAACTGCTGGTCTATGTTGGTTTGGGCATCGTGTGGGCGTTGCCGTTCAAATTTGTCTTCAAGGGTGTTGGCAAAGAAGACCCAGAGCAAAACTCAGATTGATCACCGGCAATTCAGGTGATGATGAGAAAAGGGCTAGAGAAACCTCTGGCCCTTTTTCTATTGTACTGGTTCGGGGAATTATCCCGCGGCGCGCTCGTCATCCGGGCGGAACCCGATCTGGGTCGAGGCCGCGAAACGCCCGCCGCCCGCTTTTTCAATCTTTCCATCGCGCAGCAACTGACCGAAGGACCGCAGGCTTTCTTCGCGGTTGAAGTCATTTTGCTTGAGCGAACGGATTTTGTTCATCAACTGCGGGCGCGAAAACTGTTCCTGACCTTCGATGAACGACAGGTACGCGGCGGCAGCCTCAAGCAAGTCGGGGAGGGACTGCGCGCCCTGTTCCTGCGCGAACAAAGCAAAGCCACCTTCCTCGGGTGTTTCGTCTTCGGCTTCAGTTTCGGATTTTACGCGGCGAGGGGTAACTGGTCCGGCGTCTACGGTTTGATTGTCGATGCGCTGTTCAGCGACCAGCTTAAGAGGGGCTGCATCGTCACTGATGGGGCGCATGCTGGTGACCTGAATTTCCGGGCGGCGCGGGCTGACAACCGAGGAAAGATCTCCACGATAGCCCTGTTCCTCACTGTCCTGTGCTGTGGCCTTACCGTCGCCACGTTCAGCTTCGGTTGCGGCGACGGCCGCCCGCAGATGCGTGTAGGCCTCGCGCTGATTGCTGGTGTCCGGGTCATTCAACTGTTCGCCGGCCTTATCCATCAGGCGCGATACGTCCCGATCCAGATCTGACGTTTCAGTGTCTGTATTGGCCGAGCGTTTTGCCAGTACAGCTTCCACGCTTGAAATCTCTTCCAGCAGGTCGACTTCATCCTCTTCCGTCAACACACCTTCGTCGGTGGCTTCGACGACGTCTTCTTCTACACCGGCGTCGTCGAGAATGTTGGCCTCCTCTTCAGAACCGCTATTCGCAAAGTCTTCGAGGTCCGAGAACAGCACGTCGGATGTGTCTTCCTCTTCCGCTTCGGTCTGGTCTTCCGATGTCGCGTCCAACACCTCTGAATCCAGATCCTCGGCTTCGACTTCCAGTGCAGGGGCTTCGGATTCTTCGATCTGAGGCATCTCAGCCTCGGCTACTTCTGTTTCCGGTTCTGTTTCCGGTGCTTCGTCTTGCGTTTCGACGTGCGCGCTGGCCTCTTCAGTGTCGTCCAGATCAGCGGGGTCAAGCGAACCAGCTGCGAAGGCCGCAGCCACTGCATCAGACGGAGCGGCGCTTTTCATCAAGGTCGTGTCTTCGTCTTCCGTGTAGATGACCGAGTTTTCTTCGGAATGAGAGACAACGGCCCGGATGCGCTGCAGCTTGGCGGCAATACTGTCAGCGGCAGGCGCCGGGGCATCTTCTACGGTTTCCGCGTCAGAAAAAACGGGCTGAGAAGAGGGCGGCGTGTCGATAACATTCAAACCCGGAGCGCTGGCGGCGGATTGGGGGGATGGAGCGTTTTCTTCGGTTGCGCGGATCAGCAGGCCAGAGTCGTTCTGACTGGCTTCGACCCTGCGGGATGCGTCACGCTGCGCGATCCGTGTCAGCATTTCGGTGTCAGGCTGTGGGGGTTCAGAACCAAAGTAGCGATCATCGGCCGCGAGATCGCGGAAGTATTCGGCAATCGCTTTCATCGTTTCAAAGGAATCATCAAAGCCTTCCAAAGTGCACGAGAAGGTTCCATAAGAAACGGTCAAAACCTTGTTATTCTGTACCATCAGACGCACGTCCTCTACAAACTACTAGAGCCACCCACCCAATAGAGGGCACACCTATGGCTCGAAACTCTCTGCATGAACCTACCATTTTGTGGTCTCAATGTGTCCAAATCCGGGAAAAATGATCAATCTTAAAAAAAATCAGTCGATTGTACGGTCTGAGGAGCCAATCGCAGTGGTCGGAGGCGGAGAAATCGGTCCAGATGACCTAAATTTGGCGCTGATTCGCGTCAATACCGTTGTTGCCGCAGATGGCGGAGCGATCCCGCTGATGGATTCGGGGCGGATGCCGGATGCGGTTATCGGTGACTTTGATTCGCTGAGCAGAGGCTATCGCGACCGGATTCCGGCAGAGCGATTGTTTCCGATCCGCGAGCAGGACAGCACGGATTTTGACAAGACCCTGCGCAGTGTCGAGGCGCCGCTAGTGCTAGGGGTTGGGTTTCTGGGCGGGCGGCTGGATCACCAATTGGCGGTGCTGAGCGCTTTGATCCGACTTCAGGATCGTCCGTGCATTTTGCTAGGGGAGCATGAAGTCGTGTTCCACGCCCCACCGCGGATCGCTTTTGACCTTTCACCCGGCGATGTGGTTTCGCTGTTTCCGTTTCAGAGGGTAACGGGGCGCAGCCGTGGATTGGAATGGCCGATTGATGATCTGGTGTTAGAGCCGAGCGGTCGCGACGGGACCTCCAATCGCGCGTTGGCTGATGTAGAACTGGAGGTGGACAGGCCCGGCCTTTTGGTCATGGTTCCGCGCAACGCCTTGGATCAGATCATGCAGGCGTTTCTGTCGGAGCTGACCGGGCGTTGGCCCGCTCGTGCAGAATGACGTAAAGGCCCGCGGCAATGGTGATGGCTATGCCGATGGCCGCGATCCCGTTGGGCAGGTCATGAAAGATTAGCCAGCCGAATAGGGTGGCCATTGGAATTTCCAGATATTGCATCGGGGCCAGCGTTGCCGACGGCGCAAAGCGCAGCGACCATATCATCAACAGATGCGCGACGGTTCCCAGCAGCCCGATTGCGATCAGCAAAAGGTGAATGTCCGGGGGAGGTAAGATCAGCGATACGGCCCAACTGCCGCCGATTGTTCCGGCCAACAGAACTGGCAGCATTAGGATTATAGCCATCATGCCCGATGCCGCTTGTAGGGTGATTGGGTCTGTTTCTTTGGCGATTTGGCGCGTCACCAGCATGAACAGGGAAAAGAGCAAAGCTACCACAAGCGGTAGCAGGGCTGCGGCCCCCACTTGTACAAAGCTGGGTTGAATGACCAGCAAGGTCCCAACAAAGCCAACGGCGCAGGCTATCAGGCGGCGTGGGCCAACGGTTTCCTTCAGTATGTATTTGCCCAGGATCAACATTATGAACGGCATGACAAAGACGATGGCGATCGCGTCGGCCAGCGGCAGGAAAAGCAGTGAGCTGAACATGGCTGAAAGGGCGAGGATATGCAGAACCGTGCGAATAAATGTCAGCCACAGGATACGGCCACGCATGCGCAGGGATCGCCCGGTCAATACGGCCAGTGGGACCAACACCAGCGCCTGAACGGCAAAGCGGACAAAGACAAGCATGCCGACAGGTGTGGTTTCGGCCAACAGCTTTGCCATCGCGTCGCCCATCGGCGCGATGATGCAAAAGCCAAGCATCAGGATGATGCCAAAGACCGGACGATCCTGTGTCATAAGGGCGACGCTACGGGGTTTGGGGTCCGGTGGGAAGCGTCTAGGGCAGGGGTTGAACCTTGGTATAATCTGGACCGATGCAAGTGGGCAGGCCGTCACCCAGTTTCAGCCAGTTCAGCTTTTCCTCATGCGCCACGTGCAACGTTGGCTCCAACTGGTTTGGGTCTTCCAGTGTTGCCACGTACAGATGCAGCACGTCCGACATGGCTTGTGATAGGAATGATATCGGAGTGCCGCAATTGGGGCAGAAACTGCGGGTGACACCGGGCGACGAGGCAAAGGTTTTCGGCTCGTCCCCGGTCCAGCGCCACTGGCCGTCGCGCACGCCGAAATAGGTGGTCATCGGCGCGGCGCATTGCCGTCTGCAACTGTCGCAATGGCAGGTAACGCAGGACAGGACCGGAGGCGTAACCTCGTACCGGATGGTGCCGCACAGACAATGTCCCCGCATGATATCCCCCTTATTGCGGCATCAGCAGTTGGGTACGTTCACCGCCAGGCCGCCCAGTGACGTTTCCTTGTATTTCTCGTGCATATCATGGCCGGTCTGGCGCATGGTCTCGATCACGGAATCCAGCGGTACGAAGTGTTTCCCATCGCCACGCAACGCCAGCGATGCTGCGGAAACGGCTTTGATCGCCGCCAGTCCGTTGCGTTCGATACACGGAACCTGCACCAACCCGGCAACCGGATCACAGGTCATGCCCAGATGATGCTCCAACGCGATTTCAGCTGCGTTTTCAACCTGTTCCGGTGTTCCACCCATGACGGCACACAGGCCTGCCGCAGCCATGGCTGATGCGCTTCCGACTTCGGCCTGACAGCCCGCTTCGGCGCCAGAGATCGAGGCGTTATATTTAACCAGCCCGCCAATGGCGGCAGCGGTCAGAAGGAAATCCTCGATATGGCTTTCCGACGCGCCGGGCACGTGATCAAGATAATAGCGCAGGACCGAAGGCATCGTACCTGCCGCGCCATTGGTCGGGGCGGTCACGACTTGCCCACCAGCGGCGTTTTCCTCGTTCACCGCCATGGCATAGACACTCATCCAGTCATTGATGGTGTGCGGCGCGTTCAGGTTCATGCCCCGCTCGGCCAGCAGAGCATCGTGAATGCCTTTGGCGCGGCGTCGTACGTTCAGGCCACCGGGCAAAATGCCGTCAGTATTCAGGCCGCGCTCGATGCAATTGTTCATAACTTCCCACAGACGCGCAGTGCCTTTGGCGAAGCTGTCGGCACAGCCGCGCGCGATTTCATTATCGCGCTTCATCTGAGCGATGCTTTTGCCGCTGTTCTTTGCCATCTCAAGCATTTCGGCGGCGGATTTGAACGGGAAAGGGACCGGGTCGCCCTCGTCGGTTGCCTTGCCTTCGGCCAGTTCCTCTTCGGTCAGGACAAAGCCACCGCCGACCGAGTAGTAAACCTGCCGCAGGATCACATCGCCTTGTGCGTCGGTGGCCATCAGGATCATGCCATTGGCGTGGCCGGGCAGGTTGTTGTCATAGTCAAAGGTCAGGTCGGTCTTTGGGTTGAACTGAAGCGTCGGCAACCCTTCGGGCGTCACCGAGTGCGTCTGGGAAATTTCGGCCAGCGCGGCCTCGGCTTTATCGTTGTCGTAGGTGTCGGGCACAAACCCGGCCAGTCCCAGAATGGTGGCACGGTCGGTGGCGTGTCCGACCCCAGTAAAAGCCAGCGAGCCGTGCAGCGATCCGCGCAGCCCCGCAAATTCGAACGGGGACGCGCGCATCATGTCCAGAAAACGCGCGGCGGCCACCATCGGCCCCATGGTATGAGACGATGACGGGCCGATGCCCACTTTGAACATATCGAAGACAGATAGAAACATATCAGGTAGCTGAGCCTTCTTCAGGTGTAGCGTAACGTGGTGAGGTGAACGGCGTAACCCCCAACCCTTCGGCCGCGATGGCGGCCTGGGTCGCAGGGCGGGATTCGAGCCGCGTCAGGATGTCCTGCAGATGGGGCGTGTCCCCGAGCTGAAACCAGCTGCGATCCGCGCTGGCGGGGTACAGCGCCATCCAACGCATTTGGCACGCCAGATAAAAGCTTAAAACCGATGGGGTGTCGGCCTGCAGCCAATCCGGCGCTTTCTGGGCTTCGGCATCCAGTACCCGCAAATGTTGGCGCAGGCGCGGGCGGATGCCTTCACGCAGGGTCTCGGCCTGCGCGGGGTCGATGTACTTTTCAGCATAGAAAAGAATGCGCAGATCGGCGTGCAGTGTGTTGGACGCAAAAAACAGCCATTTCAGAAACGCCGCCCGATCTGGGCTGTTGTGGGCAGGGGCCAGTTGCTTGTGCGTATCCGCCAGCCACAACAAAATGGCTGCCGTTTCAAAGATCGGTCCTTGCGGGGTGTCCAGCACCGGGATCAATCCATTCGGGTTCAAGGACCGATAGGCCGCGCTGTCCTGTTCGTTCCGGCGGCGGTCCACCAGTACGGTCTCAAAAGGAAGGCCCATCTCTTCCAACACCAGTCTGATCACCAGCGAGGCGTTGTCGGGGGCATAATGAAGGCGATAGGGCGCGGTCATGGCCCCTATGTAACTTGCGGGGCGAATGCCGGAAGCCTCGATTGCGACGTTTCCCTTCGGAAACGCGTATTTTCCACGCATGTTTACGCGTGATGGCGGCGATTTGGCACTCGCGGTTGGTGGCCGCATTTCGTATAAGTCTGGCAGTAATAAAGGGAAACGCTGCCATGACCCGTGATCTGTCACCCATCGATAACGCCAAATATGTCGCCGCTCGTCGCGCTGCTGACATGGTGCAAGACGGAATGCGTGTCGGTCTGGGGACAGGGTCAACAGCCGCTTGGATGGTGCGTCGCATCGGTGAGCGGGTCAAAAAAGAAGGGCTGCGGATCAAGGGTGTTCCGACGTCGATCCGCACCGCGCAACTGGCCTGCGAAGTCGGGATCGAAGTGGTCTCGTTGGATCAGGCGGGGTGGTTGGATCTGACCATTGATGGCGCGGATGAATTCGATGGCGAGCTGAACCTGATCAAAGGTGGCGGTGGCGCGCATCTGCAGGAGAAGATCGTCGCCACGGCCAGCGACCAGATGGTCGTCATCGCCGATGCCGGCAAAGAGGTCGAAACCCTGGGCGCCTTCCCTTTGCCGGTCGAGGTGATCCCCTTTGGCTGGCAAACCACCCGCACTTTGATCCAAGAGATGCTGGACACGATGGATGTTCTGGGCACTTCGGCCATGCTTCGGATGGATGGTGAAGCCCCTTTTGTGACAGATGAAGGCAACCACGTTTTGGATTTGCACCTACAGCGCATCGGCAACGCGCGCCAGTTGGCGCTAGTGCTTAATCAGGTGCCAGGTGTGGTCGAGAACGGGTTGTTCATCGACATCTGTGACAAGGTCGTGATTGGCCACGGGGACGGCCGGGTCGAACTGCGCGACATCAACGCGGGTACCACCGAGCTGGACGAATTGGTGGACAGCGGTGAGAACCTGTTCTCGGATTTGGCTGACTGACGAATGCCAGAGCTTTCGGCATTACAATTCGGCGAAGTCAGTTTCCAAAAAACGGACGGCACATTCGAGAGCATGCCCCTCCAGTTGCAATCTATGGCGAAACCCATATCTGAGCGGTTCGTAAGGACGGTTGAGCATTACTGGCCGATTTTTTTGCGTCCTGGCAAGATCAACTGTCTCACCAGAACGGTCTGGACTGTGGTGAGCAATAAGATACACCCGTGGCGTCGCTTTGATGGCGCTTGCTGAAAACTGAAAGAGGCACGGTAAATGAGCTTTGATTATGATCTGTTCGTCATCGGAGGCGGCTCGGGCGGGGTTCGCGCAGCGCGTGTGGCTGCTGGTGAGAATGGTGCCAAGGTGGCGCTGGCCGAAGAGGATCGTTATGGCGGGACCTGTGTCATCCGAGGCTGTGTTCCGAAAAAGCTAATGGTCTTTGCCAGTGAGTTCTCAGGGACAATGCAGGACGCGCAAGCCTATGGTTGGGATGTTAAACCCGGCGGGCTTGATTGGAACATGTTCCACGACAAGCTGGTCGCGGAACTGGATCGGCTTGAAGGTGTTTATCGCAATATCCTGAAAAACAACGGTGTCGAAAGCTTTGATCAGCGTGCCCATGTGGTTGATGCGCATACGGTTGAGCTGGCCGATGGCACGCGTAAGACGGCCAAGCATATCCTGATCGCCACCGGCGGTCGTCCAGTCGTGCCCGAGTTTCCGGGCTCGGATCTGGCCATCACCTCAAACGAAATCTTCCATCTTGAGAAATTGCCTCAATCCATCTTGATCGTAGGTGGCGGCTACATCGCCAGCGAGTTCGCAGGGATCATGAACGGGATGGGTGTGAAGACCACTCAGTTCTACCGCGGCGCGCAAATTCTGCGCGGCTTTGATGAGGAAGCACGCGGCCTGATCTGCGAGGAAATGCGCCAGAATGGTATTGATGTACGTCTGGGCACCAATGTGTTGGAGATGACCAAGGAAGGTGACCAAATTCGCGTCAAAGCCACCGACGGCACCGAGGATCAATTCGATGTTGTCATGTACGCCACTGGTCGTGCGCCCAATGCCGACAACCTAGGGCTTGAGGCGGTGGGCGTTGAACGGGGTCGTAAGGGCGAGATCGTTGTGGACGAATACAGCCAGACGGGCGTGCCTTCGATCTTTGCAATTGGGGATGTGACAGATCGGGTGAATTTGACACCGGTTGCGATCCGCGAGGGCATGGCTTTTGTCGAAACAGTGTTCAAAGGCAACCCGACGCCGGTCGATCACGAGCTGATCCCGACCGCGATCTTCACCCAACCGGAGTTCGGTACCGTGGGATTGAGCGAGGAAGACGCTGCCGCGCAAGAGCCGGTCGAGGTATATGCAACCTCTTTCAAGCCGATGCAAAAGGCGTTTGCGGGTGGAACGCAGCGGGTGCTGATGAAGCTGATCGTCAGTCAGGCGACCCGCAAGGTGTTGGGTTGCCATATCGTGGCACCGGGCGCGGGCGAGATGATCCAGCTGGCAGGAATCGCCGTTAAAATGGGTGCAACCAAGGAAGATTTCGACCGCACGGTTGCCGTTCACCCGGTTATGGCCGAAGAACTGGTGACAATGCGGCAACCTGTTCGCACTGCTTGATTTGCAAGCGCGCGCACACAAGTTACAAGGGACACCGTGATCACACGGTCCAACACGAAGGAACAGATACATATGGCGGGCAACAGCGGTGGCCCCTGGGGGGGCGGAGGCTCTTCTGGAGGCGGAGGAAATCGGGGTAATAATGGGGACGGACGCAAGCCTCCCGAAGGCGACGGCCCGCAGATCCCCGAGATCGATGAGCTGATGAAAAAAGGCCAAGAGCAGCTGCGCGTCCTCATGGGCGGTCGCGGCGGCGGTGGCCGTGGCGGCGGTCAGGGAACGGGCGGCGGTGGTCCGGTTTTCACCAAAGGCACGGTAGTGATTGGTTTGCTGGTTGCCGCGGGTCTGTGGGGAGCTGCAAGCTTCTACACGGTCAAACCGGAAGAACAGTCGGTTGAGTTGTTCTTGGGTGAATTTTCGGCCGTTGGGAATCCGGGTCTGAACTTTGCGCCTTGGCCGTTTGTGACCGCCGAGGTGATCCCGGTAACCCGTGAACAGAATGAAGACATGGGCGGTGCGCGCGGCAGTGACGATGGTCTGATGCTGACCGGCGACGAAAATGTGGTCGACATCGACTATCAGGTTGTCTGGAACATCAACGATCCGGCTAAATATCTGTTTAACCTGCGCGATCCGCGTCAGACGATTCGGGCCGTTTCTGAATCGGCGATGCGCGAGATCATCGCACAGAGCGAGTTGGCGCCGATTCTGAACAGGGACCGGGGCATTATCGCAGACCGGTTGCAGGAATTGATTCAGCTGACAATGGACAGCTACGATTCTGGTGTGAACATCGTCCGCGTGAACTTTGACAAGGCTGACCCTCCACAGGACGTGATCGCAGCGTTCCGTGATGTTCAGGCTGCGGCGCAAGAACGTGACCGCCTGCAGAACGTTGCGGATGCCTATGCCAACCGCGTTTTGGCCGAGGCGCGTGGTGAAGCCGCACAGGTTCTGGAAGAGGCCGAAGCCTATCGCGCCCAGCAGATCAATGGCGCGCAGGGTGAGGCCAGCCGCTTTAGCGCGGTTCTGGAAGAATACTCCAAGGCACCCGACGTGACGCGCAAGCGTCTGTATCTGGAGCGCATGGAGCAGGTTCTGGGCGACGTGGATAAAATCATCCTCGACGAGAACTCGACAGGGTCGGGGCAGGGCGTGGTGCCTTATCTTCCACTGAACGAGCTGCGCCGCAATCAGACTGAGGAGAGCAACTGATGCGTAAGTCACCTATTATCCTCATTCTGGTTGTGATCCTGGGTGTAATCGGCCTGTCCTCGATTTTCATCGTGGACGAACGTGAACGTGCGCTGGTTCTGCAATTTGGCCGCGTCGTTGCCGTTAAGGAAGAACCCGGTTTGGCGTTCAAGATTCCGTTGATTCAGGAAGTTGTGCGCTATGACGACCGTATCCTGTCGATCGACGTGCAGCCGCTTGAAGTAACGCCACTGGATGACCGTCGTTTGGTTGTTGATGCGTTTGCACGTTATCGGATTTCCGATCTGAACCGCTTCCGTCAGGCCGTCGGTGTTGGCGGTATCCCGGTCGCCGAGGATCGTCTGGATCGCATCTTGCGCGCCGAAACCCGCGAAGTGCTGGGTTCGGTTTCGTCTCGCGATATCCTGAGTTCCGACCGTGCCGCCTTGATGCTGCGCATCCGCAACAGCGCGATCGCCGAAGCGCAGGCGCTGGGCGTTAACGTCATCGACGTGCGCTTGAAAGCAACCGACCTGCCGCAAGCCAACCTTGAGGCCACCTTTGACCGGATGAAGGCCGAGCGTGAACGCGAGGCGACCGATGAACGCGCCCGTGGTAACGAGGCGGCCCAGCGAGTGCGCGCCCAGGCGGATCGTACTGTGGTTGAACTGGTGTCGGATGCTCGCCGTGAGGCCGAGATCATCCGCGGTGAAGCAGATGCCGAACGTAACGCGATCTTTGCCGAAGCTTACGGCGCGGACCCTGAGTTCTTTGAATTCTACCGCTCTTTGTCGGCCTATGAAAATGCGTTGGGCGGCAGCAACAGTTCGATGGTTCTGAGTCCGGATTCCGAGTTCTTCAATTACCTGAAATCGCCCACCGGGCAGGCTGGTCGGTAATGGGCCTGATCCTTCTGGCCTTCGGGCTGGTACTGATTGTCGAGGGGCTGGCCTATGCGCTGGCCCCTTCGCTTATTGAACGTATGCTTGAGGCGCTTCGGTCACTGCCTGAACAGGCCCGTCGTCTGGCCGGTCTGCTATGTGTTGTCAGCGGTCTGGTGTTGTTGTGGGGTGCATTTCAGCTCGGGTTTTGACACGTTGATTTCAATTGCCGGTGAATTCCCCGCGATCCCGAGTTGCGGGCTTGGGTAAACTGACTACATTGGTTTCCAAGAGGGGTTGCTATGCGGCACCCTTATGACGTTGTTCGACAAGGAGTTCCCAAGTGCAGGCACAAGCGCGCAGTATTTCCGTCCAAAGGGACGACAGTGTTGGTTTCATGCGGCTGATGTGGTTGGCCTTTGCGGGGATGTTGCTTGTTCTGGCCCAATCCGTCGCCGCGCAGGCGCGGAGCGAAAGCCTGGCGCCGCTAGCCGAAAAGATCAGCCCAGCAGTGGTGAACATCACCACATCGACCCTGATCGAAGGGCAAACTGGCCCGCAAGGGATCGTGCCCGAGGGCTCTCCGTTCGAGGATTTCTTTCGCGAGTTTCAGGACCGAGATGGTGAAGAGGGCGACCGCCCACGCCGCAGCAATGCGCTGGGATCGGGTTTTGTGATTTCCGAGGACGGTTATATCGTCACCAACAACCACGTCATTGCGGAAGCTGATGAAATCCTTGTGGAATTCTTTCCAGGCGACGGCCAGCCCAAGAAAGAGTTGCCCGCCAAGGTGATTGGCACAGATGAAAAAACAGACATCGCGCTGCTCAAGGTCGAAGCCTCGGGTCCGCTGCAATATGTGCAATTCGGTGACAGCGACATTGCGCGTGTGGGGGATTGGGTGATTGCCATGGGTAACCCGCTGGGACAGGGCTTTTCTGTTTCGGCTGGTATCGTGTCGGCCCGCAACCGGGCGCTGAGCGGTTCTTATGACGACTATATTCAGACGGACGCAGCCATTAACCGGGGGAACTCGGGCGGGCCGCTGTTTAATATGAACGGCGAGGTGATCGGCGTGAACACCGCGATCCTGTCGCCCAATGGCGGCTCCATCGGGATCGGGTTCTCGATGGCGTCCAACGTGGTCGTTAAGGTCGTCGACCAACTGCGCGAATTCGGTGAAACCCGCCGTGGCTGGCTGGGCGTGCGCATTCAGGACGTGACCGAGGACATGGCCGAGGCGATGGGGCTGGACAAACCCGGCGGCGCGCTGATCAGCGATGTACCGGACGGTCCGGCCAAAGATGCGGGCCTGCTTGCGGGTGACGTTATCCTCAGCTTTGACGGGGTCGAGGTCGAAGATACGCGCGGTCTGGTGCGTCAGGTGGGCGAGACTACGGTTGGCAAGTCGGTTCGTGTTGTGGTGCATCGCGACGGGGGCACTCAGACCGTTTTGGTCACGCTGGGCCGTCGTGAGGAAGCGGAACGCGCGGATAGCGAGGAAGAGGAAACACCAGATGCCGCGCCTGAGGAAAACGCCGATATTCTGGGTCTGACGATTTCACCCCTGACAGATACGTTGCGCACCGATCTTGATTTGGATGCGGAGGCAGAAGGGCTGGTTGTGACTGCGGTGGACGAAGCGTCCGAAGCTTTTTCCAAGGGGCTGCGCGCCGGTGATCTGATTACCGAAGCCGGTCAGCAGAAGGTCAGCTCGATTGAAGATCTCGAGGCCCGCATGGAAGAAGCGCGTGAGGCAGGCCGCAAGTCGTTGTTGTTGCTGGTGCGCCGTGGCGGTGAACCGCGCTTTGTGGCGCTGAGCCTGGGTGAGTAACTGACACCAAAATAAGCCAAAAGGCCGGGGTTATCGCTCCGGCTTTTTTGCGTTTTTGGGGGGTGGAAAAAAGGTGAGCCACACGCCGGGGAGGCGCATGGCTCTGATACAGGGAGAGGTCAGTGGACAGATATCGGGGATGATTCTCTGACCTCCTACGGTAACAACTAAGAGATTAGTCTTGATGTTGTAAAAGGTCTGTGAAGCAGGTCACAGGGGTCAGATCAGGTCGGATTCTGCCAGTTCGCGCAGGGCCTGGAAATCCTGAATCATCAACCCGCCACGCGAAGCTTCGACCACATTGTCGCGTTTCCAGGTCGAGATCGTCTTGGACACCGCCTCGCGCGTGGCGCCAACGAATTCGGCAAGTTCGCTTTGCGACAGGGTGATCCGGGTCGATGGGTCATCCTGAAGTCCGGACAGGTGTAACAGCTTGCGGGCCAACCGGATTGGCATCGGCAAGAACACCTGCTCATTCAGCTGCGACCCCATCCACCGCATGCGCAGACCGGCCAATCGGATCAAGTCAACCGCCAGATCGGGGTGCTGGCGAATTTGCTCCATCACATCCCCCTGCCGGACACGCAGAATGCGCGAGGATTCTGCCGCGGCGATGGTGGCTGTACGAGGGCCGCTGTCGAACAGTGCAATCTCTCCGAACACCTCACCAGGGCGCATAAGGGTCAGCGACAGTTTGCGGCCGCTCATGGCCAGAAAGGACACCTCAAGCGTACCTTCGAGAATGGCGTACAATGCGTCACCCTCGTCACCCTGTTCAAACAGGACGTCACCACGTTCCAGTGCGATTTCAGTCGCCTGGGCGGAAAGCATGGCTTTCAACCCGTCGGATGCCTCGGACAGGAAGCCGCTGTCTGGGAAAGCCGTCATGAGTTCCAGATTCTCCGGCTGTGAGTGTTTTGGTGGTGACACAACTTTCCACAGGTTCGGCCTTAAGCCAAGGTTTTTGTCGGCATCGGCCGACAAACCATCGCAAACGTATGAGGCGAACGCCTTCCCAGCCGGTTCATCTACTGGTGGTCGGGGTCATCCATATAGCTTTGCAGCAGATTGAATTGCAGCATCAGAAACACCATCAGCGCTATCGGAAAGCCGAATGTTTCGATCTTGACCCAAAGGTCGGTGGACATCGTCCGCCAGACAAATTCGTTAGCTACGGCCAGAACGGCGAAGCAACCGCACAGACGTCGGGTCAGGATCATCCACCCCTCGTGGCGCATGGGCAGCATTTCGTCCAGAACATAGGCGAGGTAGGATTTGCCCTGCAGCAGACCGATGCCAAGCATGATTGAAAAGAAGCCGTAGACCAGCGTGGTTTTCATTTTGAAAAACCGCTCGTCATTGAACCAGGCGGTCAGGCCGCCAAAGAAGATGACCATGAATGCGGTGAAAATCTGTATCCGGCTGAGCTTGCCGGTCAGGAACCAAAGAACCCCCATCGCGGCCAGCATCAGCGGCACGAAAAGGATGGTGGCTATGATAAAACCGGAATACTCGATGCCGCCGATCAGGAAGCTGTCGTCGCGCAGGCGTAGGTAGATGAAGAAAAAAGCCAGTGGAGGCCCAAGCTCCAGCACTTGTTTCAGAAACGGGTTGATCTCTTTTTTGCCTGACATAGTGGTTTCCTGCTGCTTACCCGCCCATTTCAACTATTACGGCGCCGAGTGCAATCAATGCCATCAGTGCAATCCGCCTTGGCCCCACGGTTTCCTTCAACACCAGCCATCCGATCAGGGCCGCAAAGACGGTTGAGGTTTCACGCAGGACTGCCGCTTCGCCGACCTTGTCGAGCCTTGTGGCCAGCATGATGGCTCCGAAAGACATCGGGGCGATAATGCCGCCTGCAAGGCCGCGCAGCATCAAAGGCCCAATGGTTGGGCGATTGATCATCACGCGCCATCTCAGAAAGGCATATATCGGCATGGTCGCACCGTCGATCATGAAGAACCAGGCCAGAAAGGTGAACGGATCGGCAGTGGCGCGGATGCCATAGGCGTCATATGTGGTGTAAAGCGCCACGAACAAGCCGGTCGAAACGGCCAATACCAGCGCTATGCCCAGCGTGTCGCGGTTGGTTTCGAGATACCGAAAGTTATAGGCGGCCAATCCAAAGATACCGGCCAGCAGGACAGCCACGCCGAACCACTGGGTACTGGTGAAGGTTTCTCCGAACAGCAGGTAGGCACCGATGACGGTGAACAGGGGGCCTGTGCCGCGGACAACCGGGTAGACGACAGTGTAAGAGCCCTTGGTATAGGCCATCGCCTGCAGAACTTTGTAGGCGACATGGATCAGCCAGACGGTGGCAAAGATTGGCCACATGTAGGGTTCTGGCCACGGTACTACAAAAAAAGCGAACGGGGCGGCCATCAGGCAATAGCTAGCGTCGATCGCACCGCGTGATAGCCATGGATCGTGGCGGCCTTTTTGCAGGGCGCCGAACACTGCGTGCAGAAAGGCGGCCATCAAAGCAAGCCCCAGGGCGAGTTGATGGCCTGCTTCCGTGCCTTCGAGAGAGATCAGCCAGTCGCTCAAGTGTCAGATCATTTCGCTGGGAGGGGGCGGGGATTTTCCATCCCCAGACCCCCGGAGGGTATTTGAGGCCAGATAAAGCTGCGGTTCAGGACTGATCCAGACCAGTGAGCGCGGCGGCGAATTCCTCGGGGTCGAAAGCAGCGAGGTCATCAATCTGCTCTCCGACGCCGATGGCGTGAATGGGCAGGCCGAACTTGTCAGCCAGTGCGACCAGAACGCCGCCCTTGGCCGTGCCGTCCAGTTTGGTCATCACCAGGCCCGAGACATCGGCTAGATTGCGGAAAGTTTCCACCTGGCTCAGCGCGTTTTGACCGGTGGTGGCGTCCAGCACCAGCAATGTGTTGTGCGGTGCGGTTTCGTCTTTCTTGCGGATAACACGGACGATCTTAGCCAGTTCTTCCATCAAGTCGGCGCGGTTTTGCAGCCGACCGGCGGTGTCGATCATCAGCAAGTCGGCACCGTCCTCTTGCGCCTTGGTCAGCGCGTCGAAGGCAAGGCTGGCCGGATCGGACCCTTCAGGGGCGGTCAGGACGGGCACGCCCGCGCGTTCGCCCCAGACTTGCAGCTGTTCGACAGCGGCAGCGCGGAAGGTATCTCCTGCAGCGATCACGACTTTTTTGCCGGCAGCTTTGAACTGGCTGGCCAGTTTGCCGATCGTTGTGGTTTTACCTGAGCCGTTCACGCCGACGACCAGCACCACTTGCGGACGTTTGGCATAGATAGGCAGGGGTTTGGCGACTGGCTCCATTACGCGGGCCACTTCCTGCGCCAAAAGTTGTTTGATTTCCTGGGTCGAGAGTTTGCGGCCAAAGCGCCCTTCGGCCATGTTGGCGGTGACACGTAAGGCAGTATCTACGCCCATATCCGAGGCGATCAGCAGCTCTTCGAGCTGTTCCAGCATGTCGTCGTCCAGCGTACGGCGCACGGCGGTTTTGGCCTCGCTGCGACCGAACAATCGACCCAACACGCCTTTGGAAGGTGTCGCCTCGGGGGGCGGGGGGGCAGGTGTCGGATCAACAGGCGCGGGCTCGGGTACCTCAACCGGTTGCGGCGCTGGCGTAGGTTCGGGCACCTCAGGGACTGGTTGGGGAACTTCCGGTACGGGTTCCGGCTGCGGCTCGGGGTCCGGGATGATCGGGTCGGGTGCGACTGTTTCCTCGCCCCCATCTTCAACAATGGCCTCAAGCCCCTGTTCGAGGCGGGACGAGGATTTGAACAACTTGTCCTTGAGCTTTGAGAAAAACGCCATTTTTGGTCTCCGCAGGTGTTCCCCTCACCTAATGCGGATTTGCGGCAGTTGCAAAGGGTCAGAGGAACGCAATCAGCAGACCCGCCTGAGCACCCCAATAAAGTGGCCAGACCAGATAAGGCGTGATCTTCAGGGCGGGGTGGCCCTTGGGCAGCAGGAACTTCTCGGTTGCCAAGATAAGATCCGAGGCAATGAAGGCCAGAGCTGCAGGCAAGGCCCATCTCAGGGCGCCGGTTTCGGGCAGGGTCAGTACGGCGACGCCCATCCCCAGAATGATCGGAATATAGCCCAGAACAGGACCTTTGAGGTCCCCGGCCCGTGGGGCCAACAGGGTGGCGGCGACAATGCCTAGAATGATAAGGGACCAGAAATATCCAGGCTGGTCGAAAATCAGGGCAAGATTGCTTGAAGGATGAGTAAGAAACAGGGCGATATATGCAAGGTGACCTGCGGCAAAGGCCCCAATCCCGGCCATGAAAGTGCTGTCAGTTTCGCGCGACAACAGCGCGTCGCCAATGGCGCACAATAAGAGGGCGACCACCAGAAGAAGCGGACCTGCACCCAACAAGGCAGTCACGGCCAGCAGTGCGACGGATGCAGTTTTCAACACGGATCGCAATGTGCTGGCCGGACGCGGCGACAGCGTTAGGTAGGCCAAAGCGCAAGCTGCCGCGAGCCAGAACAGTACAGTTGTCATAGATACCTCTCCGTTTTCAGCAGCTTGTGACGGGTTGTTGATTCACCTCAACCGTGACGTTGAGGCAGGGATCCTGCGGAAATGGTGATTGGCGCCGGACAATTGCTTCTGACACAATGTGGCTATGCTCAGATATCTTGTGATTCTTCTTCTGCTGCCCGCGTATTCAGCGACGGCTCAATCAGCCCTGTCGGGTGCGGATTTTGACGACTACACGCGGGGCAAAACCCTGTTCTACGGTTTTCAGGGGCAGGTATATGGCGTCGAACGGTACTTGCCCAATCGCCGTGTCATCTGGTCGTTTCTGGATGGCGATTGCAAGCATGGCGTCTGGTACGAAAAGGATGCCCAGATCTGTTTCATCTACGAAGACCGTCTGGACCCACAATGCTGGGTGTTCACCCGATCAGGGGGTGGTCTGATCGCGCAATTCGAAGGCGACCCGGAAGAAACCGAGCTTTATGAGGCCGAGGATGTCGACGAAGAGATGATCTGCTATGGGCCGGATGTTGGAGTCTGAGATCGGCTCAGAACAATGAACCCTGATCTGGCGCGTCTTTTTTGGGCGTTTTTTTCGTAGCTGATCGTGGGGCAGCAGTTTGACCGGTGGTCAGCACGCCATCGGCGAACTCTATCTCAAGTGAGCCATGCTTTGCAGCCTGAGCTTTTGTCGTGACAACCTGATCCTCGGCGCGGACCACGGCATAACCCCGTTGCAACGTTGCCTTGTAGCTGAGCGTTTCGCGTAGGCGGTCGGTGGCGTCCAGCTGTTGTCGCATCCGGTCCAGGCGCGTTGTTTGGGCGGCGTTCAAACGCTCGGCCAACCGGGTGATGGACTGGCGCTGTATCTCGATTTCACGCTGAATGGGACGCAAGGACAGGCGTGACGACAGATTTCGCACGGCTTCTTGTCGGCTTGAAACAAGGTTGCGCAAGGTCGAAGGGCGCAAATGGGCGGAAAGTTTAACCACTTGTAGGCGGCGGTTCTGCACACCGCGCTCAAGCGCCGGGGTCAGGCGATCTGCAATCAAATCAAGCCGTTGACGCGGGGTATTCAACAAGCTGTCCGGTCGCGGTAGCGCACGCGATAGGTCGCGCAGGCGCTGTAACCGCCGTTGGACCGCATCGGTTGCGGCACGCGACAGACGTGCGCCTTGTTCGCCGGTCCAGGCCAGCAGCTCTATCCGTACAGGTACGGCTAGTTCGGCGGCGGCGGTCGGGGTGGGCGCGCGACGGTCTGAGACGTAGTCAATCAGCGTCGTGTCCGTCTCGTGCCCAACGGCCGAGATCAGCGGGATATCTGATCCAGCAGCGGCGCGCGCCACGATTTCCTCATTAAAGCCCCACAGGTCTTCGATCGATCCGCCGCCTCGGGCGACGATGATCAGGTCGGGGCGCGGCAGAGCCCCGCCGGGTGTTAATTTGTTGAACCCGTTGATCGCATTTGCAACTTCGGGGGCACAGTTCGACCCCTGCACGGCGACTGGCCAGATCAGAACCTTACGCGGGAACCGATCCCGCAGGCGGTGCAGTATGTCCCGGATCACCGCCCCTGAGGGAGAGGTCACAACACCGATGACCTGTGGCAGATAGGGCAGCGGTTTTTTACGCTCGGGGGCAAACAGCCCTTCGGCCTCAAGCTGTTTCTTGCGCTTCTCCAGCAACGCCATCAGCGCGCCTTGTCCGGCAACGGCGACCTCATCGACGTTCAAGTTGTATTTCGACTGCGCGCCAAATGCGGTCAGTCGACCGGTGACCACAACCTCCAACCCTTCTTCGGGGACAACGGACAAGCCCGAGATCTGGCCTTTCCATGTGGTGCAGGCCAGCACATTCCGGTCATCCTTGATGTCGTAATAGAGATGACCCGAGCGCGCCTTGAACACGCGCCCGACCTCGCCGCGCACACGGATTCGGCCGAACGTGCCTTCTAGCGTGCGTTTCACCTCGCCCGAGATGTCCGAGACAGTGTATTCAGGGGTGTTTTGGCCGGGAATGGGGTCGTCAAGCAGGTCGGACATTTCAGCGCCTTGTGTCAAATGCCCGGCCAGCTTAGAACGCGCGCAAGGCGAGGCCAAGCAGATCGGAGAGCATTCATGAATATCCTCATTCTCGGCAGTGGTGGGCGGGAACACAGCCTGGCTTGGGCGGTGATGCAGAACCCTAAATGTGACCGTCTGATCGTGGCGCCGGGAAATGCCGGGATCGCGCAGATCGCGGATTGTGCCGCGCTGAATATTGAGAACGGTGGGGACGTCGTTAGTTTTGCTGAGGAAAACGCGATTGACTTCGTGATTGTAGGCCCCGAGGCACCCTTGGCTGCCGGCGTGGCGGATCGCCTGCGCGAAGCAGGCGTGCTGGTTTTTGGGCCTTCTGCGGCGGCAGCCCAGTTGGAGGCGTCGAAAAGTTTTACCAAGGAAATCTGCGATGCGTCGGGCGCACCGACCGCAGCCTATGCGCGGTTTACCGAGGCTGAACCAGCCAAAGCCTATATTCGCGAACAAGGGGCTCCGATTGTCGTCAAGGCCGACGGATTGGCCGCAGGCAAGGGCGTGATCGTGGCGATGGATGACCAAACCGCTCTGGACGCCATCGACGACATGTTCGGCGGTGCTTTTGGCGGGGCAGGGGCCGAGGTTGTCATCGAAGAGTTCATGGATGGAGAAGAGGCGTCACTGTTCGTGCTGTGCGATGGCGACAACATCCTGTCCGTCGGCACCGCACAAGACCACAAGCGCGTGGGCGAGGGTGATACCGGACTGAATACTGGCGGTATGGGCGCCTATTCACCGGCACCGGTTTTGAGTGCTGAGATCGAAGAACGCGCGATGGAAGAGATTATCAAGCCCACCGTGGCCGAAATGAAGCGTCGTGGTATGCCGTTTCAGGGCGTCCTTTATGCCGGTCTGATGATCAAGGACGGTCAGCCTCGGTTGGTAGAATACAATGTGCGCTTTGGTGATCCCGAGTGTCAGGTTCTTATGATGCGCCTCGGTGCGCAGGCGATGGACCTGATGCATGCCGCTGCCGAGGGCCGGTTGGGCGAGGCGCGGGTGAACTGGGCGGATGATCATGCCCTGACCGTGGTGATGGCGGCGAACGGATATCCGGGTGCGTACGAAAAGGGCAGTGTGATCAATGGTCTGGAGGGCCTTCCCGAGGATAGTGGGAATATGGTGTTCCACGCCGGAACCAAGGCTTCGGAGGGTCAGATCGTGGCCTCTGGCGGTCGCGTACTGAATGTCACTGCCCGTGGAGGCACATTGCAAGAGGCACGGGACCGGGCCTATGCTGCGGTCGACGGGATTGACTGGCCTGATGGGTTCTACCGTCGCGACGTCGGCTGGCGGGCGCTCTGATCCAAAACGCTCCCGCGTCCTGACGCTGCATCAAAGATGCACCGCCAAAGGCCTTGGGCCGGGCAGCCCGCTGGCGCGGGCTGCGGTCGGTTCTATTTTGGACAGGCCAGTGCCCCTTTCATTGCGGATGGGGTAAAGGGCAGCAGTTCCCGTTTTTTCCAGCCATCATCGTAGTTGACGCTGACAATGCTGCTCCAGTCAGCGTTGACCACAATAATTTCACGGTTTCCTCCGCATTTGCGAATGCCACCGGTGATGATGTCCTCTCCAATCTGGTGATTGGTCAGACCGGGTAGGGTTGCGATCTCGGTCAGTGCGCTGTTCTGAAATCGCCAAATGCGCAGGGTTTTGGCTAGATGCGGGCGGTCGATGTAAGCAATCTCGACTAGCCCGTCACCATCCAGATCTGCAGCGCCAATTGGAGCGAGCCAGCGAAAGCGGGTCCCAATGTGGGGCGTGGCTGCGATCTTTTCTCCGCGTGCATCATAGATTGCGAGTTGTGCACCGGCATGGACGTTGGATTCCACGACGATCACTTCGTTTGATCCATCTAGATTGATATCGACCAGACGGGGACTGAGGTCTTCAAAGACGCGATCAAGCGGCAACTTGATGGTCAGAACCGAGCGTTTGTATACCGGCTGGATGAAGAGCGTTTTAGTTGACGTATTCGAAACTTTGAGTTCAAGCGCGCCATATTCGATGTCGTCGCCCAGTACGCCGTGGGCATAGCGTGTCGTTGGCTCAGTGAAGCGGGCGCTTGTGATGGTGTCTGCAGCTGCTGGTCCCATCCCCGTCAGCCACACACTCAACGCCAGCACCGCGCCGCGTGCCCGATGTTGCCACAGACGGGCGGGCAGACGCGGCGCTTTGGAAAGCATCAGATCTGCTTTTCGGGCATCTGTACCACCAGACCGTCCAACTCATCCGTGACCTTGATCTGGCAGGTCAGGCGCGAACGGGCCGGGTCGGGCTCATAGGCAAAATCCAGCATGTCTTCTTCCATGTCATCCTTGCCTGGGACTTTCTCGACCCAGTCGGGGTGGATGTAGACGTGGCAGGTCGAGCAGGCGCACGCGCCGCCGCAGTCGGCCTCGATGCCGGGGATGTTGTTGTCGCGGGCCCCTTCCATGACTGTCAGCCCGTTGGCGACCTCGACTGTATGTTCGGTACCGCCATGCTCGACATAGGTGATCTTTGCCATTGCGTGCGTCTTCCTTTTTCGGTTGTCGAATTCTTCCTTAGTGAAGGCGTTTAGGTCTTTCCAGTACCATTTGCGACTCAACACGCCGTGTCTGGACTTTCCTGCAGTTTGTTCTATTTTTGTTCTCATGCTTGTTGCCCCTGTTCATCCTGCGGTTTCAAACCGGAACTGGCCGCGCCCGCCGACCTGTTTGCCAGCCAACCGGCTGGACGACCCGCCCGAAGGCGCGCGCGTGGCTGTCGCCGGGCTGGTGATTCTGCGGCAGAGACCGGGGACAGCCAAGGGGGTGATCTTTGTCACGCTTGAGGATGAGACCGGTATCGTGAACGTGGTCGTCTGGCGGAAAATCTACGAACAATTCCGCCGCGCGGTGATTTCCGGGCGCCTGTTGCGGGTCACGGGCCGGATGCAGCGGGCGCATTCGGTGACCCATGTGATCGCGGAAGAGATCGAGGATATCTCATCAATGCTGGATGTATTGGTACGGGGGGAGGGTTAGGCCTCTAGCGACAAACAGATCCGCTGCGGCGGCGCGCTGTGTCAAAATGGAAATGCCCTTTGTGATAGCGGTCGGCGTCCGGACCCAGAACTGTGCCGAACAGACCGCAAGCACCTGCATGAAGCTCACGCATGGCGTCGCTTGTATCTTCAGCTGTCCACCCGTCGCGTACCGTGATCACAGTGCCATCCATGAGTACGAAAGATGAGATATCAATCGCGCGACCGCGGGCGTGTTCCGACATTCGCGCGCGCGGCTGATTGTTCTGTGTCTTGCACGCATAATGGCCGGCCAGACGAATTCCTTTCAAACCGCCACCCTGATCCGCAAAGGTCGGTTTGGCCGTGTTCTCCAGCCAAGTCTTGAGCGTGATGGCGGTTTCGCAATCCATCAGCGCCAATTGGCTGAGAAAGACATCAGACACCACGCGGATACGCACGGGATCGGCAATGCCGCATCCCCTGTACTTTCCTCTAAAGGGTTTTCGGCTCTCGCCGAGAATGGTCCAGTCGCCACACACCGCACCGCGATCGCGCATCCGTTCACGACCAACCTCGATCTGACGGAATTTGCAGGGCCGCAGCCGCGGTCTGGGGGATACAGTCAGTTCGCGCTTGGCGGGGGCTGCGACGGCGTCTTCCTCCAACAGGACGTCCAATTCAGCGGACAGGTCATAGGCCACCAGTTCATGCGGTTGAGCCTGCGCAGGCTCCTCGCAATCTGGCGCGGCACTCGCCATTCCTGCGCATAAAATAACCAGAGGGGTTAAAACTCGCATAAAACAACTCGTTCATTTTCCGGCCCGACCGATGGTCGCCTGACCAGCCTCAAAGCAGGTGTCGAGGCGTGGACCAGTCTAGGCTTTGAAAAATCCTTTTCCTATTCAAAGCCAGAGTATAGCAGGGATTTCTCATCGCTTGAACAAATTGCTCTGTGCTGGCTTTCCCTTGTTGCCTCAGCGCATGTCGAAATGCTGTGCGCATTTGGTGCCCAATTTGAACGCAGAGATGTTGAGGATATCTCGCGGAGCTGGATGTGATGGTGCGGGCGGGGGGATAGGTCTGCAATGCGGACTTAGCAAACCTTCGAACTCAGTCGAAATAAATTCTCGAGCAGAGTTGTGCTATGGTGCTTTCAATTATGGAGGAAAAATTGTTTCGCTATGTTTTGCCAGCAGCTCTCATTTTGGTGAGCCCAGTTTTAGCTCAGGATGCAATAAATCCGTCAGGCCTTTCAGGCCCTTCCGGTCGACCTTATTCACCTTACGCCGAACGTGCGTATCCAACTCAAGTCTATTTTGGTGACACTCACGTTCACACTGGTCTTTCCGGGGATGCTGGAGGGGGCGGTACGCGCCTCATGCCTCATGATGCATATCGGTTTGCGCGTGGCGAAGAAGTTGTGTCGAACACGGGGCAACCTGTAAAGTTGTCGAGGCCTCTCGATTTCTTCATGATTACAGATCATTCGGATGCTATGGGTGCGATTACCGATATCATCGGAGGTGCTCCCAACATCTTGGCAGATGAGCAAGGCAGATATTTCCATGAAGAATTCAATAAGGGCGGAGAAGCCGCTCTAGCGGCTGCGCTTGAGCTTACAGCCGCGTTTGCGCAAGGACAGGTTTCCCCTGCGCTGAACTATCAACCAGGCAACCCTGCGTATGCCCGTGTTTGGCACGAAATTATCGATGCCGCGGAAGAGTACAATGATCCGGGCGTGTTCAGCACCTTTATCGCCTATGAATGGACATCTCTCGTCGCAGGGAACAATTTGCACCGAAATGTGATCTTTCGCGATGGCCCTGAGCTCACAAGACAGATACTGCCTTATACAACAACGCCACCTGTGGGCTCACCTAACCCTCGTGATCTTTGGAAGTGGTTGGAGAACTATGAACAAACGACAGGCGGGCGTGTTCTTGCTATTCCACATAATGGGAACTTGTCTAACGGCTGGATGTTCCCGTTAGTCGATGACTTCGCGGATGGTGTGCCGTTAGACCCCGCATACGCAGAAGCGCGAAACAAATGGGAAAGACTATACGAACCAACGCAGATTAAGGGAGATGGTGAGGCCCACCCGTTCCTATCACCTGACGATGAATTTGCTGACTTCGAAACATGGGATTACGGCAATCTGGATGCTTCGGTTCCGAAAGAGCCAGAAATGTTGCCCGGTGAATACGCTCGATCCGGTTTACTTCGAGGCTTATCTTTGGAAAAGGCTTTGGGAGTAAACCCTTTCAAGTTTGGCCTGGGTGGGGCTAGTGACACACACACAGGTTTAACGGCTCCAGATAACGACAATTTCTTCGGGAAGTTTACCGGTTACGAGCCCAGCGAAGAGCGCAGCCAACATGTCAGTAAGACCTATGCTGACGGGACTGTTGCGCTGCTTTCGTCGCAATACATTACTGGTGGTTTGACAGCTGTGTGGGCGCAGGAGAATTCCCGAGAAGCCATTTGGGATGCGATGCATCGGCGTGAAACCTACGCAACTACAGGACCTCGAATGCGCGTCCGTATGTTCGGAGGATTTTCTTTTGCCGAAGAAGATGCCCTACGGCGCGACCTGGCGCTTGTGGGATACAGCAAAGGGGTGCCGATGGGTGGTGATCTTTACCCCGGTGAAGGCGCACCTTCCTTTCTGGTATATGCGCTTCGTGATCCGATGGGAGCAAACCTGGATCGAATCCAGATCATAAAGGGCTGGTTAGATGCAGATGGAGAGCAACGGGAAAAAGCCTACGACGTGGCCTGGTCTGGTTCCCGCGAACCAGATGCCGCTGGCAAGTTGCCGTCGGTAGGCACCACAGTGGACCTTTCTATCCCCTCGTGGACCAACACAATTGGAGCCTCTGAGCTGGGAACCGTGTGGGAAGACCCGGATTTCGATCCCTCGGAAAGCGCATTTTATTATGCCCGGGTTATGGAAATTCCGACCCCTCGCTGGACGGCGTATGATGCAGTGAAATTCGGAATAGACATGCCGGATGGCGTCCCTATGACAGCACAGGAACGCGCCTATACTTCGCCTATTTGGTACTCTCCACAATAGTAGTTCGATTTACGGTGTCGGTCCGCTATGGGCTCACAGCTGACACTGGATCGATTTGATTTATCGCTTAAACAAGGTCTCTTGCGACTGCTTGTCACGATTATCTCCACGCAATTCGGCATGCAGTGCGCGACCGGCTTGGACGCCGGGACGGGCACTAACCGTCTCCAGCCAGCGGGCAAAGTGCGGCTTGTCTTCTAACTCCTGCTGTTGCCCTTCCCATAGACTTGCCCAGCCCCAGATTGACATGTCGGCAATGGAATAGAAGTCTCCCGCGACATATTCGTTGTCGGCCAGCCGTCGATCCAGCACACCGTACAAACGCCTGACCTCGGTACGGTAGCGGTCTTTTGCATAGGTCAGGTCCTGCGGTGGGTCCATGTAGGGTGCGTATTTCAGGAAGTGATGCGCCTGACCGGCCATCGGGCCAACGCCGCCCATCTGCCACATCAGCCATTCTTCGACCGCGATCCGGTCACGCTCGGTATTGCCATAAAACCGCCCGGTCTTGCGGGCCAGATACATCAGGATTGCCCCGCTTTCGAACACGGAAACCGGCGCACCGTCGGGCCCGTCAGGGTCAAAGATTGCAGGCATACGGTTGTTGGGCGAAATCTTCAGGAACTCGGGGTCGAACTGATCGCCCTTGCCGATGTTGATCAGATGCGTGGAATAGGGCAACTCCATCTCTTCTAACGCGATGGATACCTTCCACCCGTTGGGGGTAGGCCAAAAATACAGATCAATCGGGTCCGCCATGTGCCCTCCTTTTGTTGAAAGGATCATGCGGGTTTCTGACGGGGCGGCAAGGGCCGATTACGCAACCGTGACCGGGGGAACGCCGGGCTTGACGGCAAACCGCCCGAAGCGTATTGCCTCTCGCAGAGCTACGTGGCGATTTGTTACCGGATTGCGGGCCACGCTAAACAACACCGCTAAAAGGTCAGGATGAAAGGCCCCTTTCGCTTGACCGCGTCTGGGGTTTTTTTGATGCCTTTGCCGGGCAAAGGTCGAGAGGAATGACATGAGCGAAAGCTGGAACAAACGCACTCAAGCCGTCCATGGCGGCATCCGCCGCAGCCAATACAATGAGGTTAGCGAGGCGATCTTTCTGACCCAGGGGTTCGTCTATGAGAATGCCGAACAGGCCGAGGCCCGTTTTCTGGAATGTGGCCCGGATGAGTTCATCTATGCCCGCTATGGCAACCCCACCGTGTCGATGTTTGAGCAGCGTATCGCGGCGCTTGAGGGGGGCGAGGATGCTTTCGCCACAGCTTCGGGCATGGCGGCTGTCAATGGCGCGCTGACCTCGATGCTGAAGGCAGGCGACCACATCGTTTCGGCTAAGGCGCTGTTCGGCTCATGCTTGTATATTGTCGAGAATATCCTGACCCGGTTTGGTGTAAATGTAACTTTCGTAGACGGCACCAATCTGGACGAATGGAAAGGGGCGGTCCGGCCCGACACAAAGGCTGTGTTCTTTGAATCCATGTCGAACCCGACGCTTGAGGTGATCGACATCTCGGCCGTAGCCGAACTGGCCCACGCAGTTGGTGCGATGGTGGTCGTGGACAATGTGTTCTCGACCCCAGTGTTTTCGCGTGCGATCGAGCAGGGCGCGGATGTTGTGATCTATTCGGCGACCAAACATATCGACGGGCAGGGGCGTGCGCTGGGCGGCGTAATCATCGGCACCAAGGACTTCATCCGCGGCACCGTTGAGCCTTATCTGAAGCACACCGGTGGGGCGCTGAGCCCGTTTAACGCCTGGATCATGCTGAAAGGTCTGGAAACGATGACCCTGCGTGTCAATGCTCAGGCTGAGACGGCCCAGATCGTGGCTGAGGCACTGGAGGGTCACGCCGCGTTGGAACGCACATTGTATCCGGGGCTAAAGACGCATCCGCAGAATGAGCTGGTTCAATCACAGTTGGGCGGTAAGGGCGGCACCGTTCTGTCGCTGGATATCAAGGGCGGAAAGGAGGCTGCGTTTGCGTTCCTCAACGCGATGACGATTCCGGTGATTTCGAACAACCTGGGCGACGCCAAGTCGATTGCGACCCATCCGGCGACCACGACCCACCAACGGCTGAGCGATGAGCAGAAAGACGAGTTGGGCATTACTCCCGGCCTGATCCGCCTGTCCATCGGTCTGGAGGATGCGGGCGACCTGCTTGCCGATATTAAGCGCGCTTTGGACGTTTCTCAGCGCTAACTACGCTCTATATCCTGTTATGCCTTGGGTGAAACTGCGTAAACGCGGCGTAACTCCCGCGATGTTTGCGGATTTTCATCCGGGCCGTACTTTGATGCGTATACGGTTAAACTGGAAAAAGCGTCGAACCTGTATATAGTCCGGCGACCAACCGAGGAACCCCGTTCGATGAATGTGTACCCCCGCACCATTGAAGACGCACCTGACAATGAAGACGCCGCCGCCGCGCTTAGAACGCTGCGCAAATGGGCCGAGTCCGCGAGTGAAGCTGAGATCAGCCAGCTTGATCCTGCAATTGCGCGCCTCGTGCCCGGGCTGGTTCCAGTGAATTATCCTTCGCTGTCGCGAGAATATGCCGAAGACTTCACAGTTGACGCGGCCTATCGGGCATCGTTGCCGGACCTTCAAAACGGACCGTCCAGCCTGATCCGCGGGGCCATGCAACAAATTCAGCATGTGGGCATCTCTAATTTCCGTTTGCCGATTCGGTTCCACCGTAAACATGGTGAGGATCTCACGCTTGAAACCTCGGTCACCGGAACGGTCAGCCTTGATGCCGAAAAGAAGGGCATCAACATGTCCCGCATCATGCGCTCGTTCTACAAACATGCCGAGCGTACGTTCAGTTTTGAGGTCATGGAGGCTGCGCTGGACGATTATATGACCGATCTGGACAGTTTCGATGCGCGTATCCAGATGCGGTTTTCCTACCCGGACCGGGTGGAAAGCCTGCGATCGGGTTTGCAAGGGTATCAGTATTATGACATCGCGTTGGAACTGGTCGAACAAAACGGCGTACGTCAGAAGATCATCCATCTGGATTATGTCTATTCGTCCACCTGCCCATGTTCGCTTGAGCTGAGCGAACATGCCCGGTCCACACGGGGGCAACTGGCGACACCGCATTCCCAACGTTCTGTTGCGCGGATTTCCGTTGTTGTTGATTGCAAAGCAGATTGCCTGTGGTTCGAAGATCTGATTGCTCTGTGCCGCCGCGCCGTACCGACCGAAACGCAAGTGATGGTCAAGCGCGAGGACGAACAGGCCTTTGCCGAGCTGAATGCCGCCAACCCAATCTTTGTCGAAGATGCCGCGCGCTTGTTCTGTGCCGAGCTTCTGGCCGATCATCATGTCGGTGATTTCCGTGTTGTGGCCAGCCATCAGGAAAGCCTGCACAGCCACGACGCAGTGTCGGTGCTGACCGAAGGGCCAACCTTTGTTTCCGCCAGTTTGGATCCACGCTTGTTCTCGACCCTGTTTCACATCGGGTAGCTCAAAAAGAGCATCCTGTTGTCTCATTTTGATCCAATTGGCGAAAAATTGCCGCACTGCAGCAATATTTCTGCACGCGCAGTGTGTTTCGCGTTAAACTATCCGTGAACGCAGCCATGGTGTGAGGGCGTGTCAGCCCTCGGGCCACTCTGAAAAGGAAGCCGCGACGTGCGATGTCCGGGGATTTCAAGCCTTGGTCACTCGCCCCTAATACCGGGGTGGGGCAGAGCGGTTCTTTTCTTGGAAGGTTGCTTCGTTTTTACAGGAGAAATGACTAATGAATCCGATTACCCAACCGCTTGAGTTTCAGGCGGCGGCCATTCGACTGGCCGGTTATGCAGTCAGCAACCAACTGAAGATCATGCAGATTTTGGCGAATTCGGCCATGGAACTGCCTTTCGTTCCAGTGCATGCTCTGCACGCGTCTTCGTCGGTTCCTGCACCTGCCAAAAAGAAACCGGAATTCAAATCCAAGGCGGCAGCTGCCAAGCCTGTAGCCAAGGTCAAAACGACCGCCGCACCAAAGTCCGAACCGCGCGTTCGGGCCAAGACGGCAGCGACCCCAAAAGCCGAATCATCTAAACCGGTTGTGGCAAATGCGGCCTCCCAGCCAGCAGTGGCCAAGGTTGCAGCGCCTAAACCTGCGGCCGTCAAGCCCGAGGCAAAGCCCGCCGCACCCAAACCTGCCGCAAAACGCGTGGCTCCAAAGGCAGTAGCGAAACCTGCGGCACCCAAGGCCACAGCCAAGCCAGCCGCGCCCAAAGTGCAGGCGGCGAAATCGGTCACGGCAAAACCAACGGCTGCACCTGCTGCCAAGCCTGTGGCCCCCAAAGCCGAGGCGAAACCTGTGGCGCCCCTGGCGAATACAGCCAAGTCTGCGGCACCTCAGAACCGGACGCGCGCGCCTTCAAAACCGCCCGCAATGCCCACACCCGTCAGCAAAACCGACGAGTAAACGGGACATCCGCTTGACACAGTCGTGCAGGCGCGCCAACGCTGCGCCTCATGACGGATATGCGCCCGGTTGGATATGTGATTGGCCTGTTGGTCGCCATTCTTGGGGCGACCATGATGCTTCCCATGCTTGCGGATTTCATCGAAGGCCGGGGCGAATGGCCTGTTTTTCTGGGAAGCGGCGTCATCACCATGCTGACGGGCGTTATCCTGTCCATCAGTTGTTCGAACGGAGTGGGCGAAGGTCTGACGATCCGTCAGACCTTTTTGCTGACCACCGGCGTTTGGGTGGCGCTTCCCTTTTTCGGCGCAATCCCGTTTTTATTCGGCGAGACCGAGCTGCGCTTTGTCGATGCTTATTTTGAGGCAATGTCGGGGCTGACCACTACTGGTTCGACTGTCATTTCCGGGCTTGATAATCTGCCACAGGGTTTGCTGTTGTGGCGCGGATTGCTGCAATGGCTGGGCGGCATTGGGATTATTGTAGTCGCCATGGTGTTCCTGCCCGAACTTCGCGTGGGAGGGATGCAGATCTTCCGCTCGGAAGGGTTTGAAACCATGGGGAAAATCCTGCCGCGCGCGCAAGAGATCGCAGGGCAGATTTCCCTGATCTATGTCTTTTTGACCTTTGTCTGCGCGCTTGTCTACGCCGGTTTGGGGATGGGGTTTTTCGATGCCGTCGTGCATGCGATGACAACCATCGCGACCGGAGGGTTCTCGAACTACGACACGTCCTTCGGCAGTTTCTCGGGGCCGACCGAGTATGCGGCTGCGGTCTTTATGATCCTCGCGGCGCTGCCCTTCGTGCGCTATGTTCAATTCGCCAATGGCAACACGAACTCACTGTGGCAGGACAGCCAGATACAGACATTCCTGGCGACAATCCTGGTGCTGGTCGTGGTCATGGCGGTGTTCCTAACCGTAGTCTTTCCACATCACTGGGAACAGGCGTTCCGGGAATCGCTGTTCAACATCACCTCGATCATTTCGGGTACGGGTTATGCCAGCGTTGATTACATGACGTGGGGCAGTTTCCCGGTCATGCTGTTCTTTTTGATCGGTCTGATCGGCGGATGCGCGGGCTCGACCGCCTGTTCGATCAAGATTTTCCGGTATCAGCTGCTGTTTGCGTCGATCAAAACGCAAATTCGTCGTATCCGGTCACCGCATGGCGTTTTTGCCCCGCGATATGGCGGGCGCACGATCGGGACGGATGTCCTGACTTCGGTGATGAGTTTTTTCATGTTCTTCGTGCTGTCGCTGGGTGTGCTGGCCTGGGCGTTGGCGCTGACGGGGTTGGACTTCATCACTTCGGTTTCGGGGGCTGCGACCGCACTGGCCAATGTGGGGCCGGGACTGGGCAGCCAGATCGGTCCGGCGGGAAATTTCGCCGGGCTGAATGACACCGCCAAATGGTTGTTGTCCATCGGCATGTTGGTCGGACGGCTGGAACTGCTGGCCGTCTATGCGTTGTTCACCGTCCAATTCTGGAGAAACTAATGAAAAGACCCTTGGGGGCCCAGATTTCGCATATGTTGAAAGATCGGGGCGTTGACGTGATTTTTGGCATTCCGGGTGTTCACAATCAGGAAATGTATCGCGGCATCGAAGAAGCTGGCATCACACATGTGTTGGCCCGGCATGAACAGGGGGCCGGGTTCATGGCCGATGGCTATGCCCGCGCGACCGGCAAGCCGGGCGTGGCCTATGTAATCACCGGGCCGGGGCTGTGCAATATCATGACACCGATGGGGCAGGCCTATACGGATTCGGTGCCACTGCTGGTGATGTCTTCTTGTCTGGATGAAACGCAAGCGGTGCATGGGCAATTGCATCAGATGAAGGATCAGCTTGGGGCGGCTGAAACCGTGACTGACTGGTCGCGGCAGGCCATTTCCGCACAGACCGCCTATGGTCTGGTCGAGCGTGCTTTTGAAGAGTTCGAACTGTCCCGACCGCGCCCCAAACATATTCAGGTGCCGATTGCCCAGCTTGAGGCCGATGCCGACCCCGCGCCATTTCCCAATCAGCCGGGGCTGCGCACCAAGGTTTTGCCACCCGATATTGCTCCGGTCATGTCTTTGTTGAATATCGCGCGCAGGCCGTTGTTCATTTTGGGCGGTGGCGCGCGGTCTAATCTGTGGCGGCAGATTTTGACGGAACTGGGAGCGGCCTGCTTCACAACTTTTGCTGGGCGTGGGATGGCCGGGCAGGGTTATGCGTTGGACTTTGGTGCCATGCTGACGCGCCCCGGCAGCGCCGAGATGATTGGGTCCGCTGACCTTGTAGTCGCCGTAGGTGCCGAACTGGGCGAGGTCGATCTGTGGCGCGACAACCTGGGGCACAGCGCTCATCTGGTGCGGGTCGATCTTGATCCCAGGGTTCTGTCCGATCACCATCGTGCGGGCGTCAAGCTGCAGGCTGATGGGGAAAGTTTTGCGCATGCCTTATGGGGTGCGATTGACAAGGTGAAACCTGCAACGGGTTGGACGCCGGAAGAAATCACAGAGGCGCGCAGACGCTGGCGCGCCGAGGTCGATGCCGAGCGGCCGGGGATCGTTCCGGTGCTTGATGCTCTGCGCGATGCCATGCCGGCGGATACGATGATCTATTCCGACATGACCCAAATCGCCTATGCCGGGAAAGAGGTCTGGGAAATGGCCTATCCCTATCACTGGCATCACCCGACCGGCTTTGGCACACTGGGATATGGCTTGCCCGCCGGTATTGGCGGTGCGGTTGCGCGTCGGGGCAAACCAACAGCCGTAATCGCTGGGGATTACGGGTTTCACTATACGATGATGGAACTTGGTGTAGCGGTCGAGCTTGGCCTTTCACTGCCCATTATCCTATGGGACAACGGCAAGCTGAAAGAGATCGAGGACAGTATGGTCCGAGGTCAGATCGCGCCGAACGCGGTGATCGCCCACAACCCGGATTTCTGTAAACTGGCTGAGGCTTTTGGGGCCCTGTCTGCCGCGCCCACTAGTTTGGCGGAGATGCAGACTGCAGTGCGCGCGGCCTTCGACGCACCGGTTCCAACCCTGATCCGCGTAACGCCTGATATCGTGTAAACAAAAAAACGCCGCCCAAAGGGGCGGCGTTCCACTTTTGGGGATCAAATTAATCCCAACAATGCACCAGAACAGTCATTCCGTTGGCTCTGCGGCTAAGTTCGTTGGGTGAGATCTCGGCAGTCGATTGACCCGGTTGGCCCGAGACGCCTGCCTGTTCAAGCGCCGCGTTCAACCGCTCAGCCGTGGCTGCCAGACTGACCGAGGCGGGCAAGGTGCGCCCATCGGACGGGGTGGGTAGCAACATGCCGACAACCTGACCGGCGTCATCGAAAACAGGTCCGCCAGCATCGCCCGGCTGGGCGGCCATCGCCAGACGTTTCACTCCGTCTTCTCCGTTCAGGCCGCGCACGTCAGTAATCTGGCCATAGGTCAGCGTCGGCGCCCCCAATGCGCCCTGATACGAAAAGCCCGACACTGCGACCTCGGATTGGATGCGCGGTTGATCGGTGCCGAATTCCGCGACGCTGATCGGCGCAAGGTTGTTCCGGGGCCGCAGAACGGCCACACCCAGATCAGCATCGGCCCAGGCGACCTGAACTTCCTGATCGTCGTTCAGGGTGATCCGGGTGCAGCTGTCGGTGGCCTCGGATACCGTCAGGATTGTACCGTTGGCATCGGTGAAAAAGCCGGACCGGGACAGGCGCGGCTTGCGGATTTGCAGGCCGGAAACAAGATCGATCCGTTGCTCGGCATTTGCACCGGCCCCTGCGTCTAGAACGGCGCTGTTTGTGGTGAAGCTGGCCTTGAGCGCGGCCAGAACCCGTGCCCGGCGGGCTTCATCCCCTTCGGGCCAGACCAACGTGAAGCCTTTGATCTGGCCGTCCTTCAGCGCGGCCTGGGTGTACGAGACAACCCCGTTCCCGTTACCTTCCAGTGTAAAGCGATCACCGCGCAATTGACGGGGGCCGTCCAGTGGGACGATCTCTAGCGATTGCATGACCTCGTAGAGCGCGCGTAGGGTCGCCTTGTCGCCTTTCTGACTGATCAGCAGCGCTTTGGCATCCAGGTCGGTGGTGCCTTTGAAATGCGCGAACGGGGCCTCATAGCGGTCAAAGGCAAGAACATCCAACGGCAGGTCGAGTTCAATCCCTGCCTGTGGGTCCGAATATCGCGCCATGCCGACGCTGATCAGCGGCGCGTTATAGTCATCCATCAGCGACTTGCGCTGCGCTGTGGTCAGAACGCCGGTGGCTTCAAAACCGTTGAATCGTTGCCAGTCACCCATCGATCGGCGCGTGCCTTGACCAAACGCGCCATCGATAGTGGCGTTGTAAAACCCTGCGGCCTGCAAGGCTGTCTGCAAATCCCGACGCTCTTGAGCAGTGAGCAGGCGTTCGGACTGTAGGGCTTGCGAGCGGGTTTCATCTGCGGGCTCAGCCGACAACCCCGAAACGGTCGCTTCCGGTTGTGGAGTGTTTTCGACGGGCGGTGTCACCACGCCCCGGTTCAGGATATTCGCACCGACTGGCCAGAACTGCTGACCCAGAGAGCTGGTGAAGGCTATGTAACTGTCAGCCGGTATCTGCCTTTCGGCCCGGTAAACGTCCAGAACCTGTTCAGCGTCACTGCGCAAATAAGGCCCGATAACAATGGCATACCAGCCAGAGTTCAGGCGAAACCCGTTTACGTCTGGCAAGAGGCTTGAATAAGCCTGCGCGCGCTCTTGTGCCTCGCGCAGCGAAGGGCGCGCCTCGACCTGGACCCAAACGCCGGCGTCTTGTTGCGCCGATACGGCACTTGCGCCGATTGAAAATAGAAACAGAATTGCAGTGAATATGCGTGTCATTGTCTGCCCGTGTTCGCAGTGTTTTAGCTTTGCGGCAGACTACGCGAATTGAACCGCAGAAAGCCATGCCTGGAATACGGGGAATTTCCAGTGTGGCGGTGCAGTGACAGCCCAACCCGATTGGCCCGTTGACGCCCCTTGGCCCCTTGCATAGGAAGGACAAAACCGACCGGAACAGGGCGCAGACGTGCCCAAAGGGAATGTCATGACCGAACCGTCCAGCGCACCACGTTCTTTTCAGGAAATTATCCTGCGACTTCAGACCTATTGGGCTTCGAAAGGCTGCGCGATCCTGCAGCCCTATGACATGGAGGTCGGTGCAGGTACGTTCCACCCGGCCACCACGCTGCGCGCTTTGGGGTCAAAGCCGTGGGCGGCAGCCTATGTGCAACCCTCGCGCCGTCCAACCGACGGGCGATACGGTGAAAACCCCAACCGGTTGCAGCACTATTACCAGTATCAGGTGCTGATCAAACCCAGCCCGCCGGATCTACAAGAGCTGTATCTGGGCAGCCTACAGGCCATCGGAATAGATATGGACCTGCATGACATCCGCTTTGTTGAAGATGACTGGGAAAGCCCCACACTGGGCGCCTGGGGTCTGGGTTGGGAGGTCTGGTGTGACGGCATGGAAGTCAGCCAGTTCACCTATTTTCAGCAAGTCGGCGGCCATGACTGCACACCCGTTTCGGGTGAACTGACCTATGGTCTGGAGCGTCTGGCAATGTATGTGCTGGGCATTGATCACGTGATGGACATGCCCTTTAATGATCCGCAATCACCCAGCCCGCTGACCTATGGCGACATCTTCAAACAGACCGAAGAGGAATACGCCCGCTGGAACTTTGACGTTGCCAATACCGAAGTTCTGCTGCGTCATTTTGAAGAGGCCGAGGCCGAATGCGCCGCCATTCTGGCGCAGGAGCATGACGACCCAAAAACCGGCAAGCGTATCATCATGGCGCACCCGGCCTATGATCAGTGCATCAAGGCCAGCCACATGTTCAACTTATTGGACGCACGGGGGGTGATCTCGGTCACGGAACGGCAGGCCTATATTGGTCGCGTGCGGGCGCTGGCCAAGCAATGTGCCGATGCGTTTGTACAGACCGGGGCAGCCGGGTTCGAGGCCTGATGGCGCGCTCAGGCCAATCCCGGCAACAGCACTTTCAGGCCATCCGCGATCATGCTGATCGCGATGGCCGACAGGATCATGCCCATGAAACGGCTCATGATTACGCGCGCGTTGTCGGACAGGCGTTTGGCCAGGGCCGAAGCGTTCCAGAAGGTGATGAACAACAAAAACAGAACCACCAGAAACACGCCCGCATAGATGATGGCGTCCATGGGCTTGGAAATATGGTGAGCGTACAGGATCAACGTTGTGATCGTGCCGGGCCCGACCAGAATGGGGAAGGCCAGCGGGTAAAACGCCACCGTCGCGGGTTCGGGGTAGGCTTGCTTTTCCCCCTTGGTTCCGTGGTGCGAGGTGCTTTCGTTGCCGTTCAGCATGTTCAGGCCAATCATAAGAACGACCAGACCACCCGCGACACGCAGATCGTCGACACTGATCCCAAACAGGCCAAGCGTCTGGTTGCCGATAGCTGCGAAGGCGCCGCCCAGGATCAGGCAATACGTGGCTGTTTTCGCCGCGACTTTGCGCTGATCAGCGGGCGTCAGGCCGTCGGTAACGCTCAGGAAGACGGGCAGATTTGTAATCGGGTTCATGATCGCAAACAGCGCGCCGAAGAACCCAACGGCAAGGGTCATGTCCATTCGAATAGCCTCGTTCCGACCTGTATCAGTTTGGAAACTGGCCTATTTTCCGCCAAGTTGAAAGAGGCCGCGTGATCGGGATGTTGAGAAGATGACCGGAAAACTGCTTGCAATCATCCTTATTGTTTCTGCGGCTTTGGCCGGGGTGGGCATGTATTACCTTCAGGTGTACGGGTTCTACTATGACGTCGCGTCCCAGCCAGGGAAGGACGTGGAATTGCTTGTCGAGGGGGCAGAGGAACCCCAGCCGATCCCGTACACGGCGTTTCACGCGATTGATGCGGACAGCTCTCCGATCCGATACCGGGCGTGTTTTGAGACCGAGATGACGAGTGATGAACTTGCGGCTTTTCAGCCGGTCGAAAACCCCGAACCGCTGACCGCGCCGGGCTGGTTTGACTGCTACGACGCGGTTGCCATTGCCGAGGCTCTGAAGTCTGGACAGGCGCAAGCTTTTATGGGGGCCAAGAACATACACTATGGCGTGGATCGTATCGTCGCGGTGACCACTGACGGCAAGGGCTATGTCTGGCACGCGCTGAACAATTGCGGTGAAAAGGCATATGACGGAACAGTGGTGGGCGAGGAATGCCCGCCACGGCCGGGGGACTGAGATGCCCGAAGTCGAGGAAATGCTTCACATTCCCAATTTTCTGACCGCCACTCTTGGCATTGCGGTCTATCTGATAGGGGCCGAGATCAACTCTCGGGTCGCTCCGCTGCGTCAATTCAATATCCCTGAGCCTGTCACCGGCGGGTTGCTGGCGTCTCTTGTATTGCTGATTCTGTATGTCGTGGCAGGGCTTGAGCTGACGTTCGACCTTGCCTCGCGGGATTTTCTGCTGATCGTGTTCTTTGCCGGAATTGGGTTGAATGCGCGGCTTGCCGATTTGATTTCCGGCGGCAAGCCGTTGTTCCTGCTGCTCATTCTGACGTTGGTGACAATCGTTGCCCAGAATGCCGTCGGTGCCGCCGGAGCAGTTGCCTTTGGCTATCCGGCCCAAGCTGGGGTTCTCTTTGGCTCTGCGTCTCTGATTGGTGGGCATGGTACCGCCATCGCGTGGGCCCCCGAGGTTGGCACAGTCACCGGGCTTGAGGGCGCGACTGAACTCGGCGTGGCCGTGGCGACGCTTGGCCTTGTGTTGGCTGCGCTGGTGGGCGGGCCGATTGCCCGTCTATTGGTCGAAGGCAAGAAGTTGACCCCGGAACGCCCGGACGAAGAACACACAGTTGGGCTGCCGGATGATGCCACCGAGGCCGAGACCATGATCGACCACCTGACCATCATGCGCGTGTTGCTCTATCTGAATCTGGCGATCATCTTCGGATATTTTTTGAGCGAGGCAATCGCGGCTACCGGGTTGAAACTGCCCTTGTTCGTGCCCTGCCTGATCATGGGGATCGTCATTGCCAATGTTCGCGCAGCTCTGGCCCCCAACGCGCCGCCGGTGTCCCGGACTCCCTCGCTGGCGCTGATATCCGAGTTTTCGCTGGGCGCGTTTCTGGCCATGTCGCTGATGAGCCTTCAGCTTTGGACCATTGCCGAACTGGGGTTGGCCATTGTCGTTATCATGGGTGCGCAGACCCTGTTTGCCGTGGCGTTCGTGATCTGGGTGTTGTTCCCGGTGATGGGCGGCAACTATCGCGCCGCCGTACTGTCTGCGGGGTTTGGCGGTTTTGCACTGGGCGCGACCCCGACCGCTATCGCCAATATGACCGCAGTTACCAAACGATATGGCCCGTCGCCTATTGCCTTTATCGTGCTGCCCCTTGTATCCGCCTTCTTTGTGGATATCGCCAATGCCATCGTCATTCAGACGATCGTTAATTTCTAAGGACCGAAAATGCCCGACCTGCTGATCGAACTGTTTTCCGAGGAAATCCCCGCCCGCATGCAGACCCGCGCCGGTGAGGACCTGAAAAAACGGATGACCGACGGTTTGGTTGAGGCCGGTCTGACCTATGCCGGGGCTGCCGCCCTGACCACGCCGCGTCGCCTGACGCTGGCGATCGAAGGTCTTCTGACTGAGAGCCCAACGATCCGCGAAGAGCGCAAAGGGCCGAAAGTCGGCGCACCGGACAAAGCCATCGAAGGCTTCCTGCGCGGTGCGGGCCTGACCCGCGATCAGTTGGAAGAACGCGATACACCCAAAGGCGCGGTCTATTTCGCGACTATCGAAAAAGCCGGACGCCCCGCGGCCGAGATTGTGGCCGAGGTGCTTGAAACCACCATTCGAAACTTTCCCTGGCCCAAGTCTATGCGCTGGGGCGGCGGTTCGCTGCGCTGGGTGCGCCCGTTGCACTCAATCTTGTGCATTCTGTCCGATGAGGCTGGCGCGCAAGTCGTGCCGCTTGAGGTCGAAGGGATCAAAGCGGGCGACACCACTGCGGGTCACCGCTTTATGGCGCCAGATCGCTTCGCGGTCACGTCGTTCGATGACTACGCTGCCAAACTGAAACGCGCCTTTGTGGTGCTGAACCCCTCTGACCGCGCTGAACATATCAGGAACGACGCCCAGAACATGGCCTTTGCCGCCGGTCTGGAAGTGGTCGATGACAAGGGCCTGCTGGCCGAGGTCGCTGGTCTGGTCGAATGGCCCGTGGTGCTGATGGGCAAGATTAATCAGGAATTCCTCGACCTGCCGCCCGAGGTGCTGCAGACCTCTATGAAGGAACACCAGAAATTCTTCTCGGTTCGCAATCCGAAAACGGGCCGGATCGAGCGGTTCATTACCGTCGCCAACCGCGAAACCGCCGACAATGGCGCGACCATTCTGGCGGGGAACCAAAAGGTGCTGTCGGCGCGTCTGGCGGATGCCAAGTTCTTCTGGGAAAACGACCTGCGCGTCGCCAAATCGGACATCGCCCAATGGACCCGCGCGCTGGAGAATGTGACCTTCCACAACAAGCTGGGTACACAGGCCGAGCGGATCGACCGCATCGCGGCATTGGCTCGCGAACTGTCCCCGGTGACGGGCGCGGATGCGGATCAGGCCGAGAAAGCCGCGCGTCTGGCCAAGGCTGATCTGAACTCGGAAATGGTTTATGAATTCCCCGAACTTCAGGGGCTTATGGGGCGGTATTATATTGAAGCCGCAGGCGAAGACGCCACCGTGGCCGCCGTTGCGCAAGAGCATTACTCACCGCTTGGTCCGTCAGATGACGTGCCGACCGCGCCGTTGTCGGTGGCCGTGGCACTGGCCGACAAGCTGGACACGCTGACCGGGTTCTGGGCGATTGATGAGAAGCCGACCGGGTCGAAAGATCCGTTTGCCCTGCGCCGTGCGGCGTTGGGGGTTATTCGGTTGGTCTTGGAGAATGATCTGCGTTTGCCGATTAACGGTGTCGTAGACCGCCAATTGCTGTCATATGAACTTGAGGGTCTTCGGGTATCCGGCGATGAACAAGACCTATTCACACTTGAAAGTACGCTTCAGGAGATCGCTAAGTACGGGGTATTTCAGGCGGCGTTCAAATCAGTGATTGGGCAAATTCCTGAAAGCGCTGATAATCCATTTGAACCGGATGTGAGTGATGGTTCCATCCTTCAAGGAATTTCGAAGAAGATTAGCAACGCGTCGTCGTCCATCCTCTCCTTCTTCCACGACCGCCTCAAAGTCTTCCTGCGCGACGAGGGTATCCGTCACGACATCATCGACGCCTGTATCGCGATGGACGGCAATGATGACCTGAACCTGCTGGTCAAACGCGCCCGTGCGCTGAATGCGGTGATTGCGACCGAGGATGGCGAGAACCTTGTCCAAGGATTCAAACGCGCCAACAACATTCTGACGCAGGCCGAGGAGAAGGATGGCGTCGAATACTCTTATGGCGCGGATGTGAAATTCGCGGAGACGGACAGCGAAAAGGCTCTGTTTGCCGCTTTGGATCAGGCGCAGGGCAAGATCGAACCGGCGCTCAAGGCCGAAGATTTCCCCAAGGCGATGACGACAATGGCGGCGCTGCGCGGTCCGGTCGATGCGTTTTTTGACGAGGTTCAGGTGAATACGGACAACGACATTCTGCGCCGCAACCGTCTGAACCTGCTGAGCCAAATCCGTCAGGTTTGTTCCAGCGTGGCGGACCTCAGCAAGATCGAAGGTTAATCCAGAACGCCCTTGCGCCATTGGTGCAAGGGCTTATGCTGCGGTGAAACCAAAAGGTGCTGCAGTGCAGAATAATCCGCATACCACTCTGATAACGACCGAAGCGCCCGTGGCCGCCAATACACACGGCGGGCGAGCGAAATGTCTGCAACGTCTAGTCCGTTTAGACCTTCCAGTGCCGCGAACGGTGGCGCTGTCCTTTGACGCGGTACATCGGATTGCCGAAGGGCAGGTACCGGATATCGCCGCAGTTCTGGAGCAGTTTGAACAGACGGCGCTGCTGTGCGTCCGGCCTAGTTCCGAAGACCCCGATTGGGGTGGCCCCGGTGCGATCTTGAATATCGGTATGAACGACGCGCGCTACGTAGACCTGTCGGATTCAATGGGCGCCGAGGCCGCCGCCGCGCTGTACCTGCGCTTTGTTCAAAGCTACGCAATTCATGTGGCCCGTTTGGACGCGGATGTTTTCGACGATATCAGCGCGGATGGCAGCGAAGGGCTGAGCCAATCCTTGCGCGCTTATGAGGATGAAACGGACGAGGCATTCCCCCAAGACCGGGGCGAGCAGCTGATTGCCGTCCTACGATCGATGGCGCGGGCGTGGGATGGAACCTCGGCCCGGTTGCTGCGACAGGCCAAGGGGGCGCCGGCGGATGCCGGGTTGGGCCTGGTCATTCAGGAAATGATCCCCGGCGTGGGGCAGGGCGAGTGCGGCTCGGGTGTGTTGCAACTGATTGATCCTGCGACTGGGTTGCCGCAAATCACCGGTCGTTATCTCAGTCAAAGCCAAGGCCGCGATGCGCTGGGTGCGGATGTGGCAGCGCTGTATCTGGAAAAGGACCCGCGCGGGAAATCACTGGAAGAGGTCGCCCCAAAGGCATTTGCCGAACTCAAGGCCCACGCAGCCTTTATGCGCGCCAAGCTGCGCGAGGAAATGCAGGTCGAGTTCGTTATCGAGAATGGTCATGTGCATATTCTGGACGGCGTCCGCGTACAGCGTAGCGCACGGGCGGCGATGCGGATCGCGGTTCGATTGGCCGAAGATGGCATCATTCCGCCGCAAGAAGCGGTGATGCGGGTCGATCCGCATTCCCTGAATGAGATGCTGCACCGGCAGGTTCACCCCGAAGCAGAGCGGGATGTTCTGACCACCGGTATTGCAGCCAGCCCGGGGGCTGCGACCGGCAAAATCGTGTTCACCGCCGCCGAGGCTCAGGCCAGCGCTGCGCGGGGTGAGCCGTGTATTCTGGTGCGCCGCGAAACCTCGCCCGAAGATGTGCGCGGGATGCATGCGGCGGTTGCCGTACTGACCGAAAAGGGCGGTATGACGAGCCACGCCGCCGTGATTGGCCGCGGGTTGGGTTTGCCCTGCATCGTCGGCGCGTCCGAGATGCGGTTTCAGACCAAGAAACGGCTGCTGTCTGCCCCTGATGGGCGGGTGTTCAAGACGGGCGACGTTTTAACAATCGACGGGTCCTCGGGGCAGGTTCTGGCCGGACAGCCCGCGATGCTTGAGGCGGCTTTGGACGATTGTTTTCAAACGCTTATGGGCTGGGCGGATGATGAACGCGACATCGCCATCCGCGCCAACGCGGATACACCGGCCGACGCACAGACTGCACGGAACTTTTTGGCGCAGGGGATCGGCCTGTGTCGGACCGAGCATATGTTCTTTGATCCCGGTCGTCTGATCGTGATGCGCGAGATGATCTTTGCGCAAACTTCATCGGGTCGCGCGGCGGTTCTGGAGCGTCTGCTGCCCATGCAGCGCGAGGATTTCGTTCAGCTGTTCCGTATCATGGAAGGTCAGCCCGTCTGTATCCGCCTGTTCGACCCGCCTTTGCACGAATTTTTGCCGACCACGCGCAGTGGACAGCGCGAGCTGGCCGAGGCGCTGGATTTGCCTGTGTCGGATGTCGAACGGCGTGTTGCGGCGATGACTGAATACAACCCGATGCTGGGTCTGCGCGGTGTGCGTTTGGGGGTGACAGTGCCCGAAATCTACGACATGCAGGCCCGCGCTATCTTTGAAGCGACGCTTGAGGCCAGCAAGGACGGCGCCCCCGTCGTGCCCGAGGTGATGATCCCGTTGGTTTCGGCCAAGCGCGAAGTTGAGCTGGTCAAATCCCGCATAGATACGGTCGCGGCCTCGGTTGCAACCGAACAAGGGCAAGAGTTCGAATACCGCCTGGGTGTCATGGTAGAAACGCCTCGGGCTTGTCTGCGAGCGGATGAAATTGCACCTCAGACCGCGTTCTTGAGTTTTGGTACCAACGACCTGACACAAATGACCTATGGCCTGTCCCGCGACGATGCCGGCCGGTTCATGTCTGACTATGTTCGTCAGGGCGTTTTTGTCGAGGACCCGTTCCATGTGCTTGACCCCGACGGGGTCGGAGAATTGCTGAAACTCGGCGCGGAACGTGGACGTGAGGCCCAGCCGGATGTTACCCTTTCTGTATGCGGTGAGCATGGCGGAAACCCCGAATCAATCGCCATCTGCCGCGATCTGGGGTTTGACTATGTGTCATGCTCTCCGTTCCGGGTGCCTGTCGCTCGGCTGGCTTCCGCTCAGCTGGCGATTTCGTCCAGACTTGGGGGTTGACACGGGCTGATTGCCCTAGGATTAGTGGTTTTCAAGCAACCTTGTGGCAGAATTAATTTTCGCCACGGGCGATTTTCCACTTGCGTTTTCTTCTGATCTGGACGTCTGCGCCGGACTGCGCTAAATGCCTCGTCGCGCCCGCCGGGGGAGGGTACGGCGCGATATGTGCCTGTGCGAGGTTATCTGATGCTACGATACATACTGGCTGCTGCCACGTTGGCGGCAACCATGCTGCCAAGTGTGTCTTTCGCTGAAAAGAAAGCCACCGATACTGCCGAACGCGAACTTGTCACCCGGACCGAAGTGCCCGGGCAGAATTTTCGCGACTATCTGACTCTGTTCAAGCCCCGAAAAGAGCTTGAGCCTCAAAAAATGTCGTATTCGAAGGATTGGCTGGACCAACAGCCCAAGGCCACCGGGGACGAAGATTTTAAATGTCTAGCTGAGGCGCTGTACTTTGAAGCACGTGGTGAAAGCGTGCGCGGACAGTTTGCCGTGGCCGAGGTTATCCTGAATCGCGTGGACAGTGGCCGGTTCCCGGACTCGCTGTGCGGCGTGATCAAGCAGGGAACCGGTAAGAAATACCAGTGCCAGTTCACTTACACCTGTGACGGCCAAAAGGAAGTGATCCGCGAAAAGAAGGCGTATGAGCGCGTAGCTAAAGTTGCGCGTGCGGCCATCGACGGCGTCACCAAAGAACTGACCGAAGGTGCCACGCACTATCACACCACGGCGGTTCGTCCGTCCTGGTCGCGCGTGTATAAAGAAACCGCGCGGATCGGAGTTCATATTTTCTACAGGCATAATTATCGAACAGCGAGCAACTGATTGACGCACCCGCGCTGGAACCTTGCTGGCGCGGGGCGTTTTATAACCTATGTTGCGGGCCAGGAGGTCCGCAATGACGTTTACACGCAGACAATTTCTGCAATCAGCAGCCGCACTGGCGGTACTGCCACACTCGGCCCGCGCATCAAGCTCTGATCTGATCGCACAGACCGCGATGCAGCAGATCGCCCCGAATGGTTTTCCCCAAACGCCTGTCTGGTCCTATGGCGGTGGTGTACCTGGTGCTGAAATCCGTTTGCCTCAGGGCGCGCGGGTTCAGCGCAGGTTGGTGAATGAGCTGCCTCAGCCAACAACCGTGCATTGGCATGGCATCCGGATCGACAACGCGATGGACGGTGTGCCGGGCCTGACGCAAGATGTGATCGCACCAGGCGAGGGGTTCGATTATGACTTTGTCGTCCCGGACGCGGGAACCTATTGGTATCACGCGCATAACCGCTCGGTCGAGCAGGTGGCGCGCGGCTTATACGGCCCGCTGATCGTTGAAGAGGCTACAGGGCCAGATGTCGACCAAGACCTGACACTGATGCTGGACGATTGGCGACTGGACCCAGACACCGGACATATCGTTGAGGATTTCGACAACGGTCATGATCAAAGCCATGCCGGGCGGTTGGGGAACTTGATCTCGGTCAACGGCCAGTTTGATCCTGTTTTTCCCGCGCGCCGCCACGAGCGTTTGCGCCTGCGGCTGATCAATGCCTCTAACGCGCGAATCTACGATCTGGCTCTGGATGGGGTGGCAGGATGGATCGTTGCGCTGGACGGAATGCCGCTTGAAAGCCTGTTAGAGGTTGAGGACGGTTTTCCACTCGCCCCGGCTCAACGCGCGGACTTGATTGTGGACGTAACAGCGGAATCTGACACCGTCGCCGGGCTGATCAGTCGCGAGCGGGACGGGGGCTTTGGTCTGGTGCGGTTCCCGGTTTCCGGTACTTCGGCAACGACTGCCCGGTCAGGCGTTGTGCCCTTGCCCGCGAATCCATTGGCACAGGTGGTGTTGGACGGCGCCCCGGTTCATCGGATGACGTTGCAGGGGGGTGCGATGCGGTGGCTGGAATCCGCGCAGCTTGGCGACACGCAGCTTTCTGGCCGCGAATTGGCGCAACTGGGCCGCTTCTGGGCTTTGAACGGGTATGCTGAACGCCCGTTGGACCCTTTTCTGGATGCGCAGCGCGGTAGTACCCACCGGATCGAGTTCGTCAACGAAACCGCTTTTCCGCATGCTATGCACCTACATGGGCACCATTTTCGGCTAATCCTGCCCGACGGCAGCCTTGGCCCATGGCGCGATACGGTGCTGGTGGAGCGCGGACAAACCCGTGAAATTGTCCTAGTGGCCGACAATCCGGGCGACTGGTTGCTGCATTGCCATATGCTGGGGCACGCCGCATCCGGGATGATGAGCTGGTTTCGCGTAACCTGACGCCGCAATCAACGACTAGAATGGCGTTTGTTGCGATGCTATATCCGCGCGCATCCTATAAATTTGGTAGACTAGTTTACCAAGCCCGAAAAGGTTCGCCGAATGAGCTCTGAAATCCGCCTTGCCTTTGCGCACCCGTCTGAACGGTCAGAAGCGACCGCGACGCGCGGCCCGCTGGATCGCATCTCGCTCAGGGATCATACCGTTGAAGTTGAGATCGGTGCCTTTCAGGCCGAACGTGGCACCACACAGCGTATCTGCTTCAACATTGTTGTAGAGGTTCGGCCGCTGACCGATCCGATTGACGATGATGTTGATCGCATTCTGTCATACGACCGAGTGACCGAGGCGATTGCCCATGAGCTGGCCGCTGAACGTCTGAACCTGCTTGAGACGTTGGCGGATCGCGTGGCAGAGCGCATTTTGCTTGAACCTCAGGCTGTAAGAGCTTTTGTTCGCATCGAAAAACTTGACCGTGGACCGGGCGCGCTGGGTGTCGAAATCGTGCGCGGAAAGGACACGCTCCATCACGATGTGGTCGAAGAAGAACGCCCCCATCCGCGGTTGGTATTCCTGTCGAACGAGGCCATTTCATCCGCCAACCTGACGGGATGGATTGATCAGTTGGAGAACCGTCAGCGCCCGCTGATCCTGTGTGTTGGCGCATCGGAACTGACGCTGCCACAGACTGGTCACGCGATGACCCAACGCCGGATTGATCTGCTGGCTATCGAGCAAAACGCCTGGGTTCTGGCCGCACGGGATCATCGCTGTGTGGTGGTGTCGACGCGGACGGAATTGGATTGGGCAATGAAGAATGGGCAGATTTGTGTCTGGGCCCCATCAAAGATTGTGCTGGATGCGGTTGATGGCCCTTCGGCGGCGCCTTCGGACGCTGTTGCCCTGGCGGCCTGGTTTGCGGCCACTTTTGAAGCCAGCGAAATGATGGTGATCGGCGGTGCCTTGCCGAACGCTCCAAAGACGCCTCTGCGCGCTATTCCAGTGGATCAGGCGCAACTGTGACTGCGTATTTTCGACCGCTGGTGCAGCACGGGGCTGCACGCCCGGACGGGGCGGTTTCTCTTGCCGGGCAGGAATTGTGGTTCACACATGCAGAACGGCTGTCCCGCACGGATGCGCCGACGATTGTCACGGCGCGGGATATTCCAGCCGATGCACTGAACCGTCTGACGCGCCCACGCGCAGAGATTGCTGGTGTGGCGATTGATCGCCCACAGATCATGGGAATTCTCAACGCCACGCCCGATAGCTTCTCGGACGGCGGGGTGCACAACTCGGTTGAAACGGCAGTGTCCGCTGCTGAGCGGATGGTGGAGCATGGTGCCAGTATTCTGGATATCGGCGGTGAATCGACCCGACCGGGGGCTACCTATGTGCCAGAGGATGAGGAAATCGCCCGGACGCAACCCCTGATCGAAGCCATTCGCGCCAAGACGAGCGCCCTGATTTCCATCGATACCCGCAAGGCCAGCGTGGCGCGGGCTGCGTGGACGACGGGTGCGGGGCTGATCAATGACGTATCGGGCTTTACCTTTGATCCGCAGCTCGCGCCGTTCTGCGCCGAGGTTAACGCGCCTGTCTGTGTGATGCATATGCAGGGCGATCCAACTGTGATGCAGGACGATCCGCAGTATGATGACGTGTCGCTGGACGTTTATGATTTCCTTGAAGGTCAGGTTGAAAAGCTGGAGCAGATTGGGCTGAGCCGCGATCAGATATTGGTCGATCCGGGTATCGGGTTCGGTAAAACCCAGACGCATAATTTGACATTGTTGAAAAATCTTAGCCTTTTCCATGGCTTGGGATGCCCGGTTCTGCTGGGCGTCTCGCGCAAGGGCTTTATCGGGCAAATCGGGCAAGAGCCGCGCAAGGATGCCCGCGCGCCGGGATCAATCGCTGTAGCACTGGCCGGATTGTCGCAAGGCATGCAGATCGTGCGTGTTCATGACGTGGCTCAAACCGCTCAGGCCTTGCGTCTGTGGGCCGCCGTCCGGTAATCCCGTCCTAGACGAGTAACTACGGAGTTAGACAATGCGCAAGCTGTTCGGAACCGATGGGGTGCGGGGCACCGCCAATACTCATCCGATTACGGCCGAAATGGCCCTGCGCATTGGGGCTGCCGTGGGGCGGTATTTCCGTCGCGATCGATCCGGTGCGCACCGGGTGGTGATCGGCAAGGATACGCGCTTGTCCGGGTATATGCTGGAAAACGCGCTGACTGCTGGGTTGACCTCGACAGGGATGAACGTGCTGCTGTTGGGTCCTGTACCGACACCGGCGGTAGGGTTGATGACCCGCTCGATGCGCGCGGATCTGGGGGTGATGATTTCGGCCAGTCACAACCCGGCTGAGGATAACGGTATCAAGTTCTTTGGCCCCGACGGGTACAAGCTGTCCGATCAGGCTGAGCTGGAGATTGAACGTCTGATCGAAGAGGGTGTCAAACCGGCGCAAGCACAGAACATTGGCCGTGCCCGGCGGGTGGATGATGCGCGGTTCCGATATGGTGAGCGGGTAAAATCCTCGCTGTCCCGCGATCTGCGTCTGGACGGGCTGAAAGTAGTGGTCGATTGCGCCAACGGCGCGGCCCACCGCACGGCGCCCGAGGTTTTGTGGGAGCTTGGGGCAGATGTCATTCCGGTCGGAATCGCGCCAAACGGTAAGAATATCAACCTGAATTGCGGCTCGACCAAACCTCAGCTGGCGGCCGAAACGGTTGTCGCGCACGGCGCGGATGTGGGTATCTGTCTGGACGGTGACGCCGACCGCGTGGTGATGGTTGACGAAAACGGGCAGGTGGCTGACGGAGATCAGCTAATGGCGTTGCTGGCGACCTGTTGGGCCAAGGCGGATCGTCTTGAAGGTGGCGCGCTGGTTGCGACGGTCATGTCGAATCTTGGGTTGGAACGGCACCTTGCCGCGCAAGGGCTGCGTCTGGAACGAACAGCCGTTGGTGACCGCTATGTCGTCGAAAGGATGCGCGAAGGCGGGTTCAACTTGGGCGGTGAGCAGTCAGGCCACATCGTCATGAGCGATTATGCCACCACCGGTGACGGCCTGATGGCCGGTCTGCATTTCCTGGCCGAGATGGTGCATTCAGGTCGCAAGGCGTCCGAGCTGTCGGTGCAATTCGAAACCGTCCCACAACTGCTTAAAAACGTGCGTTACGGCGAGGGGCAAACCCCACTGGAAACCAGCGCCGTGAAAGCGGCCATTGCGGATGCCGAGGCGCGCCTGAACGGGCAAGGCCGGCTGCTGATCCGCAAGTCGGGGACGGAACCCCTGATCCGCGTGATGGCAGAATGCGAGGATGATGCCCTGTTGACACAAGTCGTCGACGGTATCGTGGCCGAGGTCGAGGCGGTCGCCGGTTAACGCCCGATCAGCATCTTGCGCAGGCTAAACCATTGGCTGATGGCCAGCCCGGTCAGAATCATGGTCAGCGCGATGTAAAAGCGCAGGGGCAGGGCCTCGGACAAGATCCAGGCGCCGAAAACCATCGACCAGATTGGCACCTGATAATTGACCAGCGTCAGAAAGACGGACCCGGCGCTGCGAATGATCGATACGCGCAGCAAGGTGGCAAAGGCGGTCGGCACCAGCCCCAGCGCTACAATGGCTAGACCGGGGCGCGTTCCTTCCCAACGTGGAAGGCCTTCGGTCACCAGCATGATGGGTAACAAAAGAACGGCGCCCACCACCAAGGACAGCGCCGCCAGCACCACAGGATCAATCGGTGGGCAACGCCGTGTGAAGATAGACGCACAGGAGTAACACAAAGCCGCGCCGATGCAGGCCAGCTGCGCCAACGGCTCAGCCCCTTGTCCGATCTGCGCCAAACCCGGCCCGATCAACACCAAAGCACCGCAAAATCCCAGTGAGACTCCAAGGAACCTGCGGGCGTTCAGCGGCTCGTCTGAAAAGAAATGGGCCAATGGCAGAACCATCAGCGGAATTGCCGCCATCGACAGCCCGGCAAAGGCCGAGGCCACATATTGTTGCCCCCAACTGAGCAACATGAAGGGCAGGGCGGTAGACAGCAGACCGATAATGGCGATGAACCCCCACAAGTTCAGATCGCCCGTCGGCAGCTTGCGACCGGTCAACGCCATCATCCCAAGTAATGTCACGGCACCCAGCGTCGTGCGCGCCGTAGCGACTGTCACTGGCCCGTATCCCTCAAGCGCCATTGCGACGACCATGAACGTGCCGCCCCATATGAGGCCTAAAGCGATCACGCCGCTCCAATCGCGGGATGTGGGTTGATCAACCATGTTGCGCCTTGGGATCAAAAGCGGTTGTGACGAAAAAGGGCGGCCGATTGGCCGCCCCTTCGATTAGAACATTCAGGATCAGTTCTTTTCCTGATCTACCAGCTTGCCAGCAGAAATCCACGGCATCATGTCGCGCAGTTTCTTGCCGACCTGCTCGATCTGATGCTCGTCATTGTGGCGGCGTGCCGCTTTGATGGTCGGCTGACCAACCGCGTTTTCCAGCATGAAGTCACGCACAAACTTACCGGTTTGGATGTCCGACAGGGTCTCTTTCATCGCCTTCTTGGTCTGCTCATAGGGCAGAATGCGCGGGCCGGTGACGTACTGGCCGTATTCGGCAGTGTTCGAGATCGAGTAATCCATATTGGCGATGCCGCCTTCATAGATCAGGTCAACGATCAGCTTGGTCTCGTGCAGACATTCGAAATAGGCCATTTCAGGCGCATAGCCTGCCTCGACCAGAGTCTCAAAACCGCAGCGGATCAGCTCAACGATACCGCCGCACAGAACGGCCTGCTCGCCGAACAGGTCGGTTTCGCACTCTTCGCGGAAGTTGGTCTCAATGATGCCCGAACGGCCGCCACCGATGGCCGAGCAATAGGACAGGCCGATTTCCAGCGCCTTGCCGGTTGCGTCGCTATCCACGGCCACCAGGCAGGGTACGCCGCCGCCTTTGACGTATTCGCCACGCACGGTGTGGCCGGGGCCTTTGGGGGCCATCATGATGACGTCGACACCTTCTTTCGGCTCGATCAGGCCAAAGTGGACGTTCAGGCCGTGGGCAAAGGCAATGGCCGAGCCCGGCTTGATGTTGTCATGCACGTATTTCTTGTAGGTTTCGGCCTGCAGTTCGTCGGGCATGGTGAACATGATGACGTCACACCAGGCCGCCGCTTCGGCGATGCCCATGACGGTCAGGCCTTCGGCTTCTGCTTTCTTGGCGGATGCCGACCCTTCGCGCAGAGCGACAACCAGGTTCTTGGCGCCCGAGTCGCGCAGGTTCAGCGCATGAGCGTGACCTTGCGAGCCATAGCCCAGGATCGCTACTTTTTTGTCTTTGATCAGGTTGATGTCGCAATCGCGATCGTAATAGACGCGCATGTTTTAGGTCCTTTCATATGCGGTTGCTGCGGTTCTAATAGGGTCCAAAGCTATTGGCGAGCGCTTTACAATCGACTATTGAAGCGAAATGCGAAAATTTATGCGCGATACCTGACTTAACCGGAAAAATCATGCTGGATGATATGGACAGGCGCATTCTGCGTCACTTACAGGCCGAACCGACCCTGACCATGGCCGAATTGGCCGAGCGTTGCGGGATCAGTCCGGGAGTGTGCTGGCGCCGGGTTGAAAAGATGCAGGCCTCGGGTGTCATTCTAGGGCAAGAGGTTGTCATTGATTGGCCGGTGATGGGATATGCGGTCGAGGTTTCACTGCGCGTGACGCTGGACAAAACCCAGCCGCGCGCGTTTGACGAATTCACTGTTGCCGCGCGGGGAGTTTCGGAAGTTATTGAAATTCAGACGTTTTTGGGGCGTGTGGACGTGAGGCTGTCGGTGATTGCACGCGACATGACGCACTATCAGCAAATCTATCGCGATCGTATTCTAACCCTGCCGCACATAGCCGATATCGAAGCGCTGATGCATATCGCGCGGGTCAAGCGGAACGAGGTGTTGCCGGTATGATTGAACTGGACGAAACCGACCGGACCATCCTGCGTGCGCTGGTACGGGATGCCACGCAAAGTGCCGGGGCGTTGGGACGCAAGCTGGGGTTGTCCCAACCAGCAACCTGGCGGCGCATCCGCCGGCTGGAATCAGCAGGGGTCATCAAGGGCCGTCGCCTGCGTCTGAATGCGGAGGCGTTGGGGTTCGGCGTGACCGTGTTTCTGGGCGTCAAACTGGCGCGCAAGGGACAAGTCAGCCTTGAAGACTTTGAGCGCGCCGTCAGCGCCATCCCCGAGGTGCAGATGGTCGAACATGTGTTGGGTCTTTACGACTATCGCCTGAGGGTAGTTGCACGTGATCTGTCCGATTTCGAACGGGTGCTGCGACGGCGGATCATGACCTTACCCGGCGCGGGTGAGGTCGAGGCAAACGTATTGCTGAGCGAAGAGCGCTTGCCCGGCCCAATCGGCTAAGCAAGGTTAGTATTTGGTGCGGATGCAATAGCCGGGGTGATGTGTCATCCGGGCAAAGGTCATCGGAATACCATCTTTCCAAGTAGTGCGTTCCAATTGAATCATCGACGTTCCGGCAGTGGTGCCCATGAATTCTGCCAGCCTCCCGTCGGCGGAAATTGCGCAGAATGCAACCTCAGCCTCGGTAAAGGGGGCAACGTTCAGCAGCCACTCGTGGGGGCCCCGCGTGTTGAGATCCGCATGCTCAACGTCAGGTACTGTGTCGATGTTGATCCAGCGCTCCTCTAGCTGAAAGGGGCGGTTGTCCGCATAGTGCATGCAGATCACATGCAGCACCCGCGCTTCGGGCGAAACGCTGAGTTGCGAGGCCAGCCAACCGGGGCTGGATACGACATTCCGTTCAACAAGTGCATAGCGATAGATTGAGTTTTGATTCTCAACCGATTGACGGGCCAGAGAAAACTCCAGCTTGGCGTGTTTGCTGGGCTCCTTTTTTACCCGCGTGCCGCTTTTGCGTTTGCGTTCTACGAACCCTTGCTCGGCGAGCTCGCGCAGGGCGCGGTTTACCGTTGCACGCGCGCAATTGAATTCTTCAGCAAGCTGCGTTTCTGTCGGCAGCAGAGATCCTTGTGGCCAAATCCGGCTTTCTATTCGCCGCTTAACTTCGTCACGTACGACCTGAAAACTGATCCGCTTTTGAGCAGTCACGAGAAGCAATACCTTTCTTGTACAAAGTGTATGTATCTGTTCAGAAACACCTCTGGGTGTAAAGGGGTGGTGACACTATTTGGCGTCAACGAGTTGTTCAATTAGAGCTTTTCGTGGTTAATTTTTTGTTAGGATTTTGACTTCCGTTGCGTCAATTATCAGCACGAGACTGAGGCTGTACCATTCTCGAAAAAGGCCTCAAAATTCTGAAGGACAGTTTGAAAGGACACATCATGCCCGCGCTTTTGGAAAGTATCGACCCGAACGGGCTCGAAGAGTTTTCGGTTGTTTTTACGGATCGGTCGCTGAACCACATGTCAGCCCGGTTTCAAACTGTCATGCGCGATATTTCGTCCATCTTGTGTGATGTTTACAACGCTGATGGCGTTGCGGTGATCCCTGGTGGCGGTACTTATGGGATGGAAGCTGTGGCGCGCCAATTCGCGCGTAACGCCAAAGTTCTGGTCGTGCGCAACGGGTGGTTTTCTTATCGTTGGAGCCAGATAATCGAATCTGCGGATTTGACGGCATCGGCGACCGTACTCAAGGCGCGGCAAACCGGAAACTCCAGCCCATCCCCATTTGCGCCGGCACCGATTGAAGAGGTGGTGTCAACAATTCGCGAGCAACGTCCCGATGTCGTATTTGCACCGCATGTGGAAACATCCGCAGGCCTCATATTGCCGAATGATTACGTGACTGCCATGGCGGAGGCCGCGCATGAGGTTGGCGCATTGATGGTGCTGGATTGCATCGCTTCGGGCTGTGCCTGGATTGATATGAAGGCCACCGGCGTGGATGTCCTGATTTCGGCCCCTCAGAAAGGGTGGAGCGCCTCGCCTTGCGCCGGTCTGGTCATGCTGTCCGAACGGGCCGAAGCGCGACTGGAGGAGACAACGTCTGACAGTTTCGCTGTAGATCTGAAGAAATGGCGACAGATTATGCAGGCGTATGAAAACGGGGGACACGCGTATCACGCGACCATGCCAACCGACGCGCTTCAAGCGTTCCGGGACACCATGGTCGAGACCCGTGATTACGGTTTTGAAAAGTTGCGGGACGCTCAGTGGACCCTGGGCAACGGGGTGCGGGCGACGCTGAAAGACAAAGGGCTGATCTCGGTCGCGGCCGACGGGTTCGGCGCGCCGGGGGTTGTGGTCACTTACACGTCGGACCCCGAAGTTCAGAATGGCAAGAAATTCGCCGCTTTGGGTATGCAGATCGCGGCAGGTGTTCCGCTGCAATGTGATGAGCCCGAAGGGTTCAGCACGTTCCGGTTGGGTCTGTTCGGGTTGGACAAGCTTTATGACGTTGATGGCACAATCGCGCGGCTCAAGCGTGTACTGGATCAGGTTCTTTGATTGCGAAGCCTCAGCGTACGCCGAGGCCCATCTGCATCAATGTCTTTCGTACGGGCGGTAGGGAATAGAGCGCGCTCAACCCCATCGCCCGTGCATCCCGCAGTGGACGCGCCTCGATCATCGAGGCGCGGTTCAGCAGGTCGATACCTTTGACACGCATCTCGATTTCGGTGTGGCGGGCCTTGTGATAAGCGTCCAACATCTGAGCATCGCCCAGACCATCGGGTCGTGCTTGTGCCAGATCCAGCAAAGTACGCAGATCACCCAGTGACATGTTCAATCCCTGCGCGCCGATGGGGGGCACCACATGGGCAGCCTCGGCCATTAGGGCAACCCTTTCGCCCGCCAGCCGTTCTGCCGACTGGCTGATGATCGGCCAGATCGTCCGGCGCGAGGCCAGTTTCAGCGGCCCGAACAACCCGCAAGAGCGTTCGGTCATCAGCGTCTCGAACGCCTCGGGGTCGGTGTTTAGCAATTCAACCGCCCTTGGGCCGCGCTCCATCCACACAATCGCCGATGAGGGCTGCCCTTGCCAGTCGGGCAGGGGGACCAGAGTGAACGGCCCGCCGGAACGGTGAATCTCGGTCGAGACATTGTCGTGCGGAATCGGATGTGTGACCGCAAAGGCCAGCGCCTTTTGGCCATACCGCGTGGTGTGGACGTTGATTCCCGCGGCCTCGCGCATCGGGGAATTGCGCCCGTCTGCGGCGATCACCAGCTTGCAGCGTATACGGCTGCCATCGCTCAGCCCCACACGGGCTTCGGCGGTGCGCGTAAACAGGCTGACGGTACCGGTGCCGGGGCGGAAGTCGACATTGGGAAGTTCGGCCAGGCGGGTCACCATCTCGCGCCGCAGCAACCAGTTGGGCAGGTTCCAACCAAAGGGTTGGTCCGAAATATCGGCAGCGTTGAAATCGCGCACTACGCGGGGTTCGGGCACGTCGCCTCCTGCATCCACGATTCGCATGATCTGAAGGGGTGCCGCGTATTCGTCCAGCCGTTGCCACAGCCCGCATTGCGCCAACAACCCATGCGCAGGTTGCAAAAAGGCGGTGGTCCGCAGGTCGGATCCGTCCACATCTCGTTCGGTAATCGGTGGCGCGGGGTCGACGCAAACCACGTCGAACCCGGCAGTTCCAAAGACCGTCGCAGCGGTCAGTCCGGCGATTCCTCCGCCAGAAATCAGGATATCACAGCTGTCAGTCATGGCCTTGGTCTCCGAGTCTTGGGCAGAACCTAGTTCGGTTCCAAGGCCGGTGCCAAGTGACATCCTGTCCCGTGTGTCAGCCGCGCGAGATCAGGATGAGCAGGATGAACATCATCGGCACCATCATGACGGCCGGGATGTATAGCCCTGGCAGACCGAAGAGCAGCGCCGAACATCCCCACATGCTGAAAATGGCCGCTGCCGTGTAATACCAATCCTCGGCCGTTCCGTTGGCGGCATCGCGGGCCAGCCAGCCGAAAACGGGGATTGCAAACAACAGGCGCTGCCAAAAAGGCAGACGCCGAGGCATCTCGATCGCGCTCATGGGGTCTCCGATTCTGTTCGTCGCTGAGGCGCATATAGGATCGATTTTGCACCTGCAGAATGTGCAGATCGTCGCAGTGTGACAGCCTATCGCAGGCGGGCCAGAAAGGCGGTCAAATCGTTTGTGTGATGGTGGATATGGTCCGCCTCGTGCGGCTCGGGCGCGACGTGGACGGTGCGCATTCCCATTGCATGCGGGGCGGCCAAATTGCGCGGGTCATCCTCGAACATGGCGGCCTGCGCAGCATCGATTCCGTCTTGCGCAAAGATCGCCTCAAACGCTGCCTGTTCGGGCTTGGGGCGATAACCGGCGTGTTCGACCCCGTAGATTGCATCGAACAGACCGTTGAGGCCGCGCGCCTCAAGTACACGTTCCGCATAGGGCGCGCTGCCGTTGGTATACACAATCCGACGACCGGGCAGGGATTGGATGTGATCGGCCAGTTCGGCATCGGGGTCCATGTGGCTCATGTCGACCTGATGGACGGCGTGCAGATAGGGATCGGGGTCCAGATCATGCTCGGCCATCAGCCCAGCCAGCGTAGTTCCGTATTGCCGCCAGTAATGTGAGCGCAGCCGATCCGCTTCGGCCCGGTCAACGCCGATAGCCTGCACCACGTAATCCGTCATCAACACCTCGATCTGATCGAACAGGCGCATATGCGGCGGGTAGAGCGTGTTGTCGAGGTCGAACACCCATTGGGTGACGTGAGCAAAAGCTGGTTTGACCATGGGGTTTGTTTAGGCCGCAAAGGCACGGTTTTCAATGCTGCTCTTGATCCAAAGGGCAAGTGACGGATAGACATATCCGAACGAGGAGACAAACCACCATATGCCCCAGTCCAGACAGCCGTCCAAAGACGCCTATAGCCTAATTCTCGAAGCGATCGACGTAGGCGTTTACAAGCCTGGCGACCGTCTGGTCGAAAGCGAGCTTGCCGAACGGTTCGGTGTATCGCGCACACCTATTCGCGAAGCACTGCAGCGACTTGAAACGCAATCCCTCTTGGAGCGGGACGGGCGGTCACTGATCGTGGCCTCGCTGAACCACAACCAGATGGCCGAGTTGTACGTCGTACGACGCGAGTTGGAAGGGTTAGCGGCCAAGCTGGCCGCAAAGCACGCCACCGAAGAAGAAATCAAAGTGCTGCAGGAAATGGTGACCGAGGATGACGCGCTGGTCGACGACCCTCAGGCTTTGTCTCGGGCGAACCGCCGGTTTCACGAGCAGATACATCTGGCTTCGCACAACCGCTATCTGGTGCAGCAGCTGGATCTTGTGCATCGCACCATGGCGCTGATGGCCACGACGTCGCTGGCGGTGCAAGGGCGCGGTGAGATTGCGCAGAGCGAACATAAGGGAATTGTCGAAGCCATCGCTGCGCGCGACGAAGAGGCCGCGGCACGCGCGCTCAAGGATCACATTTCTGTGGCGTTCATGACGCGGCTGAAACAGGACGCGGTTCTGCGTGAGAACTGATCACGCGGGCGGCAGGCTTTCTTCACTGGCCTGCCCGTGTTGCGTTTTGTCCCAGAAGAACGGGTTCAGCACCAATTCCCATAAGGCTTTATAGGCCGCCAGAACACCCAATGGGAAATACAGCGGCATGGTCGGCACCCATGGCAATAGAAACCGCCTTTCACGTGCTGAAACGGCGATGGCGCCAACTGCGATATTGATGATCTCGGCGCTTAGAAAAAGGCCGATCAGTGCCGCCAGAGCGTTGTCAGAGAGAATGAGGTCTAGTGGGCTGGCCAAGCCAAAGCTTTTCAGCCAGAACAGCCACAGAACCGGTGCCAGCAGGAATTGCCCGACAGTTCCCAGGAAAAAGGCCTGCACGCCTAAAAACCGAAATAGCCCCAGATCTTGAAGCAGCCGCGTGGGGGCCCGCATGTGAACCAGGTAGGTCACCATGAACCCTTTTAGCCACCGTGATCTTTGTCGTACCCAAGGCCAGGCGCGGAAATTGGCCTCTTCATAGGTGGCGGTGTCCACCATTTCGGTGCGATAGCCCGCGCGCGAAAGGCGCACACCAAGATCGGCGTCCTCGGTGACGTTGTGGGCGTCCCAGCCGCCCAACTCCAACAGCTTGTCGCGGCGGAAAAAGAACGTGGTTCCGCCCAAGGGCACAACAAGCCCAAGCCGCGCGACGCCTTGAAGGACGACCCGAAACCAGCTGTTGTATTCAATGGTAAAACAGCGGGACCGCCAATTGGTTCGAGGGTTGTAGTAGTCCAATACGCCCTGCAAGCAGACAACATCTTCGTCCGCCTGCGCGAAATGGCGGACGACACGTTCGATCTGATCAGGCTGCGGCGCGTCCTCGGCATCCCAGACACCCAGAATATCGCCGCGGCAGAAATCCAGCGCATAGTTCATGGCGCGGGGTTTGGTGGTCAGACCGTTCAGCTCGGGCACTTCGACGGTTCTGATCCAACTGGGCAGAGCAACCTGAGCAAGAGTGGCGCGTGTTACCTCGTCGGTTTCCTCAAGCACCAGAATAATGTCCAGTAGCGCCTTGGGGTAAGTAAGCCGTTGCAACCGATGAATGAGCGCGTCGGCGATTTCACGTTCCTTATAAAGCGGCACCATGATCGACACACAAGGCAACGCTTGTGGCGGAGCTGCTGGGTTTGCCCTGGGCCGGTGTTTTGCCGAATGCCAGACAAAGGCCAGCAGCCCGGCAAGGCGCAGGCACAAAAACAAGACAAGGCTGATCACGGCGGCGGCGACCAGAACGGTCAGCCCTGTCGTGGGGAAAGCAGCAAACAGCCCCGTAAGCCCTGTTAGGGCAAGGGCGGGTCCTATACGAGATTTCGGGGTCCATGATCTGCAGCTTTGATCCAGCTCCACGCGCGTCTCGGCCGATTGGGCAAGCGGAGAGGCGTAAATGCGCGCGATGGTGTTGTCGATCTGATCGGCACCGGCGAGTACCGGCATGACGGTGTAACCGGCATCCTCAAACCCGCTGCGCACGGCGGGGAACAGATCGGGTCGCGCAGTTGCCACAAGCAGGATTGGACCCAGGCGGCGCCAGGGAATGACGTTATGTTTCAGCCAGAATTCAACTGGTTTAAATTGACACAGTTCCAGGGGCGGGGGCGAACTGTTGATATCGGCAATCTGTAGACCGGTTTGTTCGGACAGCGCGCAGAGAATATCCTTACGGGTGACCCAATCTTCGGCCACCAGAATTTCGCCCAGCAGTGCCTGTTGCCAGGATTGCAGAAACAACGCCTCGTCCAGTTGTGACCGGGTGATCAGACCTCGATCAATCAGACACGCCCCCAATGGCTTACGGTCTTGCGCAGGGATCGGTGCGGCACGCGCGAAATGCTGCAGGTTTAATTCGACCATAATGAAACAACCCTGACGCGGTTACCAGACGTCAGGGTTGCGCAATTTAGGTTAACACCAGGTTAACTATGATCGAACTGGCTATTATGCCTGTGCTTTCTGGGCTGCCATTGCCTCAGCAAAGCGTTCAAACAGATAATAACTGTCCTGTGGGCCGGGCGAGGCCTCGGGGTGGTGCTGTACCGAATAAACCGGACGGTCGGTCATGCGGATACCGCAGTTTGACCCGTCAAACAGCGAGCGGTGCGTTTCCACAACGCCGTCGGGCAAGGATTGCGCATCCACCGCAAAGCCGTGGTTCATCGAGGTGATCTCGACCTTGCCAGTGTCCATATCCTTGACCGGGTGGTTGGCGCCGTGGTGGCCGTGGTTCATCTTGACGGTCTGACCGCCAAGCGCCAGCGCCAGCATTTGGTGGCCAAGGCAGATGCCAAAGACCGGCAGTTCGGTGGTGTCCAGAACCTCTTTGATCATCGGCACGGCGTATTCGCCCGTTGCGGCCGGGTCGCCGGGGCCGTTGGAGAGGAACAGTCCGTCAGGATTGTGGGCCAGTACCTCGGCCGCTGTCGCGGTGGCGGGCAATACGGTTACATCGCATCCAGCCGACGCCAGGCAACGCAAGATGTTGCGCTTGGCACCGTAATCGATGGCGACAACCTTGTGCACGGGGGCTTCCTGACGGGTGTATCCGTCGGGCCAGGCCCAACGCATCTCATCCCAGCGATAGCTTTGGGTGCAGGTGACCTCTTTGGCCAAATCCATGCCTTCAAGCCCAGCAAAACCCCGTGCAGCGGCAATCAGCGCAGCGATGTCGAAATTGCCCTCGGGGTCATGGGCCAGCGCCACATGCGGCGCGCCTTGCTGCCGGATGGCGCGCGTCAGGCGGCGGGTGTCCACACCGCCGATAGCGATGCGGCCACGGCTGGCCAGCCAGGTCTTCAACTCTTCGGTTGCGCGCCAGTTGGACGCATCGGTCGGGTCCCATTTGACCACCATCCCGGCAGCAACCGGATCGCCGGTTTCGTCATCCTCGGGGTTTACACCGACATTGCCGATATGGGGGAAAGTAAAGGTCACGATCTGACCGGCATAAGAGGGATCGGTCATGATCTCCTGATATCCGGTCATGGCAGTGTTAAAGCACAACTCGGCCACGGTTTGGCCGGTGGCACCGAAGCCCATCCCGTAGAACAATGTTCCGTCGGCCAAAGCCAGACATGCGGTGGGCTTGGACGGGGCGTTCTGGGCCATGGGGCGACTCTCCTGCTGGGTAAATCGGCGCATACCTAAGGGGGTTGTGGCGCTGGGTCAAGTCTGTTCAAAATTTGGGCTATTGTGGAAAATCAATTACTTAGCGATATTCACCCCCTGTTGTATCACGCTTTTTGTTTCGATATGGTCAGGGTTCCTTTTCCATGGGGATGGACAGAACATATGGATATGCGATCACGGGTGAACTCAGCCCTGAAGCAAGCAATGAAAGACAAGAATGCCGAGCGTCTGTCGACGCTGCGCTTGATCAATGCCGCAATCAAGGACCGCGATATTGCCTCGCGGGCTGCAGAAAACGAAGAGGCCAAGGGCTGCGGCGATACCGAGGTCCTTGAAATTCTTGGTAAAATGACCAAACAGCGCAAGGAAAGCGCGCGCGCCTATGAAGAAGGCGGACGGCTGGACTTGGCCGAGCGCGAGTTGCGTGAGGTTGAAGTCATCGAGGAGTTTCTGCCCAAGCAATTGGACGATGACGAGGTTTCCAAGGCCATTCAAACGGCAATCACTGCGACAGGTGCGGGTTCGATCCGCGACATGGGCAAAGTGATGGGAGAACTTAAGACCCGGTACACCGGCCAGATGGATTTTGGCAAAGTCGGGCCGATGGTCAAAGATCAACTTTGCGCGGCAACAGGCGGCGGTTGCTGATCCGTCTTTCAGTCTGAAACGGCTTTTACTGCGCGACCGGTTCGCGCAGTTTTTGTATCAGGTCGTCGTATAGCGCGATGCGTTCTTCCTCGGACAGAAATGACCCGATTTCAACTTCGCGCCCATCTCCGGTCAGTGTCACGTAATTCGGGACAGGCCCACCGCGTCTATGCATTTCGGGGCGGGCCCAATAGCGGTTGCAGGTCCATTCTTGCTGACCGCTGCGCGGGTCATGGTGGACGAGGTGCGCCCGCGTGCCAGTCAGTGTCAGAATCTCGAACACGCTGCGCGCGCGATAGTTGGTCTGGATCGCCAGCCACAGTCCCAGAACGGTTATCAGCAGGAAAGGCAAAAGCCCCCAAAGGATGATCGACCCAAGCACTGCCAACAGGGGGATCAGTCCAAACAGAAACACGGACAGAATCACGATCATCGCCCCGCGTGGAGGCAGTGAATTATGCGGCCAGAGGCGCAATTCCTGTTCAGTTTCAGACGTTTTTGTCCATCGGTAGGGCATGACTGTTATGTAGCGCAATGCTGTGGCGTTTCGAAGGGAAATGATTACGCAACGTGGCCAACACGCACCCAGGACAGCGCGTCGTCCAGTCGGTCATCTCCCCAGAAAACTTCGCCGCGGACGACAAGGCTGGGGGCGCCGAAAACACCCAGCTTGGCGGCCCGTTCGGTTTCCGCTTCAAGTGCGGCCACGGTATCAGGGCTGCGAGCGCGGGACAGTACCAGGCGCGGGTCCTGCTGGCATCTGTGCAGCGCTTCTGAGATCGCGGTTTCGCTGCCGGCTTCGATGTTTTCTTCGAACCAGATGCGATACAGGGCCAGCGTGAAATTCTTGCCCCAGCCGTCGCCCATGCCCAGCAAGGCAACCTGATTGGCAAGCGCCAGGTCCGAGATCGGGTAGGGTACGGGCAGCTTGGCGTGGATGTGATATTTTGCGGCCCGACGTTCGATATCGCGCCACATATATGCAGACTTCACCGGTTTACCTGCAAAGGGAATATTCTTCTGATCCGCCATGACCGTGCGTACGTTGAAGGGCCGCCAAGTTACGGCAACGTCATGTTCGTCGCACCAATCATCCAGCCGCATGATCGTCAGGAAGCTGTAGGTGCTGCCAATGGAATACCAAAAATCAATTTCGGGCATGTAATCACTCCGATCTCAGAGTTCCTTCGCCTATCATACCCTAAAATGGTCGGAGTTTCGAATTTTGCCTGAAACACGCGGTTCACCATCGTGGTGGCACGTTGTTCAAAACAGGGCTTTTTCGACAGGTTGCGCGGGTTGGGGCGCAACACCGCAGCCGGTCATCTGACGCATATCGATCTCGATTGTTCGGCACAGCGCCGAGATTGGCACGTCGGTGACATCCCCTTCGAACGGATCCTCCATCGAGGCACTGACGCGCTCGGTCACAAAGAAGATCCAGCAAACCAGCGCGCCGACAGGGGCAAAGGTCATCCAGTCGAACAGCACTGTTCTAATCATCGAGGCATCGGTGCCCACCATGATGGAACGTTCGTCGTTGAAGGCCAGAGGCAACAGGAAAATGAATATCCAGCTGAACAGGCGGCCGACCTCGGCAACCTGACGCGGGAATGGAGTGTTTTTGATCCGCTCGCACTGGCCTTGCGCCGTCGTAAACCGGGATAAGCGATCCATCAGCGCCACGTGCCAGAAGGGGTCGATCTTTCCCTGTTGCGCCATATCTGACAAACGACGGGCCTGCAGGTTGATAAGACAGGCCGCGCGGTTGGTCTTGTCCTCTAACAGCGGCAAATCCGCCTCAAGTTGACTGTTCCGCCAGCTTTCGGGTTTTTGATGCAGGTCTTCGAGGCCTGATACGGGTTTGTGGCCGAACATCCATGGCCTGCGTTTGCGACCGGTAATTGCAGGTTGGCGCAGCTGATAGGCCAGCATGTTTATCCAGGCGATGTGCCGCTCGATCAGTTCATCGCGCAGGTCTTCTTCAATCACTGAGCCATTTGGTTGAACCAGGGTACTGATCGTATTGCCCCAGTCCCGGCTTGTATTGGCGATATCACCCCAAACCCCGCGGGCTTCTGTCCAGCGGCCATAGGTGGAAGTGTTCTTGAAGCCCAGAAAAAACGCCACTGCCAAACCCAACATCGCTACTGGTGGGCTGGGATTCGAAATCAGGTCAATCGGCGTCAGTTCATCGACCACCTGAACCAGTAAAATCCAGGCCAGAACGATACCGATAAAACCGACCGAACCTTTGAGCAGTTTTCTGATCGAAATGCCATCATGAAGTATCATGGTATGCGTGTCTTCCGCCGGGGCGCCCTGAATTCCTGTTTTTGAATACTATTCCCATGGTGCTGGATGTGTCTATGCACGTGCCGGACAGGGTGCAGAGACCGGACACAAAAAAAGCCCCGCTCAAGGCGGGGCTTTAATGGGTTTATCGGACTGCGGGATCAGTGCGCGTGGCCTTTGTCCCAGTCTTCCTGCTTTGGCAGCTGCTCGAACGTATGCTCAGGCGGCGGCGAGGGCAGGGTCCATTCCAGCGTGTCCGCGTATTCGTTCCAAGGGTTCGGACGAGTCTCTTTCGCGCCACGCAGCAGGGCATAGATCACGATGCCGAAGAACAGCAGGAACGAAGCGAAGGAAATGAACGCACCGATCGACGATACAAAGTTCCACTGGGCGAAAGCCTCAGGATAGTCGATGTAGCGGCGGGGCATGCCCTGACGGCCCAAGAAGTGCTGTGGGAAGAAGGTCAGGTTGGCGCCGATGAAGAACAGCCAGAAGTGAACCTTGCCCCAGAACTCTGAGTACTGACGACCAGTCATCTTTGAGAAGTAGAAGTAGACACCGGCAAAGATTGCAAAAACAGCACCCAGCGACATCACATAGTGGAAGTGCGCAACGACATAGTAGGTGTCGTGATAGGCGCGGTCGATACCTGCCTGCGACAGTACAACGCCGGTCACACCACCAACGGTGAACAGGAACAGGAAGCCGAAGGCAAACAGCATCGGCGTCTTGAACTCGATGGAACCGCCCCACATTGTGGCAATCCACGAGAAGACCTTGACGCCTGTCGGCACCGCGATGACCATTGTGGCCAACATGAAGTACGCCTGCTGACGCAGCGACATGCCAACGGTGTACATGTGGTGCGCCCATACGACGAAGCCCAGAACGCCAATTGCGATAATCGCCCAGACCATTGGCAGGTAACCGAAGATCGGCTTGCGTGCGAAGGTCGCAATCACGTGGCTGATGATGCCGAAGCCGGGCAGGATCACGATGTACACTTCCGGGTGGCCAAAGAACCACAGGATGTGCTGATACAGGATCGGGTCACCGCCACCTGCCGGGTCAAAGAAGGTGAAGCCAAAGTTGCGGTCCATCAGCAACATGGTGATCGCGCCGGCCAGAACCGGCAGCGACAGAAGAATCAGCCACGAAGTGACGAAGATCGACCAACTGAATAGCGGCACCTTAAACAGCGTCATGCCAGGGGCACGCATGTTCAGGAAGGTGGTGATCATGTTGATCGCGCCGAGGATCGAGGAGGCGCCCGATACGTGTACGGCGAAGATCGCAAGGTCCATGGACATGCCGCCCTCGGTCGTGGACAGCGGCGGATATAGAACCCATCCGACACCCGAACCAAGCTGGTCATTCCCACCGGGGCTCAGCAACGATGCCACGCCCAGCGAGGTACCGGCGACGTACAGCCAGAAGGACAGGTTGTTCATCCGCGGGAACGCCATATCCGGCGCGCCGATCTGCAACGGCATGAAATAGTTGCCAAATCCGCCGAAAAGAGCCGGGATGACAACGAAGAACATCATCAGAACACCATGGTAGGTGATCATCACGTTCCACAGGTGTCCGTTCGGGGTACACGGGTCGGCCATGAAGCCTTCCAGGCACATGAACTGCACACCGGGGTGCATCAGCTCGAGCCGCATGTAAACGGTCATCAGAACCGAGATCAGACCGGCAAGTGCCGAGACGATCAGGTACAGAATCCCGATGTCCTTGTGGTTGGTCGACATGAACCAGCGGGTAAAGAATCCGCGATTATCTTCATGCTCGTGACCATGAATGGCTGCGTCTGCCATTATAGGTGCCTCCTGTTGCAACTGCACCGCGCAGCCAGACCTCTCTGGCGCGCGGGATTCCTGCTGGTTTTAGAGGGCGAAGGGGGCACCTTCAATGGCCGAGTTTGATCTGGATCAAGAATAATTGTCGCGGGTGGGAGGAAATCCCGCGAATTCTTGGTCTCAGTCAGGCCCTATCTGGCGATGGCTGTCAAAATTTCAAGGGTCCGCTTCTGCCCATTCGTGCGGCGTGGCAGAGTTCCGCCTTGACCCCCGGTTGTGTGGGTCGCAGAACTATCCCCAATTCCCGAAACCGGAGACAAGATATGGCCGCTTACGATCCCGACAACATCTTTGCCAAGATCCTGCGCGGGGAAATTCCCGCGACCCGCGTGTACGAGGATGACGAAACGCTGGCCTTTATGGATATCATGCCGCGGTCCGACGGGCATCTGTTGGTGATCCCCAAAACACCCTGCCGGAACCTGCTGGACGCATCACCTGCGCAACTGGCTGCCGTGACGGCAACCGTGCAGAAGCTGGCGAACGCTGTGGTCAAGGCGTTTGACGCAGACGGGGTCACCGTTCAGCAATTTAACGAGGCCGCAGGCGGACAAGAGGTGTTTCACCTGCATTTCCACATCCTGCCGCGTCAGGAAGGTGTTGCCATGCGGCCTCCGGGCAAGATGGGTGACTTCGACCTGATCGCCCAGCATGCGGACAAGATCAAAGCAGCGCTGGTCTGATCACCCCTTGCCGTCGTGCGGCCCAAGGCACGCGCTGTGGTCGCCGAACGTGTGGAGCACGGCGCAAACATGGTCGTGCCCACCGTCACAAGCCGAGGCGATACGGGTCAGTTCCACCTCAAGCCTGACCAATTGGGCGATACGCTCGCGTACATCCGCCAATTGACGTTCGGCGATTTCATGTGCCCGGTTCAAATCATCGCCATGCGCGCCTTCCAAGGATAACAGTGCCTCAATATCGCTTAAAGGCAGGCCAAGGTCTCGCCCGTGGCGAATGAACTGCAACCGATTTAATACGGCAGTGTCATACCGGCGCTGATTCCCAGCCGATCTTTCCGGCTTTGGCAGCAACCCTTTGTCTTCGTAAAACCGGATTGTGGGCACTTTGACGCCGGTTCGCCGGGAAAGCTCTCCGATCGAGTACATTTTTCGGCTTTCCTCTCTTGAACCTCTAGTGACTAGAGGAATTACATGTGCTGTGCAGCCAAAACAAGGAACACCGGCACCATGGCGCATCATCACGGCCACGAGGGACATAACCATCACCATATCGACCCGGACGCAGGCGATATGCGCGTCGCAGGGGCGATAGGGGTGAACATGCTGCTGACCCTGGCGCAAGTCATCGGCGGCATCCTTTCAGGGTCTCTGGCACTGATTGCAGACGCATTGCACAATTTTTCGGACGCCATCGCGCTGATCATCGCTTTTTTCGCGCGTAAGATTGCCCGTCGCCCCGCCGATCCGCGTATGAGCTTTGGGTATGGTCGCGCCGAGGTGGTCGCGGCGCTGGTCAATTACACCACACTGATCGTGTTGTCGGTGTATCTGCTGTACGAAGGTGTCATGCGGTTTTTCCAGCCCGAGCCTGTCAACGGGTGGATGGTTGTTTGGATCGCAGCGCTAGCTCTGATCGTCGACCTTATCACCGCTGCGCTGACCTATTCGATGTCAAAGGACAGCATGAACATCCGTGCGGCCTTTATCCACAATGTCGCCGATGCTCTGGGGTCGGTTGCCGTCATCGTCGCAGGTGCGGCCGTCATACTGTTTGGCTGGACCTGGGTCGACCCTGCGGTGACGATCCTGATCTCGGTCTACATCCTGTGGCACGTGAAATCTGAGATCGGAGAAACGATCCGGGTGCTGATGCTGGGCGCGCCGCCCAATCTGTCGCCCGAGGATGTGGCCACCGCGATCGAAGCCACTGAAGGAGTGGCCGGTGTCCACCATATCCACCTTTGGAGCATGCAGGAGCAGGAACCAGCCCTGACCGCGCATCTTGAGATCGACGCCCAAAGCTGGACAGACGCGGAAACCATAAGACTGTTGGTGAAAAAAACCCTGAGGTCGCGGTTCGCAATCGGGCATGTCACATTGGAGTTAGAGCGCGCGGGCAAAACGCATGCAGCATTGCCCCGGTTTGGACATGACAATTTGCAAGGGTCCTGAAAAGGAATTGCCGTTCCGATTTTGGGGTCGGAACGGCAGACTCGTAAACAAACACTTTTTCCGACACCCAGGTCTTCCGGGATCACCGGTTTAACACACCACTCACTCTAGAACGGTAAAGTTAGACTACCCGTTAACGCGCAATTTGTATCGTTCTGAGTGAGCTTTCCGCCAAATAAACTCAAAATTAACGGGCTAAATGGCAGATTGCATACGGGTTCGGAAACAAAGGGAATTCTGAGGGGGAATTGTCAATTCGCCTTGCCGCGTTTGGCGATTCGAATTCAGGCTATGCGATGGCCGTTTCGAAACTATCCGCAAAGGTTTTTTGCAAGGCAGCGTCCACGTCGGCCATCGTTACAGGCAAGCCTAGATCGACCAGAGACGTCACACCATGCTCGCTGATTCCACAGGGGACGATGCCGGAAAAATGCTCAAGATCAGGTTCAACATTGATTGAGATACCGTGAAAGCTGACCCATTTGCGCAGGCGCAATCCAATGGCTGCGATCTTGTCTTCGGCTGGCTGGCCGGTCACCGTAAGCGGCTTGTCATCACGTTGCACCCACACGCCGACACGGCCGTCGCGAATTTCGCCTTTAACGTTGAACTCGGCCAAGGCTGCGATCACCCAAGTCTCAAGCTTTTTGACAAAGCCCCGCACGTCCTTACCGCGTTTGTTCAGGTCCAGCATGACATAAGCCACGCGCTGACCGGGGCCGTGATAAGTATACTCTCCACCACGCTTTGCTTCATAGACCGGAAAGCGATCTGGATCCGTCAGATCCTCGGACCGGGCCGAGGTGCCTGCCGTATAGAGCGGCGGGTGTTCCAGCAGCCAGACACACTCGTCCGCCTCGCCCGCAGCGATGGCCGCGACGCGCGCCTCCATAAAGGCGACGGCTTCAGTGTAATCAGTTAACCCGTCGGTGATCTTCCATTCCATGGCGGTTCCATATCGCGCAGGTGCGGCAAGGGGAAGGGGTCAGGCGGCCTCGGCCAGGCACCTTTGCAGAATCTGGGCATAGGTGTCTGTGCCCTGTGCCCCAGTCACCAGATATTTGCCGCCGAACACCATCGACGGGACACCGGAAATACCCCGGCTGGTCCAGAACTCTTGCTTCTTACGTACTGCGGCGACATGCGCACCGGATTCCAGCGCAGATCGCGCCGCATCAACGGGCAGACCGGCCTCGGCAACCGCTTCAAGCAACACATCAACCTTCGACACATCCTTCTGGTCGGTGAAATACGCCTTGAACAGGGCCAGTTTCAGCGGATGCTGGCGGCCCTGAGCTTCGGCCCAGTCCAACAGTTGGTGGGCCGCAAAGGTGTTCACCATTCGGCTGTCTTCATTGAAATTGAACGCAAACCCGAGCTCGGCCCCCAACTGCGTCAGCCGATCCCGATTCAGTTGACTCTGTTCAGCGGTCGAGCCGTATTTCTCCATGATATGCTCGCGTAGGTTCTGACCATCGGGCGGCATATTGGGGTTCAGTTCAAACGGATGCCATCTAAGGCGCGCCAGAACATTTTCCTGCTTCAGAGCCAGATCAAGCTGTTGAAATCCGACGATACACCAGGGGCAGACGACGTCTGAAATGATGTCGATCTGAAGGATGGGGCGGGGATCTGCGGCAGTCATGTTCAGACTCCTGAGCGGAAGATGAAGGATACGTTAACGATACAGATATGAATGCAGGCGGGGAATTCAAACTGGCGTGTTTTTGTCTCTTCACATCCTGATCATCTGCGTCTATACGCCCCACTACCAAGTCACTGGCAGTGCGGTCGTGGCGGAATTGGTAGACGCGCAGCGTTGAGGTCGCTGTGGGGTAACACCCGTGGAAGTTCGAGTCTTCTCGACCGCACCAAATAATTCATCTCGTTGTGTAATTTCAATTTATCATGTTGGCGTGAACGATCTTGGTCCACCTGAAGGCTTGTGATTTGGTCATCGGCGCAACGTAGTCGCTTTCGCTGTTTCTGCACGCGTGCGCTGATGCCTCCGATCGTCGAGTAGAGTGCCCGACAACCGAACAAGTACATAAATGGCTTCCACCAACTACTGTTTATCGATGATGAATCTCCACTGCTGGTTAAAAGGCTGTATGAGGGCGTCAACGTAATTAGCTGCCGCACATGTGAAGGCTGATCAGCGCGAGTATTGAGATAAACGTGCAATACGGGCTTAAGAACTGTGAAGACCATACAATCTGAGTTGGGCGTCAAAACTTGAGTGAATTAGTTCAAATAGAGTGCGCCGAATCGATGAAGAAGCTGAATATGTTGACAGTCCGGCGGTCATTGGCTTCTTTGTTTCCGGTTTACATCAATTAGAACAACTGAAACGAACAAAACACGAGAAATTACCGGTGCTTGGACAGCTCATCCCTTATGATGTTCTTTGAAATATCGCGGCCTGCAAGTAGTAGGCCTTTTTGCCGAAAGTTGTAAATCTACTGCATCTTCGGAAATGTACCTGGTAACGAGTTTGCTGTTCCGATCTCATGACCGGAACAGCATTTTCTTTTTTTGGAGTTGCATTGGCAATATGCAGGCTCCCTCATTTTACCGCAGGCGGTTTCAAGCTTGTCATGAGGTCATGTAGTTTTGGCGTTAACTTTACTGCGAAGAATCCGCTCTGAAACCATGGGATTCCTTCGAAAGAGCATGGTGACCTGCTTAGTGGGATTCGGCTAAAGTTGCTTGGATTGCACGGCGCAGGTTAGTGAGGTGTGCTCTGCTCCGGCGGAACCTACCTCGTGCCCGCTTATCGCGGGAAACATAACAAAGAACTCTGTGCCTTCACCAAGTTTGCTTCTGTAGTCTATTGTACCGCCAAAATGCTCAACAATTTCCTTTGAAATGTGCATCCCGAGTCCGGTACCGCCTGCGTGACGTTCGTCGGAGGAGTCTATCTGGGAAAAGCAATCGAAAACTTTGTCATGGAACCCCTCAGGTATCCCGATGCCATGGTCTTTGACGAAGAGGCGAATATGCCCGCCGACTTTCTCGCATCCGACGGTTATCTCGCCTCCATCAAGGGAGAATTTAGCTGCGTTGGAGATAATGTTGGCCAACACCTGAAGAAGGCGGGAGGCATCACCTTTAACGTATAGATCATTGTTTCCCCTTAAGTCTTCTACAATTTCTACGTTGTGAGCACTGGTGTATCCCGTGTTACATGCAATCGCTTCCTGAATCAGCGCATGTACATCAACAGTTCCTTCACGGTAGTTCATCTCGCCCGCTTCCATTTTTTGAATGTCCAGCACATCATTGATTAGGGATGCGAGCCGTTCGCAGTTTTTACCTGCTAAATGAATGAGGCTTTGCATTGATTCTGGAGCTTCACCCAATGCGCCTGTGTTGATTAGGTCAAGTGATCCCTTGATCGAAGTGAGAGGCGTACGCAGTTCATGGCTAACTGTCGATATGAACTGAGTTTTCGCAATGTAGGCCGCTTTTGTTCTTTCGTGCTCTGCTTTGAGCTTTTCGAGTTGTTCCAAATTCCTGCGGTAGAGCTTCAGAAACACCATCGAACAGTCAATCAGAAAGTACATTACAAAGATAACGGTGAAGAAGTGCAGCCAGAGTTCAGATGAAAGCTCGGGGCGTTCGGTCCAGATATCTTTGACGACAATCAACATGAACGATACGCCGTACATGGTCAGACGGACAATCATTGCCCACAGAAACTGATGGTTGTTCATTGCAGCAAACAACGCCGCAGCAAACAAGAAGAACATTGGAGTAAAGTGACCGCCGGCGGGTTGTGCGAAAGCAACTGAAACAGCATACAGGCAGATTGCAGTTGAGCTGAGGATCGTGTTCAACAGAATCCAAGCAACCATCATACCAATTGCTTTGTGCTGATCTGGCTTTAAGCGCGGTACGCGTTTGGCCAGCAATAAATCTTGCGCTTCGCATATGAGGATTGTCCCATAGAACAGCATGGCGTTAACGGGATCGAAGAAGAACGCAGTCAAAATGGTCGTGGCCAGATAAATAGCCTGCCGCTGCCACAGAAGCGCAAAGCTCATGGCAGTATAATCTATTATGTTTTGCAGAAGCCGGTTTTCCGTTTCACCAGAATCCCGGTCCGGCAGATTGGCGTCGATGGCTGTCATCTAGATGTCTTCGTTTTTCGCGCTTGGACAGTACCATTAGCGGCATAATGAGGACTTAGTTGGTCTGAATTGGGTTCACAGTTTGGCGCTAATCCTTTGAAGGCCACCGTAATTGTTGGCGTTTCACGCAAGATTCTGATGTGAGAGGTTGAAAAATTTTTGTTGCGCAAATGCAGTGTGGGGCGCCCAGAATTGACGATCTCGTTGCTAAGTGCAATTTTTTTTATCTTAATGTGCCATAAAGAAGGAGAAAATCTAAAAGGGTTGGGGTTTGACTGCAGTTGAATTTACGAAGTTGGGGCAGGGCGCTGTCGCTCCTGTTTCGGCTAGGCTTGCAAAAAAGCCGGTGACACTGCTTCAGTTTGCAAGGTCCGCTGGTCGAAACATGTTTGAAGTCATCCCGGCCGAAACTCTGCGTGAAACTTATGTTCGTGGGCCTTTAAACATACACTATATCTGCGATCCTGAAATAATAACCGAGCTACTTGTCGGGCAGGGCCGTTCGTTTCCCAAAGCCAAGTTCACTAAAGACATTATTGGATCGGCTGTAGGCAACGGGTTGATACTCTCTGAAGGGGAAAAATGGCGTCAGCAGCGGCGTAGGTATTCTCCACTATTCGCCGCCAGGAACCTCCCGGTTCTGGCTCGGCATTTTGCAGAGACTGGTGTCGAGATTGCAGATTCATTGGCGGAACACGAAGGCCCCGTAGATGTTGCACAAATTGCACCTGCATCAACGTTGACGAATATTTCCAGGGTGATTTTTTCGGGTAACAAGAAAGTCAGTTCAGAGCAAATACGCGTGGGGCTGATCAAGTATTTTGAGTACATTTCTGATTTGTCTCTTTTCGATTTAATGGGTTTGCCAAAGTGGGTGCCGCGCAAGAATTGGCTACGCAGCCTGGCCCCGGTGACTAATATGCGGAACCTTGCCAGACAGGTTATTGATCAGCGTCGCTCCGAATGCCGCAGCGAGCCACAGGATTTCCTCGATTTCATGATTGAGGCGTTGAAAACAGATTTCGAGGATGAAGCGACAACCGTTGACAACCTTTTAACCTTTGTCGTCGCTGGTCATGAAACTTCCGCCAACGCTCTGGCCTGGGGGTATTATCTGCTGGCGTTGCACCAAGATATGCAAGCTAAGGTTAGACAAGAAATTCGGTCGGTTCGCCCCAAAGGTCCAATGGAGTTTTCTGACCTGGAGGCAATGCCACTCCTGCGCGCCCATGTAAAAGAGACGCTGCGGCTTTACCCTTCAGCCGCGTTCTTTGCTAGAGACGCAACTGCCGACCTTGAAATCAAAGGGGTAAAGATTGCAAATGGTGACGCGCTGTTCTTCCCAGTTTACTCTTTGCACAGAAACGAAAAACTATGGGATGCTCCTGACCACTATCGACCGGAACGGTTCTTGGGATCTACACTACCTCGAGGTCAGTACATTCCATTTGGAGATGGTCCCAGAATCTGCATTGGTGCTCAGTACGCTGAAACTGAAATCATGGTACTTATGGCTTCGGTGCTCCGTCGAATAAATTTTTCGATTACAGAGTCTGAATTACCGGAACCAGTTTTGACATTCACCATGCGTACCAGTGGCCCACTCATCCTCAATGCCGAACGGGTTCGCGAATAAAGTTGATATCTAAACTCCAGTGCCTGACCTTTGATCGACGTCAGGCCTGGCGATAGAATTAGCTTACTGCCGGCGAGTGAGGTAAGTGTTATCGCCGTACAGCTCACGCAAGACTACATCAAACAATCTATCGTTGACCATTTCTTTGCGATGCGGTGTGGGCTCTGAAAATGTGGAAGAGGTTGTAACCAGACCCTTTCTGAGATTGGCCTCACGATGATTCACTTTTTTGATAGCCGTGTCCAAAGAGGCGAATGCTCCAACCTTCGTAAAAGAACGAAGCGATACCGGTGTACCTTTCACCACTTTAAGATGGACAGATGCGCAGCGGTTGCTGAGAACAGTCCCTAGTTCTTGGTTTAGGAAAGCTTCGGTCGGAATATTCTGGGTGCGTTCCCTCCCATGTGTAACAACGAGAAATACGCCACTCCCGCGATAGGAATAGATTCCTCCAGCAGCCTGTGTTGTTCTTTCAATGCAGAATCCAATGTCGGAAACAGATCGCCGAAAATCACCAAAATTCTTCAGATCAAAGTGATACTCGGCGTCACGAAATTTGATTGCGGTGACCCAGGTGTCAAATCGACGCCTCCGTGAAAGCTGCTCGACATAGTTATCGAATTCGACATACCCCAAGCATTGTTCCTGCTCGTCGATAGACAAAGGATCCTTGAAATTGAATTTCTGGTTGAAATCCAATTCACTGCGAAGATTTTCTATCGACGCCGATGAGGATTGGGTTTTCCTTCTTTCCATCATCAGAAGGTGAGCAGCGTTCATACGGCTGCGCAATTCAAAGAAGTCGAAGGGTTTAGTTACATAATCAAACGCGCCTTCTAAAAATGCCTTCTCGATGTTGTGCCTGTCATCCAGTGCAGTCAGCATTATGACAGGTGTTTCCAGATTTTCCGGCAGGTTTCGGATTTGTGAAAGCAACTCTATCCCTGAGGTTCCAGGCATCTGAATGTCAACAAGCAGACAGTCGAACGGGGATTCTGCTGCTTCTATCATCCCAAGCGCTTCATCAGCTGAACTGGCAGCAGCCACATTGCAGTTTTCGAGTTCAGGAAGTGCTGACTGGAGCAATTTCAAAATGTCAGGATCATCATCAACCGCCAGTACAGTAAGTGCGGCCTTTCTTTGCGCTCGATGCTCTAAATTTCTTTGGAACCGATCACTGCCAAATGTGGAATGTCTCATAACTGGTGAACCGTCGATATCCTCATAACGGGATAAACTTATGAGGAGAGTGGGCCGAAACAGCGGCAAAAATGGAGAAAGTCTTCGTAGAAAGGGGCTTTTTCTTGACCTTTATTTGGCGCCAACGGCCTCAATAACGAATTGCCAGTTATTGTTGTGAACTAGCGTCGCTTTCTCTTAACGTTATTTTTTCGGCAATCTGTTGGCGCTAAAGGGCAGTCTAAGATCGCAAAACTACGGAAATGAACAACGGTTGGAAGTCTAAGCATCGACTCTGGAAACCCCACGAAAATGCAATACAGCCGAGTTTTCCCAATAGTCTTAAAATCAACCTTAGTTGCAATGAAATATGCGTCGGGCGTCCAAGAGTAAATAAGACAATCTAGTGGGTTAGGTGTTCTATTTACTTGTGGATGTTGAATAAAACCGACTGACTGATGGTGCCATCGATGGAAAACTTTGCGCCGACAGGCGAGGCATTGATGCCCAGTCGCCGTGACCACCGTGCCCAGACTGAGGGGACGATGCCCAGGATGCTGGTCGCACCACCTTCCATCGCGACAGTAGTCATCTGGTGAAACAACTCCTGTTGAACCGAAAGCCTGCGCGACGATGCAACATCCTTTGCCACGAAGAAACGGGATGCTTCCCAAACAGAGCGCTTTACCGGAGCGTCAATAAATAGAACGTCAGTTGGTATTCCTTTAAGGATACCTCTTTGCGCGTCGCGCAGCATATAACTGTATACCCCGCACTCTGCAGTCGTGGGTAGAAGTCGCACACCTCCTAAGACCTCACCGAATTCATGCAACACAACCCATCGACAGGCTGGCGTGTCGTATTGGTCAAATTCCATCCCGTCAGCTTCACCAACTTGCCACTTTAACTGGTCAATGAAAATTGATTTTCTGGTTTCAAGGTATTTTGTCAGAAGGGTGCCATGCTCGGAAATATTGCGAAAATTAAGTGTAGTCGCACGAATATGGCCAATGTTGCCACGTGGCATTGGCGGACTGCTATTGGCAGCAAATATTTCTAGTCGCGCCAAAGTATTTGGTGCGCCTGAAGTGCCGTTAGCAGGTGTCAGTTCCGGAAGCTCCTCCGGAACCGGGTATGTCTGCTTATACCTGAGTGGTTGGTCCATATTTTACTCATATTTCTGACACACTTATGGCAAGATTCAACTCAGCAAGTCCACAACCCTATGCGGTAGTTGCCCGAATAGATGGATAGGTGTGTCTAAATCTCCTCCCTTCCTTTGGTTACCTTCGCTAATTGACCAAAAACTTTAGAAAGTTCTTGGCTTCTATTTTCTCCCGCAGGTTCCACTTTTTCCCCCATGTCTGGCAACATTTTGAAAAAATACAGCTTCTCTTATGTATTCCTTTCAAATTCTCGCCCGGATCAGGCGCGGTTTCGCTATCCGATAGTATTTCGAGGCGGTCGTGACGGCTGATAGGAGCAAAGTTAAAATGGCATAAAGAATTGGAGGGATTTGCTTTTCAGTATGCGCTCTCGCACGGGAAGAATTGCGCAAGTTAAAAAAATGCACAGACATAAGGAAGCCCACCTTGTGTCACCGTTTTGCCGTCTTCGTAAGAGAGGATGAGAAAACCCTGAGTGTATCATGCGCGAGCCAACCGTTGCCTGAAGTCTGCAATGCCCAACGTTTGGTGAGGTGTAAAAGGTTGGTGAAAAGTTATGCGTATTCTTGCTGTAGACGACGATCCTAGCATCCTGGAGTTGCTAGATAGAGTTCTAGACGCGTTCGGTTATAAAGACGTCGTCACCGCCAGAAGTGGGCCAGAGGCCATTGAAATACTGTCACGACCTAACGAAGCGTTCGACTGCTTGCTATTGGATGTGCAGATGCCGCAAATGAACGGCATAACTCTTTGCGAAGAAGTGCGAAAATTACCAGATTACACTTACACGCCTATTATCATGGTGACCGCCATGGTGCAAAAAGAGTACATCGACGAAGCATTCGGAGTTGGGGCGACGGACTACGTTACAAAGCCTTTTGAGTTCTCTGATCTGAAGCAGAGGTTGTCTGACGCCTATAGAATGGCAGCGGAACGCAGAGCCGCAATCGAAGTGCTGGAAGCTGAAGCGGATTTTGAGTTGTGTTTTGGCAATAGTCCGGACGTTCGCTTAAGTGATCCGCAATGTTTCGGAGATTTGCCCGGTTTCATTGGGTTAGCTGAATTTGAGAACTACGTAATTCAGCTTTCAACGATGCACTCCATGGCTGCAAAGCTTGTGGCGGTGAAATGTATAGGCGCCGAACAAATCTATGAGACGAGCACGGTCAGTGAATTCCGTAGTGCCATGACTTTAGCTGGTACAGCTGTTCTGTCAGCTAGTCAGGAAGGGCGTAAAGTGGCGACCTATTGGGGAAATGGCGTGTTCTTGGTGATCTACGACAATCAAGTTAATTTGAGCGTGGACCAGTTAGGAGCTCCGCTTCCGGAGGCATTGAAAGAAGTTTCCGGTGACACCACTTCAGGTCGGCCAATTGGCTTCCAAGTTAGCGAAGAAGTTATGCTTAAAGCCAAAACCAAGATGGAGGCGTTGTTCTTGATAGACAAGGCCGTCGAAATGGCTGAAATGTCGGAATGCCGAGCGGCGAATATTGGTTGAAAAACTGCATTTATGGATGGTGATTGAGACTAGGCTGTTGGTGTAAAAAATACATTAGAACGCCCTGAGTTTTTCATTTTGCTGGTTTAAATCGATCCGCGCGCTCGTTCATCAGACGTTCAACCTTTGTGCTTTTGGCCTACTTTGTCCGTTCTCAGTGCCTACCCGGCGGCAACAACTTGGAGAAAGAACCGGTAAGCTTCTTCTCGAAATTTGATCTGATGCGAGATCTGGCGTATTCGCCTCTCTCTAATTTCCTGAAGGTTTCTTTTGCGACCACGGTCAAAGCGTGATCGGTCTAAGCAGCTTCCCGGCATATCCGTTCTTGTTCTTTGATGGGGTCTTTGCCTTTACGGGCTACGGGTCGCCATTTCTCTACTTCTTGGCGTGAATCTTTAGAGCTATGGCTGACAGAGCACCCAACCCCATCCCTCTGCGAAGCCTGTGGATATGAACCCGAAGCACTACTTGCCAGCATCACCGTCGTTTTTGGCAGCCAGAGGTTCTCGCGATCCAAGCACTAGCCGGTTTGAGTGTTCTTCACTTTCAATGATGATAGCTTGTTGAGTGCTGGAATTTGGTCCACCCTATGGTCCACCTTTTAGTGTGAGGCACAGTGAACCACTCTGAGGCGAAGTGAAACCATATTTTTTATTTTGCAGTAAGTTAGACGACTTCTTGAAGCAGCCAGAAACGGTCAGAAGTATGCGTGTTCAAGTCTTCAATGCATCTCGACCGCACCATTCTCTTCTTAATTCATGGCGATCAGCCCTTTGGATCGGGGTAGAGTTGCACCAGTTTGTGCCGGATTGCTGATTACTCCAATTCCTGTCTCGCCCGCGCCTTCTGGGTTGTGTATGACGAAGGTCAACGCAAGTCGGGAAGTATTAATGTCTCAGGCCATTACCGTATTCACCACGATGAAGAACGAAGGCCCCTATATGCTGGAATGGGTCGCGTTTCATAAAACATTGGGGGTCGATCACTTTGTGATCTTCACCAACGATTGCGACGATGGCACCGACGATATTGCCCGCCGACTGCAGGAGTTGGGGTTGGCCACCCATGTCTCGAACGAGGTGAAAGAAGGGGGCAATCCACAGCATCAGATGCTGCGTCGGGCGCGGCGTCAACCCAAGGTCAAGGAAGCGGACTGGCTGTTATGTCTGGATGTGGATGAGTTCTGGAACATCCGCCACGGCGACAACAGCTTTGACGCGTTGATCACCGAGGTCGAAAACCGTGCAGGGCAGCAGGTGGATGCGATTTCATTCGCTTGGAAACTGTTTGGCAGTTCCGGCAATATCAGTTTTGAAGACAGGCCTGTAACCGAAACCTTCGCGATGGGAGATCAGGAGTTTCCATACCATTCGGGCCGGGCGTTTGGACTTAAAACCCTGTTTCGCAACAATGGCAAATTCACCCGGTTTGGCCCGCATCGCCCAAAGGGCATGGAAGAAGGCAAGGAAAGTGAGATTGCCTGGTCTGACGCCGGGGGCAAGCTGTTTCCGGCTGAAAAGGTGGGTTGGCGCGCTTGGCGTGGGTTCGATCATTCACTTGGGCGCCTGCATCATTACTCGGTTCGATCGTTGGACGGATTTCTGATCAAGCGCGACCGGGGGAGGACCAACCATATCAAAGTGGATCAGGGGCAATCCTACTGGCAGGACATGAATGCCAACAAAGAAGCTGACCAATCCATTCAGCCCATCGCACGACGCGCGGCGCCATTGTTGGCAGAACTGAAGGCGGACGAAACGTTGGGCGCGCTGCACGCAAAGGCCTGTGACTGGCACCGTGCCAAGGTCGCCGAGATAAAAATGCGGCCTGACTGGGTGGATTTTCGGGTTTGGCTGGCGGATAATCTTATCTGAAGATCATGGCAGACGACCTTTCGAAAGAGCAGTTGAAACCCGATCACCCCGACCGCAAGACGGGGTATGAACGTATTCTGACCGACCCTGCACCGCCGTGGTTTGTCGAACTCTATCCTGGTGGAGATGGGGCCGGTTTCCTGCAAAAGCTGGAACGCCATTCGGTGCTGTTTCATCAACGCTCTGCCTCGCAACTGGTTGTCAGTTTTGACAATATCGCCAATGCGAACGACCTGTCCTTTGCGCGTGAACCCTGGGGTTGGAAGTTCTTTCGTGATGAGGGCTGGTCGCATATGGGGATATTCGCGCGCACCAAGGCCTGGTATCGAGATCCAGAGATCATCACGTATTTCCAGAACCGCGCAGCCGAAGGGTTTTTCGATCAGTTCGACCAGGTCGTCTTTGCCGGGGCCTCGATGGGCGGCTTCGGGGCGCTGACCTTTTCTGAATTGGTCCCGGGCGCAAATGTGATCGCATTTAACCCTCAGACGTCACTGGATGAACGATTGGTCCCGTGGGAAACGCGGTATCGTTTCGGGCGGGTGCAGGATTGGGATCTGCCATATGGTGACGCCGCGCAGACGGTGAAGCAGGCGGGTAAGGCCTATGTCTTCTATGACCCGTTTTTCGATCTTGACCGGCAGCAGGTCACTCGGCTGAAGGGTGAAAATGTCATGCTGCTTAAGACATGGTTTTCGAACCATTTTGCAGCCCCTATGTTGCGCAAGCTGGGTATCCTCAAGCCCGTCATGCAGAAGGCTATGGACGGATCGCTTGAGGCAGGTGATTTCTATCAGATGATGCGCGCACGGCGCCGGTTGCCGATGGTGATGCGCGCGATTGAGGCGCAGGCAGGCGAACGTCACCCAAAGTTGGTGGGTCAGGCGCGCCATAAATTCCGCATACTGCGTCGCGCCGCATTGGTTGAGGCAGAGAAGTCCCAATGACGCCTGCGAAAGGAGTGTTCATCGGCCAGCGCAAAGACCGCATGGGCGCGCGCCTGCTGATGATGCTGACCTGCATTCGTCTGGCCGAGGATTTTGACACCACTTACAAGGTCAATTGGTTTCCGAAAGGATCGGATGCACCCGAGCTGGATCATCCGCAGGAACTGTTTGCTCAGGATTGGATGGATGCGCAATTCCTCAGTGCAAAGGCGTTTGAAAAACTCAGCGACAAGGCTTTGCCAATCTGGACCTTTCAAGGGGATAAAACCCCAGACCGCCTGATCGCGCATCTCAATTCGGGCCGGTCGGTTGTGGTCGAGGAAGGGTTCGAAGTGCTGGCCTTTCCCTGGGAGGATATCGAAGCGATCCGCCCTCGGTATCGGGATTTCATCCATCAGATCGGCTTTACGGACGAAATCCGCGCCATCATGGACCGGACGGATGAAAAGCTGTCGGGGCAGGGGGTGACGGCCTATCACATCCGACGGGGCGACATTCTGAACGGTTCGCCGTGGAAACACACAACCTGGCCCGCCAAGATCGAACCCGAGGAACTGTACGAGGCGCATCTGGAGAAAACTGCTGGACAAACGTCCATTATGTTTTCCGACCAACCCGAACTGATTACCCGGTTTCAAAAACGGTTTCCGCAATTGCTGCAGATGTCCGACATTGCGGATGTGACAGGCATGCCCCGCGCGCAGCGCGACTTTCTCGAGTTGTATACGATGTCACGCGCTGAACAGGTGGTTGCGCCCTTTATCTCGGCGTTTTCGATGGCGGCGGCCCGCATCTCGGGACGGCAGCGTTTAGTGTTCAAGGATGTCTTGACAGAGGAAGAGATTTCGTCGGCAAGCCACCGCGTGATTGATCGGGTGGCCAAGGGGCCCGGTGCCTTTCTAAATGTCTCTGAGGCGGCTCATGTCTATGCCAAGGCGGCGCAGTATCTTTGTGCGCAGGACCGGATTGAACAAGCCTATGATCTGGCCAAGCCGATTCTGCAGGAAAAGGCGGACAATGCGTTCATGCCGCTTTTGCAGTCAATAAACTGTTTTTACCTTTCAAAGTGGAAGGAAAGCGAGCTACTGGCCAAAATTGGGTTAGAGAGTTCCGATCTTTGGCCCGAGGATTATGCTGTTCTTTTGGCCGTTCGGGCGGCTACTCTGGGCGCACAAAAGAAAAGGTGGTCCGCCAGCCGATATTTGGCCCGTGCGTTTTGGGCCAAACCCATGCGCCCTGACGTTGCGGTGCTTGGGTCGCGGATGTTGTACCGCGGTCAGGTGTCAGCACGGTTGTTTCCGCCAACAGACTGGCGGTTGCAGCGAGAGGTGCGGCGGCGGCGCTTCCCTCCCTTTAACAACCTGTATTTGGTTCAGCATAAAGTGCTGGCACGTCAGCCCTGCAATTTTGACTTTGTTCTGCTGGATTGGTCTGATCTTACCTTGGATCAAAAAGCTCGAAGGTTTTCGAACGATCCATTTCGTCAAGAGCGCCTGCGCGAGAGCTTGGATAATTTGGCAAATATCGAAGGTGACGATCCAGCCGTGTCCGCCGCCAAGGCCATGCTGAATTGGCATCAGGATGTTTTTTCTCTTTCGCAAACCGTGGATGAGATGCGCAAAACTGCGTCAGATTGGCCGGAAAACCCGCTGTACCATCTAAGGCTGGCCACGCTCTACGAGGCTGATCAGGATCAAACGCGCGCACGAATGACAATAGCAGAGGCTTTGGCCTGCGATCCGGGCAATCCGTTTCTGATCTATGCGATGGGGAAATTCCTGATAAGGAACAATGCCATGGAACAAGGGCAAAATCAGATTATTCAAGCTGCTGACCTTGATGAAACTACGCCCGTCATACAAGGGGAGGCCGGGCAAATCTTGTTGCGGCGCGGGAAGAAAAGTAAGGCAAGACCTTACTTGCAAAAAGCGCATGACCTTTTCCCGCCGTATAAACGTTTTGCAAATCAGTTGGCGCGTACTCGATGAGAATGGCACAGGCTTTCAGAACGTCGCCGGAATACTCTTGGCTGTCGCAGCCACTAAGCCTAGGCTGTGGCGAGAACGAAAACCGCAGAACTTCGAGCGCAAGTTCAATATGCAGTTAAACATGAGGCGAATAAGTGTCTGAAAAGGACCCGCGGTATATCAGCGTTACCCCGATGAAGAACGAGGGCCCTTTTGTGCTGGAATGGGTGGCCCATAACCGCGCGCTTGGCGTTGACCAGATGATTGTGATGACCAATGACTGCACCGATGGCACGGATGAATTGCTAAAGCGGTTGGATGAGCGTGGCATCCTGACCCACGTCGACAATAATTCTCGCCGCCAGACCAGCCCGCAAAAACGCGCCTACAGAAAATTCCTGAAGATGGAAGTTGCGCGCCCACAGGATTGGGTGATCGTGATTGATGCCGATGAACATATCAACGTCAAAACTGGTGATAACACTCTGCGCGCGCTGACCGATGCCGTTCCGGACGCTAAGATGATTTCGATGACATGGCGCCTGTTCGGAAATGCTGGTGTCGTTCGATATGAGGATCGATTCCTGTCGGACCAGTTTCGACGAGCGGCGCAAGAGCAGAAATACCGTCCACCGCAAGCCTGGGGTTTCAAAACGATGTTTCAGCGCGAACTTTGGAGTGCGCTGGGGGTTCATCGACCCAAACGCCCGACAGTTGAGACCATGGAAGATTGTCACTGGTACAATGGATCGGGACAATTGATGCCGGACCGGTATTTTAGCGCCAGTTGGCGCTCGGCGCGGGATTCCATTGGGTATGATCTGGTTCAGATCAATCACTATGCGCTGAAGTCCTGTGAAAGCTACCTGGTCAAGAAAATGCGCGGGCGGGCCCACCATCTGGGGGAAAGCCTTGGCATGGACTATTGGAACATGATGAACCAAAACGCCGAGGAAGATGGCTCGATCGATGTCATCCTGGATCGCAAGCGCGAACATTTTTACGAGTTGCTGTCAGATCCTGAAACGGCCCGGCTGCATCATTTGTCCTGCGATCTGCACAGGCAGAAGATCATGGACCTGCGGGCGCAACCAGAGATGCAGGACCTCATGCAGCAGATGACGGCGGATTTTGCGGCCAGTCACAGGGAATGAGCAGGCATATTTCCAAAACAGGAGGTCTCTGATGCTCTGGCTGCATTTGGGTATGCCCAAGACCGGCACGACAGCGCTTCAGGCATATGTGCGTCAGAACAAGGCCCCACTGGCTGATGTCGGCTTGCATTATCTTGAGGCGGGCCGTCGTCGGTTGGAAGGGAGCGGACGTCTGGCGATCAGCCACAACATCATCGCCTTTCGCATCAATCAGACCAATGAGTCGATGGACCCGTTCCGCGCGTTGATGGCAACCGAGTATGAGGCGCACAGCGATCAAACCTGCCTAGTGTCTTCAGAGATGTTCTATTCCTGCGACTTGAACAAGTTGGCACAGGTCTTCGCGGAAATCCCCTCTCGCGACTTAAGGATCACCTACTATTGCCGCCGCTACTCGGATTTCTTTGAAGCCGACTACAAGCAGCGCGCTAAGAATGGACGTATGGGCACCAGCGCGTCGGAATATGTCCGGGACAGGCTGGCGAAAATCAAGAATGACCCTGGCACTTTCACCTTTTCGGCGAAACTGGACCAAATCCGGCAGGCTTTTCCGGGCGTTACGATTGTCCCGATGATGTATGATCGCGCTCAGATGGTCCAAGGCCATATCGTGGATGATTTCATGTCGCGCATAGGCGTGCCTTTGCCGGACGGCACGGCGGCTAAACAGCCCGCTAACCAATCTCAGTCGCGTGTGGCCAGCGAAGCTTTTGGCATTGTCTCACGTTCCATGGGCCGCAAGGAAAGTCGCCAGCTGCGTCGGCGCGTGGTCAGTGATCCGGTCATGATCCGGAGCTATGATGTGCTGGAGCCGGACGAGCGGGCCTGGCTGGATGAGTATTTGACCAAGCAAGACGTCACATTCCAGCAAGAGTTCTTTCCCGACCGGCCAAGGTTGTTTGAACCGGTTGAGCTAAACGAAGAAGACCAGAAATTCCGACGCGACACGCCCGAGGAATACGACGCCCTGCGCCGCGCGTCCGAGATCGTCTTTCGCATGGCGCTAGAGGATTGAACCCTACCGTTCGACGGTGATTTCCTGACGCTGGCGACCGGTTGTTTTGTCAAAGATCAAAATACGGTTGTCATCGGTCACCACCGCATACCAGTTGCTGCCGATTGTCACTGCCTGTGCTTTGGCGCCGTCTGGAAGCTCGATCTGATCGGGCAGGGTGGGGGTTCTGTCCGATAGTCGGATGACAATCAGCGCGAATGTCACTAGAACCCCGCCAATCATCACCGCGGTCAACAACATGACCATTCTCCGCAGCAGGCGAAGCTGCGGTGTTTCCTGCGGTTCTTGGGGTTCGGAAGGGACAGTCATGGGCACCCGCCAGATTGAATTTCAGATTGCGGCCGATCCGCCGCCTCGTCTTGATAAGGCGCTTTCGCGGGATGTACCAGCCGATGAAAACCTCTCGCGCACGCGGTTGGCCCGGCTGATTGATCAGGGCGCTGTTCTGATCGACGGCATCGAGGCGCGCGACCCAAAAGCCAAAGTGGCCGAGGGCGCATCCGTGGCGATTACCGTGAATGAGGCAGAGGACAGCCATATTGGTCCCGAAGATATCCCGTTGGAGATTGTCTTTGAGGACGCAGACCTGATCGTTATCAACAAACCAGCGGGCATGGTTGTGCATCCTGCGCCGGGGTCTCCGAGCGGTACATTGGTCAATGCGTTGCTGCATCACTGCGGTGACGACCTGTCCGGGGTAGGCGGGGTCAAGCGTCCCGGAATTGTACATCGCATCGACAAGGAAACCAGCGGCCTGCTGGTGGTGGCGAAATCCGATGCGGCCCATCACGGTCTGGCTGCACAGTTCGAGGCGCACACGGTCGAGCGCTACTATCGCGCGATTTGCTATGGCGTGCCGGATGCGAATGACCCTCGTTTGCGCGGTGTCAAAGGCGTCAGCTTCGAGCCCGGAAACATCATGCGCCTGACCACGCAACTGGCACGGCACAAGACCGACCGGCAAAGGCAGGCGGTGCTGTTTCATGGCGGGCGTCATGCGGTGACGCGGGCACGTCTGGTTGAGGTTTTTGGATCACCAGCAGGGTTGGCTTTGATCGAATGCTGGTTGGAAACCGGGCGCACGCACCAGATCCGCGTACACATGGCCCATGCCGGGCACGGTTTGGTGGGCGATCCGGTTTACGGCGGCAAGCGAAAACTGGCCGCCAAGGCGTTCAGCGCGACCACAGCCGAGGCCGTGAGAGCCTTTCCGCGGCAGGCGCTCCACGCCGCTGTGTTGGGTTTTGAACACCCGGTAACTGGTGAAAACCTGCGGTTTGAGGCCGAATTGCCCGAAGATATGCAGAAACTGATTGAACAGCTTTGCGCACCGCTGACATAATGCGCAAAGTTACGTGATTAAGACTTTCTTTGGTTTCCTTTATCTATCGTTAATTCCAAACTGTTAACGGTACCTCTTGAACGGATTGGGACGACCTCCCATATCCCATGTTAACGAATTAAACATTTGTCGGAGGGACATGAATCATGGCAAATTACGCAAATCTCCCCGCGCCGACGCCAGAAGGCGGCCTGAACCGCTATATGCAGGAAATTCGCAAATTTCCGCTGCTGGAGCCGGAAGAAGAGTACATGCTGGCGAAGCGTTGGGTCGAAGAGCAAGATACTGAAGCGGCTCATAAAATGGTCACATCGCATCTGCGATTGGCGGCTAAGATTGCCATGGGCTATCGCGGTTATGGTTTGCCGCAGGCCGAGGTGATTTCCGAGGCCAACGTGGGCCTGATGCAGGCTGTCAAAAAGTTCGACCCGGAAAAAGGTTTCCGGTTGGCGACTTATGCCATGTGGTGGATACGCGCCTCGATCCAAGAGTACGTCCTGCGGTCGTGGTCCATGGTGAAACTGGGCACGACCAGCGCGCAGAAAAAGCTGTTCTTCAACCTGCGCAAAGCCAAAGCACGCATTGGCGCGCTGGAAGAAGGCGACCTGCGTCCCGAGAACGTCAAGCAGATCGCCAATGATCTGGGCGTGACCGAAGAAGAAGTCATCAGCATGAACCGCCGCATGTCCGGTGGCGACGCTTCGTTGAACGCGACTGTTGGGTCCGAAGGCGAAGGCACCATGCAGTGGCAGGATTGGCTTGAGGATGAGGATGCCGATCAGGCTGGCGATTACGAAGCCCGCGACGAGCTGGACGCCCGGCGCGAGCTTCTGGCGGCTGCTCTGGAAGTCCTGAATGATCGGGAAAAGGACATCCTGACTCAGCGCCGCTTGATGGATCAGCCCGTCACGCTGGAGGACCTGAGTACGCAGTACAATGTCAGCCGCGAGCGTATTCGTCAGATCGAGGTTCGTGCGTTTGAGAAGCTCCAAAAGAAAATGCGCGAATTGGCGCGTGAAAAAGGGATGCTGGGCAACGTCTGAGACGGACCCAAGCAAAGAAAGCCCGCCTTAGATGGCGGGCTTTTTCGTTTACGCGAAGATAAAATCGCTTTCCGACAGTTGACTGTTTCCAACGCCAAGCAGGTCAATGCTGTCGCCATCTCCCAACTCGATTGTGGTGCGGAAGAACCCGCTTTCGATGTGGTCTTCGATATCCTCGAAGCTGTCGATACCGTCGTAGCCGCTGAGGTCGATCTTGTCCTTGCCGATCTCGAAGTCGAGGATGGTATCTTCTCCGTCGCCTTCTTCGAAGAAAAAGGTGTCACGCCCACGGCCGCCGACCAAAAAGTCATCGTCAGCGCCGCCATCGATCAGGTCTTTGCCGCGACCGCCAAAGATTTTGTCGTTCCCATCATCGCCGCGCAGTATATCCATGCCGCGCCCGCCGAAAATGGTGTCATTGCCATCACCACCTAGAACAATATCCTTACCGCGACCGGCGCCGATGACGTCATTTCCGCCACCACCATGCACAAAGTCCTTGCCACGACCGGTGAAGTGGAATTCGTCCGAGTCATCTCCCAGAATGAAATCTGTATTCTTCTGGCCAAGGATGCCGGTCACGGATACCGGCAGCAGAACCCCATCCAAAACGTGAATGATCCCGTTCGAGGCGGGAACGTCGAATCCGACAAGACCTGGATCGTCGATTCCCGGGTCCGCATCGCCCAGGCTGGGTGGCATGCTGGAAAGGTTCAGTTCCACTTCACCACCCTGCAGCGTTTCGATGGCCGCACCGTCACCCAAACTGACGACCTCTTGTTTCGTGAATGACCCATCGACGACGTGATAGGTTAGAATCTCGGTCAGCAGAGGAATCGGATCGCCACCGCCTAAAAGGGTCAGGGCTTTCACGATGTGATTGATCGCTCCGGCTTCGTCCGAGCCTTCAAAGCCCAAAGCCTGAGCCAATCCGATAAATGCCGCATCTTTCGGCGCAAAAACGGTCAGATCGGCGTTGGGGTCGGCCAACGCTCCGTCCAGACCTGCTGCAAGAACGGCCTCGCGAAGGATGTCGAAATCATGAGCGTTATGGTCGAAGGATCCCGGGTCCCCGCTTAGTTCCAGGACTTTTCCGGTAATCGAAGGTAGTTCTGTATTAGCTGGCATATCGGTTTATCTCCCACCCGGTTGCGCGCCTTTGGTCGGGAGTAATGCTGACAGGTCAGGTTTCTCTCCCCGGCGATAAAGATGTTACGGGGAGAGTTGGAAAACGGATCACGAAATTCGGATTTATCAATTGAGAGCCCGGATAAGATCCGGTTTGGCGGCACCGAATCTCATTTAAATTTCAACAATTTGAATCACAAGGTGCAACTAGTTCAATTGTTGCTGGAAAACTCTCACCATATTCTCACCCATCACTTTCCGAACCTGAGCTTCGGTCAATCCCTGATCCAACAATGCCGAGGTCAGGGCCGCCAATTCCGATGTGTCAAATGCGGTTTCTACTGAGCCATCATAGTCTGACCCCAACGAGACATGGTCTTCGCCAACGGTCTGGATGGCTGCCTTTATCATCTTGGCGATGCCGTTCGGGGTGATGTCCCCGCAGGTAACGTCCGCCCAATAGCCCATGCCGATTACACCGCCGGTGGCGGCAATCTGTTGCATCAGATCGTCGGGATAATTGCGTTTGACCGGGCAGAATCCGTGCAAGCCGCTGTGGCTGACGATCAGGGGAACATCAGTCATATCGATCACGTCACGCGCGACCTGAGGGCTGGAATGGGCCAAATCGATCACTACGGGCCGTTGCGTTAGGTCCGCCACAAGCTGACGGCCGAACTCTGTCAGGCCAGCGTTGCCCACCCCATGTAATGATCCGCCAAGTTCGTTGTCAAAAAAGTGGTGCAGTCCAAACACTCGGTGGCCGGCGTCGAACAGAGCGTCCAGATTGTTCAGATCGCCCTCTAGAGCATGCGCGCCTTCAATGCCTAGGATGCCTCCGACAACGGGTTGGCCTGCCGCTCGGGCAGCCAGCACGGCGTCCAGGTCAGCCCTTGTCTTGACGACTTTCAGATGCCCGTCCGAGGCCGCTTCGAACTGATGTAGCTTTTCCGCCTGATAGACGGCGCGTTCCTTCAGGCTGTCCCACGTGCGCAATGGCCACAACTGTCCGATGGCCAAAAGGGTAATGTTATCAAAAGACTCAGCCGAGTTCGCCTCATAGTTCTGACCGGCAGGGGATTTGGTGACGGCGGTGAAAACCTGTAGCGCGACGTTACCCTCGATCAGTCGTGGGATATCTACCTGACCGCGGGTGCCTCGTTCGGTCAGATCGCGGCTCCACAAAAGGGGGTCTGCGTGTAGGTCGCCGACGATCAGGGTTTCGTGCAATGCGGCGGCATCGTCGGACACCTCATAAGGGGCATGGGCGATCACGTTGTTCCGCTCGGCTTCAATATAAGACGGAAGAAATCCGAAAAACACGACGGCACCGACCGCAACTGCAAGCAACAGCAGACCGCCAATCCACTTGAGGACCCGTTTCATTCTCACTCCCTTTCAACCATTGGGGGCAGACTACGAAGGTTCTATGCAGATAAAAGCCTGACTTAACGTCGGATGGTTGCTAGAAGGTCAGGAAATGGGGCTGTTAGCGATAACGATTGGATCGCCCCTGATTACACAGGTCGGAGGAAATTATGCATATACCAGTTCAATGGGGCGTTCTGGGTGCTGCCAAATTCGCGCGGCAATTCATGGCACCGGCGATTCATGCGGCCCACGGCGCGCGTCTGGCCGGGCTGGCCACGTCAGACGCTGCCAAGGCTGAACCGTTTCGGGCCTTTTGTTCTGACTTGGTGGTTTATGACAGTTATGACGCGTTGCTTGCGGACCCACAGATTGAGGCTGTTTATATTCCCTTGCCCAACCACCTGCATGTGGAATGGAGTCTGAAGGCGCTAGAAGCGGGTAAGCATGTACTGTGTGAAAAGCCGATGGCCATGACCGGGGCCGAGTTCGACACTCTGATCCAAAAACGGGATAAGACCGGGCTGCTGGCGGCCGAGGCTTTCATGATCGTCCATCATCCGCAGTGGCAATTGGTGCGAAAGTTGATTTCCGATGGGGCCATCGGCAAATTGGTGCATGTGACCGGTGCCTTCAGTTTCGACAATCGCGCGGATACCGGAAACATCCGCAATCGTGCCGAGACCGGCGGTGGCGGGCTGCGCGACATCGGTGTTTATGTGATCGGCGGCGCGCGGTTTGCGACAGGGCAGGAACCTGTGCGGGTGGAGTCAGCCATCCGATGGCAGGAAGGGATCGACACTTTCACGGAAATTCGCGCACAATTTCCAGATTTTACCTATTCCGCCTATGTCTCGATCCGCATGCATCCGCATCAAGAGATGGTGTTTCACGGTGAAGGTGGGGTTATTCGCCTGACTGCTCCGTTCAACGCACGCGTCTTTGGTGAGGCGCGCGTGGAATTGCACCGTCCGGGGCTTGAGGTTCAGGTCACGCGCTTTCCCGGGGATGACCATTACAAGCTGCAGGTCGAGGCGTTTTGCCGATCCTTGCGCGAAGGTGTCAAATACCCATGTCCGCTTGAATTCTCACGCGGGACGCAGGAGATGATTGATCGCGTGCTGGAAGGGGCGGTTTCCCTCTGACTTGCCACGTCGCGTCCGGCTCGGCTAATCTGGCGTGCACCTGATCAGGAGGACGCCATGGCAGGCGGTTGGGCGCGTGACGGCGCAGTGAGTGAACAAATCGAAGCATCCATTTCGGATGAGCTTGCCCGGATGCAGGCGCAAATGCAGCCAGTGGGCGAAAGCCTGACCCATTGCGCCGAATGCGAGGAACCGATCCCCGAGAAACGGCGTTTGGCCTTGCCGGGCGTCAAACTGTGTCTGGATTGCCAGCAGGAACGGGATGGGGCTTTCAAAGCGCGTTCTGGGATCAATCGGCGTGGCTCTAAAGACAGTCAGTTGAAGTAAGCAGATTCGAAGGATGCCCGACACCAAGCTTTTTCAAAATGGTCTGGTGCTTGGGTTTCTGGCCGCCTTCCTTTGGGGCACACACAGCGTCATCGTGCGCTATCTGACCAGCGATCTGGGCGGGCTGCAAATTGCGGTGACGCGCCTGTTCATTGCCGCAATGGCCATCTATTGCATGCTGCGCGTGATGCGGGTTGCCGTGTCGATCCGTCTGAGCGACTGGAACTTTCGGCTTGCGGTTCTGTCGACGGTCGTCAACTACATCCTGTTCCATATCGGCTTGGAATATACCGGTGCGGCCAATGCGATGGTGCTTGAAAATACGGCGCCATTCTTCGTGCTGGTGTTTTTGTACTTCTTTGCCGACACCCCCGTCACACGCACCGATGTTCTGGCCACAGCGTTGGCAATTCTGGGCGTTTTTCTAACAGTTTATCAGGATTTCCAAGGGGGCGGAGACCCCTTGTTCGGCGATCTGCTTGAAATCGGTGCGGGCCTCAGCTGGGCGGTGTTTCTGATCTCAAGCAGCCGCGCGATGCGCAATTCGGAATCAACCGCAGAGCGTCTCAATTTCCTCTTCGGGATATTCCTATGCTCTGGCGTTTTGTTGCTGCCGCTGGCCGTGTTTTCGTTGCAAGTTCCGACGGCCAATGACGTGGTCTTCCTGCTCCTGCTGGGGGTGCTTCCGACCGCGCTGGCCTATTACTTGTGGTACGAGGCCGCCGCGCGGGTGTCGACGCTGACAGCGACCTTGATGTTCGCCGCCTCGGTCGTGTTCACTTTCATCAACTCGGCGCTGTTTCTCGGGGCCGCAATCACGCCGATTGCAGCCCTTGGGGCGGTGTTGATCGTAGCCGCCGTGTTCCTGACAACCAAAAATCAGAAGTGATCAGTTTTCCATCGCTTCCAATTCGTCGATGAAGCCCGAAATCATCGACAAGCCCTTGTCCCAGAATTTCGGATCGCTGGCGTCCAGTCCGAACGGGGCAAGCAGTTCTTTGTGGTGTTTGGACCCACCAGCGCGCAGCATTTCGAAATACTTGTCTTCGAACTCTTCGGACCCGCTTTCGTAAACGGAATAGAGCGCGTTCACCAACCCATCCCCAAACGCATAGGCGTAGACATAGAAGGGTGAGTGTACGAAATGCGGGATATAGGCCCAGAAGGTTTCGTACCCGTCCATGAATTCGAATGCGGGGCCAAGGCTTTCGGCCTGAACACTCATCCACAGGGCGTTGATGTCATCCGGGGTCAGTTCGCCTTCACGCCGTGCCGCGTGCAGTTTGCATTCAAAATCATAAAAGGCGATCTGACGGACAACCGTGTTGATCATATCCTCTACCTTACCGGCCAACAGCACCTTGCGCTGCTCGGGCGTTTCGGCCTGATCCAGCATTTTGCGGAAAGTCAGCATCTCGCCGAATACGCTGGCGGTTTCGGCCAGGGTCAGCGGGGTGGATGACAGCATCTCACCCTGATCTGCGGCCAGAACCTGATGCACGCCATGGCCCAGTTCATGCGCAAGGGTCATCACGTCGCGCGGCTTGCCCAGATAGTTGAGCATGACATAGGGGTGGACTTCCGTGACGGTTGGGTGCGCAAACGCACCCGGCGCCTTACCGGGTTTCACGGCGGCATCAATCCAGCCCTTGCTGAAGAATGGCGCTGCAATCTCACCCATACGTGGATCAAACGCGTTATAGGCGTCCATCACCGTCTTTTCGGCTTCGTCCCATCCGACGATGCGGGTGTCTTCCATCGGAAGGGGTGCGTTGCGGTCCCAGACCTGCATCACATCCAGACCCAGCCATTTGCGCTTTAGTTCATAGTAACGGTGGCTGAGCATGGGGTATGCAGCCACGACGGCCTCGCGCAGGGCCTCGACCACCTCGGGTTCCACATCGTTTGAAAGGTGGCGACCGGTTTGTGCCGTGGGCATATTGCGCCAACGGTCGACGATTTCCTTTTCCTTGGCCTGCGTGTTGTGTACGCGGGCGAAGGTTTTGACGTTGTCCTGAAACACAGCCGCCAGTTCGCGTGCCGCCGCTTCACGCTTGGAGCGGTCCTGTTCAGTCAGCAGGTTCAGGGTGCCTTCGATGTTCAACTCTTCACCATCAACGGTGAATGTCAGCCCGGCGATGGTTTCGTCGAACAGGCGTTCCCAAGCGTCACCTACAACGCCCAGATCGTGCAGAAATTTTTCCAACTCATCAGACAGCTGATAGGGCTTCATCGCGCGAATGCGGCGGAAGACGGGCTCATATCGGGCCAGATCGGCATTTGCGTCGAAGTTCGCTTTCAGCGCGTCATCGTCGATGCGGTTGATTTCCAATGTGAAGAACACCAGCGGCGTGGTGTAAATTGTGATCTTTTCCTGCATATCCGACAGGAATTTGGCGCGCTCAGCATCTGTGGTCAGTTGGTAATAGCGCAGACCGGCAAAGGACATGATGCGGCCCGCGATGGCGTTGATCTTTTCGTTGCGCTGCACGCAGTTCAGCAGGCTTTCGGCATCCAGATCAGCCAGCTTGCCTTCGTAGTCGGCGGCGAAGGACGCGCACTCACCCTCAAGCCATTCCAGATCGCGGTCCAGTTCCGGCGCTTCTTCCGAGCTGTAGAGGTCAGTCAGATCCCATTCCGGCAGGTTGCCAAGATCGCCGGCGCCTCCGGCTGCGTTTGCGTCACGGACGGGAAAGGGAAGGTCGCGCATGGATCACCTCGGAATATCTGCTTTGGCAAACATCTAGGCGCGGGCGACCCGGATCACAAGCCGCCTTTGCGTGAGGTTTTGTTTAGCTGGAAAGAGCAGCCGAGGTCGGTGCGTCCGAGTGGGCGGCCAAAAAATGTCCCGTCAGTTGATCAAAGACGGGCCCGCGCACGTCAGGCGCCTCCATCAGTACCTCATGTTCGCCATCGGGAATTTCAACCAGTGTGCCGCTGGGCCAGTTGGCCATCCGCGCCCGGATCGCTTTGCGGTCAACGATTTGCTCGTGACTGCCAAGGAAGGTCAGGGCAGGTGTGGAGGGCGCGGTTTGTTCCATCAGCCAGGCGCATTCGTCCAGCGCTTCGCGCAGCCAAATGGTCGAAGGCGCGCCAAGGGCCAGTTCCGGGTGCGCCTCAAGCTGGTCTTTCATCATTTGATACATCGCCGCATCGCGCGTCAGCATGTTGCCTTCGAAGGGTTGTGAGGCGACGTAACTTTCCAGCGACGTGGTCGGAGGCGTTTTCTCACCCAGCCCAATTCGTGGCCCCCAATAGGCCGTCAACCGGCTGAGCGGTTTCATGATCGGAGTGAAAAAGATCCCCCACATCGGGCCGGTAAAGGCGCAGGCTGCAAAAACATCTCGCTCCAGCACCGCGCGCAGACCAATTGCGCCGCCCATCGAATGGCCGATCACGTACCAGGGTTTGGGCAAATCAAGTTGGACGGCAAGTTCCAGGGCGGCATGCACGTCTTGTTGATAGTCGGTGAACTGATCGACATGGCCGACCCGGGGATCGTCCAGCAAACGGTCTGCCAACCCCTGACCGCGCCAGTCGACGGCCAGAAAGGCAAACCCACGGTCGATAAATTCAACCGCCGTGTTACCGTATTTTTCGATGTATTCTGTCCGGCCGGGGAACATCATCACCGTGCCGTTTGTTGCACCTTCGGGGTACCAGTGACCCACACGGATACGCGTATCGTCCGCAGTCGTCACCCAATGGGCCGCACCACCGGCAGGCCCGCCGGCCACGTCTTCAAAGAAAGGGGCCGGCGAGAACTTCATCAGGCCAGCACCGAGGCGAGTTTCATGGCAATACCCATGTCTCCATCCACGCTCAGCTTGCCCGACATGAACGCACCGGTGGGGTTCAGGTCGCCGCTGAGGATTTGTTCGAACGTATCCGCATCTGCGCTCAGGGTGACATCTGCGTCGTCATCGCTGACACGTGCGCCGTCCGCGTCCAGTACGATAGCGCCCAGATCGGCGATGGCAAATTTGGCCGATGCGTCGAAATCGCCGCCGGACAGCTTTTCGTTCAGCGCGGCTGCGGCTTTTTCAAGAATGTCGCTCATGGTGTTCCTCATATTGTTTCTGCGCCGTGAATGGACATCCCCGGTCGCAACGCTACACTGAACATTGTTATGGGCATTGCAATCAACAATCTCAAACGTACCGTCACGGCACTTTTTGTCACGGTCATGTTTTCCACCAGTTCGGTGGCACAACAGGCGGATTCGCGGGACGAGGACGCCTTGCTACAGCAATTGGCGCTTTCCACGCCGGAACAGGCAATTGGTATCGACCGTCAGCTCAAGGCGTTGTGGTCGCAATCGGGTTCGGCTTCAGCGGATTTGCTGCTGGAACGCGGGCGCGAGGCGCTGGATGACGGGGATGTGTTGACCGCGGTTGAACACCTTACGGCCCTGACCGATCACGCGCCCGGCTTTGCTGAAGGGTGGCACCTGCGTGCATCGGCGTTTTTTGGGATGGATCGCTTTGGCATGGCCGCGGCTGATCTGGAACATGCGCTGACGCTGAACCCGAATAACTACGAGGCTATATTTGGGCTTGGCCTGATTTTTGAGATCATCGAACAGCCCGACAAGGCACTGGATGCGTATGAGCGCGCGCTGGCTATACATCCTCATCATGAAGAAGTAACCAATGCGGTGAATCGACTGAAGCCTCAGGTCGAGGGTTCGGCCCTCTAAAGAACCGGGGCAGGGGGCAAAGGTGAGCGGGTCATCCCGAATCGTGGCCGTACTTGGCCCGACAAACACAGGTAAAACCCATTACGCGATCGAGCGGATGCTGGGCTATCGGACCGGAGTAATCGGTCTGCCGCTGCGTCTTTTAGCGCGAGAGGTTTATGACAAGATCGTCGCCATTCGCGGCCCGTCTGTCGTGGCACTGGTCACGGGCGAGGAACGGATCGTGCCGCCCCGCGCCCAATATTGGGTCTGCACGGTCGAGGCGATGCCGGAAGGCATGGGCGCAGATTTCGTGGCCATCGATGAAATCCAGCTATGTGCCGATCCCGAACGCGGTCATGTCTTCACTGACCGCCTGCTGCGCGCACGCGGTACGAACGAGACGCTGTTTCTGGGCTCGGACACCGTGCGCGGTTCCATCGCGGCTTTGGTCCCTGAGGCACAGTTTGTCCGGCGCGAGCGGATGTCGCAGCTGGTCTATGCAGGATCCAAAAAAATCAGCCGCATGCCATCGCGCAGCGCAATTGTCGGGTTCTCGGTTGATAGTGTCTATGCGATTGCCGAGCTTTTGCGTCGCCAAAAGGGTGGTGCGGCCGTGGTCATGGGCGCCCTCAGCCCGCGCACACGGAACGCGCAGGTCGATCTGTATCAGAATGGCGAGGTCGACTATCTGGTCGCCACCGACGCCATCGGTATGGGCCTGAATCTGGATGTGAACCATGTGGCGTTTTCGTCCCTGAGCAAATTTGACGGACGCAGAATGCGGCCTCTAGCCCCGAACGAACTGGCGCAGATCGCAGGTCGGGCCGGGCGCGGCATGTCGGACGGCACTTTTGGCGTGACCGGTGAGGCCCCACCGCTGGAAGACGGTGTGGCGCAGGCGATCATGGACAGTCGCTTTACGCCGATGAAAAAGCTGAACTGGCGAAATGCTGCTTTGCGATTTGGCTCGATTGACGCACTGATCGACTCGCTTGAGGTCAGCCCGAATGACGAACACCTGGTCAAGGCGCGGCCTGCAGACGATCTGAATGTGCTGAAATCGCTCTCGCAAGTGACCGAGGTTGCCTCCCGCGCCAATGATGGTCAATCGATCCGTTTGTTGTGGGATGTGTGCCGAATCCCGGATTTTCGCGGCATCAGCCACGCGGAACACGCCAGCCTGCTCGAAGTGATCTATGGCCACTTGCATGAACGCGGTTCGATCCCAGATGATTTCATGGCGCGGCAAATCCGCCGGATCGACAGAACCGACGGAGATATCGATGCGTTGTCTAAAAGGTTGGCATATATTCGCACCTGGACATATGTTGCGCAGCGAAACGGTTGGGTGCATGACGAATCACATTGGCGTGACGAAACACGCACTGTAGAAGACAGGCTGTCAGACGCATTGCATGATCGTTTGACTCAAAGATTTGTGGACCGGCGCACGTCAGTGTTGCTGCGCCGGCTCAAACAGAAGGAGGCCCTTTTGGCCGAAGTAAATGACAAGGGTGAAGTGACCGTCGAAGGCGAATTCGTCGGTCGTCTGGAAGGGTTCCGGTTTATCCCGGACAAAAGCGCGCAAGGAACCGAGGCGAAAGCTTTGAAATCGGCCTCTTTGCAAGCACTCGCGCCGCAATTCCATCTGCGCGCCGATCGCTTCTACAATGCGCCCGATACCGAAATTGATTTTACCGATCAGGGCGGCCTGATGTGGGGCGAATATGCCGTTGGCAAACTGGTTGCCGGGGCTGAACCGCTCAAGCCAATGGTCGAGGTGTTTGTGGATGAGGCCGCAGGCCCAGAGGTTGAGCAGAAAGTGCAGCGCCGTCTGCAGCATTTCATCGACCGTAAAGTGGCCGCGTTGTTCGAACCGTTGCTGAACCTGTCGCGGGACGAGGAACTGTCCGGAGTGGCCAAAGGCTTCGCCTTCCGCATGGTCGAGGCACTGGGCGTGCTGCCGCGTGCAGGCGTCGCGCAAGAGGTCAAGGATCTGGATCAGGACGCCCGCGGCGCGCTACGCAAGCACGGCATCCGGTTCGGTCAGTTCACCATCTTCATGCCGCTGCTGCTGAAACCTGCGCCGACGCGTCTGCGTCTGGTTTTGTGGGCTCTGGCCAATGGGCTGCAGGAATTCCCCGAAGCACCGCCTCCGGGTCTTGTCACCGTACCGGTCGCGAAGGATGCACCCGAAGGGTACGACACCATGTGCGGCTACCGCGATGCGGGCGAGCGCTCGATCCGAATCGACATGCTGGAACGTCTGGCCGACATGTTGCGCGCCGAAGACAGCCGTGGCGGGTTTGAAGCCAAGCCCGACATGCTGTCGATCACCGGTATGACGCTGGAACAGTTCGCTGACCTTATGCAGGGGCTGGGCTATAAAGCCGAGCGTGGCGAGCGTGAAAAGGTGAAAGCGGCACCTGCCGAAACTTCTGAGACCAATGCGGTCGAGCAACCCGCTGTTGAAGAAACCCCGGCACCAGAAGCGGCAACCGAAGAGGTCGTCACCCCCGCCGAGGCGCCAGCCGAGGCCACCGACAACACCGAGGCGGCAGCCGAGGCTCCGGCAACGGATGAACCCGAAGTCGAGGTGTTCTATACGTTCACTTGGGGCCGTCAGCGTCAGGCCAACCGTGGCCCGCGTCGTGAACAGAGGCAGGGGCCGGGCAAAGGCAAGCCGCGCGGTAAACCGCAGGATGGTCGCGGCAAACCGCAGGGCAAGAAGGGTGGCAAGCCGCAAGGGGCCAAGACCTTCTCCTCCCGACCGCCCAAGAAAGAAAAGGCGATCGACCCCGATAACCCGTTTGCAGCTGCGCTCATGGGTTTGAAAGACGGTAACTAAACGCCGATGGCTGAGGCCAAGCTGCGCATCGACAAATGGCTTTGGCAGGCGCGGTTCTTCAAAACCCGCAGCCTGGCCACCAAACAGGTCAGCGGCGGCCATGTTCGGTTGAACGGAAACCGGGTTCTGAAACCAGCGCAAGCTGTAGAACCCGGTGATGTTCTGACCTTCCCGCAAGGGCGAGTTGTACGCGTCGTTCGCGTGGAAAAGCTGGGCGAACGACGCGGCCCTGCACCCGAGGCGCAAACACTGTACTTCGATATGACCGAAAAGAAGGACGCGCCGCCCGGAAACCCCGGATTCGAAGGAAAAAGGTCGTCCAACCAAGAAAGATCGGCGCGCGCTTGATCTTTCTCGTACCACTAGGGGCTGATCCGCCCTTGAAGACAGTATAATACTGGATTAGCTAAACGCCCAAACCGCAAACGGGATTCCCACTATGACCTATGTTGTCACCGAAAACTGCATTGGCTGCAAATACACCGACTGCGTCGAAGTATGCCCGGTGGATTGTTTCTACGAAGGTGAGAACACTTTGGTCATTCATCCCGATGAATGCATCGACTGCGGCGTGTGTGAGCCCGAGTGCCCCGCTGACGCCATTCGCCCTGACACTGAGCCGGGGATGGACCAGTGGGTGGAATTCAACCGGAAATACTCGGAACAATGGCCGGTGATCGTGACCAAGAAAGACCCGCTGCCCGAGGCCGAAGAGCGCGACGGCGAAGAGGGTAAGATGGAGAAGTATTTCTCGGAAGCGCCCGGCGAAGGCGGCTAAGCGATTCGCTCTCTGAACTTGCCGGTTCAGGTGTAGAAACAAGTTGCAACGCTTTGAAACTTATAGGGTTTCACGGCCATTTTTGGGCGTGCCCTTTCAGATGTCGTAATTTTGTGATATAATCGAAAGCTGAATGATGAATGAGATGGGGATGTACTCCGTAAGTATGTGTGCTTTGGAGTTCTGATTTTTTGACAAACAAGCCACCTGACCGGGCCGAAATGGCACCGGCTAGGCTGTTTTGTTGTCCGCATCTTACTCTATAACCAAGGATGAACCTGTATGTCTAAGTCGAAAAAGCTTGAGTTCCGCCCGAATGACTATGTTGTCTACCCTGCGCATGGCGTGGGTCAGATTATCTCGATCGAAGAGCAGGAAGTCGCGGGATATTCGCTTGAGCTGTTCGTCATCTCCTTTGAAAAAGACAAAATGACCCTGCGGGTGCCGACCAACAAAGTCACCGAGTCCGGCTTGCGGTCACTCAGTTCGCCCGATGTCATCAGCCAGGCGATGAAGACGCTCAAGGGCAAGGCCAAGGTGAAACGCGCCATGTGGTCGCGCCGGGCTCAGGAATATGAACAAAAAATCAACTCGGGCGATCTGATTTCGATTGCCGAAGTGGTGCGCGACTTGCACCGCACAGACGATCAGCGCGAGCAGAGCTATTCCGAGCGTCAACTGTACGAAGCCGCGCTAGAGCGTCTGACCCGCGAAGTGGCTGCTGTGTCCGGCGCCGGTGAGGTTTCGGCCGCCAAGCAAGTTGATGAGGTGCTGACCTCGCGCGCTGCTGCCGCCTGATATCTGGCCATTCTGAAATTGGGGCCGCTCCTGAAAAGGGGGCGGCCTTTTTTTGTGTCTTGTCTTGGTGAAATCCGCTTTTGCCGCTAATTTTCCTGTAGTCAGAGGCGGATACATGACCAGGATAAAGCAAACCGTTAAGTTTCTGTACATCGCGCATGACCCGATTTCGGTTTGGTTTCGCTATGGCTTGATCCTGTTTGACGCCGCGTCGATCGTGTTCTTCGTGTCCACGGCGAATGTGCCGCATGGGCCGGGGATCACGCTTGCCAGTCTGTGCGTCGGGTTTCTCATCTTGCTGGATTTTTTGGCCCGGTTATGGATTTCGAAAGACCGCTGGAAACTTCTGTGCAAGGTTTACACACTGGCCGATATCGTCGTGATCGCCTCGCTGCTGCTTGAGCCGTTCTTGCCCGGAAACTTGGCCTTCGTGCGAATATTGCGCGCCCTGCGTCTGATCCATTCCTATCACTTGCTGCGGGATTTGCGGCGTGACAGTCAGTTTTTCCGAACGCATGAGGATGCCGTCATCGCGGCGATCAATCTGCTTGTATTCGTATTCGCGACCTCAACGGCGGTTCTGGTGTTCTTCATTCCTGATAGCAGCCCGCATGCATACATTGATGCGCTCTATTTCACCATGGCCACGCTGACGACGACGGGGTTTGGCGACATCACCTTGGCGACACCGGCTGGCAAGTTGTTCTCAGTTTTCATAATGGTTGTGGGTGTGGCGCTGTTTGTACGTCTGGCGCAGGCTGTTTTCATGCCGCAGAAAGTGCGCCACAAGTGCCCCAGCTGTGGCCTTTATCGGCATGATCCTGACGCGGTGCATTGCAAGCACTGCGGTGAAACGCTGCGTATCGAAACCGGTGGTACGGCCTAAAGCGCGGCAACGACCGCGGTCATGAATGTCAGTTCTGCCAATTGCTGCGAAGCCCCTAGGATATCACCGGTCTGACCACCGATTTTGGCCTTTGCGACCCCGGCGAGCACCGCAACAACCAGCGCAGCGACGAGAGTTGGCGGAATGGCCGCTGCGCCCATCAAAAGTACCGCGCCTAGCAAAGCCAATCCAAAACCTGCCGCAACCGTCACACCTTGCGGCCCTCCGACCGAGTGGCTCAGACCACTATTGCGCGCATTTGGCAGGGCATTCATCAGAACCGGCATAATCGCGCGGGACAAGATGCAGGCCGCAAGGATCGCGGCATAGTCGCTTGCCGTTAACAGGGTTGCAATCAAAGCGACGCGTATCAACTGCGTGAAGATCAGAGCCAGAACACCATAGGCGCCAATATGGCTGTCCTTCATGATTTCTAATCGGCGCTCCGGGGTGAACCCTCCCCAAAGTCCGTCTACGGTATCGGCCAAACCATCTTCGTGCATCGCACCGGTGGTTATGATCAGAACCGCAACCAGGAAAACAGCGCTGACCATAGCGGGTAAATTCAGAGCCATCGTGGCCCAACCAACCGCGCAAGCCAGCAGCCCTATTGTCAAACCGACCACGGGAAACGCCCAGGCGGCGCTGGCCTGCCGTGCAAAGGTGTTTTCCGGCAGCCGCGGCAGCGGTAGGCGGGTCAGCAAGACCAGCGCCAGTGGTATATCCCACACGGAAAACAGCTTGGTGTCGTTTTTATGCACTCCCGCGCCTTTCGGGGTCTTGTTGGATCGGACGCTTCGGTTAAACACACAGGACCACTCTGATGCAACGAGGCTTTGGATGCTGCCCGAACTTAATGACCTGAAAACACTCCGCGATGCCCTGAGTCAGGCGCCGGGTTCGAATGATGCCGCATTGCAGGGCGCGGCTGACCGGAACGGACAGCTGACCAAACCGCCCGGCGCGCTGGGGCGGCTTGAGGAATTGGCGATCTGGTATGCCGGTTGGCGCGGCGATGCCCGCCCGCAAATCTTGGCACCGCAGGTTATCGTCTTTGCAGGAAATCACGGCGTGACGGCGCAGGGTGTGTCGGCTTTTCCACCAGATGTGACCGTGCAGATGGTCATGAACTTTGAACATGGCGGTGCGGCAATCAACCAATTGGCCAAGGCCGCAGGGGCCACCATGGATGTGCATGCGTTGGAATTGGACCGGCCAACGGCAGATTTCACCGCAGGCCCGGCGATGTCCGAGGATGACCTGTTGTCCGCCTTACGCACCGGTTGGACAGCTGTTGACCCCAAGTCCGACCTGCTAGTCGTCGGAGAGATGGGGATCGGCAATACAACCCCGGCTGCTGCAATCGCGTGCGCTCTGTTCGGTGGAGAAGCCTCGGACTGGACCGGGCGTGGCACCGGTGTGGATGATGCCGGGTTGGCGAACAAAACCCGCGTGGTGGCCGAGGGCGTGGCCTTGCACGGTGCATCGGGTGACGGGCTGGAGATCCTACGACGTCTGGGCGGGCGTGAGATTGCGGCCATGGCTGGAGCGATCGCAGCAGCCCGTGTTCTGTGTATTCCGGTCATTTTGGATGGCTTCATCTGCTCGGCTGCGGCGGCCTGTCTGGCCGATGTGTCTGCCGGGGCTTTGGATCACGCCGTAGCGGGCCATCAAAGTGCCGAGGGCGCACACGGTGCGGTATTGGAGAAGCTGGGCAAACAGCCACTGTTGAACCTTGGGCTGCGCCTGGGCGAAGGGTCGGGCGGTGCGCTGGCGATCAATATCCTCAAAAGCGCGGTTGCCTGTCATTCAGGTATGGCAACCTTTGCTGAAGCCGGCGTGTCCGGCGGCTGAACCGGATGGTTTGATCCGCCAAAAAGGATCAGGCCGATTTCTGAGCGTGTTTCTCAGCCAGTTCCAGCAGTTCGGTTTCAAGGTCTTTCTCGAATTGCTGGGCGCGCTCGATGTATTTCTTGTTTTCCGCCGTCGGCATGCCGGGAATCCAAAGCTCGGCCAGATCCCGGATCGAGGCTCGGTCGTGGTGATAAAAGGTCTGCTCGGCTTGTGCGGCCTCATATTCGCTGAGGCCGATATTCTCGAGCACATAGCGACCGGCGCGTAGTGAGCTGTCAAACATCTCGCGCACGATATCATTCGCGCCCGCCTGGTACAGTTCATACACATGGGTGCGGTCATGCGCGCGCGCGATGATGTGCAGATCCGGGCGTTGGCGACGTGCAAAGCTGACCAGACGGGTCACAGTCTTGCGGTCGTCCATTGCAGCAACCAGTACGGCGGCTTTATCAAGCCCCGCTGCACGCAACAACTCGGGCCGTGTCGGATCGCCCAAGAAGCCTTTGACGCCAAAGCGGCGCATAAGTTGAATGGTCTCGATATCATGATCCAGAACGATGGTCTTGAACCCACTGGCCCGCACCAACCGGTTCACGATCTGACCAAAACGTCCAATGCCCGCGATGATCACCGGGCCTTTTTCGTCGATCTCGTCAGGTTCGACCTGCGGGGTATTCTCCCTGATCCGACGGGACAGAAGGTCGTAGATGATGAACAACAGCGGAGTGATCAGCATGGTCAGTGCGATAATCATCAGCAGTTTCTGCGACAAATCAGGTGGGATTACGTTCTGCTGCGTGGAAAAGGCCAGCAGGACAAATCCGAACTCACCCGCCTGCGCCAGACCCAGCGTGAACAGCCAGTGATCGCGCCCGCGCAGCTTGAAGGCGCGCCCGACCAAATACAAGATGGCCCCCTTTGTCAGAATGACCAGCAGCGCCAGTCCGATCAGCTCAAGCGGATCGTTGAAGAAATAGGCGACGTCAATTCCGGCGCCAACGGTGATGAAGAACAGGCCTAGGAACAAACCCTTAAAGGGCTCAAGGTCGCTTTCCATTTCGTGCCGAAATTCCGAGCTGGCCAGAACAACGCCTGCCAGGAAAGCGCCCAGGGCGGGGGACAGACCAACAAGGGTCATCAGGAAGGATATCCCAACGACGATCATCAGGGCCAGCGCAGTATACATCTCGCGCAGGCGGGTGGCGTGGATGAAACGGAACAGGGGGCGCGTCAGGTAGACGCCGGCAAGGATTACAAACGCGATGGCACCAAGGGTGACCAGCGTGACGGCCCAACCGGGCAGGCCCTCGACCAGAGATAAGCTGTGATGCGCCGTGTCGTGCAAGTCCTTCGCGCCGCGGTCGATCGATCCGTCGCTTTCGATATGTGGCATGGCTGGCAGCGCCAACAGCGGCAGCAAGGCCAGAATGGGGATCACTGCGATATCCTGCGTCAGCAGCACGGAAAACGTGGCGCGGCCTCCGTTCGTCTGCATCAACCCTTTTTCGGACAGGGTCTGTAGCACAATCGCCGTCGAGGATAGCGACAGTGTCAGACCAACGGCCAACGCCACTGACCATGGGTGGTTCGCATAAATAGCAACAGCAGCAATGGCAGCAGTTGACAGGCCGACCTGCAGGCCGCCCAGCCCCAAAAGCCTGTCGCGCATGTCCCAAAGCGCGCGCGGCTCAAGTTCCAGTCCGATCAGGAACAGCATCATTACTACGCCGAACTCGGCCACATGCTGCAGGCTTTCTGTTTCCGCACCAACCAGCCCGAATATGGGTCCGATGACGATCCCGGCGGCCAGATATCCCAACACCGACCCCAATCCCAGACGCGCCGATAACGGCACTGCGATCACGGCAGCTGCCAGATAGATCGAAGCCTGATAGAGGAAATCGTCCATGTCGGTCCTTTCGGTCGGGTCAGGTGGGCAACGGGGCGTCGCGTTTGAGCTGGTCCATCACGATTTGGCTTTGAACCCGCGCCACGGCAGGATGCGGCAGGATCACCTGGTGAAGCAAGCGGTTGAGCGCGGCTAGATCGTCGCAATAGACATGCAGCAGGTAATCTGCCTCACCTGTCATCGTCCAGGCGCTGGTGATCTCAGGCCGCGTCTCCACCATGCGTGCAAAGCTCTGCGATTGTTCGGGGCCGTGGGTGCCCAGATGTACTTGAACGAATCCCTGAACATGCAGCCCAAGTTTCAGCGGGTCCAGTCGCGCCGCGTATCCGGTGATGTATCCTTCGGCCTCCAGCCGTTGCCGCCGCCGCCCGGCCTGACTGGGCGACAGGTTCAGCATCTCACCCAGTTGATGTGCAGTTAGATGGGCATCCACCTGCAAAGCGGATAACAGGCGCATATCGGTGGAATCCAACATATGCGGAAAATCTCCAAAATTTTGCGCAAACATGCGGAATTTGCGCACTCTTGCCTAGTTTACACGAAAACTATGCGCAGAAACAGCGCCAGTTAAGGCATATTTTGGAATCAGCAAAGAAATTCCTGTTTTAAGGAGACGCGCCATGGGTCCTTTCCCCCACAACGCCCCGAAATCTGTGATCAGCAAAGAAAATCCGGTCGGTACGGACGGGTTTGAATTTGTAGAGTTCGCCCACCCCGAACCGCAGGAGTTGCGCGACCTGTTTGCCAGAATGGGTTATGAAAAAGTTGGTCACCACAAGGATAAGCCCACGGTCGAGCTGTGGCAGCAGGGTGACGTGACCTATATCCTCAACGCTGACTCTGAAAGTTTTGCGGCCCGCTTTGCTGCAGAACATGGCCCCTGTGCTTCTGCGATGGGCTGGCGCGTTGTGGACGCGCAAAAAGCTTATGAACACGCTGTGGCCAAAGGTGCAGAACCCTATGATGCGGCGGACAAGGTCATGAATGTTCCGGCGATCAAGGGGATCGGTGGCTCGCTGATCTATTTCATCGATCAGTACCACGACACTTCGCCTTATAACCAAGAGTTCACCTGGACCACACAGTCCAAGCCGCGTGGCGACGGTTTCTATTACCTCGATCATCTGACGCACAACGTCTATCGCGGGAATATGGATAAGTGGTTCGAATTCTACGAAACTCTGTTCAACTTCCGGGAAATTCGATTTTTCGACATTCAGGGTAAATTTACCGGCCTATTCAGCCGCGCCCTGACGTCGCCTTGTGGACGCATTCGCATTCCGATCAACGAAGATCGGGGCGAAACCGGGCAGATCGTGTCCTATCTCAACAAGTATAAAGGTGAGGGTATCCAGCATATCGCAGTGGGCAGCGAAGATATCTATGCCTCGACCGACGCAATTGCCGAGAAGGGTTTGAAATTCATGCCTGGCCCGAACAAATCCTATTACGAGATGTCCAAGGAACGGGTTGCCGACCACGACGAGCCGTTGGACCGTATGATGAAGCACGGCATTCTGATTGACGGCGAAGGTGTTCTGGATGGCGGCGAGACCAGAATCTTGCTGCAAATCTTCTCGAAAACCGTGATCGGCCCGATCTTTTTCGAGTTCATTCAGCGAAAGGGCGACGATGGGTTTGGCGAGGGAAACTTTCAGGCCCTATTCGAATCTATCGAACGCGAACAGATCGAAAGCGGCGAAATTTCAGCGGCTTGAGTTCGTGTGTTAAAGCATAATGCGGGCGTTCGCGTCCGCGTTAGCTGCGCGGCATCTTCAGCGTCAGGTTCCTGCCTTTTTTCTGATAGCGCAATTCGCTGTCACCAATTGCGATGACCTTGCCGCCGTCCACCCTGTCACCGACCTTCAGCTTCTTATAACGACCGCTAGGCAGCCGAACCAGCGCGCGGCGGTTGGCGGGTGTTCCATAAACCCCGATCAGGTTCAGTTTACGCAGGTTCAGCGCGTTGTCGATTGTCGCCTGACGCGCGACCGAAGCGGCAGACGGAATTTTGGGAGCAACGGCTTTGGGTTGGAATGACCCGGCCTCGACCTGACCGATGGCCGCCGTTGATCCCAGATTGGCGGTTTGCGTCCCGGTAGGTGGTGCAAGACCTGCCGGGCGGGATTTTGGTCGCGGCACGCGCACCACCGCCAGAGCGGTTGGCGTATAGTCAATCTGCGGCTGTTGTTGCAGTGAGGCAGGGCGCAGTTTGGGGCGCCGTCCCGCCAGCTCTTCACGCGTTCGTCCGCCCAGCTGCTGACGTTCGAACTGTTCGATCAGATCGCTGGGGCGGGGCTTTGGGCGCAGCCCGGCCAACCTGTCAGAAGTTTTCTCAAGTGTGGGTTCCTCTTCGAACCGGACAGGTGGCTCGGGTGGTGTCTTCGAAGGACGACCGAGATAGACGACAATACCGTCCGGGTTCAGCGTCCCCTCAGCGCTGGGTGTGACCAGGCCGCGATCATCAAGCTCGAACTGGGCGCCGGCAGTGCTGGGCAGTGCAACCTGGTCAAAGGGTTCATCTGTGGCAAAGCTCTGCGCTATGGGCAGAGCAACGGCGTCAGTCGATAGGTTGGAGTTGTCGACCGAAGCCAGATACAGCTCATCCTGCGGGGGTAAAACCGGGGGCAACAGGGGATCGGGCGCGATGATCTCAAGGCCGGGCTGGGTTGAGGTTGCTTGGATCACAGGGTCGCGGGTAACCTCTTCCACGATTGTCGGGGCGATGTTTAAGGCCTCGAGAATAGCTGTGTCCGTGGGCGAAAGCTCGGGTTGAACATCCTCGTTTTGGGCGGGTGCGTCCTGTTCAGAAAGGGTGGCGTCCGTATCAAGCTCGGCCGTTTCGGCAGGTGGCACTCCGGGCGTGGTCGGGTTCTCGGTTTCGACACTGGCCTGAGGGGTGGATGCGGGCAGGGCGTCTTCTACCTGTGCCGTTTTCGGTTCGGCTGTTTGTATCTCGTTTGATCCGATCAGCGCCCATGCGCCCAACATTGCCGCTACCCCCAGTGCGGCCGCGGCTGGAACAACATACTGTTTTGTGAATACCTCAGTAGGTATTTTGCTGGGGGCGGAGGTCGCCGGCGCAGATCGGAACACATCCGGGGCTGCTTCTTCAGCGATAGGATGCACATTTGGTTCTGCTGCGTCCGATTGAACCTCATCTTTGGCCTCGGTCGCAAAAGGCGCAGATTCTGAGGTCCCAAACAATGGCTCAGAAGGGAAAGACTCGGGATCGGTCTCGGTTGTGAACTGAACCGGTATGAAACCGTGTTCGGTTGCAAATTCGCGTGCCTCATCCAGTGTTTGTTGCGTCACGGCGGCGACATAGGTGGTGGGGCCGACGGTCGCGGTGTCAAAAACCAAGTCTTCGACCGTATATGGCGTAGCCTTGGCCAGCTTTTCCTTTATGTCTTCTTCCAATGGCTGATTGTCAGTTTCCACCGACAAAAAACGCACCTGCTCGGTCGGGATTATGACCTTGCACCGCAGGTTGTTTTCCAAAGCAAAGGCTTTTTCCCGCAGGGCGTGAAGATGCGAATTCAGGTCCGGCGCGTCCAATGCAACGTTACCAATGCAAAACCAATCGTCATCGGATTGGTGGTGCAAAGATATTCCGGTTGCAGAAAAAGACAGCGCAAAGGCGGGTTTCATTTTCCCGAGGAACCATAATTGTCAGCATCGATGCAAACGACTTTTCGTCCGCAGGCTGACATTAAAGCAGGATCTCGCCGAGGGAAAGAAAAAGCCAACGCTTCCCCTTGTCTGATAAACCCCGGCGGCCCCATCTTGGTACAGAAGAAATTGGAGGGAAGACCTTGAAGAAAATCGCTTTTCTGGCCGCAGTGCTGGCCGTGACAGCCGCAGGTATGGCCCATGCGGAAGAACGTCGCATCTTGGTAGATGCAACCGGCACCGTTCAGGCTGCACCGGATATGGCAACCATCACATTGGGTGTCACCAACGAGGATCCGCAGGCGTCAAATGCGATGCAGGCGACATCTGATGCGGTGGCGCAGATTCTGAAACGGCTTGAGGATATGGGCGTCGAATCCCGCGACGTTCAAACCCGCGATCTGTCGTTGTCGCCGGTTTGGTCCGGGCGCAACAATCAAAGTGGTGAACGGCCCGAGATTTCCGGCTTTGTGGCATCGAACAATGTGCAGGTCCGCGTCCGTGACCTGACACAGTTGGGCACGATCATGGATGGGGTCATTCAGGACGGTGCGAATGATTTCGGTGGGCTCAGCTTTGGTGTGCAGGACCCCGCACCGCTGCAGGCGCAGGCACGAGCCAAAGCTGTTGCCGAAGCAACTGCAAAGGCGGAACAACTGGCACAGGCGGCCAATGTAACTCTGGGTCAGGTTCAGCAGATCAGCGAGCGGGTCGGAGGAATCAACCCCGCACCGCAGATGCGTGCGATGGCTATGGCCGAAGGGGGCGGTGTGCCTGTCGCGGGGGGTGAGATTTCAGTCTCGGTCAACGTGTCGATGGAATTCGGGTTGGCCGAGTGATCCTTTGCTTTGACTGCGGGCCTGCAGCGGTTGTCGCTGTTGGCCCGTCTGGTCAAAATTGTCAGGTGATAGCCAAGCCTCAAACGCGGCCTTGATCCGCGACCATTCACTGTCGAGGATCGAATACCAGGCCGTATCCCGGTTCCGACCTTTGTAGTGGGTGGCCTGCCGAAAGATGCCTTCGAATGTAAAACCCAATCGTTCAGCTGAACGGCAGGAAGCGGCGTTCAGGGCGTCGCATTTCCACTCATAGCGGCGATAGCCCAACTCGTCGAAGACGCGGCGCATCATCAGATACATGGTCTCGGTCGATTTCGGGCTGCGCTGCAGCAGGGGTGAAAAGTGAATGTGGCCGACCTCGATCACACCTGCCGCGGGTTCGATCCGCAAAAATGAAGCCATGCCAATTGGCGTTTCGTCTTCGTCTAAGACCGTGTGGAACATCGGATCGGCATCCATGCATGTGGCGCGGGTCCAATCCTCGAAATCCTGCTCCCTGTCGAAGGGACCGTAGGGCAGATAGGTCCAGTTGTGCCCATCCGCGTCGTTGGCAAACGCCCGGTAAAGTCCGGGCGCATGCCGGTTCACGTCCAGCGGCACGACGGAACAATACTGACCTTCCATCGGTGTATAGGGCGGCGTGGGACGCGGGAATTCGCCCGAAACCGGCAGACCGATGGGTTGACCCAGTTCGTTGGTATCGTGGCCGCTCATGACTCAGGCCGTTGCCTTGGCCAGCGCCTGATCCAGATCGGCGATCAGGTCGTCTGCGTCTTCGATGCCGATGGAAACGCGGACTACGCCGGGACCTGCACCTGCGGCCTCTTGCTGTTCAGGCGTCAACTGACGGTGGGTGGTCGAGGCTGAGTGAATGATCAGCGACCGCGCATCGCCAAGGTTGGCGACATGGCTGAAAATCTCAAGCGCGTTCACCAGTTTGACACAGGCGTCATAACCACCCTTGACCGCAAAGGTGAACAATGCGCCGGCACCCTTTTTATAGTGTGCTTTCACCCGGTCATGATAGGGCGAGGAGGGCAGACCCGCATAGGTCACATAGTCCACGCGGTCGTCTGCTTCGAGCCAGGCAGCGATCTTTTGGGCGTTTTCCACGTGGCGTTCCATCCGAAGGGATAGGGTTTCAACCCCCATCAGCGTGTAATGCGCGGCTTGCGGGTTCATGGTCATGCCCAGATCGCGCAGGCCAATGGCGATACCGTGAAAGGTAAAAGCCAGCGGGCCAAAGGTCTCGTGGAACTTCAGTCCGTGATAGGCTTGTTCCGGTTCGCTGAGCGAAGGGAACTTGTCATTCGCCGACCAATCGAACTTGCCCGAATCCACGATACAGCCGCCGGTGACCGTGCCATTGCCGGTCAGGTACTTGGTCGTCGAATGCACAACCAGCGTCGCGCCCTGTTCGATGGGGCGGCATAGGTACGGTGTGGCCGAGGTGTTGTCGACGATCAGGGGGATACCTGCTGCGTCAGCGATATCCGCCATGGCCTGAATGTCGGTCACATACCCACCCGGATTGGCAATTGATTCACAGAATATCGCCCGGGTGTTTTCGTCGATGGCATTTTTTACGGCGTCCAGATCATCGGTGTCGACAAACTTGGCCGACCAGCCAAAGCGTTTGATCGTCTGGCTGAATTGCGTGACCGTGCCGCCATAAAGGCGCGTCGAGGACACCACGTTGCAGCCCGGTCCCATAAGCGGAAACAGCGCCATGATCTGTGCTGCATGACCAGAAGAACAGCAGACCGCGCCCACTCCGCCTTCCAGTGTGGCGATACGTTCTTGCAATACGGCCACAGTAGGGTTGGTCAGGCGGGAATAGATGAAGCCAACTTCTTGCAAGTTGAAAAGCGCCGCCGCGTGATCGGCATCGCGAAACACATAAGCTGTTGTTTGATAAATCGGAGTCTGACGCGCGCCCGTTGCCGGATCGGGCCGTGCGCCCGCGTGAATCTGAAGTGTGTCAAAACCGTAGGTAGGGCCGTCAGACATCGCTAAAATCTCCTGTTGGAATGTATGTTGCTGAATCTCTAGGCGATTGAGCGCGCGCGCACAACAATCCTGTCAGCGCATCCACAGGCCCTTGTTCTTGATTGTATTGCGAATGACCTGTTCGCGCTGGGGCAGGTTATCACGGTCGAACAGGTCCCGGATCTTGTGGCCCTTACGCTGCAAAACCAGCTTTTTGATCGGGTCATATCCCTTGAGAACCTTCTTGACCCGGTTGGGGGCCACGACGGTTTCAAGCACCTCAATCACATGGTCGCTTTCGCGGGCATAGAGCAGGGGGAACAGACGATAGTGGCAGCTGACCGATCCATCCAGCAGGCCCGGGGGCAGGGTATCCCGCCCGCCACCGAAGGAATGGACAACCAACGGCAGCGCGACCTGATCCAGCCATGGGTCAAGGTTCTGCCCGGCCAGTTCGGGGATATTCCCATCCCGGATCGTGCGGGCAAAGTCCAGAAAACGCGTGCCGAACTTGCGCGGGCAGGAATAATAGAAATAGCCCGCGTTGAAGTACAAATACCGCCGCCAGTAATTCTGGGGCTGGCTGGTATCCAATGAGCTTTCGAAGTCCAGTTCGAACCGGTGATAGAGGGCGCTCCAGATACCATCGAAACTAGGGCCATACAGGGTGGGTTTGGGCCACGTCCCTTCGACCTTTTGTGAGGCACCAGGTCGGTCAAAATCAAACGGTACCGAGGTCAGATCTCCGGTGATCAGCGTATCGCTGTCAAAGAACACAAAAGGCTCGCCTTCTGGCAGCGCCAGCAATGCCTCGATCTTGTTGCCGTAGGGATAGCTGTTGCCGAAGACATGGTTGTCGAATGGCAGGATTTCCGCATCCAGTTGCCGCAACGCTTTCAGAACGTCCTCGTTCCGGATGCTTGGGTCTTGCGGCCAGCGCTGGCCGGACTGTGGGACCGCCACAAACAGCCGACCTGCGAAATTTGGTGAGCTATGGCGCAGAGAGGCGGCAAACAGCAGAGCCTCATACTGTAGCCGGTTGTTTTGCCCGATGATGACGATGTTGAACTTCGGGTGGGTGGCCTGCATCGAATGACTTTCAGGTATCTGGCCGTTGACCGGCGCTGCTCGGGTTGAGTTTGACCTACATTACGCAGCTGGCTCCGTCAAAACCAGATGCCGGAAAACCGGAATTCGTGGCTGCAGTCTGCCCTGCGAAATCGGTCTTTGGGCACAACAGGAGTATCGAATGCCAATAAAACAGGCGATTTCCTCAGTAAAACGGGCGGAATTTTCCGGTTTTTTTGATTTTTTGATGATTTTCTAAATTTTACCAATTGATAAAAAATCAGATTGTGGCAAGCTGAGAACATAACGAACATATCTACAGGGAGTAGAGCGATGGCACAGGGCCAGATTGCCCCCGGCATTGTCTCCGGGCGGCTTTCCAGCGATGAGCTGACATCGAATTTCACGGACTTGCACCCGCCATTGGCCACGCATGAGGCCGCAGTGGCCGCAGATCGGTGCTATTTCTGTTATGACGCGCCATGTGTGACGGCCTGTCCGACGGATATCGATATTCCGTTGTTCATGCGTCAGATTCAGGCAGGGCAACCTGAGGCGGCGGGTGAAACCATTCTGGCGCAGAACATTCTGGGCGGCATGTGCGCCCGTGTCTGTCCGACCGAGACATTGTGCGAAGAGGCCTGCGTACGTGAAACGGCCGAGGGTGCCCCGGTCGAGATTGGTCGCCTTCAGCGGTATGCGACGGACAGCGTGATGGTTTCCGGGGATCACCCGTTTGAACGCGCCGCGTCAACTGGCAAGGCTGTTGCTGTGATCGGGGCAGGGCCTGCTGGTCTGGCCTGCGCGCACCGCCTGGCGATGTTTGGGCATGACGTGGTGATCCATGAGGGCAAACCCAAGCCGGGCGGTCTGAACGAATATGGCATCGCTGCCTATAAGTCGACCAATGACTTTGCACAGGCCGAGGTGGACTGGCTGCTAAAGATCGGTGGTATCACGATCGAGACCGGCTCGGTTCTGGGTGAGGGTATCTCGCTGGACGGTCTGGTCGAAAATTACGACGCTGTCTTTTTGTCCATCGGTTTGGCCGGCGTGAACGCCCTGCGCGCACAAGGGGCTGATCTGGATGGCGTGCGCTTTGCCGTCGATTTCATCTCGGATGTGCGCCAGGCTTCTGATCTGGCGCATTTGCCGGTTGGTCGCAACGTCGTGGTGATCGGTGGCGGAATGACGGCCGTTGACGCCGCAGTGAAATCAAAACTGCTGGGGGCCGAGCATGTCACCATCGCTTATCGGCGTGGCCGCGATGCGATGGGGGCCAGCCGATATGAACAGGACCTCGCCTCATCCCACGGCGTCAAGATCATGACCAATGTGCAACCCGTTGCCGTTCATGGAAACGGAGCAGCGGCAGAGATCGAGCTGGAGTACACATCCAGCCATGACGGCCAGCTGTCGGGGACCGGAGAAATCATCCGCGTGCCCGCCGATCAGGTCCTCAAGGCGATTGGCCAGACGCTGGATGGCGCACCGGATGGATTGACGCTGGACGGCAACAAGATCGCCGTGACAGGCGCTGGGCGTACCTCGATGGATGGCGTCTGGGCCGGGGGCGATTGCGCAGCTGGTGGCGAAGACCTGACCGTAACCGCCGTGGCCGAGGGCCGCGATGCGGCGATGGACATCCACTCAACGCTTGTTTCGTGATAGGATGGGGCATTCACCCCATTCCATTCGCTGCTGAGGTATTCTCATGTCCCAGATCGAAAAAGCTGTTGCGCAACACTACACAACCGGTGCCCTCACGGAGCGTATGCGTGAGGCACTAAAGGCGAGTGGCATTGACCCAAACGCGGCCACGGTTGCAGACCTCAAGGCTGGTGATGAGTTCCACACAGGCGGGGTTCTGGCAACGGACAACCTGTTTGCCCAGCTTTCGCCGACCCATGCGACCCGCGTCCTGGATGTCGGGAGCGGCATCGGCGGGACGTCGCGCTACATCGTGGATCGCTATGACTCGACAGTGACCGGGGTCGACCTGACGCCTGAATTTGTCGAAACGGCCACTGCTTTGAGTGAACTTGTCGGGCATTCCGACAAAACAAGTTTTCTGGTGGGTAGCGCACTGGATTTGCCCGTGCCGGATGCGGGTTTTGATCTTGCCGTTATGATGCACGTTGGGATGAACATCGAAGACAAGGCGGGTCTTTTTGCAGAAGTGTCGCGCGCTCTGGCCTGGGATGGTTCCTTTGCCCTGTTTGATGTGATGGGAGGGGACGTGGACGAGCCGCTGGCCTTTCCTCTGCCCTGGTCAACTGTTGCCGAGACCTCTTTTGTAGATTCACCAGAGGTTTACAAGAACGCGGCGGCCTTGGCGGGTCTTGAGCTGGTAGCCGAGACAGACCGGACCGAGTTCGCGCTTGCTTTTTTCGAAGAAGTTTTCGCGCGCATCGCCGAGAGCGGCCCGCCCCCATTGGGCATCCACCTTATGATGGGCGAGACGGCGCCCGAAAAGTTTCAAAACTACGTCATGAACCTCAAGGCCGGGCGCATTCGCCCGACCGAAATGATATTCAAGAAATCCGGCTGAGCCGGGAAGGGAGAAGCTATGGCCGATCTGACAACAAACTTTCTGGGGATTTCCAGCCCCAACCCATACTGGTTGGCCTCGGCGCCACCGACGGATAAGGAATATAACGTCCGCCGTGCTTTTGAGGCCGGATGGGGCGGAGTTGTTTGGAAAACGCTCGGGGCCGAGGGACCTCCGGTCGTAAACGTCAACGGGCCGCGCTACGGCGCGGTTTATGGTGCTGATCGTCGGCTTTTGGGCCTGAACAACATCGAACTGATCACCGATCGCCCGCTTGAGGTGAACCTTGAAGAAATGGCGCGGGTCAAGGCAGATTACCCTGACCGTGCGCTGATCGCTTCGATCATGGTGCCGTGCGAAGAAGAGGCATGGAAAGCCATCTTGCCGCGTGTGGCAGAAACCGGCGCAGACGGGATCGAGTTGAACTTCGGTTGCCCGCATGGGATGAGCGAGCGCGGTATGGGCTCGGCCGTGGGGCAGGTGCCGGAATATATCGAAATGGTGACCCGCTGGTGTAAGCAGTATTACGACCGCCCAGTTATCGTAAAGTTGACGCCGAACATCACCGATATCCGCAAGCCAGCTGAGGCGGCTAGAAATGGCGGCGCGGACGCGGTGTCGTTGATCAACACGATCAACTCGATCACCAGCGTCAATCTGGACACATTCAGCCCCGAGCCGTCGATTGATGGCAAGGGCAGCCACGGCGGGTATTGTGGCCCGGCGGTAAAGCCGATTGCCCTCTCGATGGTGTCCGAAATTGCCCGTGCCCAAGCCACGCAAGGCCTGCCGATATCCGGTATCGGTGGCGTGACCACGTGGCGCGATGCGGCTGAATTCATGGCGTTGGGATGTGGGACCGTGCAGGTGTGTACCGCCGCAATGACCTATGGGTTCAAGATTATCGACGAACTGACTGCCGGACTGTCCAAGTGGATGGATGAAAAGGGCTATACAGACGTATCGCAAGTCGTAGGTCTTGCTGTGCCGAATGTGACCGACTGGCAGTATCTGAACCTGAACTACGTTGCCAAGGCCAAGATCGACCAGGATCAGTGCATCAAATGCGGTCGCTGCTATGCCGCGTGTGAAGACACCAGCCATCAGGCGATTTCAATGTCCGAAGATCGGGTTTTTGAGGTCATGGATGACGAATGCGTCGCCTGTAATCTGTGCGTGGATGTCTGCCCGGTGGACGGGTGTATCTCAATGGAGCCGATGACAGCCGGTGAGGTCGATCCGCGTACCGGAGATGAAGTGCAGCCTGGCTATGCCAACTGGACGACGCATCCCAATAATCCAATGGCGAAAGCGGCCGAGTAGATTGGTTAACTGAAACAAAGACAAGGGGCTGGTATAGGCCAGCCCTTTTCAAATGGCTCAGAAAATTTGAGCGATCCTGCAGGTCTGGTCAATGTTCGCTCTCGATAGGCTATCGGGAATCAAAAAACGACCGAAGCCCTTCTGAAACGCGCCCGCTCGTAAAGCCAAAGCTATCCATTGGGAATCGCGAACTAGATGGAAAATCGCCGTAAGCTAACTGTCGACAAGCTCATAATGTCTGATTGAGCGCGACTCGACCAGTTCAGCTTCCATAGGATCAATATGAGGGCTGGAAATATCGTCACCTACAAAAGCCTTCAGAGACTCAAGGTCTTCCCAAACCATAACAAAACTAAACTCTCTGGGTGTATCGGCACGCGGCGCCCCGGGTATGACCTGAACTATCCCTTTCGTTCCCTTCATGAGCGGGATCGCCGTCTCGTGAAAGAACTTCCCGAACTCTTCTTCTTTGCCGGGGCGTGTAACGACCTGAAATATGCGAATGATCATGCAGTCACCTTCCTTTCGGTGTTGCTGCCGCATGAAAGTCACCTCAATTGACCCAGTATATCATGGCAAGATGGAATGGTCTGCCAAGGGTTCCGTGAGACTGTTTTTCTAGGGTGCCAGAAGTTTGCGATAAAGCGTATCAATAAACGGTTCAGCACCTGCGAACGGATCCTCGTTGCCCAGAATGGCACGGACCTGCACATCGAAATCGGCGTAGTGCTGCGTCAAGGCCCAGATTGAAAAGATCAGATGATAGGGATGCAGGCGCGCAATTTTGCCCTCATCCATCCATTGCGTCAGGATCGTGGTTTTATCGTCCACCAGCGCCTTAAGGTCATTCGACAAAGCCTCGTGAATGCGCGGTGCGCCCTGAACAAGCTCGTTCGCGAACAGGCGGCTTTCACGCGGCAACTCACGGCTCATCTGCAATTTGCGGCGGATGTAGGACAGGATTTCCTCCATCGGGTCTCCGTCGGCATCCAACTCGTGTAAGGGGGCCAACCATGTGTCCAACAGCCCCGAAAGCAGGGCAGTATGGATCGCCTCTTTCGACGGGAAATAATACAGTAAATTCGGCTTGCTTAGCCCAGCTTCGGCAGCAATCTGATCAACAGTTGCGCCGCGAAATCCGTGGGCGGAAAACACGTTCAGCGCGGCCTCGAGAATCGCAGCGCGGTTCTTTCTCTGTATTCGGGTCGGGGCGCGATCCTTGGGCATGTTTCCAGCGTGTCTCTTTTTTTGCCATGCGGGGGCCAATTATGCCGAAAATTCCGGCGGCACCATGCAATTTCTTGACTGATCTCGAACCCGTGATAGCGTGAGTTTGACCAGATGGTCAAATCAAGACACCAAAAGCGAGCCAAATCGCAAGCAACAGGGAAGACACCAATGGCAGCTCCGGCGCAAAACCTCAGGATCAATGGCGACAGACTTTGGGATAGCCTGATGGAGATGGCAAAGATTGGCCCCGGTGTTGCTGGGGGCAACAACCGCCAGACCCTGACGGATGAGGATGCTGAAGGGCGCGCCTTGTTCCAGAAATGGTGCAAGGACGCGGGCTGTACAATGGGCCTGGATCAAATGGGCAATATGTTTGCTCGCCGAGAGGGGGCTGACCCCGAGGCTCTGCCGGTTTATGTAGGTTCACATCTGGATACGCAGCCGACCGGCGGGAAATATGACGGCGTGCTGGGCGTGCTGGGCGGGTTAGAGATCATACGGACGCTGAATGATCTGGACATCAAAACCAAACATCCCATCGTGGCGACCAACTGGACCAACGAAGAAGGCACACGTTACGCGCCGGCTATGTTGTCTTCGGGCGTTTTTGCTGGAATGCACACGCAGGATTGGGCCTATGACCGCGAGGATGCCGAGGGCAAAAAGTTTGGCGATGAATTGAATCGCATCGGCTGGCGGGGCGACGAAGAGGTCGGCGCACGTAAGATGCACGCTTTCTTTGAGCTGCATATCGAACAAGGGCCGATCCTTGAGGCCGAGGGTAAGGACATCGGCGTTGTTACTCATGGGCAGGGCCTGAGCTGGACACAGATCACCGTGACGGGCAAGGACTCCCATACTGGGTCGACCCCGATGCCAATGCGCAAGAATGCTGGCCTTGCAATGGCACGCATCCTTGAGAAAGTGGATGAAATCGCCTGGTCGCATGCGCCCCATGCGGTCGGTGCAGCAGGGCATATCGATGTCTATCCGAACTCTCGCAACGTGATCCCCGGCAAGGCTGTTTTCACGGTCGATTTCCGCTCACCCGAATTGGACGTGATCACCGACATGGTTAACCGCCTGCGTGTTGCCGCCGAAGATATCGTCGAAGAGATGGGCCTTCAGATCGAATTCGAGAAAGTTGGCGGCTTTGACCCTGTGACGTTCGACGAGGGGTGCGTAAAGGCGGTTCGCGATGCGGCAGAGAGGTTGGGGTATTCGCACACCGACATCATCTCGGGCGCAGGACATGATGCGTGCTGGATCAACCGAGTGGCACCAACCGCGATGGTCATGTGTCCGTGCGTTGATGGGCTGAGCCACAACGAGGCCGAAGAGATCAGTAAAGACTGGGCGGCCGCCGGGGCAGATGTTCTGTTTCATGCGGTCGTCGAAACCGCAGAGATTGTGGAGTAAGGGACGCTGCCCCTGTCGCCCGAAAAGCGACTCACCCGAGGTATTTTGGCCAGATGAAGCAAGCGGCGCAGACCGCGTCAGGGAGATTAAAATGAGCACTGTTATCAAAAACGGAACCGTCGTGACCGCCGATCTTTCCTATAAGGCGGATGTGCTGGTCGAAGGTGGTGTGATCACCGAGATCGGAATGGATCTTAAGGGCGACAAAGTGCTTGATGCGACGGGGTGTTACGTGATGCCCGGTGGGATTGACCCGCACACGCATCTTGAGATGCCGTTCATGGGAACCTATTCCAGCGATGATTTCGAAAGCGGGACGCGAGCGGCGCTGGCCGGGGGCACCACGATGGTGGTCGATTTCGCGCTGCCAAACCCCGGTGAGGGTCTGCTTGATGCCTTGAAGCGCTGGGATAATAAGTCGACCCGTGCAAACTGCGATTACTCCTTCCATATGGCGGTGACCTGGTGGGGCGAACAGGTGTTTGACGACATCAAAACGGTGATCGAGACGCGCGGCATCAATACGTTCAAGCACTTCATGGCCTACAAGGGCGCACTGATGGTGAATGACGATGAGTTGTTTGCCTCGTTCAAGCGATTGGCTGAGTTGGGTGGCATCGCGATGGTGCATGCTGAAAACGGCGATGTCGTGGCTGAGTTAAGCGCCAAGCTGCTGGCCGAAGGAAATACAGGCCCCGAAGCGCATGCGTATTCGCGACCGCCACAGGTTGAAGGCGAGGCGACCAACCGGGCCATTATGATTGCCGATATGGCGGGCGTGCCGCTTTACGTGGTGCATACATCCTGTGAAGAGGCGCATGAAGCCATTCGCCGGGCCAAGATGAATGGAAAACGGGTGTGGGGTGAGCCTCTGATCCAGCACCTGACGTTGGATGAAAGCGAGTATTTCCATCAGGATTGGGACCACGCGGCGCGGCGCGTCATGAGCCCCCCGTTCCGGAACAAACAGCATCAGGACAGTCTATGGAACGGGTTGCATTCCGGGACATTGAGCGTTGTGGCCACTGACCATTGCGCCTTTACCACCGACCAAAAGCGTTTTGGCGTCGGTGACTTTACCAAGATACCGAATGGGACCGGTGGGCTGGAGGATCGGATGCCGATGCTGTGGACCCATGGTGTGAATACGGGGCGTTTGACGATGAATGAGTTTGTGGCCGTGACTTCAACAAACATCGCCAAAATATTGAATTGCTATCCTAAAAAGGGTGCGATCCTTGTGGGGGCGGATGCCGATATCGTTGTATGGGACCCTGAGAAAGCAAAAACGATCAGCGCTGATACCCAGCAATCGTCGATCGACTACAACGTGTTCGAGGGTAAAGAGGTCAAAGGTCTGCCGCGCTTTACGCTGACCCGTGGACAGGTGGCCGTGCATGACGGTGAAATCCGCACGCAGGAAGGGCATGGAGAGTTTGTAGCGCGCGAGCCCAATGGTCACGTGAACAAGGCGCTGAGTACGTGGAAAGAGCTGACTGCGCCGCGCCCGGTTGAGCGGACGGGCATTCCGGCGACGGGTGTCTGATTGCGCAGGGATTGTCACCAAGGCACCCTAAAGCCAAACCTTTTCAAGGCAATGGAATGAATACTGAAAGCACTACCCAGCCCGTAATCGAGGCAAGGCAGTTGGACCTTACCTTCCAAACAAACGACGGGCCAATCCATGCGCTCAAGGATGTGAACCTGACAGTCGACAAAGGCGATTTCGTCAGCTTCATCGGCCCCTCGGGCTGTGGTAAAACCACCTTTCTGCGCTGTATCGCGGCGCTGGAAACACCGACAGGGGGAACGTTAACCGTCAACGGAATGACGCCGGATGAGGCGCGGCGGAACCGGGCCTATGGCTATGTGTTTCAAGCGGCAGGGCTATATCCTTGGCGGACCATTGCCAAGAACATTAAACTACCCTTGGAAATCATGGGTTATTCCGCCAGCGAGCAGGAAGAGAGGGTTAAAAAAGTTCTGGAACTTGTTGATCTAGAGGGATTTGGCGGGAAATTCCCCTGGCAGCTTTCTGGCGGTATGCAGCAACGCGCCAGCATTGCGCGGGCGCTGGCTTTTGACGCCGATATCCTTTTGATGGATGAGCCCTTTGGCGCGCTGGATGAGATCGTGCGCGATCACCTGAACGAACAGCTTCTGGCACTTTGGGCGCGCACTGAAAAGACCATCGGTTTCGTGACGCACTCGATCCCTGAGGCGGTGTATCTCAGCACAAAGATCGTGGTGATGAGCCCGCGACCGGGGCGGATCACTGATGTGATCGACAGCCCTCTGCCAAAGGAACGGCCGCTGGATATCCGCGACACGCCGGAATTCATCGAAGTCGCCCATCGTGTGCGCGAGGGGCTGCGGGCGGGGCATACGGATGACTAGTGCAGGGATCAAAGCTGTCTGGGCCGTCTTGACCGTTGTAGGCGTCATTATCCTGTTCTGGTATGCCGCCAGCGTGCCGATGAACATCAAAGGTGTTCTGACTGAATTCGAACGAGCCGGGGAACAAGTCGATCCGCCCAAAGCTGTTGACCGCCGCGACATGAGCGAGTTCGAGTTGGTCATCGACAACCCCTATGCCATTGATGAGACATGGGAACAGGACCGACCGCGTTTGCCCGCACCGCATCAGGTGGCCGAAGAGCTGTGGGACACCACGGTCGAGAAGAAAATCACCTCGAAAAGATCATTGATTTATCATTCCTGGGTGACACTCAGCGCCACTATTCTAGGTTTTGCGATTGGCACCGGGTTGGGCATTCTGCTGGCAGTGGGAATTGTACACAGCCGAGTGATGGACCTGTCGGTCATGCCCTGGGCCATTGTAAGCCAAACCATTCCAATCATCGCGCTGGCCCCGATGATCATCGTGGTGCTGTATTCGATAGGTATTCAGGGGATCATCCCCAAGGCGATTATCTCGGCCTACCTTAGCTTTTTCCCCGTCGTGGTCGGTATGGTGAAGGGGCTGCGCAGCCCCGATGCGATGCAATTGGACCTGTTGCGCACGTATAATGCCAGTCGGTCTCAGGGGTTCTGGAAGCTGCGCTTACCAGCGTCGATGCCGTATCTGTTTACTTCGCTGAAAATCGGAATCGCGGCCTCACTGGTCGGGGCTATCGTCGGAGAGCTGCCGACAGGGGCCGTGGCTGGTTTGGGTGCGCGACTGCTGGCTGGCAGCTATTACGGTCAGACCGTGCAAATCTGGTCGGCGTTGTTTGCGGCGGCCATCCTGGCGGCCTGTCTGGTCGGGCTGTTGGGTCTGATCGAGCGCGCGGTCCTGAAACGGATGGGGATGGCGCAATGATACCTGTTCTTGGTGCAATTGGCGTCTGGCTGTTTGGCTGGTGGTTGAACAGCCGCCTGGCCAGTGGACCTTATGCCGATACAAAGACGGTGCGGTTTTTGGCGCCGCTGATCTTTGGACTGACCGTGATTGCAATTTGGGAACTGCTGGTGCGCGGGCTTGATGTGCCGTTGGTCATTTTGCCTGCACCGTCAGTGATCGCTGTGCGCTTTGCTGACAGCCTGCCAATCCTGTGGGCGGATTTCGTGCAAACCATCATCAAAGGCGCGCTGAGCGGTTACATTATCGGTTGCGGATCGGCCTTCCTGATGGCGATTGCCGTGGATCGCTGGGATTTCCTGCGCCTCGGATTGTTGCCGGTCGGGAACTTTGTGGCGGCCCTGCCTATTGTCGGGACGGCCCCCATTCTGGTGATGTGGTTCGGGTTCGACTGGCATTCCAAGGCGGCGGTGGTCGTGGTGATGGTGTTCTTTCCGATGCTGGTGAACACCGTAGCAGGTCTGCGCGAAGCGACCACCATGCAACGCGACCTGATGGAGACCTATGCCGCGACCTATTGGCAGAGCTTTCTGAAACTGCGCTTGCCCGCGGCGATGCCGTTTGTTTTCAATGGGCTAAAGATTTCTACCACTCTGGCGCTGATCGGCGCTATCGTGGCCGAGTTCTTTGGCTCTCCAACTCTGGGCATGGGCTTTCGGATATCGACCAGTGTCGGGCAACTGTCACTGGATATGGTCTGGGCCGAGATTGTCGTGGCTGCTTTGGCCGGGACGGCGTTTTATGGGCTGGTCGCCATGATCGAAAAGGGGGTGACATTCTGGCACCCGTCGCAACGCGGATAAATGGAAATTAACAGACCCCAAAAATGGGGCGCCAACAACAACTAGGAGATATGAAGATGAACAAGCTACTCAGCGGGGTGATCGCTGCCTTTAGCCTGACTGCCGGCGCAGCGCTGGCCGCAGATGAGGTGACTTTGCAACTCAAGTGGGTCACTCAGGCGCAGTTCGCGGGTTATTATGTGGCCAAAGACAAAGGGTTCTACGAGGAAGAGGGACTGGACGTCACCATTTTGCCTGGCGGCCCGGATATCGCACCGACTCAGGTCATTGCCGGCGGTGGTGCGGATGTGACCGTCGAATGGATGCCCGCCGCACTGGCCGCACGCGAAAAGGGTCTGCCCCTGGTGAATATCGCGCAGCCGTTCAAAAGCTCAGGCATGATGTTGACCTGCTGGAAAGATGCCGGGATTTCCTCGCCCGAGGACCTAAAGAACCGCACGCTGGGTGTTTGGTTTTTTGGTAATGAATTCCCGTTCATGAGCTGGATGAGCCAGTTGGGTATCGACACCGGTGGCAAAAGTGAAAACGGCGTCGAGGTTCTGAAACAGGGCTTCAACGTTGATCCTTTGCTGCAGCGTCAGGCCGATTGCATCAGCACCATGACCTATAATGAATATTGGCAGGTCATCGATGCTGGCGTCAGCCCGGATGAGCTGGTCACTTTTAAGTACGAAGACCAGGGCGTGGCGACGCTGGAGGACGGTTTGTATGTGCTTGAGGAAAACTTGGGTGACGCGGCCTTTGTTGAAAAAATGGAGCGTTTTGTTCGTGCTTCGATGAAAGGCTGGAAATACGCTGAAGAACACCCTGATGAGGCAGCCGACATCGTGCTTGAGAATGACGCGACCGGTGCCCAGACCGAAGAGCATCAGAAGCGCATGATGGGCGAGATCGCCAAACTGACCGCGGGTTCGAATGGCGCGTTGGATCCGGCCGATTTTGAACGTACCGTGGGTACCTTGCTGGCAGGTGGGTCTGACCCAGTGATCACCAAGCAGCCTGATGGGGCCTGGACACATCAGATCACAGATGCGGCGCTGAACTGATCCCAGTTCAATTGCCTGAACACGCGCGGCCCCAACAGGGGCCGCGTTTTCGTTTGGGGATGTCGGAATCGTGTCTGTACTTGGTGAGTAAATGGTCTAGTATCTTTATGAAATTAGGCGCATTTTGTACGAAATGCTCGTTATACGGTAGGAAATGCAGGGATTTGCATCAGAATTCAACTCGGCAATGACTTTGATCCTAAACGGGGATGCAGAGTTGTGGGCGATTGTGTTGCTGTCCCTGAAAGTTTCCATCTTTGCCGTGCTGATTTCTGCGTTGATTGGCATGCCCGTTGGTGCGGCTTTGGCGGTCGCTCGGTTTCCGGGACGTCGAATTCTGATCGTGCTGATGAATGCTTTGATGGGGTTCCCACCGGTCGTTGTCGGGCTGTTGGTCTATCTGATGTTGTCACGCTCGGGTCCGTTGGGTGTGCTTGAGTTGCTGTATACGCCGACCGCGATGATCATTGCGCAGGTTGTTCTAGTTACCCCCATCATCGCAGCGTTGACCCGGCAAGTGGTCGAATTGCTGGCTGAGGAGTATTCGGAACAGCTCCGCTCACTGGGGGTGTCCCGGCTGGCATCGGTTCCGGTGCTGTTGTGGGATGCGCGATTGGCGCTGGTGACCGCACTGCTGGCTGGATTTGGTCGGGCCATTGCCGAGGTCGGTGCGGTGATCATCGTTGGCGGCAATATCAATCACGTGACGCGTGTTATGACGACAACCATTGCTTTGGAGACCTCAAAGGGCAATCTGGCGCTGGCGTTAGCACTGGGGGCGATCCTGATCGGTATCGCGGTGGGGGTGAACGCAATGGTCAGCACGCTCAGTCTGCGAGCCGAGCAGGAGGGGTTGCGCCATGCGTGATTTGACTTTGCAATTGGCCAGTTGTTTGTCGGTTGATGGGATGCGGATCACCCGTAAAGGCAAGGCCTTGTTGGATGTGCCGCAGCTTATCCTTGGTGGTCCGGGGCCAACCTTGATTCTTGGGCCGAATGGATCGGGCAAAAGCCTGCTGCTGCGCTGTCTGCACGGGCTAATTGTGCCGGATCGCGGGCAGGTTCGGCAGGATGGTGTCGAGCTGAATGCTGATCACAAGGCGCGGCAGGCGATGGTGTTTCAGCAGCCCGTGCTGTTGCGCCGGACCGTTGCTTCCAACCTGGATTTTGTGCTGAAGCGCAAGGGGGTGCCGCGCAGCACGCGCAAGTCCCGGATCGAGGAATTGCTGACCGAAGGCGGTCTGGATGGCAAAGCCCACCAATCCGCCCGGTCCCTGTCAGGGGGAGAAGCGCAGAGGCTGGCCATTCTGCGCGCCCTCGCGCTGGACCCAGAGACATTGTTTCTGGATGAACCTACCAGCGCGCTTGATCCCAATGCCACGCAGATGATCGAAAGGATGATCCTGCGCGCCTCAACCCGGGGTGTCCGCATCGTTATGGTGACGCATGACATCGGGCAGGCCCGGCGGTTAGCCGCCGATATCGTGATGATGCAGGGCGGTCACGTGGTTGAACATGGGGTGGCCAAACAGGTACTGGATGCCCCCAAAAGCGACGCCGCACGCCGATATCTGGCTGGCGGGCTAGTCACTTAAACAATAACGGAGATCTAAATGATCCGAACTTTTTTTCGAGCAGCTCTTTTCACCGTTGGTTTGACCGCTGCGTCCGCCAACGCCGAGGAACCCTTTATCGTGGTGCAATCGACGACGTCCACTCAGAATTCGGGTTTGCTGGATTACATCCTGCCGGGGTTCGAGGCCGAGACGGGTATTGACGTACGCGTTGTTGCCGTGGGCACCGGTCAGGCGATCCGCAATGCCATCAACGGGGATGGGGACGTGTTGCTGGTGCATTCCAGACCAGCCGAGGAACAATTCGTTGACGACGGTTGGGGGGTCGAGCGGTTTGACGTGATGTACAACGATTTTGTTCTGGTCGGGCCAAAATCCGATCCGGCCAAGGTGCGGGGTGGCATGGATATCGTTGAGGCGCTGGTTGCGGTGTCCGAAGCCGAAGCGCCCTTTGCCTCGCGCGGAGATGACAGCGGAACGCACAAGGCCGAGATGCGCCTTTGGGATTGGGCGGGTGCCGATCCGACCGCCGCATCGGGGACGTGGTACCGCGAGACCGGCTCGGGCATGGGGGCGACTTTAAACGTGGCCAGCGGGATGGGGGCCTATGTGCTGACGGATCGCGCCACGTGGCAATCCTTTGGCAACAGGGGGGATCTAGAGGTTCTGGTCGAGGGTGACCCGCGTCTATTCAATCAATACGGTATCATCCTTGTGAACCCGGATAAGCATCCGCAGGTCCGGGCCGCAGCGGGTCAACGATTCATTGACTGGCTGATCGGCCCCGACGGGCAGGCGGCCATTGCGTCTTACAAGCTGGATGGTGAGCAGTTGTTCTTTCCCAACGCCGAGTGATCGGGGTCAGCCGCTTGCGCCGTTGTGGTGGATCGTGCCCAACTCGGACAAGTCATAACCACCGAATTCGGCAGCACGGTTGGCGAAACTTTCAGACTGAAAAAAGCTGAGAAGTTTCAGCATCGGGTCATCGAAATAAGCGCGGCGCCAGATGGCCAGGTCCAACCGTTCAGTATGGGTGGGCGCGAAGCCCAGATTGTATAGGCTGGCCAGGGCACCCAACCCAAACCCGGCCTCAGCCTTGCTGTCATGCAGGGCAATGGCCAGTTCTTCTTCGGTGCGGGCGCAGGCGGGTAGGGCGTCCAGATCGTCGCGTGTCAGATCGTGGGCTTCTAGCTGTGCGTCGAACAGCCGTTGGCTGGCGGCGCTGTCCTGCCGCAGGATCACCCGCCGTCCTTTCAGATCGGCAAAGCCGGTGATGCCGGAGACACCTGGTGCCAACAGCAATCCGCGTTGTCGCTGCGCGATTTCATACAAAACCACCGGGGCTTCACCCAGGTTGGCGCGCAGGGATTGCGTATTGAACCCCTGATCCTCATGAATATGCAGCGCCGCAGCCTGCGCGCTGCGGTCCTTCAGACGGGTCAGCCCGTCGAAGGAACCGTCATAATACGTGGCCAGCCCCGAGCCGCTTTCGCGCAAAGCCCAATCAAGCAGCGGATCATGGCTGCCGGCAATGATCGGGGGCAGGGCGGGTTCTGCCACTTGCGGGCCGGACCGGGATGCGTTCAGCCAGGCGATGACCTCAGCCCGAGGAAACAGCAGCTTGCCCATGGCGCGCACGCAGGGGACCGCGCCGGATGAGGCCAGATCATAGGCCTTACGCTCGCCAATGCGCAGCAGGTCGGCCAGCTCTTTGGTGGTCAGGTATTCGGACATTCAGTCGAGGCGCACAGCCGAACCGGTTCCCGCATCGGCGGCGCTGAAGCCGACCTGTTGCAGTGCATAGGGCGCAGCGACGGTGATTACGACCATTACGGCCACAGCGGCAAGAAAGGCTTTCATTGGTCTCCTCCGGTCTTATTCTCCGGTGCCGTTGCGCGGCGCAAAAAGGCAATCAGGTCATCGCGATCCTGGGCCTGAGTGATCCGCTGCATCGGCATCTTCGATCCCGGTATGTAGTGGTCTGGCCCCTCGTCGAAAAGGGCATTTATCGTTTCGTCATTCCAAACGATATCAGAGTCTTGCAGCGTATCCGAGTAGAAATATCCCGCCAGCGTACCGGCCTTGCGTCCGAAGACTCCATACAAAGTCGGCCCGGCACGCCTTTGCCCGTCGGGCGTTAGGCTGTGGCAGATCGAACATTTGCGGGAAAATTGCCGTTCCCCGTTGCTCATTTCTTCGGGGTTCTTCAAGAAGCTGGGCTCGGTGGCTGCCATCTGTGCGCGATCGCCGAGGGATGAAACCGGCCAGCTATACATCGCCTCATCCATGCCGCCCGCATGGATGTTCTGACCGTCCGTAGAAAAGGCCAGCGCCCAAACCGGCCCGCGAAGAGTGGCGCGGAAGTCCTGCGCGATGTGCCATTCGACTGTGTCGATCACCATGATGTAGCCCTCACCATCACCCACGGCCAAAAGGCTACGATCCGGGCTGAGTGCCAGCGCCAGAATAGGACGGCGATCCAGGGTAAAGTCGCGTTCTTCGCCGGTGGTCAGGTCCAAAATGCGGGTCACACCGTCGACTGCACCATAGGCAATCCAGTTGTCGGCGACGTTCAGAACCAATTCATTGATCCCGAACCCGTGTTCCACCAGTCGCCGGATTTCCTGTCCACTGGCTACATCCCAAACTCGCAGTGTTCCATCTATGCCAGCCGAGTACAGGGTTGCACCATCTGGTGAAAAAGTGACGGCGTTCACACCGCTGCCCGCCGTTAGCATTTGTTCGGCCGATCCATCTTCGGGCCAAAGTCCAATGGTGCCGTCCCAACTAGCAGTGGCCACATGGGTTTTCGAGGCCGCGACCCCCACGATCTTGCCTTTGTGCTGGCCAACAACCTCTCCGCCCGGCCAGCGGCGCAGGGTGAAATCATCGCCTGCTGAATAGATCGCGCGCCCGTTGAACGCGACCGAGTTTACGGCTGCCTCGTGCCCTTCCAGCCATTCGGGCGTACGGTTCGACCACAAGCCAACCGAGTTGTCGAAACTGGCCGTGGCGATCCGCCCGTCCGGCGCGGTGGCGATCCCCATGATCGGTCCGCCGTGACCCTTGAGCGTGAAAAACTCGGCCATGGCGGGCAGGGGGACCAGCGCCAGGGCCACGACCAGCCCGCGCATCTATTCCGCGGGTGAGGCCGCTGCCTTACCGGCCTCTTTTTCTTGTACCTCTTCCAACCACAGCGAGTGATGCTCGCGTGCCCATTGTTCTTCAACCTCGCCGGTACCCATTGCGTCAAAGGCACCTTCCATGCCCACTGAACCTAGATAGATATGGGCGATAATGATGGCGATGAACACATAGGCGATCATCACGTGCCAAACCTGCGCGTATTGCATCTCCTCCTGCGGGGACATCTGGGTTGGCAAATTCAGGCCAAACATCTGTGGAATACCGGTGGAATTGGCGACCGAGAAGGTCTTGGCGAACATCGGCAATTCGAACGGGAACAGCAGCGACAGCCCGGACAGGCTGATCGAAACGCCCAGCAGGATACAGGCCCAGAAGATGACCTTTTGTCCTGCGTTAAACTTCCTGGCAGGCGGATGGCTGCCCTTGGTGAAAAGGCCCCCACCGGCGGCCAGCCACTTCAAGTCCACCCGGTTGGGGATGTTGTGGGCGATCCAGTTCACGGTGACGATGATCAGACCCAGCATAAAGGCCCATGCGAGATTGTTGTGCAGCCATTTGCAGCCTTGCGCGATGGACGCAAATCCTTCTTTCCCGAAAAGAGGGATCAGGAAATCACGGCCATAAAGGGTCAGCAGGCCGGTCAGGCCAAGTACAAGGAAAGACCCGGCGAACAGCCAGTGGCCGAACCGCTCAAAACCGTTGAAGCGGGTTACGGTGCGGCCGGTTTTTTCCCCGTCGATGCGGATTTTTCCGCGGATCAAGAAAAACAACACGATGATGGCCGCCATTCCGCCCAGGATGTACGTTCCGTATTCGCGCAAGGGGCCTGTGCGGAAGTTCAGCCACCACATGCCACCGTCCTGGATTAGAACGCCAGCCGCAGGCCCCTTGGATGAAACTGTTGTATCGGCCGAGCCGTATCGGATCGCGCGATAGACATCACTGTCTGAGGCAACGCCGCGTGTTCCTAACTGGCCCAGCAGACCTTCCGCATTGCCTTGACCGGTGTTGTCCGAGCGATAGCGATTGTCGACCTTTTCACCGCGCTGACGGGCCAGAATGTCTTCCAGTGTCGTGGCGCCGCCAGTGGTGCTGCGTTCGGATTCAGTCGGGACATCCGCACTTTCTTGAGCCAAGGCGACACTGGTGAGGAATAGGGGGATCAGCAGCATTAAGATCAGGCGCATCTGTCGAATCTCCTGTGTCGTTCGTGTCTATCGGTCAAAGCCGCTGACTTGTTTGTGAAAGACCGCTCCAACCGGCGTAAGCGCCGCGTGCAGGTCTTCATTAGCGGGGCCGTAAACGTCCAGCTGAGTTGGCGTCAGAATTGCCAGAAAACGATCTGCGAAATTTGCCCCGAAGTTTTGCATATGGATCATCGCATCATCAGAACTGGCGTATCGTTCAAATATGTGAACTGCCGATCCGCTGCGGTGCCATTCATAGGACTTCGCACCGCTTTCATTTAGTGTTGCATCCACCATTTCAGCCATTAGCGCATCGAATATGTCATCCTGATCTGCTTGCAGGTCAAGTTTCAGCAGCCAATAAACATCTTCGGTCATGAAATACTCCGTTCAGGTTGGTCGCGCCAACTTTTGCCCGGCCAAGTGGTTTGGCCGGGCTGGGACGGTCCCGTAGCTGACACTACGGGACCGCCAATTTCAAAACGGGACTAACCGTCTTTCTGGTCGTAGGCCGTGCCCCAACCCCAGGCGCCCGAGCCAAACCCGCGCGCCACGACGCGTTCGCGGTAGATGGCCGAAACCACGTCGCCATCACCGGCGAGCAGGGCCTTGGTGGAACACATCTCGGCGCAGATGGGCAGTTTGCCCTCGGCGATCCGATTGCGACCGTATTTGGCGAACTCTGCGGTCGAGTGCGTTTCCTCGGGACCACCGGCGCAGAAGGTACATTTGTCCATCTTGCCGCGCGATCCAAAGTTTCCGGCCTGCGGATACTGCGGCGCGCCGAAGGGGCACGCATAGAAGCAATAGCCGCAACCGATGCACAGGTCCTTGGAGTGCAGGACGACGCCTTCTTCGTTCTGATAGAAGCAGTCGACCGGGCACACCGCCATGCAAGGCGCATCCGAGCAATGCATGCAGGCCACCGAGATTGAGCGTTCGCCCGGGTTGCCGTCATTGATCGTCACCACCCTGCGGCGGTTGATGCCCCATGGGACCTCGTGCTCGTTCTTGCACGCGGTGACGCAGGCGTTGCACTCGATGCAGCGTTCAGCGTCGCAGAGAAACTTTGCTCTAGCCATAAATCGTCCTCCTTACGCTGCCGAGATTTTGCAGAGAGTACATTTCGTCTCCTGCATCTGGGTCACTGAATCGTAGCCATAGGTCTGGGCGGTGTTGGAGCTTTCACCCAGAACGTAGGGATCAGCGCCAGCGGGGTATTTGTCCCGCAAGTCCTGTCCCTGGAAATGGCCGCCGAAATGGAATGGCATGAAGGCCACGCCGGCACCGACCCTGTTGGTCAGCATCGCCATCACCTTGACTTTGCCGCCCTCGGGACCTTCGACCCAGACCTGAGACCCATCACGAATACCAAGGTTGTTGGCATCGCGCGGGTTGATCTCGACGAACATGTCCTGTTGCAGTTCGGCCAGCCACGGGTTCGATCGGCTTTCCTCGCCGCCACCCTCATATTCGACCAGACGACCAGACGTCAGGATTAGCGGGTAATCCTTTGAAAAGTCGTTCTTCTGGATCGAAGCGTAAAGGGTAGGCAGGCGATAGGCCTGACGGTCTTCGTAGGTCGGATAATCCTCCACCAGATCGCGCCGGTTGGTATATAGCGGTTCGCGATGCAGTGGGATCGGGTCCGGGAAGGTCCAGACGACCGCACGGGCTTTGGCGTTCCCGAAGGGCGCACAACCATGCTCGATCGCAACCCGTTGGATGCCGCCGCTAAGGTCGGTTTTCCAGTTGGTCTTCGGACCCGCAACGGCGTCGATTGCTGCGCGTTCCTCATCCGTCAGATCGCCATCCCAGCCAAGATCCATCAGCATCTGCATCGTGAATTCGGGATATCCATCCTGAATTTCCGACCCAACGCTATAGACCCCTTCGGCCAGCAGGTTGTCGCCATCGCGTTCCACCCCGAAACGGGCGCGGAAGGTCAGGCCACCCTCGGCCACCGGTTTGGACATGTCATAAAGGTTTGGAGTCCCCGTATGACCCATCTCGGCCGTGCCCCAGCAGGGCCATGGCAGACCATAGTATTCGCCGTCGTTTGGTCCACCAACAGCCTGCAACGTCGTTCTGTCGAACGTGTGCTGGTTGGCCATATGGCTTTTCAGACGTTCCGGCGACTGACCGGTATAGCCGATGGTCCAGAGACCCGAGTTGAACTCACGCGTGATGCTTTCAACATTCGGGGTTTCGGCGTCTTCCATTTCGATATTGCGGAAGAACCGGTCCGCCCAGCCGAACTTGTTGGCAAACTTGGCCATGATGACCTCATCCGGCAAGCTTTCGAATAGCGGATCGACCACCTTGTCGCGCCACTGCAGCGAGCGGTTCGAGGCCGTGACCGAGCCACGGGTTTCGAACTGCGTACAGGCAGGCAAAAGGTAAACGCCATCGGTGCGGTCATGCAGAACGGCCGAGACGGTGGGGTACGGGTCGATCACGACCAGCATGTCCAGCTTCTCCATTGCCGTCTTCATTTCCGGCCCACGCGTTTGCGAGTTCGGCGCGTGACCCCACAGAACCATGGCGCGAACGTTGTTGTCCTGATCCATGTTTGCTGGGTCTTCCAGAACACCGTCGATCCAGCGAGAGACAGGGATACCGCGCTCGTTCTGAAGCGGTTTATCCTTGCCTTCCTTGTCCTTGATCGTGGCGAACTGACCAGCCAGCCATTCGGGTTCTTCACCCCAGACACGTGCCCAGTGACCCCATGCACCTGCGGACAGGCCGTAATAGCCGGGCAGGGTATGAGACAGAACACCAAGGTCCGTCGCGCCCTGCACATTGTCATGACCGCGGAAGATGTTGGTGCCACCACCCGAGGTGCCCATGTTGCCAAGCGCAAGCTGCAGCACGCAGTAGGCGCGGGTGTTGTTGTTGCCGTTGGTGTGCTGGGTCCCACCCATACACCAGACGACTGTGCCGGGCCGGTTGTTGGCCATTGTGCGGGCAACGCGCTTCAGCTGCGAACCGGGCGTGCCGGTGACGCGCTCGACCTCTTCCGGGTTCCACTTGGCAACCTCTTCCTGGATCTGGTCCATACCCCAGACACGGGTGCGGATGAACTCTTTGTCCTCCCAGCCGTTGTCGAAGATGTGCCACAGGATGCCCCAGATTAGCGCAACGTCTGTGCCGGGGCGGAAGCGGACATATTCATCTGCATGGGCCGCGGTGCGCGTAAAACGCGGGTCGCAGACAATCAGCGGTGCGTTGTTCTGCTCTTTCGCGCGCAATATATGCAGCAGCGAGACAGGGTGCGCCTCAGCCGGGTTACCGCCGATGATGAAGATCGCCTTACTGTTGTGCATGTCGTTATACGAATTGGTCATGGCGCCGTAGCCCCATGTATTCGCAACACCCGCAACAGTGGTCGAGTGGCAGATACGCGCCTGATGGTCCACGTTGTTCGTACCCCAGTAGGCGGCGAACTTGCGGAACAGATAGGCCTGTTCGTTATTGTGCTTCGCGGAACCCAGCCAATAAACACTGTCTGGCCCCGACTCTTCGCGGATGCTCATCATGCCGTCGCCGATCTCGTTGATCGCTTCTTCCCAGCTGATGCGTTTCCACTCGCCACCTTCCTTTTTCATCGGGTATTTCAGGCGGCGCTCGCCATGGGCGTGCTCGCGAACCGAGGCCCCCTTGGCGCAGTGCGCACCCAGGTTGAACGGACTGTCCCAACCGGGTTCCTGCCCGATCCAGACGCCGTCCTGCACTTCGGCGACAACTGTACAGCCGACCGAACAATGGGTGCATACGGATTTGATGTTTTCAACGGCCTGATTGGCCGCTGTCTGGGCGCTGGCTGGCGTCACGGTTCCACCCGTGGCGCTGATCGCGGCAAGGCCGCCGATCGTCAGGCCCGATCCACGCAGGAATGCGCGGCGATCGACGGTTTTCTCGCCGACCTGGGACAGGATACTTGTCCGCTGGGGGCGTCTCGCAACCCCGTTGGTCTTTTTCCTTAGCATTGTTTTCCTCCCTTGCGCGCCGTGTAAGCCACGGCTGGCTTGGTACTGCTGATGCCGACGTCAGGGCCAATCGCAACCGTCAGTCGGTTGGTGACATCGTCCAGTCGGTGAACCGGGCGTAGTCGAGGCGGCTTAGAAGCGCGCGCTGTCCAGGTAAGCGCGGGTGTGCGCTGTGTCCTGCATGCGGGTTTCGTCCGTGGGCAGCTCGGCTGCTTCGGCTTTTCCGCTTAGTGTGGCTGCGGCAACAGCAGCGGGCGCTGCGGTTCCGGCCAGTTTGAGGAAGTCGCGGCGCGAGGCGCCTTCTTCCTTGGTCTTGCTCATGGGCTTCTCCTTTCCCATTTGCGATCTAGCGCCAATTCGGGCGCTGGCGAGTTGCGGTGGTTCACACCGCCGTCATTCGGAAGGCCTCGCGTTCGATTTCCATAAACACCCGACCGGCTGTGCCGACCGAGGCATAGAGAACCGACGCTTCGGCTGCTTCCAAATCAGAATAGAAATGTGTGGCCCAGGGGCCGATATGTTTGTTCCAGAACGCCTTTTGATCCTCGACCGTGGCGGGTGCGCCAAAACGGCCAACGATCATGCCTGCCATCATTTCCATCAGCGAGGCAATGTTGTCTTCAGGCTCGAATACGTTCTGCGCTCGGGTGATCCCGCGGACGGCCATGTCATTGCGCAACTGCGCCAGTGGTTTCTCGTTCAAAAAACCGGTCAGGTAATAGCTGCCATAAGGCAGCAGCTCACCCCGGCCCAGTCCGATGAACAGCGCATTGAATTCCCGTTCCGCGGCGGCGGGTTTGGTGACTTTGGCCACCCGCGCCATGGCTTGAATGGCTTGACCCAGGTCTGTGCCATCCCCGGTCAGACCCGCGACCTGATCTAGCAGCATTTGATCTGGTGGGCCTGACAGAAGCAGACCCAGAAAATTATAGAAATCCGCGCGCAGGCGATCTTCGGCCGAGACTTCCAGATTTTGCGCATTGCCTGCGGTCATTTCGTCATCCTTCAAATTCAAATTTCATGCGGCGCGGGGCAACCTGCGGCGCTGTCTCGTCCACCTCATCGGTAAATGCCACGGCCACCTGGGCGGGGGCTGGGGTTGGAACCACTTCCGGTTCCTCTTCGGCTGCCAGGGTTTCACCTTCATCCACCAAGGGTTCGATTTCGGGGGCATCCTCTTCGGCCTCTGCAGCCAATGCTTCGATGTGGCTCAGCATTCCTTTGCCAACCTGATAGGCGGTCTGGATGTTCTCGATCACACAGGCCGCGTCAGTATAGTCCTCGCCATAGTCGACAAGCCCGTCCACATTGGCCAATACCGGATTCAGCCGCCACAGCCGCCGCAAGGCACGGCGGCGCAACCGGTCAGGGACGGCCTTTGCCATAAACCCCGAGACATCATCCCCAGCCTGCAACTGATCGGGGTCGGGCAAGTTGAACTGTGCCAAAATCTCGGCGTCGCTCTTTTCTTCCAACTCGGCGTGTTGCGTGGCGATGACCTGTTCTTCACTCGCGATGACCTCGGCCTCGGCTTCGGCCTGAACGGCAGCTTTGCGGCGGGACCAGAAATCGTGAGCTTGGGTCATTGCAACAGCCTCCGCGGTGCGCGGTAAACGTCCGAGGTCTGCCGGATACGCGCATCCCCCTTGCCGTCCTCTACAAGGTCCGTCCGTTTCTTGTCGCGGCGGCGTTTAACGAAAACCTCATCACGGTGGTGTTCCAGCGCGAAATCCCGAACCCAGGCAATCAGCCCTTCAGTCATCGGGATTTTTTCGACGACCTCTTCACCGGTATCTGCATAATCCTGCCCTTCGAACGGGGACGCCGTGACCAGCACCGCATCCATCGGGCGTTCGCCATCCAGCGCATCGCGAAGAACAAGGTAGATCGAAGGTTGTCCGTCGGACAGGTTGACCATGTAGGCCTCAGTTTCATCAGCCCAAAGCGTCAGGGGAAGGGTGGCAGCGTGGTACTCCACGGCTTCACCCTCGCGTCGCATCTCAAGCCAATCCGCTGGCCCGGCACCGGGCAGCACAGCAACGGCGCGCCAGTTCCATTTCGCCCAGCGGGTAACACCGGGTGTTTTGCGCACGACGACGCCGATTGGCATTTCAATCTGGCTTGCGGCCTTGGCCACTTAGTCCTCCCCGGAAGGCTCTCCCCTGCCTTCCCCTGGGTCTACTATGGTACACAAAGCAACCATGTGCCAAGTCTGAATTGCTGGGCTAATGATCTGATCACCGATTGTTTACGAACCCGAGAGGCATTGAAGACCCGGCCATTCCGAAAGATTTGCCATGGGGCATTGCCACTTTTCCAAGACACCCTAAGCTGAAACCAAGATGGGGAGGGGATGCCATGGGCACAAAACTAATACTATGCGATTGCGCCGGAACGCAGGATCTGGAGGCCGAGAAAATCGCATCCGCTTGTGGGATCGCTTGCTCAAAGGTTCATACGGCCCTGTGTACGGCTGAGTTGGAGACCGCTGCGTCCCTGATGCAGGAAGGGGATACTGTGATTGCCTGCGGGCAGGAGAAAGATGTGTTCCGGGACCTTGCAGACGAATTGAATATAGACATGCCGGGGTTTGTCGACTTGCGTGACCGCGCCGGTTGGTCAGAGCAGAGCAGCGATGCGACCCCCAAGATGGCCGCTTTGGCGGCTGAGGCGCTGCTGCCTCAGCCCATCACGCCCAGCGTTGACGTCTTTAGCGAAGGCACCTGTTTCATTGTCGGGGCAGGTGAGGTGAGTTTTGATCTGGCGGCCCGGCTGTCGGACACTTTGGCTGTGACGGTGCTGGTGACCGATGACGCGTCGCCGGTTTCGCGGTCATTTGACGTGGTGCGCGGCCAACTTCAGTCGCTGAACGGCGCACTGGGCGGGTTCACATTGCGGCTGGACGCCTTGCAACAGCTAAAGCCGGGCGGTCGTGGGGCGTTTACCTGGACTGAGGCCCGCGATGGGGCGCACTCGGTCTGCGATATCATCATCGACCTGACCGGCGGCACTGCGTTCGTGCAGGTCCCGGCCAAGCGCGAAGGCTATTTGCGCGCAGATCCCAAGGACCCGCTTGCCGTGGAACGGTTGGCCTATGAGGCGGTGCAACTGGTTGGCACGTTTGAAAAGCCGCTTTACGTGCGACTCGAGGAAACGCTGTGTGCCCATTCCCGTGCCGAGCAGATCGCCTGTACCAACTGTCTGGATATCTGTCCGACGGGTGCGATTGTCCCGGCGGGGGAACATGTGTCCATTGACCCAATGGTCTGCGCCGGATGCGGAGAATGTGCGGCGGTGTGCCCATCGACCGCAATCACATACGAGGACCCGCCAGTTTCTGCCCTGTTGTCACGCATGCACATTCTGGCGCGGACCTATCGGCGGGCAGGGGGGACGTCGCCCCGTTTGTTGGTCCACGATGCCCACGGGGCTGAGATGATCCGGCTGGCCGCCCGGTTCGGGCGCGGCTTGCCCGCAGATGTCATCCCGCTTGAGTTAAACGTGATTTCGGGGTTCGGCCACGCCGAAATGCTGGCCGCATTGGCGCATGGGTTCGCACGTGTCGATATCCTTCTGGCCCCAACCACCGAACGCGACGCGCTGGATCGTGAATTGGTTCTGGCGCAGGCAATTGCAGGACCAGATGGATTGTCCTTGATTGATCAGGCCGACCCCGATGCGATGGCAGACCTGCTATATGCGCAGGATGTTCCGTCACCGCTGTCCGATCCGGTGCTGCCGCTGGGCAACCGCAGACAAATCGCGCGCTTGTCCGCACAGGCGTTGAATCCGCAGGCGGATACACCTTTATCATTACCCGAAAATGCTCCGTACGGGGCGGTGGCGGTGAATACGGACGCCTGTACATTGTGCCTCAGCTGCGTGTCGCTGTGCCCGTCAGGTGCGTTGGCTGACAACCCGGACAAACCGCAGCTGAACTTTCAGCAGGACGCCTGTTTGCAATGTGGCTTGTGCAAGGGCGTTTGCCCCGAGGATGCGATTACCCTTGTCCCGCAACTGGACCTGAGCGACGCAGCCTTGTCTCAGCAGGTGCTGAATGAGGAAGAACCCTTTGCCTGCGTTGAATGCGGTGCGTTGTTCGGTGTGAAATCTACGGTCGAACGGATCATGGAAAAGCTGTCTGGCACGCATCCGATGTTTGCCACCTCGGACAAGGCCCGGATGATCCAGATGTGTGACAATTGCCGAGTGAACGCGCAGTTTCAGCAATCAGACAATCCGTTCCAGTCCAATCCAAGACCCAAGGTTGTCACGACCGAGGATTATTTCTCAAAGCGAAAGGATCATTGAAGCTGTAGCGGTGCGCCCAAATCAGCAGCCTGGATGGCAGAAACAAACGCCAGAATGGCCTCCAGCTCTTCCAGCGTCATCTCGACCGGGTGAATGGGCGAGGGGCGTTCAGGGGCAAACGGCGGTGTCAGCCCGTCAATTTGTGTGAAGGCGGGATGAGGGTTTAGGGCAAAGAACGCCTCAAACCGTTCAGACCAGTCCGGCATCGATCGCAGCACCGCGAATGATGGGGTTGAGCCCAGACCGTTCATCCGGTTCTGCGGCCCAATCACATGACACCGGCCGCAATGGGTCATCGACAGTTCCGCGCCCCGGGCAGCGTCGCCTTCGATCACGGTTTCCTGCTGGGTTGCCGTTACTTCGAAACTCGCAGAGAAAGGTGCCCCTTGGTCAGGGACAAAGCTTTCGACCGTATTCTTGCCGATATCGGACAGCAGCCAGTCGCGGAACCGTTCGTGCCGGGCGTTGTCTTCGATCCGTAGATGGTACACCACTCCGCCGCGTGCAAAGACTGGATCGCCCGGCGGGGATGTTTCCAGCACCAAAATGCCCCCGTCATCCGCAATAACGCGTACCCCGGTCTTGAGAGAGAAGCGAGGAAGGATATGTTGCAGCAGACCAGAGTCTGTTACTTCCGTCGGGGCGGCAAGGCCAATGGCCTCCTGCGACCAAGAGGGACTGGCAGAGAGCGTCAGGCTCAGGCACAAAAGGACAAAGCGCATGGCCCAACCTAACGGTCTGGTCCCGATTGCGTCAAATGAACTGAATGAGACGGAGACACATGCAATGAAACGCAACCTCATCGTGGGTGGAATTAAAGGGGTAATGGCATGAGTGTTCGTGACGCGGTTCTGGCAAACCTGAAAAAGATCACTGACCCTGTATCCGGGCAGGATATCGTCAGCGCCGGAGTGGTGCGCGCGCTGAATGTCGAAGGTGACACCGTTCGGTTCGTACTTGAGATTGATCCGAAACAGGCCGAGCGAATGGAGCCCGTTCGTGCCGCCGCCGAGCAGGCCGCAAAGTTGGCAGACGGTGTGGCCAATGTGTCTGCTCTGCTGACCGCGCATTCGGAAAAGGCTCCGCCAGATCTCAAACCGAAACCCAAGCCATCGCAAACCGGCCCGCAGGCCGTACCGGGGGTGGATCGGATAATCGCCATTGCCTCGGGTAAAGGCGGGGTAGGTAAATCCACCGTTTCGGCCAACCTTGCCTGTGCGCTGGCGGCCGAGGGTCGTCGTGTCGGTCTATTGGACGCTGATGTTTATGGCCCGTCGCAGCCCCGGATGCTGGGTGTCTCGGGCCGTCCGGCCAGCCCCGACGGAAAGACGATCCTGCCGCTGCGCAATCACGGCGTCACCATGATGTCGATGGGTCTGATGACCAATGAAGGGCAAGCGGTTGTCTGGCGCGGCCCAATGCTGATGGGCGCGCTGCAACAGATGATGAGCCAGGTTCAGTGGGGCGCTTTGGACGTGCTGATCGTGGACTTGCCGCCAGGCACCGGTGACGTGCAACTGACGCTGAGCCAAAAGTTCAAGGTGGACGGTGCCATTGTTGTATCTACCCCGCAGGACGTGGCCTTGATCGATGCCCGCAAAGGGATCGACATGTTCAACCAGCTCAAGACTCCTATCGTCGGCATGATCGAAAACATGTCGACCCATATCTGCTCCAACTGCGGGCATGAGGAACACGTGTTCGGCCACGGCGGTGTGAAATCCGAGGCCGAAGCGCTGGGTGTCCCGCTGCTGGGTGAAATCCCCCTGCATCTGGATATCCGGGTCGCTGCGGACGGGGGCGCGCCCATCGTGGTCAGCAAACCCGACAGCCCGCAGGCTGAGGCATTCCGCAAAGTCGCCCGCGATATGATCGCCAAGGGTAAAGCATGAACCTACCGGTCTTTCCGCCTTTGCTAACGGGCCATCCTGTGCAGGGCGGGGAAGACCCGTTCGACCGCGCCCAAGCCATGGCCTCGCTGGGCTGCGACGCGGGGACGGTGGTTTACAACATTCAGGCCGACCGCTTGCGCGTTGCCATCGTCTTTGCGCCCGAGGTGCCTTTGCAGGACGCTATGGCGATGCTGCCTTTGTGCGCCGTGGGGTTTCAGAACGCGCTGGGCGCGCTGGCTCCGCCCGAGGTTGCCGTGCATTTGGGCTGGGATGGACTGATTTGCGTGAACGGGGCGAAGTGTGGAATGTTCCGCACCGCCGCCTCAGGCCGCGATCCCGGGCAAGAACCCGATTGGCTGGTGGTCAGTTGGGAACTGGCGTTGCTGCAAACCGGGGATGATCCGGGGAAAACGCCGGATGTCACCGCACTGTATGACGAAGGGTGCGCCGATGTCTCAGCAGGACAACTGGTTGAAAGCTGGTCGCGGCATATGCTGACCTGGCTCAATCGCTGGCAAGAGGACGGCAACGCCCCTTTGCACGGCGAATGGATGGGGCTGCTGCGCGGCGTCGGAGAGCCCTACGGAGAGACGGGCGTGTTTCTGGGTACCGATGAGCGGTTCGGTATGCTGATCCGTGACGGCGATGAAACACGTTTACGCCCGCTGACCGAACTATTGGAGAACCGATGATGAAACTGGCTCGTGCGATCCATTTCGATGAAAGCGATATGAACGTGTTCCATTCACCGGCGCGGACGGGGGAATGGTGCATATCAGGCGGGTTTGAATTCTCGAACTGGGGTGAGGCCGATCTGGAAGGTAAGGCGCGGCAGGCGTTTTCAAACGGTTGGTTGGGCGTCGAAACCTTTGGGCGCGTGACATTTGTCGCCGTGACCCAGATCGAACAGGCCGAGTTGGACCAGATCGTGCAAACTCTAGCCGAGCATTTTGTGCAATTTTACGGTGCGCCTTCAGTCGAAGCGGCCTTGGGTGTGGCACAGGCCGAAATCGTCCATATGAGTGAGCTTTGCGAAGAACACGCCCCGAACACGCTGTTGACGGTCGCGCGCGAGTTGTCCGACACGGGTGTACACGAAGCGTTCCGTATTATCACCCCACAGGAAACACAGCTTGAGGCGCTGGCCGTTCACGGTTCGCTTGATGAATGAAGATTACAGCAGGTCCGCGAAGCCGCCGAACTGACCGCGTTTGAAAATCAGGCCTTTGCCTGTGCGATACATCACATGTTCGACCTCACCAACCAAGATCAAGTGATCCCCGGCCTCGTGCTTGGCATGTAATTGGCAATCGAACCGGGCCAGACACTCGTTCAGTTGCGGTCTGCCTTTGTGATCCGTATCCCATTCCACGTGCGAGAAATCCAACCCATCACGCGCGAACTGCAGTGCCTGATTCTGCTGTTCCTGTGCCATCACGTGAATGGAATAGTGTTGGCAGGCATTAAAGGAATTGAACCGAAACGAGTCCTTTGCCAGGCACCACAGCACCAACGGCGGATCCAGCGAGACCGATGAGAACGAGTTGACGGTTATCGCACGCGGTCCGTTTTCGGTGTTCGTTGTGATGACGGTGACACCAGTTCCGAAACACCCCAGCGCCTCGCGAAAAGCGGTACTTTGGTCAGGAGTTGGGGTGAAGGTCTTTACAGTCATTGTCCGCTCGTGCAGTGGCCGCGCATCAGGTGCCACGGTCTGCCGGAATTGTCCATGAAAAGCTGAATCTTGAGCGAATATTTTGACGTTCAGTTCAAATCTTCCAGCAGGCGGCCATGTTGGCGGGTTGCCTCGATGACTGCGCCAAAGGTTGTCATGCCACGGGCTTGCAGCATCGGCAGCATCTTGACCAGCGCTTGCGCTGTGGCGACAGCGTCGCCAAGGGCGGTGTGGCGCAGGTCGTGCGGAATGGCAATCTCTAACCTGTCACACAACGCATCCAGGGTGTGCTTGTCGCTGGCGCCGAACAGAACAGCAGATAGCAAAACGGTGTCGAGGATTGGGTGATCCCAGTCGACATCCATGCGTTTGGCATGGCGCCGCAGAAAGGCCATGTCGAAAGGCGCGTTATGGGCCACGATCACCGCATCCCGCGCGAATTGGTGGAACGTACGCCCCGCCGCAGCAATATCCGGCGCGCCCTGAACCATGTGGTCGCTGATATGATGAACTTTGGTCGAAGCCGGCGGGATCGGCATGCCCGGATCAACCAACATATCAAACCGCTCGCCCTGAACGATGCGTCCATTCACAACCCTTACCGCGCCGATCTGGACGATTTCGTCCTTGTGCGGCAGTAGTCCCGTGGTTTCGGTGTCAAACACCACAAAACAAAGATCGCGAAGGGCGAGAGATTCGAATTCGCCCGCGACCGCGCTGTTCAGTAAGTCAAAGTCGTATACCAGTGGGCGCGCAGCCTCGGGTGCGATATTAGCGGCGCTTTCGTCGAATATCAGCAGATAGCCGGGCGCGTCGCCCAGCGGCTTCATGCGGGCGGAATAGGTTTGCGCGCCGTCGATGCTGGTCAGGGTGCAATCGACCTCAAGCCCGGATTTTGACAGTTTCTCATAGGCTTGTTGCAGTGGCACGGGCTGTAGGTATTCGTAAAGCGAGGCGTTCAAGCGGGGATGGGCGATTTGGGCCAGTACTCCGGCGGCCTGCCCATCGTACAGCACAATTTTGTGGGTGGGGCTGGCCAGCACCATCGCCACCGGAATCTCGGTCAGCAGGGCCGTCAGTCTTTGTTTTTCAGCAGACAGATGCGCAGTCTCAGCAGCCACGGCCTGAGCCACATCCATGGTCTTGCCTGACAGCTGATCCGCCAGCCCGGCGGCCGCTGGGGCCAGGTCGCCCAGATAACGCGCGGCCTGCATGTCCATATCCGTGCTGACGCCCGCATGTGCGCGGGCGCGCAGCTGGGCCGATAGACGTTCGATGGGCTTTGCCACGTTGTCGTCAAACAGCAGCCAGACGGCAATGATCAAGGCGATGAAGCCGAAACCCATAAGGATTTCAGCCAGGATAAAAGCACTTGCTAACGCAGGATCAGCGACACGCAGATAGCTTACCCAAAGTGCCACAGAGCTAACGGCCAGCGCGCCCACTGCCATCAAGCAGAAGAACAGAAAAATTCGGACGCGCAGGCTAAGCCGGGTCAGCATGTTACACTCCGCAGGTGGCCTCGACGATGGGGTCCTCGGCGTTGACGGTCAGCCAGTCGGCATTGAGCAATTGGCCGTCGTCACCGAACTCGGCTCCATCGGCCAGGCTGGCACGGCTGTTGGTGGCGCAGTCAACGGCCACCGGCAGTTTCGAGATCGGGGACCAGCGACCAAAGAAATACATGTCCACAAGGCGTTGATCCGGCACCTGCTCGTTGGTGCGGACCGAGGCGGTGTCGATCGCGGCAAAGCGATTGACGAACGGTACGGCATAGGTCCACGGGCGATAGAAGGCCCGGCTTTCAACCTCTTGCACGATTTCCATTTCTTCCGGCAGCGTTTCAGTGGTTCGGTCGTACCAGGAATACTCGCTGGCGATGGTCATGCCGATCATACCCAACCCAGCCGCGACCGGAGCGGCCCAGCGGGGCAGGCGGCCACCCGTCAGTTTGTTCACTCCCATCACCACACCTGCAAAGGCGATCCCTGCAAAGATGGTGCCGATCAGTTCCAGAAACATGTTCTTCTCCTGGTTTAACGCTTTTGCGCCCGTTTGGGTCTGCCTAGTTCAGCATACCTTTGCCATGGCCCACCGCCGACTGCATTGTTTTTACGACGACAAAGGCGTCTCGCAGATGACTTCGCTCAAAGTCAGACAAAGTCGATGGTGGAAGATAGTTGTCGGGGTTTTTGCCGGATTTGACCAGCCTCACCTGATGTTCCAGCCGTGTTTCAGCGATCAAGTCATAGGCGTCCAGAATATCCCGCGCGCCCGAGGGGCTAAGTACCTGGGCCGCTTCGGCGGCTTTCAAGCGGGCGCGGGTGTTGGCCTCGGGCAACTGACCCTGAAGGCTGTAGATGCGGGCCAGATCAACCACCGGCACAACGCCGTTATGTTTCAGATCAAGCGTATTGCGATGTTCGCCCGAACGGATGGTGGCAAAACCTCGTAACAGGCCGAGCGGGGGCGTGTGCTTTAATGAATTGGAAATCATGTGCGCCACGAAGATCGAATTCGCGTTGGCCGCAGCCAGCGTGTCGGCTTGCAGATCCTCGAACAGTTCGAACGCGCCGCCGATGGGGCGCAGGTCGAACATGACCGAGGCCAGCATTTGCGCCTCGGGGTTCGGTTTGGCGATCCAGCCGTTGAAATAGTCCCGCCATACCCGCACCGGCTGACACCAGCGGGGATTAGTCGCCATCATGTCGCCCGGGCAATAGAAATACCCGCAAGTGTCCAACCCGTCCGAAACATATTTTGCCAGTTCTCTGAAATAGGCCATGTCGCCGTCAGACATGTTGTCGTCCAGCATCAGGCAATTGTCCTGATCCGATACGCCGGTCTGCTCTTGCCGCCCTTGCGAACCACAGGCTAGCCACAAATAAGGCACGGGCGGCGGACCCAATTTCTTTTCTGCCAGCGCCAGCAGACGGCGGGTCACAGTATCGGCGATGTCGGTGATCAGACGGGTAACGATCTCATGCCGGTTACCGCTGGCCACCAGCTGCACCAGAAGTTGAGGAATTTCAGCCGTGACCAGTGCCATTTCACCCGCAGAGTTGGCATGAGCGATCCGCCGAACCAGTTCGGCCGAGTTTACGGCCTGATAGTGGGTCAGATCGGTCTGCGTGACGATACCGACCAGCTTGCCGCCTTCACAGATCGGGATATGGCCGATCCCGCGCTCCATCATCACATGCAACACGTCCGATCCGATATCGGAGGGTGAAAGAGTGACGGGATCAGGTGTCATGATCGCTGAAACGGGCGTTGTTTCGGGCATGTTGTCCGCCACGTATTTTCCGGCTACGTCCCGCAGCGTTGCGATGCCCAGCAGCGTGTCGTCTTGGGTCACGCACAGAGACGAGATATGGCGATCGCGCATCACCCGCGCGGCTTTTTGAACTTGCATGTCCGGAGGACAGGTGGCCGGGTTGTGGGCCATCAAAACGTCAATCGCGCTGGTGGCCAAGCTTTGCGGACCGGCACGTTCCCCGCGCGTACGGTTGAAGAAGTTGGCGACAACATCATGGCCGTCGATCAGCCCGCGCACCACGTTGGGGGGCAGAACCATCAGAACGGACGGCGTATGCGTATGTGCATGGGTTGCAGCTTTGCCGTCCTTCAGAAGACCACGTTCCCCAAAGGAATTGCGCAGTCCCAGATGCGAAACGACAGCGCCGTTTTCATCCGTGATCTCAACCTGTCCTTCATAGATCACAAATATGCCGGGTAGGGTGTTGCCCAGCTCATACACGGGAAACCCTTCATCGACCTCCCACACCTCGATCTGGTTGGCCAGATCGTCCAGCGTGTCAGGCGGCAAGGCGTCATAGGGGTGTACGGATTTCAGAAACCGGGTGATCTGGTCATGGGACAGGGGCATCAGACAATCCTGGGCTTCCATTTGAAAAATCCCGCCCGGTGGAATGCCGGGCGGGAACAGTAGGTCGAAAGACGCGGCACACGGGTGTTATCCATATGCCGCATCATGCTCATTTATTCTGAGCTGCGCCAGCGCCACGGGGAATGCGAACGCTTTCGACCAATTCCACGATCTCCTGCGGGGTCTCTTTGGTCATACCAGCGACCACGTAGGCGACACCGAAGTTGATCATCGCACCGATTGCACCGAACGAGGTCGACTTGATCGGACCCAGCAGTGGATCAGCATCGGTGAACGAGTTGGTGCCCGGAATGAACAGCCAGCCCTTGTGCAGGAAGATGTAGACCAGGGTCACGGTCAGACCAGCCAGCATACCAGCAACCGCGCCGGTGTTGTTGATGCGGGTCGAGAAGATCCCCATCATCAGCGCCGGGAAGATCGAGGCTGCCGCCAGACCGAAGGCCAAGGCCACAGTTTGCGCTGCAAAGCCCGGTGGGTTCAGACCCAGATAGGTTGCAACAACGATGGCCACGGCCATTGCGATCCGCGCCGCCATAAGCTCTCCTTTTTCCGAGATCTGCGGGTTGATCGCGCCTTTGACAAGGTCGTGGGACACAGCCGACGAGATCGCCAGCAATAGACCCGCAGCGGTCGACAGAGCAGCCGCAAGACCGCCGGCAGCGACCAGACCGATCACCCAACCCGGCAGGTTGGCGATCTCGGGGTTGGCCAAAACCAGGATGTCGCGGTTGAACTTGGTCAACTCGTTACCAACCCAGCCTTTTTCTTCGGCAAGCACCTGCATGTCTGCATTTTGATCGTTGTAGTACTGGATTTTGCCGTCGCCGTTCTTGTCTTCCCAATCCAGCAACCCGGTTTTCTGCCATGTCTGCATCCAGTCATAACGCGGATCTGTGTCGATTTCCTCGACCGAAACAGCACCACCTTCGATGCCACCATTGGGCCACATCATGTCGGTGATGTTCAGGCGGGCCATTGCGCCAACCGCAGGGGCGGTCAGATACAGCAGCGCGATGAAGACTAGCGTCCAGCCGGCCGACCAACGGGCGTCAGCCACGCGAGGCACGGTGAAGAAGCGCATGATCACGTGCGGCAGACCAGCAGTACCGATCATCAGCGACAGCGTGAACAACACCATGTTCAACGTGTTCGAATGGTGCGCTGTGTAGTCGGCAAAGCCCAGCTCGGTCACGATTGCGTCCAGCTTGGTCAGCAGAGGCTCACCACTGGCGGTATCACTGAAAAGACCCAGCGCCGGAATCGGCGTGCCGGTCAGCTGCAGCGAGATAAAGATTGCCGGGATGGTATAGGCTGTGATCAGCACGCAGTACTGAGCGACCTGAGTATAGGTCACACCCTTCATCCCTCCGAACACCGCGTAAGCAAACACGACACAGGCACCGATCAGCAGACCGGATGTGTTGGACACCTCGAGGAAGCGGCCAAAGGCCACGCCAACGCCGGTCATTTGACCGATTACGTAAGTCACAGAGGCCACGATCAGACAGATCACCGCAACGATACGTGCGGTCTGGCTGTAGAAGCGGTCGCCGATGAATTCCGATACGGTGTATTTGCCGAATTTACGCAAGTAAGGCGCAAGCAACAGTGCCAGCAGCACGTAGCCACCGGTCCACCCCATCAGGAAGGTCGAGTTGTCATAGCCGGTAAAGGCAATCAGACCCGCCATCGAGATGAACGAAGCCGCCGACATCCAGTCGGCCGCTGTTGCCATACCGTTGGTGACCGGGTGAACGCCGCGACCGGCGGCGTAAAATTCCGAAGTGGAACCCGCCCGGGCCCAGATCGCGATGCCGATGTACAGCGCAAAGGACGCGCCGACAAACAGCAGGTTGATAGTAAACTGGTCCATGGGGTTTACTCCTCATCCACGCCGTATTCGGCGTCCAGCTTGTTCATGCGCCAGGCGTAGTTGAAGATCAGCACCAGAAAGACCAGGATTGATCCCTGCTGAGCGAACCAAAAGCCCAGATCGGTGCCGCCAACGGCGATACCGGACAGCAGCGGACGCAGCAGAATGCCGAATCCAAAAGACACCAGCGCCCAGATCACGAGGCTGATGTAGATGAGACGCAGGTTGGCCTGCCAATAGCCCTTGTCGGCCTCGGCAGCCTGCGCGGAGTTTGTTGATTGATCCGCCATTGCGGGTTCCTCCTTCGCTTCCTCGTTGGGCGGCCCGTGCCCAACTCCTCCAGTGACTTGGGCCGCTTCTCGATTGTGCCTGGCACCAGCATGATGTCAGGCAAAACTCCTCTGGTCCGCCAAGGCGGGTCCATTGAAGTATTCTCTTGTTGGATCAAAGCCTTGGGGGGCTTTTCTCCTCCCCTTAACTCATCGCGTGACCCACGATATTCTTGAGGTCGTTAGCGATGTCTTCGATCTTGCCCATTGCGTTAGTGCGTTGCAGAACACCGTGGGATTCATAGTAAGTGATCAGCGGCGCGGTTTGGGCGTGATAGGCAGCAAGGCGCGAGGCAACGGTTTCGGCGTTGTCGTCGGCGCGGCGTTTGAACTCGGTATGGCCGCATTTGTCGCATTTGCCCTCGACCGCGGGGACCTTGAACGTGTCATGAAATCCTTCACCGCAGCCTGCGCAGGTATAACGGCCCGAGATGCGGGTGACCATTTCGGCGTCTTCGACCTCAAGGCTGATTGCGGCGCTGATCTTCTGGCCGTTTTCCGACAGCAATCCGTCCAGCGCCTCAGCCTGCACGGTCGTGCGCGGGAAGCCGTCCAGAATGACGCCTTTGGCGCAGTCCGGTTCATCCAGCCGATCGCGCAAGATAGCGATGACGATCTCGTCGCTGACCAGATCGCCAGCTTCCATAACGGCCTTTGCAGCAAGTCCGGCCTCGGTCTTGGCGGCAACGGCGGCGCGCAACAGGTCGCCGGTGCTGAGTTGTACAAGCCCGAACGTATCTTCGAGCATCCGCGCCTGCGTGCCCTTCCCGGCGCCCGGAGGGCCGAGAAGGATCAGAACGGCGGGGGTGGTGGTCGTGGCAGCGTCCATCACATCCTCACTTACTTGCGCGGTTTTCGATCAGATCTTCGACCACCGACGGATCGGCCAAGGTCGAAGTATCACCCAGCGAGCCAAAGTCGTTTTCGGCGATCTTGCGCAGGATACGGCGCATGATCTTGCCGGAACGAGTCTTGGGCAGGCCGGGGGCCCACTGGATCACATCGGGGCTGGCAATCGGGCCGATTTCTGTGCGGACCCAAGTACGCAGCTCTTTCAGAAGCTCATCCGAAGGCTCGCGATCGTTCATCAGAGTGACATAGCAATAAATGCCTTGCCCTTTGATATCGTGGGGATAACCGACAACAGCGGCTTCGGCCACGGCGGCGTGCGCCACCAGCGCGCTTTCTACCTCGGCCGTACCCATACGGTGGCCCGAGACGTTGATCACGTCATCGACGCGGCCAGTGATCCAGTAGTCGCCATCCTCATCCCGGCGGCAACCGTCGCCCGTGAAGTAATAGCCTTTGTAGTCGGCGAAATAGGTTTTCTCGAACCGCTCGTGATCGCCCCAGACGGTGCGCATCTGACCGGGCCAGCTGTCTTTGATGCACAGCACGCCCTCGACCCCGTTTCCTGTGATTTCGACACCCGATTGCGGGTCAAGAACGACAGGCTGAATTCCAAAGAACGGCTTCATCGCCGAGCCGGGCTTCATCGCATGTGCGCCGGGCAGGGGGGTCATCAGGTGACCGCCGGTTTCGGTCTGCCACCATGTGTCGACGATGGGGCAATTGCCCTGGCCGACAACCTCGTTATACCAGTTCCACGCTTCGGGGTTGATCGGTTCACCCACGGTGCCCAGCACTTTCAGATCGCTCAGATCGTGCTTTTCGACCCATTCGGTACCCTGACCCATCAATGCGCGGATCGCCGTGGGGGCGGTATAGAACTGGTTTACCTTGTGCTTGGCGCAGACTTCCCAAAAACGGCCAGCGTCGGGGTAGGTCGGCACGCCTTCGAACATCAGGGTCGTCGCACCATTGGCCAGCGGGCCATAGACGATATAGCTGTGGCCGGTGACCCAGCCTACGTCTGCGGTACACCAATAGATGTCGCCATCGTGGTAATCGAAGGTGATCTGATGCGTCATGGCTGCGTAGACCAGATAGCCACCAGTGGTATGCACCACGCCTTTGGGCTGACCGGTTGAGCCGGAAGTATACAGGATGAACAAAGGGTCTTCGGCGTTCATCTCGGCGGGCGCGCAATAGTCATCCGCTTCAAGCGCCATTTCGTTGTAATCGAAATCGCGGCCGTCAACCCATGTGGTCTGGCCGCCGGTGCGCTTGACCACCAGACATTTCACGGTGTCTTTACAGTGCAGCAGAGCGGCATCCGCATTGGACTTAAGAGGGGTCTTGCGACCGCCGCGCGGGGCCTCATCCGCCGTGATAACCACCTTGGCATCGCAGCCGTTGATCCGCGCTGCCAGCGCGTCCGGCGAAAAGCCCGCGAATACGATGGAATGGATCGCGCCAATACGCGCACAGGCCAGCATCGCATACGCTGCCTCGGGGATCATCGGCAGATAGATCACCACCCGGTCACCTTTGCGAACGCCCAGAGATTCCAGAATATTGGCCATTCGGCAGGTGCGGCGGTGCAGTTCGGCATAGGTTATGTGCTGGGCGTCGTCGTTCGGGTCATCCGGCTCCCAGATGATCGCGGTCTGGTCGCCGCGTGTTTTCAGATGGCGGTCCAGACAGTTGGCTGCCACATTCAGTGTGCCGTCGGCATACCAGTTTATTCCAACCGAGCCGAAATCATAGCTGACATCTTTGACTTGTGTATACGGTTTGATCCAATCTACTCGCTTGCCTTGCTCATCCCAGAACGCCACAGGATTTTCGATCGAGGCGTTGTACATCTGGGTGTATGCGTCGGCATCGACATGGGCGCGGGCAACGGTTTCTGCGGATGGCGGATAGACCTTGGCATCTGCTTGAGCAGCGGTTGTCATTCTGAGGCTCCTCCCTCTGGACTTTATTTCACTGGGCCAAATCTTGCCCGCGGAACGGGCGATGTCGACCCGTTTCCTCCCCACGTCAAATAATAAGCGAAACTGAAAACAATTAAATAAATTACCGATATCTTTAGATTTGTTTGTAAAGAAATTTTGTTAGTGTGCAAATAATAGTAAATAAAACTACTATGAATTTCAAAAAAACAAATAAAACCAAATTAGTAATTGTCATGAAATTTTGATTGGTGGATGCAGATGATCAACCGCAATTTTTGAATCTTGGATGCACCTATTGGTTGTTAGCGCTGTCTTCTGGTGCTTGGTGAATTTGTCCGGGGTTGGCACACATCAATGTTGGCGCTAGCTTTGATCGCAAGCGCTTGCACAAGAAGCGCAAAAAAGGGAGAATTCATGATGAAAAAGATGTTGAGCGGCGCGGCCGTCGCCGCCTTGGGTGTTGCATTCGTCTCAGAGGCTGCTGCAACCGAATGGAATGCCTCGGTTTGGGGTAAACGGCGCGCCTTTACTGAACATGTCGAAAAGTTGGCCGAACTGGTGAGTGAAAAGACGGGTGGCGAGTTCACCATCAACGTCAGTTATGGTGGCCTGTCAAAGCCCAAGGAAAATCTGGACGGGATTGAAATCGGTGCTTTTGAAATGGCTCAGTTCTGCGCCGGGTATCACCGCGACAAGAACCGCGCGATCACAGTGCTTGAGCTGCCGTTTTTGGGTGTGAACAATCTTGACGAAGAAGTGGCTGTCAGCCACGCGGTCTACGATCACCCGGCCGTTAAGGATGAGATGGCGCAATGGAACGCGCGCATCATCATGACCTCACCAATGCCGCAGTACAATCTGGTCGGTACTGGTGATCCGCGCGACGAATTGGCGGATTTTGACGGGATGCGTGTACGTGCCACTGGTGGCCTGGGGCAGGCGTTCGAGGCTGTGGGCGGTGTGCCAACCTCTGTCCCGGCAACAGAAGCGTTCAACGCGATGGAATCGGGTGTGGTCGACACGGTTGCCTTTGCCCAACACGCTCACCTGTCTTTCGGCACCATCAATGAAGCCGACTGGTGGACCGCGAACCTGAACCCCGGCACGGTCAACTGCCCGGTGGTGGTGAATATCGAAGCCTATGAAGCGCTGCCTGCGGAGCACAAGGAGGCGCTGAACAGTTCGATCGACGAGGCGATTGATCATTACCTTGCGAACTACGGCGGGCTGCTTGAGCAGTGGGATAGCGTTTTGTCTGAGAAGGGCGTTGAAAAAGTTGAGATCGACGATGCCGTTCTTGAAGAATTCCGTGCTAAGGCAGCCGATCCGATCCGTGAACAGTGGATTGCGGATATGTCCGCACAGGGTCTGCCAGCGCAGGACCTCTATGATCTGGTTCAGGCGACGCTGAAACAGCAGCGTGGCGGCAACTGATTGCCCTATCCGGGTGCCTGACCGGGCACCCGGAAACCAATCCTAAAACAGGGGAACACCGGAATGGCAGGACAAGCCACGGTGCTTGAGGACGGTAGTCGGCTCAGTTGGTTGGATCGTCAGCTCTTGAGGTTAGAGCAGTTTTTGGCATTGATCAGCGGGCTGGCCGTTTTTGGCCTTATGGTGCTTGCGGTGGTTTCGGTCAGTGGCCGCAACGCGATTAACGCGCCTTTGCCCGGTTATGTGGACTGGATCGAACAGGCCATGCCGCTGATTGCCTTCCTTGGAATCTCATACGTGCAGCGCGAAGGCGGTCATATCCGAATGGATATCGTAATCGCGCGTCTGCACGGGCGGGCGCTGTGGCTGTTCGAACTGATCTCGGTAGTTTTGATCCTTGTGCTTATGCTGGCACTGGTCTGGGGCAGCTGGTCCCATTTCGACCGCTCTTTTGGTTTTGGCGCACCGCTCTGGAGCCGTGACAGTTCAATTGACATCGGCATTCCGCTTTGGCCTGCCAAGCTGCTGGCGCCCGTGGCGTTTTCGGTCCTGTGCGCGCGGCTGGTGTTGCAGGTCTGGGGATATGGGCGTGCTTTTGTGCTGGGGCTCGAACATCCGGTGGCCGTGCCGTTGATCCAGGATGCGGCGGCGCAGGCCGCTGCCGAGGCCGAGCAATTCGAAGGGCAGGACTAGCGCATGGACACAATAGATATTGGTCTGTGGGTTACAGGTGGCCTGCTTGTATTGGTCGTCACAGGGATGCGGGTCGCCTTTGCCGCTGGGCTTGCCGGGTTGGTCGGGTTGGTGTGGATCTTCTGGGCCAAATTCGGATATGACCCCGACCGGTTTGGCAAAGCCTTAACAGTTGCCGTGAAAACGGCCGGGCAGGTGCCGCATTCCAAGGTGGCTGCCCATACGCTCAGCCTGATCCCAACCTTTATCCTGATCGGATACTTGGCCTATTACGCGGGCCTGACCAAGGCATTGTTCGAGGCGGCCAAACGTTGGGTGGCGTGGGTGCCGGGTGGGCTGGCAGTTTCGACCGTGTTCGCGACAGCCGGGTTTGCCGCCGTGTCGGGCGCGTCGGTCGCCACATCCGCGGTTTTCGCCCGCATCGCCATCCCCGAGATGCTGAAAGTCGGTTACAACAAGCAATTCGCTGCTGGGGTCGTTGCTGCTGGGGGTACGCTGGCCTCGTTGATCCCGCCTTCGGCCATTCTTGTGATCTATGCCATCATCGTTGAACAGGACGTGGGTAAGCTGCTGTTGGCCGGGTTCATCCCGGGGGCGTTTTCGGCAGTTATCTATGGCCTGCTTATTGTGGGAATAGCGGTGATTTTCAAATCCGTTGGGCCTCCGGTCACGGGGTTTACATGGAAACAGCGCTTTGCGTCCTTGCCCGGTGCCTTGCCGATTGTGGCTGTGATCCTGATCATCATCTGCTTTGTCTATAACCCGTTCGGAGAAAAGGCCTGGGGCACGCCAACCGAGGGTGGTGCCATCGGCGCATTCATTGTCTTCTGTTTTGCCCTGTTCCACGGCATGCGCTGGACCGAGCTGAAATCCGCGTTGCTTGAAACCGCCAAACTGACCGCGATGATCTTTTCGATCATCTGGGGCGTGCTGATCTACGTGCGGTTCCTTGGTTTCGCCGACCTGCCGGGCGCGTTTTCGGACTGGATCACCTCGCTTGAGATGTCGCCGATGCTGATCCTGATTTGCATCCTGCTGGCCTATGCGGTGTTGGGCATGTTCATGGATGCCATCGGAATGCTGCTGCTGACGCTACCGGTCGTGTACCCGGCCGTCATGGCTCTGAACGGTGGGGAAGCCGTCAGCGCCGCTGAAAGTGCCTTTGGCATGTCGGGGCCGATGTGTGCGATCTGGTTCGGTATACTGGTTGTGAAAATGGCCGAATTCTGCCTGATCACGCCGCCGATTGGCCTGAATTGCTTTGTCGTCGCTGGCGTGCGCCCGGACCTGAGCGTTCAGGACGTCTTCAAAGGCGTGACACCGTTCTTCATCGCCGACGCGATTACCATCGCGTTGCTTGTGGCGTTCCCGGCCATCGTCCTCTACCTGCCGTCACTGGCCGGATAGAAAAAGCCCCCGGTGATGAACCGGGGGCGAGGTAATGCCATTTGCGGGTTCTTTAGCTTGCCCGCATCAGCATTCCAAATAGATCGCGCGGATCGTCAGGATCGGCCAACATGTCCAAAGGTTCAAAGAAATCAGTGTCCTCAATCGCGTACTTGATGTAGCGGAGGGCCGAGAAATCCTCGATCGCAAAGCCGACGCTGTCGAACAGAGTAATTTGACGATCATCGCTGCGCCCTTTGGCCTGGCCGGTCATGACCTGCCACATTTCTGTCACCGGATGGGTGTCGTCCAGTGCCTGAATCTCGCCTTCGATACGGGTCTGCTCGGGGTATTCCACGAAGATTTCCGACCGCAACAGGATATCACGATGTAATTCGGTTTTGCCGGGACAGTCTCCGCCGATGGCGTTGATGTGAACGCCGGGGCCGACCATGTTGTCAGTCAGGATCGTGGCGTATTTCTTGTCGGCGGTGCAGGTCGTGATGATGTGTGCGCCTTCGATGGCCTCTTCGGCGGTTTTGCAGGGCACTACTGTCAGACCTTTGCCTTGAAGGTTCGCGGCACATTTCTTGGTGGCATTCGGATCGGTGTCATACAAACGAACCGTATCAATCCCGCACATGGCCTTGAAAGCCAGGCACTGGAACTCTGATTGCGCGCCGTTGCCGATCATGGCCATAACCGACGAAGATTTTGGCGCCAGATAACTGCCCACTAGTGCCGAGGTTGCGGCTGTACGCAGGGCGGTCAGCATCGTCATCTCGGTCAGCAGGGTGGGATAGCCGGTGTAGACATCAGCCAGCAGGCCAAAAGCGGTCACGGTCTGCAGCCCTTCGGAGGTGTTCTTGGGGTGACCGTTCACGTATTTGAATCCGTAGGCCTCACCATCCGAGGTGGGCATCAATTCGATCACGCCATGCGGCGAGTGGGCCGGGATGCGTGGGGTTTTGTCGAAGCTCTCCCAACGCTTGAAGTCGGCGTCGATCTGGGCCGCGATTTGGGTGATCATCTTCTCAAGCCCGACGTGATGCACCAGACGCATCATGTTGTCGACGGATACAAAGGGCACAAGCGCCTTTTCTGATGGTTGCATTGGGGTCTCCTATCGACGGGACAGGTGGATGCCTGCAATCATACAGCGCACGGATCCACCGGCAGTTTCAATTGTGGGAACCGACAGCGGCAGCGGCGTTGCGCTGGCTTCGATTGTTGCGAGTTGATCCGGGGTCAGGGCGGCAAGCGCCCGGCTCGACAGCGCCAAAACCAGGCCATCCCGACCGCTGAGTTCGATGGCGTTGCCCGCAAATTCGGCGATCTGTTCGTGGGTCAGGTCAATGACCGTACGACCGGATTCTTCCAACCGGGCTTTTACGGTCGCGCGCCGTTCCGGATCGGTGATCATGTCCAGACAGATCAGTGCGTACTCGCTGCCGATGCCCATCAGAACATTGGTGTGATAGACATCTCGCCCTTCGGCATCATGTGCTTCGAACACAATAGGCTCATAATTGAAATGGGTGCAGAAACGCTCCAACAAAACGGGATCGGCACGGTTGGATTTGACTGTGTAAGCGACGCGGCCGACGTGGTCCAGAACCATTGCTCCGGTGCCTTCCAGCGCCAGTTTGTCCTGCTCAAGCCCGGAATAGTCAATCACGTCCTGAACACGGTATTCCTGTTTCAGCATCTCAATGACGTCCGCGCGGCGTTCCCGCCTGCGCGACGGTACAAACATCGGATAGATCGCCACATGCCCGCCGGGATGGGTCGAGAACCAGTTGTTCGGAAATACGCTGTCGGGTGTGTCGAGGTCCCCGTGATCGTCGAAGACATGAACCTTTACACCCGCATCGCGCAGCAATGCGACCGCCTGATCATGTTCATCACGCGCCTGAGCAGAGGTGGCCGCGGCCGAGCGGTTGGCCAAAGTCTGAAACGCGTTGTCGTCGCGCGTCTCAGGGTTAGAAGCAAACGCGTGGGGCCGGATCATCACGACGGCAGGGGGGGCTTGCAATGAGTGCATTAGAAGCTCCGTGTTGGGCGGTCAAAGATGCGGCGGCCCAACAAAGAGGCGGCCAGATCGACCATCAGTTTTGCGGTACGGCCGCGTTCGTCCAGAAACGGGTTCAACTCGACCAGATCCAAAGAGCAGACATGGCCGCTTTCGTGCAGCAGCTCCATCACCAGATGCGCCTCGCGTTCGGTCGCGCCGCCGGGGACGGTGGTGCCGACGGCAGGGGCGATCGAGGGATCAAGAAAGTCGACATCCAGCGAGACATGCAGGATGCCATTCTCCGCCCGGACCCGATCAAGAAACGCGTTCAATGGGGCTTTGATACCGTGTTCGTCAATGCTGCGCATATCGGCCAGCATGGCGTGATCTTCCTCAAGCCGTGCGCGCTCGGCAGGATCGACCGAGCGCAAGCCAATCATGCCCACGCGATCTGTTGGAACTGGTGCGGGTACGGTTGGGAAATTATCAAAACCCGCCTGGCCGGTGAAATAGGCGACAGGAGTACCGTGCAGGTTGCCGCTGCCAGTGCTGTCGGGGGTGTGAAAGTCGCTATGGGCATCCAGCCAAAGCACGAACAGAGGGCGTCCGATCTGCTGGGCATGGGCGGCCATCCCTGCGACGGTTCCCATCGACAGCGCGTGGTCGCCACCCATAAAGATCGGCAGACCCTTGGGGGCAGTTTCCTGCGCCGCACGGCTTAGCGCGTTGGTCCAGCCGATAACCTCGGGCAGGGCGAACAGATGTGTGTCCTCAGCCACATCCGTGCTGTCCGGGTGGACATCGCCAATGTCTGAAACCTGATGACCCAGATTGGCCAAAGCCTGATCCAGACCGGCCACTCGATAGGCGTCAGGCCCCATACGGCAGCCCTGACGACGCTTGCCAGCGTCCATCGGGGCGCCGACCAATATTACGTGTTTGTTGTCCATATGTTTGTTTAGTTCCGCAGGGTGGGTTGCGAAAAGAGAGCAAAATGTTCAAAATGAAACCTCAATAAGCGAAATGAGAAATGGCTATGGACGATTTGGACAGTAGGTTGCTGAATGCGCTGCACCGGGACGCGCGGGCCTCGCTGTCTGAACTGGCCGAGACGCTGGGCGTCACCCGCACCACGGTGCGCAGCCGCCTGCAGCGTCTGAAACAATCGGGTGAGATTGTGGGCTTTACCGTCCTGACCCGTTTGGATGTGGCGGAAAGCCCGGTGCGGGGCCTTATGATGCTTGAGATCGAAGGCCGCGGGACCGAACGCACGATGGCCAGAATCGCGGCCCTGCGCCAAGTGCGCGCCGTGCATACGACCAACGGCAGTTGGGATCTGATTGCCGAGATCGGCACCGAAACTTTGGCGGAACTGGACGAGGTCTTGTTTCAGATCCGGCGGATGGAGGGGATAACGCGGTCCGAGACCAATCTGTTGCTGTCCACGCGTAAAGGGCGGGTCTGATCCCTTGTAGTGCTTTGACGTTCAAGGAAATTGTGCCAATGTTGCCCTGCGTCGCCGATCCACGCACAGGATCGTTGCAGTGCCTCAGAGCCGGGGGGAACCATGACCACGCAGGAGACTGACAAAGAGCTTTGGGCCGTTCGTCTGGCCGAGCGGGTTACCGGGTTCCTTGAAAAGCCCGCGGTCAGAATTGCGGTTCCGATCCTGGTGACGTTGATTGCGCTGGTCGTACTGCACGAACTGTCCCAGCACGTGAAATGGGCCGATGTTAAGGTGGATGTGGCAAGTACATCCTGGAAACTGATGTTCATCGCCCTGTGCTGGACCTGTTTCAGCTTTTTGTCCTTGTCCATGTACGACGTGCTGGCCGTGCAAAGCGTGGCGGACGGAGAGGTTCCCCTGACCGTAGCTGGCATGGCCGGAGCCAGTGGCTATGCCGTATCGAACTGCCTTGGCTTTTCCTACATTACCGGAACGGCGATCCGCTATCGCATCTACGCCTCGCTTGGGTTGGACCTAAGCCGGGTTGCCGGCGTCATCGCAACCTCTTGGATCGCGTTCTGGTCCGGGCTGGTGCTGTTGCTGGGTATACTGCTTACCCTGCATCCCGATGGTATTTCAAATGTTCTGCCGATCAGCGACACGACTGAGACGATAATCGGTCTGTGCCTGCTGGCCGCGCTGGTGGCCTTGTTCCTCTGGCTCGCGCGGGGCGGGCGCAAGTTGGCCTATGGCGGATTTGGGTTCAACCTGCCTGGCGGCAAACTGGCAGGCTTGCTAACGCTGGCCGCGATCGGGGACCTGTTTGGCGCTTCGATGGTGCTTTATACCCTGATGCCCGATGACCTTGGGGTCGGATACCCCTATTTCTTCACGATCTTTATCGGGGCTATTGCCGTTGGGATCGTAAGTCACGCGCCCGGCGGCATTGGCGCGTTCGAGGCGACATTGATTGCAGGTTTGGGTGCCTCTGGCCGGTCTGACGTAATCGCGGCCTTGCTGCTGTATCGTCTGGTCTACACATTTCTGCCTTTTGTCATTGCCAGCGTGTCAATTGCTGTGGCCTCGGCGCTGACGCATCGCCACCATATCAGTGGCGCGGCCACATGGGTCTATCGCGCGATCCGGCCGATTGTGCCGATGGTTGCCGCAGGCGTGACTGCGGTTGCCGGGATCATCCTGTTGGTGTCCGGGGCCTTACCGTCCAGCAGTCAAAGCCTTGGTGTTTTGCGAGATTTTCTGCCTTTGTCCTTTGTCGAAGCCTCACATCTGGCAGGCAGTGCAATAGGTGTTCTTCTGATCCTGATTTCGCGCGGTTTGTTCCGCAAACTTTATCGTGCCTGGATCGTGGCGATGTTGCTGATGGTAGCCGGTTTCGTTGCCTCGTTGACCAAGGGGTTGGATACGCACGAGGCGATCGGCATGCTGGCCTCAATCGCGGTGCTGGCCACATTCCGGGGTGCGTTTTACCGGGTCAGCGGCGCGTCGATTTTTCGGCTGAACATCCCGTGGCTGGTCAGCGTAGTGGCCCTGTTGGCGGTCATTTTCTGGATCGGGCTGTTTGCCTATTCGCATGTCGAATACCAGAACGCCCTGTGGTGGGATTTCGCGTGGAGCGGCGACGCCTCACGGTTCCTGCGTTCCAGCCTGGTGGTAGCGGTTATACTCGGTGTGGTGGCTGTGAACTCACTCTTCGGGCGGGAAATCCCTGAACCGGTACGCACAGAAATACCGCCTGCCGTCGAACGGTTGGCATTGGAAAGCGAAGATACCGAAGCGCAGATTTCACTGACCGGTGACAAGCAGTTTCTGATCGCGCCCGATGAATCCGCGTTTCTTGCTTATGCCGACACCGGCAACGCTCTAATCACCAAGGGAGAGCCGGTTGGCGATGAAAAAGCCGGTCAACAACTGATCTGGCAGCTGCGCGAAATGGCGGATCGCGAGGGCAAGCTCTGTGCGTTTTACAGCGTTTCTACCAAATATCTGCCAACCTTTCTGGATCTGGGTCTGTCCATCTTGAAAATCGGTGAGGTCGCGCGGGTGCCGCTGCAAGATTTCTCGCTGGATGGCAAATCCCGGAAACGGTTCCGTCAGGCCAAAAACCGGGCCGAGCGTGAAGGGTATGTGTTCGAGATCATCCCGAAGGAAGAACTGACCCCGGTCCTGCCGGAGCTACGCAAAATTTCTGACGACTGGCTCGAGCATAAAGCGGGTGAGGAAAAGGGATTTGCCCTTGGCGGGTTCGACGATGACTACCTGTCCTATTTCGATTTTGCCGTGCTGCGAAATGGGGACACAGGCAAGATCGTGGCTTTTGCCAATCTGTTCCAAGGCGGCCATAAATCTGAACTGTCGCTGGATTTGATGCGTTACGAACCTGACGGCTCGAACTTCATTATGGACGCGCTGTTTGCCGAGATGATGTCGTGGGGAGCAGAGCAGGGGTTCCACTGGTTCTCGCTGGGCGCGGCGCCGTTTTCGGGGATCGAGAACCGGCAACTGGCTTCGTTCTGGAACCGTGTCGGCGGGTTCGTCTATGAGCATGGCGAACAGTTTTATCACTTTGAAGGATTGCGATCCTTCAAGCAGAAGTTCGACCCGGAATGGAGCCCGAATTATCTGGCCAGCCCGGGCGGTTTTGCAGCGCCGCGCATCCTGTATGAAGTGAACATCCTGATTTCCGGCGGGCTGCGCGGATTGACCAAATAGCGATTAGTTGAGGCTTGCCCGCGTTGGGTCTTGTTGCAGCAGGTCGCCCCAATCGGTGCGGTATGCCATCTCGGCCAGCACGGTTTCAGGTAGGAATTCCTGATTTTGGCGAATCTGCCAGCCGCCGCCCAGCCCCTTGTACACGGCAACCAGATTGCTTGAGACCTGTTGCCGCGCCTCGATCAGATTGGCCTGCGACCGCAGCAACGCGGTCTGAGTGTTCAGGATGCGGGAATAATCGGCAATACCGTCGCGATATTGATCCACCGCAATCTGGGCGGCCTTGCGCGACGCTGTGACGCTGTTTTCGTAAAAGCCCACCTGCTTGCGCGATTGGGCGTAGGCGACCATCGCGCTTTCCACCTCGGAATAGGCGGTTAGAACAGTGTTTTGGTAGTTGGCGATCAGTGCTTGATAAGCCGCGTCTTGCGCACGGACGTTGTTCTTGATCCGGCCGTAGTTCAGCACGTTCCAGACCACACCTGCATTGGCCAGACTGGTTGAGCTGGCTGCGGAAAACAAATCCCGCCCGCCCGAGGCTTGCAAGCCGATGGACCCTGACAGAATGAATTGCGGGTACAGATCAGCCATCGCAATGCCGACTTCGGCCGATTGCGTTGCCGCCGCCAACTCGGCCGCGCGGACATCGGGACGGCGACGCAGCAGCTCGGCCGGAACACCCACGGCAACATTCGACCGGGCTGAAGGGATGCGTCCCGAATTACCCAGCAGACTGGTCATGCGCGAGGGCGTTGCCCCCAGCAACACAGCCAGCGCATTCTTGGCCTGTTGCAAGTCGCTTTCAATCTCTGGGACCAGCGCCTTGGTATTGTTCAACAAGGCAGTGGATTCCTGTACGTCCAGCTCGGTCGTCACCCCGTTGTCAAAGCGCAGTTGGGTCAGGTCAGCGGATGCCTGTTGCAGCTGAATGTTCTCACGCGCGACCGCCAGAGATTCCTGCAACGCGCGGATGTTCACGTACAGTGCTGCAACGTCGCCGGTCAGCGTCACCAGGGCGTCGTCGTAATTCGCCACCTGCAGCGCCAGATTGGACCGCGCCGCCTGAACGCCGCGCCTTTGCTGACCCCAGACGTCCAGCTCCCATTGCGCATCGAACCCGACCTGAGATGTCGAAAACTCGGTATCTAAGGGGATGATCCGATTTACATCCGAAATCGGCCCAAGATTGTCACTGATTTGGCGCCGCTCGATTGATCCGCCGATGGCTTGCGATTGCGGATACAGCTCGCCGAACGCGATCCCCAACTGCGCGCGAGCCTGCAGGACACGGGCACCTGCCACCTGTAGATCAAGGTTCTGGGCATAAGCCTCTGCAACCAGTTTGTTCAGGGTGGGGTCGTTGAACGTCTCCCACCATTTCACCACCGGCGCGCTGCGCGAGGTTAGGCCGCTGGGTCCGACGCTGGGACTGTTCACCTCGATCCATTCTTTCACGACCGGAGAGTTCGGGCGCACGAAATCCGGGCCAACTGGCGTGCAGCCGACCAGCAGGGCCGCGCATAGGGCGGTGCCGATCAATCTGCGGTGAAGTCTGGCCCGGGTCATGTCATGTGTCCTCAGATATCCAGTGGTCGGATGAAGTTGGCGAAGGAATACAGGCGGATATTGATGCGGCGCAGGAATTCAAAGCTTTTGCCCTGACCGGTGTAGATGGCGACCGCCGCGTGGCCGCCGGCGGGAAATGTGTGACCGTCTGGGATGTCGACCGAGATCTGCACCGCGATGCGACCCGGTAGTTTTGGAAACTCAAAGCCGGGCAGGCGGCCTGAGGGCAGGTACTGACCCTGACGTGTGGCCCACCAGATTGCTTCGACCTTTCCGGTTAGAATCTCGCCGGGATAAAGGTCCAGCGCGACCTCCACCTCCTGACCGGGTTCGACAAATTTCAGGTTCTGCTGGCGATAGGTGGCCAGAATGTAGGGATTGTCCTTGGTCACGAAACTGGCAATTGCACCCAGCCGGATATCGCCAACAACCAGACCGGGACGCGCCTGTTGCGAGACGATCATGCCGTCTTCGGGTGCATAGATCGTCGTGTTATCAAGAAAATACTGGGCTTTATCCAGCTGTGCCTGCGCCTGAAGGATGCCGGTATTGACCCCGTCAATCTGGGAATCCAGCGCCAGTTGAGCCTTTTCGAGATTGGCCTCGGCCTCTTTGACCTGTGCCTGATCCTCGGTGACCTGCTCATCCCAGCGATCTAATTCGTCCTGCCTTGCGCCACCAGCGGGCACGAGGTTCTCGTACCGCGCCTGTTGGGTCAGGGCGTAAGCCAGCTGCGCATTTGCGCGCTCGATGGCCTCGGACGCCGCAATCACGTCCTGTTCCAGGATTTTGGCATTCTGCTCGGCTGCCACCAGCTGAGCGGTCGCCTCTTCAACTTCCAAAGCGAATACCGTGTCGTCAAAGCGATAGAGGGGATCGCCCTTTTTCACTTCGGTATTCGGCTCGACCAGCACCTCGGTTAGGATCGTCGGTTCAGTCAGTCGCGGCACGATTTGGATGGTCGAACGTACCACGTGGCTGTCGAGCGAAAACGGTTGAAAAAAGCGCAGTGCGACAAGGAAAATCAGCAGCAGATGCGCGCCGACCCAGAATGAAACGACACCCCAGGTGATGTTGAACTTCAGTAACTTCGCTTTGAAGAAAATGAACCAGACGAAAATGATGTAGAACAGCGTAATGCCGAGGGCGACAAACATATTCTGTGACTTCCTTTGGCCTTAGCTTTTCTGCGTCTCGTCGGGGTCTAGCGGATCGCTGTATTCTTCGTTCACCGTTCCGCCCAACCGCTTGATTTCCTTGCGGATCGCATCTTTTTCGTCATCGGGTGTGCGCCGAATGTCGACTGTGACGCCATCGTGGAAGGCCCACATAAAGGCATGCACCCACGGCACAACAGCCAGAAAACCCATCCACCCCATGATCTTGACGGCTTCGGCATGGGGGTGATTGCGTTTGATCGCGATCCGCCCCGGTAACCCCATGATGAACAGGATCAGCGCCATCACAGCCGCAAGAAGCAGGATCAATGCCACGAAAGTCAGGTAGTCATAGTAGCCAAGTGGCTGCCCCAATAGTCCCATGCTCGTGCCTCCTTTTGGGCAGGTTGTCCTATCCTCAGCCGTCGGTGCCCAGTTCGTCAATCAATTTGTAGCTCGTGGGTGGGTCTGCGCAGATTCCAGGCCCGCATTCCACCAGTGTCGAGACCGCATTCAGCGCCGCCAGCCCCAGCATGATAAAGAACGCGCTTTTGGCCAGTACGCTGCCACCAAAACGCGGTTGTTGAATGTTTTCGGCGTATTGCCGGTCAAACAGCAGCATAAAGGCCGTACCCAGCAAGATCAGGAAAAAGCAGATCGCGGACCAGGTATAATAGTGCAACCCCAGAACCGGTGACCCATAGTGACCTGTACCCGGTACGATATGCAGCAGAATCTGGCGTACGGCGACGCTGCCGCCGAACAGTGCCGCAAGCAGCATGATCGCATAGTGCTGCGGCCGCGCTCCGTACAGCAGGTTCAGGCCTAGACCAACGCCCACGGCCACCAGTCCAACCCTTTGCAACAGGCACAGAGGGCAGGGCAGTTCATCGAGTTTAAGCTGGTAGAAATAGGCCAGCACCAACACCAGACTGACAGCCAGCATACCAAGAGCGTTGAGATTGCGTGAAAGTTCCGGTGTCATCGCGGCCCCCTTACAATTGGATCGTCAGTTGGCTGGTGGCATGGAATTTCAGCCAATATACACTCAACGCCAGCGTGAAAAAGAACAGCACGTTGGCCGCTGTTGTCCGATTAAAGTAATTCAGTCCCATCGTGGCTGTAAGTAACGCAAATAAAAGCGCTATCATGGCTCGGTTCTCCCCTCCCGTGCGACGATTGCAATATGGGGGAGTGTGTCAGGTGAATTTGGTTCTGGCAAGAAGTCGCGAAGGAAATTCCCGTTTAATGCGAATTGCTTGGGGTCAGGCGCACAGCTTTAATTGTGTTCGCCATTCGGAACATTTCTTGGTCAGAGAATTGGGAAGGGCTTTGTCGGTATAGAACACATCGACATCGGACAATGAGGCAATTCGGGCGGGGGCTGAACGTTGGAATTTGGAGTGATCGGCCACCACGCAGGTTCGGCGGGCTTGGGCAATGATGGTCTGACTGACCCGGACTTCTTGAAAGTCAAAATCCATCAGATCACCTTCGGCATCCAACGCCGAACATCCGATGATGGCATAGTCGAACTTGAACTGTTCGATGGTAGCAATCGTCAGGTTGCCGACCAGTCCCCCATCCGAACGGCGCAGCACACCGCCCGCCACAACAATCTGACAGTTTGGGTTGTCGACCAGAATATTGGCGACGTTCATGTTATTGGTCACCACCATCAAGTCTTTGTGGTTCAGTAATTGCCGGGCAACAGCCTCGGTCGAGGTGCCGATGTTCAGGAACACAGATGCGCCATCGGGAATATCCTGCGCGCAAAGTTGCGCGATGCGCGTCTTGGCGTCTGCGTTCAGGGCACGGCGATCCTCATACCCGATATTCGACACCCCGGAACGAAGGACAGCACCTCCATGCACGCGGTCCAGTTTGCCCATGTCAGCAAGTTCCGAAAGATCGCGTCGGATGGTCTGAACCGTCACATCAAACCGCAGCGCCAGGTCTTCGACCATCACGCGGCCATCTTGTTTAGCGATGTTCAGAATGTCTGACTGGCGAAAGGAAAGGGACACGGTTGGCTCCAATTATGATGTGTTCGTTTTTGTTCTGTTTCCGTTGAATTGCAATAATGTGCTGGGCGAATGCACAAAAAAGCAAGTATTGTGTGGCAAAACGAACAAAAACGAAAACAAACATTGACGAAGCGCGGGCCTGTACGGTTAATGAGCGCGCGTTTTCGGCAAACGGGAATCATCCAGATATGGAACAGTCACACGATCAGATATCAGACCTTTTTATCATTGGCGGCGGCATCAATGGATGCGGCATCGCACGCGATGCAGCGGGGCGCGGGCTGTCGGTGACTCTGGCCGAGATGAACGATCTGGCCTCGGCAACCTCGTCGGCGTCGACCAAACTGTTTCACGGCGGATTGCGGTACCTGGAGTTCTTTGAATTCCGCCTTGTCCGCGAGGCTCTGATCGAACGTGAGACCTTGCTGCAGGCGATGCCGCATATCAGCTGGCCGATGCGATTTGTGCTGCCGTACCACGCAGACATGCGTTTCGATTCCGAAACGCCGACCTCGCGCCTGTTAAGCACCGTGATGCCTTGGATGAAGGGTCGTCGTCCGGCCTGGCTGATCCGGTTGGGGTTGTTCATGTACGACCATCTGGGTGGGCGTAAAATTCTACCGGGCACGGCGTCTCTGAACCTGAAAACAGCACCCGAAGGGCGACCGCTGCAGGACAAGTTTGAGACCGCCTATGAGTATTCCGATTGCTGGGTCGAGGATTCGCGCCTTGTCGTTCTCAATGCCCGCGATGCCGCGGCACGCGGTGCTAATATTATGGTTCGCACCGAGGTTCTGGCGGCGAAGCGCGTAGACGACCTGTGGGAGGTGACGGTTCGGGACCGCGACAGTGACGAGACACGCGTTATCAAGGCTAGAATGCTGATCAACGCTGGTGGTCCATGGGTTGGGGATATCATTCAATCGAAAATCCACGTGAATTCGCGCGAGGGCGTCCGGTTGGTGCGGGGCAGTCATATCGTGACCCGCAGGCTGTTTGACCACGACAAGTGTTACTTTTTTCAGGGCGAGGATGGGCGCATCATTTTCGCCATCCCGTACGAACGTGATTTCACCTTGATCGGCACGACAGATCAGGATCATCCGAATCCATCTGAATCTCCGGTGTGTACCGAGGCGGAACAGGAATATCTGTGCGCGTTTGCGACCAAATATTTCAAGACGCCGGTGACGCGAGATGAAATCGTCTGGACATACTCAGGTGTCCGCCCGCTGTACGATGACGGTGCCAGTAGCGCCACCGCCGCGACTCGGGACTATACGTTGAAAGTGGACGCGCAAGGCGGGGCACCGGTGCTGAATGTCTTCGGCGGCAAGATCACAACCTACCGACGTCTGGCCGAGAGTGCGTTGGAGAAAGCAGCCGAGCATTTCCCGGACTTACCCGGTCCCTGGACGGCTGGTGTGGCTTTGCCTGGCGGAGATTTCCCTGTCGACGGGGTGCAAAATCTGGTGGCTGGGTTGGAAGCTGACTTTGCCTTTTTGGAGCGCGCCTGGGCCGAGCGTCTTGTGAGCGCCTACGGCACCGAGGCCAGAATCATTCTAGGGGATGCGAAATCCGCCCAAGACTTGGGAGAGGACTTCGGTGCCACACTGACTGCGCGCGAGTTGGAATGGCTGATGGATAAAGAATATGCCCGCACGGCCGAGGATGTCGTCTGGCGTCGAAACAAGCTGGGCTTGCGTCTGAGCGCTGAGCAGATCGCCCGGATACAGGATTGGATGGACCATCGCGGCGCTCAGGCTGCTGCCTAAGAAAAAGCCCCGCCGATTTGGCGGGGCTTTTATTATTACGCTGTTTCTTCCGAGGGACCGGGGTCGTTCTTGGTGCCCTTGATCCATTCCCTGAGACTCTGCATCAGGGCATAGAGAACCGGCACCAGAATGACACCAACCAGCGTGGCTGCCAGCATCCCGCCAAAGACGGCAACACCGATCGCTTTCTGGCTGGCCGCACCCGCACCACTCGCTGCTAGCAGCGGTACAACGCCCAGCAGGAAGGACAGGGCGGTCATCATCACCGCGCGAAAACGCTGATAGGCTGCCTCGGCGGCGGCATCCCGGATCGAAAGGCCATTTGCCCGTTGCTCCATCGCGAACTCAACGATCAGAATGCCGTTTTTCGATGCCAACCCCACAAGCATGATCATCCCGATCTGTGTGTAGAGGTTGATATCACTGCCCACGATGGCCACGGCGGCCACCGCCCCGAACAGGGCCACAATCACCGACAGCAGAATCGACACCGGCATCGACCAGCTTTCGTATTGCCCCACAAGGAACAGATAGCCAAACAAGATCGCCAGCCCCAGGATCACAATCACCAGACTGCCCGAGGCCAACTGCTGCTGCGCCGTACCAGTCCATTCGAACGCGTATCCCGGGGGCAGGGCGGTCGCTGATTCCTCGGTCATCACGTTGATAGCATCGCCAGTGGACAAGCCCGGCGCTGGTACAGCTGTAACGGTCGCCGACCGGAACAGGTTGTGCCGCTTAAGCAGCACTGGTCCCAGCACGTTTTCCACGTCGATCAGCGTACCCAGTGGCACCATCTCACCTTGTTCCGAGCGGACATAAAGGTTCGAGATATCTTCGACATTGTCGCGATAGCTGCCATCGGCCTGGATCATCACGCGATACACCCGTCCGAACAGGTTGAAGTCGTTGACGTAGTACGACCCCAACTGCGCCTGCATGGTCTGGAACACTTCGGCCACGGACACTTGCAGTGTTTTGGCTTTTTCGCGGTCCAGATCGACGAACAACTGCGGCACGTTTGCGCGGAAGGTCGTATAGGACTGCCCGATTTCGGGCCGCTGGTTCGCCGCGTAGACGAACGACCCCACAGCCGAGGCCAGATCCTGCGGTGTTCCGCCCCCGGTTTGTTGCACCTCCATCTCGACACCGGCCGAATTGCCAAGGCCCTGAATAGGCGGCGGGTTAAAGGCCACGATCGAGGCGGCGGATTCCCCATACGCAATCGCCAGAACCTTTTGCAGAATAGCATCCGCACTCAGGTCATCGTCCTGACGATCATCCCAGTTTTCGAGGTTCACAAAGATCGCCGCGCCATTTGTGGTGGTGCCATTCAGGATCGAAAATCCGTTGATCAGAACGGTACTTGAAACGCCGGGGATCTGCTGAATTTGGTCATCCACACGGGCCGAGACGACCTCGGTCCGTTCCAGCGTTGCCGCGTCTGGCAGCTGAATGTCGACAAACAGGTAACCGTTATCCTCAAGCGGCAGGAAGCCGCTGGATGTGTTGGACATGATAGTCCCGGTGCCCATCGCCAGCGCAACGATAACGCCCAGACCGACGACCGGCAGGATCAACAGTTTGCGCACGATGGCGACATAGCCGCTGCGGATTGTGCCGATGAAGCGTTCAAACACGGCCAGCAACCCCTTGGGTGGCCCCGAACGCGCCTTCAGAACAAGGCCGCACAAGGCTGGCGACAGGGTCAGCGCGTTGATCGAGGAAATCACAACGGCGGTTGAGATGGTTACCGCGAACTGTGAATACAGACGCCCCGAGATACCGGGCATGAAAGTTACCGGTACGAACACGGCCAGCAGAACCAGCGTGGTCGCAATCACAGGGCCGGTGATCTGTCCCATGGCCTTTCGGGTTGCTTCGGCTGGGGGCAAGCCTTCGTCCGCGATGATCCGTTCGACGTTTTCAACCACAACAATCGCGTCATCCACCACGATGCCGATGGCCAGAACCAACGCAAACAGGGAGATCGTATTCAGTGACATTCCGAACAGCAGCAAAAACGCGAACGTACCGATCAGAGAGACCGGGATCGCAACAGCCGGGATGATCGTCGCCCGCCAACTGCCCAGAAAGACAAACACAACCGAGATTACCAACGTGAACGTCAAGATCAGGGTCGTCACCACGTCGTTCAGTGATTGCTCGACAAAGTCGGTGGTGTTGAAGGGAACGTCATATTCCACATCGTTGGGGAAGCTGCGAGACAGCCGCTGCAACTCGGCCTCGACACGTTCAGAAACCGCCAGCGCGTTTGCGCCAGGGGCCTGATATATACCAATGACGGTGGCCGGAACGCTATCGAAATAGCCGGACGCCGCATAGTATTCTGCACCCAGTTCCACCCGTGCGATATCTTTGACCCGCACGATAGATCCTGCATCGCCGGTGCGGATGACAATTTCGCCGAATTCCTCGGCCGAGGTCAGGCGGCCCTTGGTCTTGATCGTATACTGAAATGTCTGCCCCTCGGGCACTGGTGGGGCACCGATCGAACCTGCCGATACTTCGACGTTCTGCTCGCGGATGGCGTTGATCACGTCGCCCGGAGTAATGGACAACGCGGCCATTTGATCCGGGTCCATCCAGATCCGCATGGCGTATTCCAGATTGGTCAGAACGTCCGCCTTACCAACGCCCTGAACGCGCGCCAGTGCGTCTTTCAGGTTGATCGAGGCATAATTCGACAGAAACACGCTGTCATACGTTCCCTCGGGCGAGGTCAGCGTCACCAGCAGCAGCATGTTGGTGGACGCCTTCTGCGTCACCACGCCCGAAGATGTCACTTCGGCCGGTAGCGAGGACATCGCTTGTGCTACGCGGTTTTGCACGTTCACCGAGGCGATATCGGGATCGGTGCCGACCTCGAAGGTGACATTCAATGAATACGAGCCGTTATCGGCCGAGGTAGATGTCATGTAGATCATGTCATCCACACCGTTCACCTGCGCCTCAATGGGCGCGGCAACGGTGTTCTCAACGGTCTCAGCGTTTGCACCGGTATAGGTGGTGGTCACGCTGACCACGGGTGGCGTGATGTCCGGGAACTGGGCCACTGGCAGAACCAGATAGCCGATGGCGCCCATGATGGTCAGGACAAGCGAAATAACAAGCGCCAGCTTGGGCCGGCTGATGAACAGGGCTGAGAACATCTGTTACTCTCCCGGCTGCTCAGATGCCACGACGGCATCGACGGCAACCCCGGGACGAACCCTTTGCAGGCCCTCGACAATGACGCTTTCGCCTTCGCGCAGGCCGTCCTTGACGATCACCGCCGTGCCTTCGTTGTCGCCGGTGGTGATATAACGCTGTTCGACCATTTGCTGGTCATTGACGACCAGAACGAATTCACCCCTCTGATCGCGTTGCAGTGCGGCCTGTGGCACCAGAACCTCAAGCGTAGGTTGCAGGGCCTCGATCCGCACGTTCAGAAATGCACCGTCCACGATCAACCGGTCGGCGTTCGAGAATTCGGCACGCATCGTAATGGCACCGGTCAGAGGGTCGATCCGGTTGTCGACAAACACGATTTTGCCCGTTTCGTCTAGTTCTGAGCCGTTTGGCAGATCTATATGAACATTCGGGCTTTTGTCGCTTTCGCTTAGGGATGCGGGGTTCTCACCCACGGTTTCAAGAACCGAGGTAAACTGCTTTTCATTCAGTGAAAAATTCACATAGATCGGTGCCTCGCTGACGATATTGACCAGCGGCGGGTTGTTCGGACCGACCACGTCACCGACGCTGATTGCAACCCGACCAATGCGCCCGTCAAACGGGGCGTGGATTTTGGTGTAGCTTAGATCAAGTTCGGCCTGCTGGATCGCGGCTTTGGCAGCTTTGACTTGTGCTTCGGCCACCAGTTCATTTGCGCGTGCGATATCGCGTTCGGATTCAGGGGTGGCGTCTCGTTCGTACAGCTCTTGTTTACGGGCCAGCTCGACCTTGGCGAGTTCCAGATTGGCCTCGGCCTTGTCGAGGTCGGCGTTGCGTGCTTCTACCGTCGCTTCATAAAGGTCGGGCTCAATGGTGAACAGCAAATCGCCCTGTTTCACCAGCGCGCCATCTTCAACGTTCTGGCTTTCCAGAAACCCGCTGACGCGCGCCACGATGTCGGCCTTGTTCAGGGCCTCGGCGCGGCCGATAAAGCTGGCCTCTTCGGTGATTTCCTCAGTATACGCAGCCGCGATCGAAACTTTGGGCGGCGGGGCGTCGCTTTGGTCTTGTGCTGTGGCTGTGTGTGCCATGCCCAGACAAACCAAGACAGCAAAGGCCTGGACCGGTCCGCTGTGACGGATATTCAAGTTCTTCAATGCAAGGGACATGGCAGGCGCCTCGTTCATTTTAAGGATTTTGCGCCCGGGCAGGTTGGTCGCCCCGGCGAGTCGACTGAATTCAGGTCAGGATGACCTTTTTAGGATTATATCTCAAGCTTCTTGAATACGACGAACGGGCGGAGACTTGCGGGAATTCTCTCGTCAAAAGGCCGACTTAGGCCGATTTGCCTGTGGTCGCATTGCTGGCTTCAGTTGAGACAACGGAAAACGGGGACCGTTTGGCCCCCGTTTCCAAATTCAGATGTTGCATCGGATCATTCGCGCGCGCCGGCGAACCGGTTTTCCCAATCTTCGCGCTGTTCGTCAGTGATTTTGGCGAACAGCACGTCTGGTACCGTAAAGGCATGCCCAGCGGGCAGTGCGTTCAGCGCAGCCGCGACATCGTCGGGCCAGCTGGTGTCCAGAGTATTCATCGCGCTCAGCATCCGGGCCGACGTTTCGGGGATGAAGGGGGCGCTGAGAACGGCATACAGGCGGATCAGGTTCAAGCCCAGACGTACCTGAGCTGCGGCCTGTTCCGGATCTTCTTTGAAGGTTGACCAAGGGGCAGCGGCCTGTAGATATTCGTTGCCCGCGACCCAAATCGCCCGCAATTCCTGCGCGGATTTGCGAACCTCCATCGCCTCCATATGTCCTTCATAGGCCCGAACGCGTTTTGTGAGATCGCCAATCAGGGTCTTTTCACGTTCACCAAAACTACCGCCCTCGGGCACGGCCTCAGAGAATTTAGACCGGCAGAATTTGGTGATCCGGCTGACAAAGTTGCCCAGAACATCCGCAAGGTCTTTGTTCACAGATTGCTGGAAGTTCTCCCACGTGAACTCGCTGTCGCTGCTTTCGGGCGCATGGCTCAGCAGCCACCAGCGCCAGTAATCAGCGGGTAGAATCTCAAGCGCCTGATCCATGAAGACGCCGCGGCCCTGAGAGGTCGAGAACTGGCCGCCGTCATAGTTCAGGTAGTTGAACGATTTCAGGTGGTCGACCATCTTCCACGGCTCACCCGAACCCAGAATGGTGGCCGGGAAGGACAGTGTATGGAAGGGCACGTTGTCCTTGCCCATGAACTGCACATAGCGCACGTCATCCGCGCCCTTGTCGGTGCGCCACCAGCGCTGCCAATCGGCGTCGGCTTTGCCGTTTGCGTCGGCCCATTCCTTGGCGCAGGCGATGTATTCGATGGGCGCGTCGAACCAGACATAGAAGACTTTACCCTCCATCCCCGGCCAGTCCTGATCACCTTTCTTGACCGGTACGCCCCAATCCAGATCACGGGTGATGCCGCGATCTTGCAGACCGTCGCCATCGTGCAACCACTTCTTTGCGATGGAGGTCGTCAGGATCGGCCAGTCGGTCTTGCTGTCAATCCAGGCGTCCAGCTGATCTTTCATGGCCGACTGACGCAGATACAGGTGCTTGGTTTCGCGCACCTCCAAATCGGTAGAACCGCTGATCGCACTGCGCGGCTCAATCAGGTCGGTCGGGTCCAGCTGCTTGGTGCAGTTTTCACACTGGTCGCCGCGCGCGCGCTCATAGCCGCAATTGGGGCAGGTGCCCTCGATATAACGGTCGGGCAGAAAGCGGCCATCGGCATTGGAATAAACCTGCTTTTCCGTGACTTCGCGGATCAGTCCGGCGTCATCCAGCTTACCTGCAAAATGCTGGGTCAGCTTCTTGTTTTGATCGCTGGAAGAACGGCCAAAGTGATCGAAGCTCAGACCAAAGCGGTTGGCGATGTCGGCCTGAACGCCGTACATCTCGGCGCAGTATTCAGCCACAGGCTTGCCAGCCTTGGCAGCCGCCAGTTCAGCCGGGGTGCCGTGTTCGTCGGTGGCACACAGGAACATGACCTCATTCCCCCGGCCACGCTGAAAGCGTGCGTACAGATCAGCAGGCAATTGCGAGCCGATCAGATTGCCGAGGTGCTTGATCCCGTTGATGTAAGGGATCGCCGAGGTGATGAGAATCCGAGCCATTTTGCGTTTCCACGTATCTATCTGCGCGCCCGTCTATCTTATGTGGAAGGCCAGCAAAAGCCCGGCTTTTACTCAGGGGCGAATTAAAACAACAACAACCCCGAAAATCCATCTAGCAGAGGAATACGATTGCATCCGGCTGGTGGTCCACAATACCCCTAGGTTGAATAACGGAATCACAGCTACTTGAATCTGTGTTATCGCTACCTATCTAATGTATACAAAAGTATACACAAAATGAGGGCAGTCTACTGATGTTCGACTTTCTGCTTGAGGGTGCGTTTGTGCCCTTTACTCTGGCGCTTGCGCTTCTGTTCGGTCTTCTTGGGCTGGAACTGATCGCATTGGTTCTGGGCGGAAGTCTTTTGGCAGGCGAGGCCGAGGTTGACCTGGATGTGGTTGACGGTCCCGATCTGGACATTGGTGATTTTGACCTGGATGTCGACGCGGATGTTGATCTGGGCGAATTCGAACTGGCCGAGGTTGAGGCGGACGCACCGGGCGCAGCCCCTTCGGGTCCGTTGGCGTGGCTTGGGATCGGCAAGGTGCCATTCATGATATGGCTGGCGGTTCTGCTGGCTGGATTCGGACTGTCGGGAATTGGCCTGCAATTGGCGCTGCGCGATCTGCTGGGCTTTGACCTGCCAAGCTGGATGGCGGCACTTCCGGCCGGTGCCTTTGCCCTGTGGTTTGCGCGCGGCTTTGGTGGTGTCTTTGCCCGCCTGTTGCCGAAAACCGAGACCGAGGCGATGTCGGAACGCATGCTTGCACGCCGTCGGGGCGTGATCACGCAAGGAACGGCCTCGCGCGGGCGTCCGGCTGAGGTCCGCGTCACCGACCGTTTTGGAAACTCTCACTACCTTCGCGCGGAACCGCTGCAGGACAAGGATGCGCTGAAACAAGGCACCGAAGTGCTGGTTTTGCGTGACCGACGGCGTGACCGGTTCGTTCTGGTCGGCTTGTCAGACTAACAAAATTCAAACCCCAACCTGGAGGATTTAGCATGGAACTACCATTCCTGGCCGTCACAGTTGTGACCTTATTAGCAGTCGTTTTGTTCATCGGCCTTGTTCTTGGCCGTCTGTATCGCCGCGCGACCCGAGAGGTCAGTCTGGTGAAAACCGGGGCAGGTGGCAAGAAAGTCATCATGGATGGCGGCGTCATCATCGTACCGCTGCTGCACGAGGTCAGCCCGGTCAACATGAAGACCTTGCGCCTTGAAGTGCAGCGCAGCGGCGAGGCTGCTCTGATCACCAAGGACCGGATGCGTGTGGACGTTGGCGTGGAATTCTACGTCTCGGTAATGGCAACCGAAGAAGGTATTTCGCGCGCGGCTCAAACGCTTGGTGGTCGCACTTTTGACGTCGAGCAATTGCGCGAGATGATCGAAGGTAAGTTGATCGACGGTTTGCGGGCTGTGGCCGCACAGATGACCATGGATGGTCTGCACGAAAACCGCGCTGATTTTGTACAAGAGGTGCAAAATGCGGTGTCCGAAGACCTGTTGAAGAACGGCTTGTCGCTGGAATCTGTTTCGCTGACGGCGCTGGACCAGACGCCGTTTGAGGCCTTGGACGAGAACAACGCGTTTAACGCGGTAGGTATGCGCAAACTGGCCGAGGTTATCGCCGTGTCCAAGAAAGAACGCGCGCAGATCGACGCTGAAGCTGAGGTTGAGGTTCGCCGTGCCGCGATGGAAGCGGAACGTCAGAAGCTGCTGATCGAGCAGGATGAAGCGCAGGCGCGAATCGAGCAGACGCAAAAGGTGGAAACCTTGCGCGTGGCACAAGAGGCTGAAATTGCGGCGCGAACCGAAGATTCGGTGCGTGAAACCGAACGCGCCCGGATCGCCCGTGAGGAAGCCATTCGTGCCGCCGAGATCGAGCGTGAGCGCAATATCCGTGATGCCGAAATCGCGAAAGAGCGGGAACTGGAAGTGGCTGAGCAAGAACGCCAGATCATCATCGCGCAGAAATCCGAAGAGGAAAGCCGCGCGCGTGCCTCTGCTGACTTGGCTCGTGCTGAAGCGACTAAGGCGACCGAAGCCGTGGCAACTGCTCGCGAAGTGGCCGAGGCCGAGCGTCAGAAGCAGATCGTACTGATCGAAGCCACGCGTGAAGCCGAACGTCAGGCCACCGCTATCCGTTTGGCCGCACAGGCCGAGAAAGAGGCCGCTGCCGACCGCGCCGAAGCCCGCCGCGAAGAAGCGCAGGCCGAAGCGGACGCGCTGAATATCCGCGCCGAGGCCAAGAAGAACGACATGCTGGCAGAAGCGGAAGGTAAGCGCGCGATTGTTGAGGCAGACAATGCCCTGTCGCCCGAACAGATCCGTATGAAGGTTGATCTGACCCGGATCGAAACCATGCCGTCGATCATCTCGGAAATGGTGAAGCCGGCTGAAAAGATCGACTCGATCAAGATCCATCAGGTCGGCGGCATCGGCGCTGCCAATGGAGGCGGGGCTGCCAATGGCGACAAGCCGGTGGTCAATCAGGCGCTGGATTCGATCATGGGTATGGCGGTGCAGATGCCCGCACTCAAGAAGCTGGGTGAAGAACTTGGTTTGTCGATGGAGCAAGGCGTCGGTGGCGTGGTGAACGGCGCGCTGGAGCAGACGGTTGAACCCGCCAAAGTGGCCGAGGTGGTGGAAGACGAAACACCGCCGACACAGCAATAACGGAATAATGGGCCGGGATTTCCCGGCCCTTTAATCTTCGCGCGACTTTTTCAACAACCGCCCGATGGTGAACGAAGTGCGTGGGGCGTAAACATAGTTGGTCCGCTCGTCCGGTGTTGGGCGGGACCGCATCCGGGCCAGGCCAAACACGATCAAAACCAGATGCCCGGCTGCCACAAAGGCAAACAGGGCACTTGGACCGAATTGCTGGATCAGGGTGGACGAAATGTAGGGCGAAGCAATAGCCCCCAGCGCGTACCAGAACATCAACGCGGCTGATAATTCGACCCGTTCCTCGGTGGTAGCAAAGTCATTTGCGTGCGCCGATGACACCGAGAAGATCGGGAAAGTTGTCAGGCCAAAAATGGCAGCGGCCAGCATGACGCCCAAGGTGCCGGTTCCGCTGGCGGCCATTGTTACGCCACAGCTAAGCACGGCAGCACCAGACAACCAGATCAGTACCCAGCGCCGGTCGAATTTGTCGGCCAACCATCCCAGCGGATATTGCGCCAGCGCCCCACCCAGAACAAATGAGGCCAGGAAGAACGCGATCTGATCCACGCCTAGTCCGACCTCTTGCCCATAAACCGGACCGACCATTCGGAACGAGGCTGAGCTGAGCGCCGCAACAATCACACCTGCCACAGCAAGGGGTGAACTGCGCCAGGCCAGTTTGGGCCGCAAGCGGGGGGCGTTAGGAGTGATCGGCTGACTGGCGCGGGTCAGGGTCAGCGGCAACAGGGCGGCACAGCACAAAATCGCCAACAGGTTATAAGACACGTATGAGGCGGGCGGCAGCACGGCGATGATCAACTGTGCCCCCAGTGACGCCCCCATATCAACGAACCGATAGGTCCCCATCGCCCGGCCGCGGGTTTCGTTGGTGACCTTGGCGTTCAGCCAGGCCTCGATCACAGTATAGCAGCCCGCCACACAGGTGCCCGAAGCGATCCGCAATGCGGCCCATAGATAGGGGTTGTCGGTCAGGGTATGCCCGATCAACCCCATTGCGCCCAAAGCCGTGCAGACCGCGAAGGCGCGAGAGTGGCCGACATTCCCCATCAGTCTCGGGGCCCACCAGCAACCAATGAAAAAGCCTAGGAAATGGGACGAGCCCAGCAGACCGATCTGCTCGGTCGTGAATTCCAGTGTAATGCCCGAGATGGCGTCCAGCGGCCCGACGCCACCTGTGGAAAGTTGCAGCAGAATGACTGAAAGAAAGAGGGCGGCAAAAGAAATGATCGTACGCATGATGGGGGCACCTTGGCGAATTTTGCCGGTGATGCGCGCGCCTAATCGACGCGGGGACGTCGTTTTTTGCCTATTCGGCTTTTTTGATTTCAGCCCGGATGTCTAGCCCGACGGTGTCCTGTACCAGATCGGCATAGCCGGACGCCCCAAAGTCGTGACGGTTGAGCGAGCCGGTCAATTGGATCGAGAGCATATCCAGGATATTTGCGGCGCTGCCGGGCGGCCGGTGAAGGTTGGCTTGCAGGGTGATCGGGCGGGTGACGCCGCGCAGGGTCAGGTCTCCGGTAATCTCTGCCCCGCGCGAAATTCGACCGCCTTCGCCAAGCTGCACCTTGGTTGACGTAAAGTGAATGGTTGGAAAGTTCTCAACGTCCAGCACCCCGGCGCTCAGCATTGCGGTTCGGGCAAAGGGCAATCTGGTGCGGGCTTCAGCCGCGTTCAGGGTCACGCTGACGCGGCTGTTGATCAGATTGCTCAGGTCGATCTGAATATCCGCCGACTGGATTGGCATGGTTCCGGATTGTGCAAGGCCTGACAGATCAAAGGTAAAGTCGACGGATGTGCCCTGTGACACCAGCTCGTATTGAGTAAGCGCAGCTTGGGCTGGACGCGCCATGGGCAAGGCGACCAACCCGGCCAGAACGATGCGCCGGGACAGCAGGCTCATGCCAACGCCCCGTGCCCGCGAGGGCGCGAGCGGTGCAGCAGCACCAGCAGGATGGCGATGTTCAACCCGTTCCAAAGAAGGCCGTTGACGAAGGCCAACTGATAGCTTCCCGTCACGTCGTATATCCACCCGGACATCCACCCGCCCAAAGCCATACCCATGATGGTCATCATGAGGACGAACCCCACCCGTGCGCCGGCCTCTTTCGGGGGCATGTATTCGCGCACCACTAAGGCATAGCTGGGCACGATCCCACCTTGCGCCAGCCCGAACAGCATACTGATGACATAAAGCGAGACCATCCCATCATAGGGCAGGAATAGAAACAGGGCGATGCATTGCAGGGTAGAACCGATAAGCAAGGTCCTGATTCCACCCAACTTGTCGGCGACCAACCCCGAAACGATCCGGCTGAGGACGCCACCCAACAGCATTAGTGACAACATCTCGGCCCCGACCGCAGGGCCATAGCCCAGCCCGACGCAATAGGACACGATATGAACTTGTGGCATGGACATGGCTACGCAACAGCCGATCCCGGCCAGACCCAGGATGTATTGAAGGGTGCGCGGAGGTATTCCAACGCTGCGCGTATTAATTTGAGCAGTGGCTGCTGCAGTACTGTGGGCTTCGTCCGGAACCTTACGACCTAGTAGTAAGGAAAGAGGTATAACAACGATCAGTGTCACGATGGCCAATGTCAGATAGACTTGCTGCCACCCGTCTCGGGCCAGAATTCCGGCCAGCAGGGTGGGCCAGATGGCCCCAGACAGGTAGTTTCCGCTGGCGACCAGCGCGACGGCGATCCCGCGTCGCCGCATGAACCAATGGGAAATGTCCGCGATCAAGGGGCCAAACCCGATGGATGCGCCCAAGCCCATCAATAGATGCGCCACCGAGAGCATCAACATGTTCGGGGCCAATGTCGCCAATAGATAGCTGACTGCACTTAGCACAGAAGCCCCGATCAGCGCTTTGGTCACGCCCAGCCGATCCACCAGTTGCCCCAGCCACATATTACCCAACGCAAAGCCGATCATGGCGAGCGTGTAGGGCATCGACACTTCGGCTCTTCCGGCGTTGAACTGTACCTCGATGGCGGGCATCACAACGACCACCGCCCACATACCGGCATTCGCCACCATGGCGATGCCAAGCGTGATCAGAAGGCGAAGCCAGGAATATCGGCTGTCATGGATTGGATGGCTCATGCTGGCACGCTAGGTCGGGGGTCCGGCTTTTGCCAGTCACAAGTTGCGTGAACTGCGTGATGTGTCACACCAAAACATCTTCGGCTTCGGTCCGGGTCAGATTCAGCCCGGCGCGCGGTTTGATCTGGGTGGCGTGCCAACTGACCGGAGGCAGGGCGCGGGCGCGGCGGCGGGTCAGGGTCCAGCGGCGGGCCTCGCCCTGATGGTTCGCGGCCATGTGCCAGCGGGTCTCGACCCCCTGCGCGCCACCGTCGCCGGGCGTCAGCAGCAGCCCCAGCGGCGCCCGCCCCATCGTGCCACCCTGTTCAGCAGCCAGATGCATGCGCCGCACCGGCGTCAGCCCTGGTGCGCCCGGCAGGTCGCCGATGATCAGCGGAATGGCCCCGCTGCGCAGCGCCTCTTCCATGCACCACAGCAGGTCTTCGGCGCGGGTGGGGCGGACGAACAGGAACCGGGCAGGATCGGCAAAGGGCATCATCCCGTCCGGGTTCAATTGGCCGGACTCCCACGCTGGGGAAATCCACAGCACCGGCCCCTGCGCCTGACCGGCCAACCACATGGCAAAGCTGCGCCGGGCGGGGCCGCAGGCCTCGTGCACGCGGGCCAGTTGCAGAGTGATCTGAGGGTGTAGGGTCAGCCCCGGCGCCTCACGCGCAGGTTTGCGGCCAAGAAGGTTTGTAGACATGCCCGCAGCCTAGCATGTTCTTATTTTGTTCTCAATTCGGAAATGCCGCCGCAGACCCTTTAACGAGACAGGATCAGACGGCCATCCGCGAACTGGATATTCGAAAAGCGATGCAGATAATCCATGCCCAGCAGCGATTGGCGCAAATCGCCTTCGTTGACCCAGGCCGAGACGTTGTGATCGGTGATCGGCCCCAGCTCAAGGCTATCCAGCCGAACGGGTGCGGTGCGGACCTCTCCATTCGCGGTCGAGGCGCGGCCGAGATAGTTCAGTTGGTCAGGGTCAATACCAATGCGTCGGGCGTCCTGATCGCTCAGCACGATCTGGCTGGCACCGGTGTCGACAAGAAAGGTTATCGGCTCTCCGTTCACCACAACGGGCAGGTAATAATGGCCGTCACGTGCCCGAGGCACCGCGATCGTTTCGCCAGTGACAGTCATCTGCGGGGCAGGGCCAACGGTTGACCGGATGTCTTCCCACAGTCCGACAACGGCAATGGCACCGACGAAAATGAACACCCAGGCCATCGCCTGTTGCATGGTCTTGTTCAGAGACTGACGGTTCTGCGAGACGAACCACGCCACCACCGCCGCACCAAGCACGGCCAGATATACCAAACGTCCAATGCTGTCGCCGTCCATGCCGTACCCCTTACCACGCTTACTTTAATCTATATGGGGATTTACGACGCAAAACCAAAGGCCTTGAGCCCGTCCAAAATAAACTGAACCGACAGCGCCGCCAGCAGCATACCCAGCAGCCGGGTCAACACATTCAGCCCGGTTTTGCCCAATACACGTGCCACCGCCCCAGATGTCAGATACATCACAAAGACCATTGCCAACACGATCAGCATTACTCCGACGACCACGGCCAAGCCCTGAATACCGGGCTGCTGACCTGCCAGCAGGATCATGGTCGCAATCGAGCCGGGGCCAGCGATCAGTGGAATACCCAGCGGAAATACCGATGGATCCGGATGTTCCTCTTCCTCGGCACTGTTTTCCCGACGTTTGGTGCGGCGTTCAAACAGCATGTCGAGCGCGGTCAGAAACAACAGAACGCCCCCCGCGACGCGAAACGCTTCCATCGAGATGCCTACAAACCCCAGAAGGGCCTCACCGAAGGCGGCGAAGGCGGCCAAAATCACACCTGCTGTCAAACAGGCCCTGATCGCGATTGAGCGACGGGTGTGCCAGTCCATGCCCTGGGTCAACGCCACAAAGATAGGCGTTTGGGCCGGCGGGTCGAGGACCACGAAAAGCGTCGTGAATGCGGTGATAAGGAATGCGCTGTCTATCATGCTGCTGTTTCTGCCTGTTCAAGTCGTTCGGCGGCTGCCACCCACAAAGTCTCGGCCTTTTTCATGGCTTCAACCACTTCGGCAAATTTCCGATTCCAGGTTTCCAGATCGTTGATGCGGTCGTCTTCGTACAATGCTGGATCTGCTAGTTTTGCGGACAGTTTCTCATGCATGTCCGTCAGCTTTTCAATCCGGTCCTCGCATTTGCGCAGATCGGCGCGCAGGGCCTGCATCGTATCACGCGAAGGGCGTTTGGGTTTCGCTGCCTTGGGTTTCTCTTTGACCGGTTTGTCACGGGCCAGCAGCATGGCGCGATAAGCCTCAAGGTCTCCGTCAAAGGGTTTGACCGTTCCGTCCGAGACCAGCCACAGCCGGTCAGCAACCAGTGACAGTAGATGCATATCGTGGCTGACCAGAACGACTGCGCCGGAGTATTCAGTCAGCGCCTCGACCAGCGCCTCGCGGCTTTCGATATCCAGGTGGTTGGTCGGTTCGTCCAAGATTAGCATATGAGGCGCTTCGATGGTTGCGATCAGCAACGACAAGCGGGCCTTTTGACCGCCCGAAAGGCGCCCAACCAGCGTTTCCGCCTGATCCGCGTTCAGCCCGAACCCGGCCAGACGCGAGCGCCACTTGCCCGGTGCCTCATCTGGGCGCATACGGCGCAGGTGGTCCAGCGGTGTTTCGTCCACGTGCAGCTCATCCACCTGATGCTGTGCGAAATACCCGATGCGGAGTTTGTTGCTGCGGGTCATCTTCCCCGCCATCAGGGGCAGGCGGTCGGATAGCAGCTTGGATAGCGTCGATTTACCCTGACCGTTTTTACCTAACAACGCGATGCGGTCGTCCTGATCAATGCGCAAGTTCAGACGGCGCAGCACTTCGGTTTCGCCATAGCCAGTCACACCGCCTTCGATCTGGATGATCGGGGGGGATAGTTCCTCGGGCTCAGGGAATGAAAACGCCCGCAAAGCGGCCTCTTGTGGGGTCGAGACCAGCTGGATGCGTTCGATCATCTTCAGGCGCGACTGGGCCTGAACGGCTTTCGATGCTTTGTACCGAAACCTGTCCACGAAGCTCTGCAGGTGAGCGATGCGGGCCTTGGCCTTGGCGTTCTCAGATTCCGCCTGGGCCAGTCGCTCCGCCCGGCGTTCAGCGAATTTGTCATAAGGCACCGCGTAGTAGGTCAGTTTGCGGTCTTCCAGATGCAGGATCGAGCCCACCGCACGGTTCAGCAACCCGCGGTCGTGGCTGATGATGATCACCGTATGCGGATATTTCGCCAGATAGCTTTCCAGCCACAGTGCGCCTTCGAGGTCCAGATAGTTGGTCGGTTCGTCTAGCAGCAATAGGTCGGGCTGCGAAAACAACACCGCCGCCAGTGCCACACGCATCCGCCAACCGCCCGAGAAATCGGAACAGGGGCGCAATTGATCTCCGTCATCGAATCCCAGACCCTTGAGGATCGAGGCCGCGCGGGATTCGGCAGACCACGCGTCGATATCCGCCAGCCGGGTTTGAATCTCGGCAATGCGTGCGGGGTCTTCGGCGCTGTCGGCCTCGGCCATTAGGGCGCTGCGTTCGGTGTCGGCGGCCAGTACCGTGTTGATCAGCGACACGTCGGACGAGGGGACCTCTTGCGCCACGCCGCCGATCCGTGCGCGTTTCGGCAACACGATATTGCCCGATTCCAGCGCCAACTCGCCCCGGATCAAGCGGAACAGAGTGGTCTTGCCAGTGCCGTTACGCCCCACCAGACCAACCTTGTGGCCATCGGGAATGGTGGCGCTGGCACCGTCAAACAGGGGGCGGCCTTCGACCGCATAGGTGATGTCTTCGATCCGTAACATGGGCCGCTCATAACAGAGCATGTCAGACGCCGCCAGCGGGTTGGCATGTTCATCGGTCAGCCTATGTGCTAGCGCTGGTCCGGTTGGATTTTGACGGTTTTAACATGCGCGCGGCTTCTTCGCCTCCCTCTCTGGTCACTTTGGTGTTCGCCACGGCGATTTCCGTGTTGACGTTGAATATGTTCCTGCCGTCGCTGGCCCGAATGGCCGGGGATTTTCAGGTCGACTATGCATTGGTGAACCTGTCGGTGGCCGGATATCTGGCGGTGTCTGCAGTATTGCAACTGATCATGGGGCCGCTGTCCGACCGATTTGGTCGCAGGCCCGTTTTGCTGATCTGTATGTCGGTCTTTGTTGTGGCCTCGGTTGGTTGCGTTTTGGCTGAATCAATCTGGGCCTTTCTGGGCTTTCGTCTGTTGCAGGCGGCTGTGGTTGCCGGGCCTGTGCTGTCGAGCGCCGCAATCCGGGACATGTACCCGCCGAACGAGGCCGCCAGCAAACTGGGCTATGTGGCCATGGCGATGGCGCTGGCCCCGATGCTTGGGCCAATGCTAGGCGGTGCGCTGGACGGCCTGTTCGGCTGGCGGGCAGGCTTTGTTCTGTACTCGGCGCTGGGAGCGGGGATGCTGCTGTTGTTGTGGGTCGATATGGGTGAGACCAATACCAACCGTTCTTCAACCTTCGCGGCGCAGTTGCGTGAATACCCCCACCTTTTTCGTGCTCGCCGGTTCTGGGGTTATGCCTTGTGTGCGTCCTTTTCGATCGGTGGGTTCTACAGTTTCATCACCGGAGCTCCATTGGTGGCGGCGGCATGGTTCGATCTAAGCCCCGCGATGTTGGGATTGGGGATCGGCATCATCACCGGTGGCTTCATGGTGGGGAATTTCATCACGGGTCGGATCGCCGCCAGAACACCACTGACAACCATGATCCTGATCGGACGCATCGTCGCGTCGACTGGGCCACTTTTGGGTCTTCTGCTGTTTCTTGCGGATCTGGGCTCGGTCTGGGTGTTTTTCGGGTCTGCCATTTTTGTTGGCTTTGGCAACGGATTGACCAACGCCAATGCCTCGGCCGGTCTGATGTCTGTCCGGCCCAAACTGGCAGGCAGCGCCGCTGGCTTGTCAGGTGCGATGATCGTGGCGCTTGGGGCGGTACTGACCTCGCTGACCGGGTTATGGGTCAGCCCCGACAACGGGCCGTTTCTGGTTTTGGGTATGATGTGGGCCTGCAGCTCTGCCGGACTGTTGGCCGTGGTTTATGTGCGCTGGGTTGACCGTCAGGACCCACTGCCCGAGACGATCTGAGCCGCTGCGCATCATAGTCCTTTTCATATCAGACAGACCGTGCTACGCGGCGCGCGATGGATTTCGGCGCGACCCTGCGCCTTATGTTAAGGAGAGGCCGACATGGCACTGGAACGCACATTCTCGATCATCAAACCTGATGCAACCCGCCGCAACCTGACTGGCAAGATCAACGCCAAGTTCGAAGAAGCCGGCCTGCGCATCGTTGCGCAAAAGCGCATCCACATGACCAAAGCTCAGGCTGGCAAGTTCTATGACGTGCATGCCGAGCGTCCGTTCTATGACGAACTGTGCGAATTCATGTCGTCGGCTCCGGTTGTTGTTCAGGTTCTGGAAGGCGAAGGCGCCATTGCAAAGAACCGCGAAGTCATGGGCGCAACCAACCCTGCAGACGCAGCCCCCGGCACCATCCGCGCCGAGTTTGCTGAATCGGTTGGTGAAAACTCGGTCCACGGTTCGGACGCTCCGGAAACTGCAGCGGTTGAAATCGCTTACTTCTTCTCGGGCATCGAACTGGTCGGCTAAGCCGCCGTCAGATCGGATTCTTGAGCCGCTCCCGTTTACGGGTGCGGCTCTTTTTTTTCGGCTTGAGGTCGTCGGCAGACACCCGCACACCGATTGCATCCAGATCCGAGATCATCTGGGTTTCAGGCATCGCGGTGACGCTGGCCTTAATGGCATCGAACCGCTGCCGCAGGGCCTTTTTCTCATCGCCCTTGCAATCGTTCCACGGGCGGCCCTGCAACCCCATGACCAGCACGTAATAGCCGATGAAATGCGGCTTGGTTCCTGTCTGCAAAAGCCGGGAATAGGCTTTATCGGGACCTAATTCGCGCAATTCCCGTGCCGAATGAATACCTGCACGGGCGCAGGCTTGTTCGTAAGCCGGGCCGAGGTTGCGGATTGAGGAGATAGGGTCGGACATGCGCTACTTTTAGCGGGGTGTTTAGGGGCTGTCGACCTGACGCACGGTCAGTAAGACATCAAGCTTGCCAGACGGAATAGTATGCGATTTCATGGCACCATGCTGTCATGAGGGTGCCGATGTTCAAGAACCGGGAGACCGCTAAGAGACACGGCAAGAACCCGCGCTGGCAGTTCGATGGCACGGCACTACGAAGCCTTGATGCCTTGAAAACGAGGCGCGGGTGATGGGGCGGAAACGCAGGGTGTTCGTCCATTCAGGCAAGTTCGATCAGGACGAATTCTCAGGATTAGTTAATGGGTTGACGATCGCGTTTGAACCGCTTTCCGCTGCCCGCTCCTTTGACCTGCTAGACAGCCATGATCAGTCGCTACGGGCCAAAGGCCGGTTATTGATCGAAACAGGCGGCTCGTTGCAGCTGCTGAACGACAGGGACTTTTTGATTCAGGATGGCGGCGGCACAGGCATGTTCGTACAGGACTTGCCGGATGGACCTGTCCGCGCGGCGTTGAAAGATTTCCCAAAGTTGCGCGCGCTTATGTGTATCGGCTCTGGCACCATCAAAGGCAGCACTTTTGCCGTATTGGACGATCTGCAAAAAACACAAGTTCGCGGCCGCGCCCTGACTTTGGGCACACACCACGGGCAGGTGACGATCCTGACCGTTCAACCCCTGCGCGGGTATAAACGCGCCTTTCAAAAGGTCTGTTCGGCGCTAGAGGAATTGGCGGCTGGCGCGTCAGGTGCAGAGGTGGTCATGCAAGGCCTTTTTGCAGATTTCCCTGCCTACAATGCCAAACCCGATATCGAGTTGGGCAAACAGGAACCCTCGATCGAAGTGGCGGTGGATATCATCCGCACCTATCTGGAGGTCGCGCGCAAGAACGAGGCGGGAATTGTCGCGGATATAGACACGGAATTTTTGCATGATTATCGCGTCTCGCTCAGGCGCGTGCGGTCCGTGCTGAGCCTGTTCAAAGGCGTGTTTTCGCCAGAGCAGACAAGCGCACTAAAACGCGAATTCTCGGACCTGATGGCGTCTACCGGGCGGGTGCGAGATTTGGATGTCTACCTTCTGGAAAAAGACATTTACTTCAATCTGATTCCGTCCAACCTTCATCCCGGTATCGAGGCGATGTTCGTGAAGTTTGAACAAGAGCGCAACCGCGAACTCGCTGTGCTGAGTCGGCGTTTGCGTAGTGCCGCCTATGGCAGACAGATGAAGCAACTTCTAGCACTTTTTGCTGATACTAAACGGTTGGAACCCGGACCCAACGCCGAGCGCAAAGCTTATGACTATGCCCGTTCGTTGATCTGGAAACGCTACCGAAAAGTATGCAAGCTTGCCCGTGGGATTACCCCGAAAACTCCAGACGAGGTGGTGCATGAGCTGCGTATAGATTGCAAGAAGCTGCGCTATCTGATGGAGTTCTTTGCGCCTTTGTTCGACAAGCGTGATTTCAAAATGCTCATTAAGCCATTGAAAAAAATGCAAGATAATTTGGGTTTGTTCAATGACTATTCGGTACAACAAGAGGCGCTGCTTAACTTTGTTTCCACTCAAAGTGATGTCCGGAATCGGACAAGTACGCCGCTTGCCATGGCCGTCGGAGGGTTGATCGCCGTACTCGATCAGCGCCAAAAAGCTGAACGCGACCACGTGATTGCCAATTTTCGGCATTTCGATAGCCCCGAGATTCAGAACCTGTTCCGAGCCCTGTTTCGCCAAAAGGAGGATTGACTGGTGCAGATCATTGCCTGCTACAGCAACAAGGGCGGTGTGGGTAAAACCGCAACCTCGGTAAACCTGGCCTATGCCTATGCGCAAGCAGGGTACACCGTGTTGTTGTGCGACCTTGATCCGCAGGGTGCGGCGGGGTTCTATTTTCGGGTAAAACCTTCAAAAAAGTTGACCGACGCGCGGTTTTTCGAGGATGTTTCCCGGTTCACCAAATCTATCAAGGCCAGTGATTTCGAAGGGCTGGACGTGTTGCCAGCGAACCTGACCTTCCGCGACTTTGACGTGTTCCTATCGCGTATGCGAAACAAGCGATCCCGGTTGAAAAAGGCTCTGGCCGCTGCCGGCAGTGACTACGACGTGATCATTCTGGATTGCCCCCCGAACTTTTCGACCCTCTCCGAGAACGTTTTTAAAGCGGCGGATCAGATCGTGGTGCCGGTTATTCCGACCACTTTGTCCGAGCGAACGCTTGCGCAGTTGGTGGCCTTCTTTGACCAGCAAAAGCTGCCCAAGAAGAAGATTAGAGCGTTCTTTTCGATGGTGGAGCGGCGCAAAACCTTGCACCTGGAAACGATGGAGAAGATGCGTAAACATTACAAAAAGCGGTTCCTGCAAACCGAAATACCTTTTGCCGCCGATATCGAACGTATGGGCCAAAACCGCGCCCCGGTCAGTATCTTTGCTGGACGCAGTGACGCCAGCGCCGCCTATCAATCGTTGTTCAATGAATTGGAAAACGGAGTGATTTTAGGCAAATGAGCATGGAAATTGAACGCAAGTTTTTGGTCGCAGACCTGCCGGGCCTCAGCGGCGCAGAGAAAGCTGTCGTGCGGCAGGGATATTTGACAGCGCCCGACGATTCCACCGAACTGCGGCTGCGTCAAAAGAATGACCGGTTCTTCCTAACCCTCAAAGGTGGCGGCTCGATGGTGCGGGTCGAGCGTGAGGCTGAAATTACGGCCGAGCAATTCGAAACGTTCTGGCCGGAAACTGATGGGCGCCGGGTGGAAAAGGAACGTTTCACAGGCCAGTTGTCCGACGGGCGCACGTTCGAGTTGGACGTGTTTCAGGGCGATCTGGCCCCTCTGAAATTGGTCGAGGTGGAATTTGAGACCGAAGCCGAGGCTATGGCCTACACTCCGCCGGATTGGTTCGGAGAGGATGTTACCGCTGATAAACGCTATAAAAACAAGACAATGGCAATCAACGGCGTGCCCACTTAGGGTTTGCGCGCCAATTTGATTTTCGCTTCAAGCCCCGGATTGCAATTGCTGGCTTCAAACGCGCCGCCATGCATGTGGGAAATCGCAGCGACAAGGGCCAGGCCCAGACCGGCATTCCGCTCGGTTCGGGCCGGGTCCAGTGTGACAAACGGCATTTGCAGGCGCGGCAGGTCTTCTTGCGGAACGCCGGGACCACGATCGCGAACGCTCAGATTTGAATAGACACCATCTTCGGACAGGTGGATCGTGACAGTGGTGTCCTGCGGCGCATAGCGCATCGCGTTTTCCAGCAGGTTCGAAAGGGCCTGGGACAACAGCGGGCGATGCCCCGGTATTGGCGCTGCTGTGCCCGTGACCTCAAGCTGGATACCCTGATCGACTGCCACGGGATCGTAAAGCTCCACTACATCCGCCACCAGTTGCTGCAGATCGACCGGTTCGAATTGTTCCCGACCAACACCAGCTTCGGCGCGTGAGATTTCGGTCAGTTGCCCCAATACTCGCAACACATGGTCGATTTCCACACTGGCCCGCGCGATATCAATCTCGCGCTCTTGATCCGTTTTCGAAGGGTCAGACAGCGTTTCAACTCGTTGCTTCAACCGCGACAGGGGCGAGCGCAGATCGTGGGCGATTGAGTTTGACGTTGTACGTAGATTGCTAACCAGTTCCTCAATCCGGTCCAGCATGGTGTTGAGCGTCCCGGATACCTGATCGAATTCGTCCCCAGTGCCGCGCAGGGGCATGCGCCGGGTTAGGTCGCCCGATACGATGTTCTCTGCCGTGTTGGCGATATCGGACAAGCGAGAAAAGACCAGGCGGGTGAATAGCCAACCGGTGAGTACACTCAGCGCCAGGGCAATTGCCAGCGCGATGCCGACCGACCGCAGCAGAACCCGGTCGAATTGCTGCCGCGCCAGTGCGTCGCGTCCTACCAGCAGGCGTTCACCGCCGGGCAGGCGAACCGAGGCGGCCGAGACGGGCACCAATTCATCATTTTCGGCCCGGCGCAGTTCCAGATCGACCCAGCCGCTTCCGGCTGCGATATTCTCGGGCCATTGTTTAAGGTTGCCAGCCAGATTGACGCCAAAGCGATCGGTCAGAAGATATAACGCATCGCGGTCTGCGGCGGTTGGAAGACGCCGCTCTATCGCCCGCATCAACCCGATCAGGCCTCGGCGTTCGTATTCATCTGCCAATCCGGTCAGCTCTGCCGACACGACCGAGCGTGTCTCGCTTTCGATGCTGCGGTTCGCCGTTACATAGACCAACGCCAGCACGGTCGCGGTCAGCAAGGTACTGAGGACCATGCTGGCCAGTACGAGGCGTGTGCGTGAATTGTTAAAGGAAAGTCGCAGGTTATCCATCAGATATCATGTAACCGGCGCCCCGGACGGTTTCAATCAACGGCGGCTCGCCGCCTTCGTCCAGTTGACGCCGCAGTTTCGAGATATGGACATCGACCACATTGGTATTGGGGTCGAAGTGATAGTCCCAAACCCCCTCAAGCAGCATGGTGCGCGATACCACGCGGTTCTTCCGGCGCAGGAAAAATTCGAGGATCTGAAACTCACGCGGGGTGAGGGTGATCTCGCGCCCGTTGCGGGTAACCTTGCGGGTCAGCAGGTCCATCTCAAGGTCGCGGCAAGTCAGGGTCGGGCTTTCCTCGGCCTCTTGCGGTCGGCGCAGAAGGGCCTCGATCCGGGCGTGCAATTCCTGGAACGAGAACGGTTTGACCAGATAGTCATCCGCTCCGGCACGCAGCCCTTTGACACGTTCATCAACGGCGCTCATGGCGGTCAGCATCAGAACCGGCGTTTTAACGCCCGCCGCACGCATCGATTTGATCAGCGACAGGCCATCCAAACCCGGCAACATGCGGTCCAGAACAACCGCGTCAAACCCGCCGTCGGTGGCATGGTAAAGACCTTCCCGGCCGTCCTCGGCCTGCTCGATGACATAACCTTCTTCGCCAAATCCCTTGGCGATGAACTCTCGGGTATCTTCATCATCTTCCACGATCAGCAAGCGACGGCTCATGATGCGAGTTCCTTTCTACCGGGATTTAAACACAATTTTTGGGCAAAGCACATGGGTTGGCTAATCAATCTGCCGGGTGCGGTGTATCGCACCCGGCAGTCCCGGCGGTTTGCGGACAATTCAAACCACCGAGGAGGCGCCCGCCAGATTTCCCCATCACGTGGCGCGCGCTGGTGTCAGATCAGGCGATTTCCACCGCTACAAAGATCTGGTTTCCACCGCGATTGATAAGAACAAGCGCGGGGTCGGTTTTTTCGCTGTCCAGAGCGGCCTTCAACGCGTCCGGTGTTGCGGTTTCCTGGCCGCCCAGTTTCACGATCACATCGCCCCGTTGCAGACCGGCTTTGGCTGCCGGGCTATCGGGTTTCAGGTCAGTGACGATCACACCATCGACATTTTCAGCCACACCCATCTCGGCGCGGTTGGTGTCGGTCAGCGGTGCAATAGTTACACCCAAAGCAGTGCCAGAGACGGTTTCGTCCACTGACTTATCAATCTGGGCCGATGCGCTTTGATGCTGGCCGACGGTCAACTCGATCTGTTGTTCCTTGCCATCGCGCAGAACGGTCAGAACGCTGTCAGTGCCCACTTTGGTGGTGCCGACAAGGACCGGAAGATCGCTGCTGGAATCGACCACTTCATCGTTGAAGGTCAGAATGACATCACCCTGTTGCAGAACGCCCTCGGCCGGGCTGTCGGCAACAACGTCCGCAACCAGCGCGCCGGTTGAGCTATCGATGCCCATGGCTGCCGCAAGCTCGGGGCTGACATTCTGGATCGACACACCCAGCCAACCCCGGCTGACCTGGCCGTCATCGCGCAGGTCGGCCGCGATGTGTTCCACAATGTTCGATGTCACCGCAAACCCCAGACCCACTGAGCCACCGGTGGGCGAGTAGATCGCCGAGTTTACGCCGACGACTTCACCTTCCATGTTGAACAGCGGGCCACCCGAGTTGCCTTTGTTGATGGCTGCGTCGGTCTGAATGAACTCAGCATATGGTCCTTGCGAGATGTTGCGCCCTTTGGCCGATACGATACCGGTCGTCACGGTTGAATGCAGCCCGAACGGGTTGCCGATGGCTACGACGTCTTCGCCCACGCGGATGCCGTCGCTGTCACCCAGTTCAACCGCCTGCAGGGTTTCATCTGTGTCGATCTTCAGAACTGCGATGTCGGTCAGCGGGTCGGTGCCAATAACCTCGGCGTCAAACGTACGGTCGTCCGACATGCGAACCGTTACGGACTCGGCATTGTCTACGACATGGTGATTGGTAACGATGTAACCCGCTTCATCCAAAACGAAACCCGAACCCAGACCTTGTGCCGGTCCACGCTGCGGGGCGTTAAACCCTTCGGGCGCGCCGAAGCGTTTGAAAAATTCTCCGAACGGGTGTTGGTCAAAGTCAAACTCCTGTCCCTGCGTGGGAACCGGTGTGGCACCTTGTTCGGCGATGATGGTGACGACCGAGGGCGATACATTTTCAACAAGATCGGCCAGTGCTTCGTCGGCCATCGAGGGCAGGGCGGTGGTCGCCAGCAATGCGGCGCTCAGTGCGCCAGCGCCAACCCAACTGGCTGTCCCGGGCAAAAGAAGTGAGGATTTGCGGATGCTCATTTTTATCTCCTGTTTATATCACGCGGGTGCGGCCGCGCGTTGAAACAGGAGATGCGCCTTCACTCTGTGTGTTTCCTGAGCGAATTGTTAAGATATCTTAATTTTGCCACAAATTAGCGGTTCTATCGCGACGTACGAGGATTGGAGTCGGAGGATTTGTGCGAATCACTGAGCGCGAATCGGTGGATTGTTGCCGGTTTGGACGCCAAAGCGCGAAAAAGGTTGAATTGAATCAAAATCGTTAACAAGTCAGCCGTCGCAAACTCCGATTTTCAGGTGATACCGTCTTGGTTGTGTCGACCTTCAAGTGTTAATGCGGTTATCGAAAACAATTTATAACATTTAGACCAGATAGCACATTAGGTTTATGCTTAATGGTGAAATGTGGTGTTTCGAGCAAAAATGTCACTCATCTTAAGGTTGAATCGCCTTTAATAAATGTTGCGGAAAAACCATCCTGATATCGGCAAAATTAACCGTTCTTTCCAATTTTACGTTGTTTGAATCCAACGGATGGGTGACGATGAATGTGCCCAAGCGAGGGGGAGCCAAAGGCACTAGGGGGTGCCCAAGGCTTGTCACAGTCACTGGAAACGCTGAGCGGCATGTTAACGAGGGGGTCTTGTTTAGGTTCGGCGGCGGAATAGCCAGAGTGTCGACAGACATTATTGGCCGCGTTTCCGGGATTGATGAAAAGTGGTAGTCCTGTTTTGGGTACCGGCCCGGTCGTTATCGACCGGGCCGATTTACTTTCAGACCTGTCGATTTTAGATGGTCCGCTTTGCGCGCCATGCCGCCCAATCCGCGGGCGTGTCCAAATCCAGCAATGCGTGTTGGGCGGGCAGGGCGTGCAGATGCACCTTGTCCGCATGCGCGCGCACCACGGATTGCGCACCTTCGTCTCCTGTCAGACGGCTGAGCTGATCAAACAGGCTGCGATCAAAGATGACCGGATGACCTGGTTTGCCGTCCTCTGTGGCGCCGCGCCATATCAGGTTGTCCGGGTGGGCCTGGACCGTGGATAGCACTGCAAGCAAATCTTCGGTTGTGATGTCCGGCAAATCTGCCAGCAAGATCATTGCGCCGCTCGCTTCGGGAGACACGTGCGCAAGTGCGCCGCGCAGGCTGGCATTCATACCTTCTTGGGCATCCGGAATTTCGACCTGATGCAGATCCAATCCATCAAGGGCTTGGTATCGGAGATGCGGGGCGGAGGGCAATGCAACGATGACTGGTGCCGCTAGCCCGGCAATCAATGCCGCGCGACGTAGCAAGGGTTGGCCGTCGATGATCTGCAACAGCTTGTCCTGGCCGCCCATGCGGCTGGATTGCCCAGCGGCCAATAGAATTATGGGTATTTGTGTCATACCGCCACCATGCCGCCGCAACAGGGCAGAGTCATCCCCGCATGCGCGCGCCATCTGCGTCAAATAGTGGTTCCGAGATCACCCTAGCCTTACACAGTTGACCAAGGATTTCGATTTCAACCTGCAATCCGTCAGTCACCCGGTCCACGGGCAAGAACCCCATAGCAACCGACTTTTGGGCATGGTGCGAGTATCCGCCAGACGTGCAGAAGCCAACAACCATACCGTCCAACCAGATCGGTTCATATGCATTCACATCGGCGTCGTCGGCGTCCACCTCAAATGCCACCAATTTGCGCGCCGGGCCCTGCGATCGGTCTTGCTCGGCGGCAGTTCGGCCGATGAAATCGGCGTTTTTCGAGAATGATATGAACCGATCCAGACCTGTTTCCGCGGCGGTATAGTCAGGTGAGAATTCCCTCATCCATGAGCCAAAGAACTTGTCCAGACGCAGGCTCATCATCGCACGCATTCCAAACGGCACCATCCCGTGCGGTTGCCCAGCCTGCCATAGAACCCACCAGAGCTGTCTTTGTGCCATCGGATCGCAATAAATCTCGTACCCCAGATCGCCGGTATAGCTGACCCGCTGCACGATACAGTCGGTCATGCCAACGGTCATACGCCGCACGTCTAGAAAGCTGAGGTCCGAAACACTGTCGCGGGTGCAGGCGTCCAGGACTTGCTTTGCTTTTGGACCTGCGATCTGAAACCCGTTCAACCGGTCGCTGATGTTATCTATTTGTACGCCGTCCTGCTGATGTGTCAGGAACCAGCGCATGTGGAACGCCTGACTGCCGTATGACGCAGTCAGTTGAAATTCGCCTTCAGCCAGGCACGAAACGGTAAAGTCCCCGATCAGTTTTCCCCTGGGTGATAGCATCGGGGTCAGAGACACTCGGCCAGGTTGTGGAATGCGCCCGGCCATAATCCGATCCAGCCACGCGCGGGCCGTAGGGCCGGTAATGCGGTACTTGCCGAAATTGTGGACCTCGTTGATGCCGACACTGTTGCGAACGGCGCGCACTTCGCGCCCCGTCGCGTCAAACGCGTCCGAGCGACGGAATGAGGGAGTTTCATAGCCCGGCTCGTCCCCTTGGGCGAAATAGTTCGGGACTTCCAATCCGTATTGCTGACCCCAGACAGCGCCCAGATCGCTGAAAATATCGTACATCGGGGTTGTTCGGTTCGGGCGCGCGGCGGGCAGTTCCTCATTCGGGTAGGCGACGCTGAAGCGTTTCTGATAATTTTCGATCACTTTCGGGCGGGTGTACCCGGGGCTGATCCAATCTCCGAACCGGGCGACGTCCATCGCAAAGACATCACGTTCCGGTTCGCCCTCGATCATCCATTGCGCCAGCGTCAGGCCAACTCCGCCACCTTGGCTGAATCCGGCCATCACGCCGCAGGCTGACCAGTAGTTGCGCATCCCCGGTACCGGCCCGACCAGAGGGTTCCCGTCCGGTGCAAAGGTAAACGGTCCGTGGATCACCGATTTCACCCCGGCTTCGGCCAGAACAGGAAAGCGACGATAGGCGAATTCGATACTATCGGTGATCTTGTCATAATCGTCTGGCAGCAGTTCATGCCCGAACTCCCACGGTGTGCCGTCGACGGCCCACGGCTTGCAGGGCTGTTCATAGAACCCGATGCACAGCCCGCGCCCTTCTTGCCGCAGATAACTTTCCCCGGCTGGATCCATGACATGCGGGTGTTCTCCGCCAGCGTCGATGATCGCTTCGATCTGCTGAATCGAATCTGTCACCAGATACTGATGTTCCATTGGGTGCAGCGGGAAGTAGACACCGGCCATCGCGCCAACCTCGCGCGCCCAGAGGCCACCGGCGTTGACTACATGTTCGGCGTGAATGGTGCCCTTGTCGGTGACCACATCCCAGGTGCCATCGGGGCGCTGGTTGGTCTCGCGCACCATGCAATGCGTTTCGATTGTGGCCCCACCCATCCGAGCTGCCTTGGCATAAGCATGAGTGGTGCCCGATGGGTCCAGATGCCCGTCCAGCGGATCATACAGCGCACCGATGATGCCGTCTGTATTGGTGATGGGCGCGATCATCTTGATCTCGTCCGGCCCGACGATCTCGGTCTCCAATCCCATGAACCGATGCTTGGCGCGCTCGGCCAGTAACATGTCGAACCGGTCCTGGTTGTCGGCTAAAGTCACGCCTCCTACGTGGTGCAAACCGCAAGACATACCGGTGATCTCTTCCAGCTCTTTATACAGGCGGATTGTGTACCCCTGCAGCGCGGCCATGTTGGTGTCACCGTTCAACGTGTGGAACCCGCCCGCCGCGTGCCAGGTTGAGCCGCTGGTGAGTTCTGAGCGTTCCAGCAGCATGACGTCGGACCACCCCAGTTTGGTCAGGTGGTACAGCACGGAACAACCGACGACGCCACCGCCAATAACTGCTACGCGGGTTTCAAGTTTCATGAAGGCCTCCGTCAGTGTTTTTGTCAGTCTGATCAGTGGGGATCAGGATGCAATTCCGAATGCGACAAAACGTGTCGCCGCAGCAAATCGCATCTGCGGAAAACATCCGCTAAAGGGTGTCGCGGTTCTGTTACGGAATCGATCTACCAGGCGTCCGGGAAGGAACCTGTGTAACTACTCTACAAGGACATAAGATGAGCAAGTTTGATCCCCAACCCCAAGCGCTGAGCCGCCGAGAATTCATGGCCAAAGCCGCGGCACTTGGCCTGACAGCCACTGCTGCGAACCTGATCTGGGCCGAGGCCGGTCTGGCCGAGACGCCCCAAAAAGGGGGCCATTTCGTTTTGGGGCTGACGGGTGGTGAAAGCACCAACTCGCTGGACCCGGCGCTGTCGGCGTCGCATGTGACGGCCAAGGCGTTGCGGGCCTATGGAAACACCCTGACCGTGGTGACTACTGATGGTGGGATCGCACCCAGCCTGGCGGAAAGCTGGGAAGCGAATGAGGACGGTAAGGTCTGGACTTTCCTGATCCGCAAAGGCGTCGAATTCCACAATGGCAAGACACTGACGCCTGAAGATGTACAGCAGACCCTGGCGCGCCACTCGAACGAAGATTCGCAGTCGGGTGCTTTGGGCATCATGCGCGGGATCGAGGATGTGCGGGTCGACGGTGACTATGTGGTGATCACGCTGACCACACCCAACGCAGACCTGCCGTATCTGATGTCGGATTATCATCTGGTCATGCAGCCGGGTGGCGGGATCGATAACCCCGGCGATGGGGTTTCGACCGGTGCTTACAAGGTGACCGCAGATGAACCTGGAGTGCGCTATGCGTTCGAGAAGTTCGCCAACCACTGGGATGAAAGCGTTGGCCATTATGACAGCCACGAAATCCTTGTTCTGAACGATGACACTGCACGTTCGGCAGCATTGCAGGCCGGTCAGGTACACGCCATTAACGTGGTGCCACCGCGTACCGCCAAGCTGTTTGGCCGCGCGCCGGGTGTCACCATCAACGCGACCTCGGGCCGGGGGCATTACATCTTTGTCATGCACACCGACACCGCGCCGTTTGACAACAAAGACCTGCGTCTGGCGTTGAAATACGCCATCAATCGCGAGGAGCTGGTCGACAAGGTTCTGCGTGGTTTTGGCTCGGTCGGGAACGATATTCCGATCAACGAAGCCTATCCGCTGTTCGATGCGTCGATGGAGCAGCGCCAGTTCGATCTGGCCAAGGCAGCTGAGCATTACAAAGCGTCGGGTCATGACGGCTCGCCCATCGTTCTGCATGTGTCTGACGCCGCGTTTGCCGGTGCACTTGACGCGGCGCAATTGTTCCAGCTGTCGGCACAAGCGGCTGGTATCCCGCTTGAGATTCAGCGTGAGCCGGCGGACGGCTATTGGTCGGAAGTCTGGAACAACAAACCGTTCTGTGCATCCTACTGGGGTGGGCGTCCGGTGCAGGATCAGATGTGGTCGGTTGGCTATCTGTCGACCGCAGACTGGAACGACACCAACTTTAAGAACGAAGAGTTCGACGCGCTGGTATTGAAAGCCCGTGCTGAGCTGGACGCAACCAAGCGCAAAGACATCTACGCCCAGATGGCGCGCATCGTCTGGGAAGAGGGCGGTCTGATCAACCCGATGTTCAATCAGTTCATCGACGGATATTCGGACAAGGTGACGGGTTGGTCCGCACATGCGAACGGTGACCTGATGGATGGCTATGTCGCCAGCCGTACCTGGTTCGCGTAACCCCGGAAATGAAACCGGCGCCCGATGGTGGGCGCCGGTTTTTTCTTTAGCCGAGTTATAGCGGTCGGATTTTCAACTCGGTCACCCGGTTGCCGTCCTTCGCGGTGACTTCGAACCGAAACCCGTGGAATGAGAAGACCTGACCTACCACCGGGATCATCTGTGCCTCATGTATGACAAGCCCGGCGACTGTGTTGGCCTCATCATCCGGCAATGACCAGTCCATCGCGCGGTTCGCGTCGCGGATTGTCATTGCGCCTTCGACCAGAAACTGCCCGTCTTCGGTGCGGGTTACCGGAACGTCTTCTTCGATATCGAACTCGTCGGCGATTTCCCCCACGATTTCTTCCAGGATATCTTCCAGCGTGATCAAACCGCGCAATGATCCGTATTCGTCGACCACCAGTGCAAAATGGCTGTGCATCCGCAGGAATTCCCGCATTTGGTCGTCCAGCGTCGTGGTTTCCGGCACAAAGTACGGGTCGTTTGCCACTTTGGAGATATCGAATTCTTTTAGCCGGTTGGTGTCACTTTCACTGGCACCTGCATGGGCATACATGGCGCGAAACAGGTCCTTAGCGTGAACGACTCCCACAATGTTCTCCGGCTCATCCCGGAAAACGGGCAGACGGGTGTGCGGGCTTTTCAGACATTGTTGCAGAATGGCCTCGGGCGCGTCGTCGGCATCGATCATCTCGATGTTCGAGCGGTGAAGCATGATCTCTTCCACCGTCCGATCACCCAGATCCAGCGCGCCAAGGATGCGGTCGCGGTCTTCTTTTTCTACCACACCTTCGGAATGGCCTAGCTGCAGCGCGCCCGCGATTTCTTCGCGTACGGCAAGAATGTTGCTGTCCGGGTCGATCCGAACACCGAACAAACGCAAGACACCGCGCACCAGCAGGCGTACGGCTGCGACCATGGGTGAGAAAACCGTCACCACAATACTGATGATCGGCGCGACCAATGCTGCCGCTTTTTCCGCGTTGGTAATGGCATAGGTCTTGGGTAGAACTTCGGCGAAAACCAGTACCAGCAAAGTCATGACAAGCGTTGCCAGCGCCACGCCGCTTTCGCCAAACAACCGAGTGAACAAGGCCGTGGCCAGCGAGGCGGCAAGGATATTCACAAGGTTATTGCCCAGCAGGACCGAGCCGATCAGCCGTTCATTGTCATCGGTGATGTCCAGCGCCTTTTGCGCCCCGCGTGAGCCTTTGTCGGCCTGCGCCCGCAACTTGCCGCGTGAAGATGCGGTCAATGCCGTTTCAGAACCCGAGAAAAAGCCCGACAGGACGAGCAAAAGCAGAATGGCGCCTGTGGTAAACCAGAATGCGCCGTCGATCAGAGAAGAAGAGGGTTCCATTGGTCCTTGGTTGTTGGTGTTGCTGCATCCGTTATGGGGGTGCGCCCCCTGCGGATCAAGGGGTTAGCCCTTGTTGTCGGGGTCTTTCGCCAGTGGGTGATGCTCTAACACCAGCTCGGCCAGACGTTCGTCGAGAACATGAGTGTAAATCTCGGTGGTCGCCACATCCGCGTGCCCCAGCAGGGTCTGGATCGACCGCAAATCGGCACCGTTGGCCAGTAGATGCGTCGCAAATGCGTGGCGCAGCGTGTGCGGCGTGACTTTTTCCGGTGACACGCCGCCCTGAACGGCCAATTCCTTGACCAGCAGAAAGAACATATGCCGAGTTAGATGCCCGGATTTGCCGCGTGAGGGGAACAGGAACTTGGATCGCTGGCCGCCATCGGCAACCACTTGATCCTCGGCTTCATCCCGCACCTTTAGCCAGACCGCCAGTGCGTCACGTGCAGGCGGAGATAGGGGTACCATCCGCTCTTTTCCGCCTTTGCCCAGCACCAGCAACATGCGCGGATCGCCGCGGGCTGACGACACAGGTAATGAGACCAGTTCGGTCACCCGCATACCGGTGGCATAGAGAACTTCCATCAGGCAGGTATTCCGCACCCGGTCTGCCTTAGTGCGCCCGGTCTGGCGGGCGGCTTGCAGCAGCCGGTCCACCTCGGGCACGTCCAGCGTTTTGGGCAGGCGTTTTTGGCGTCCGGGCCCTTTGATCTGAATGGCGGGGTTGGCGTCGCGCCAGCCTTCCTCGAACGCGAAACGGTAGATTTGTTTGATCGCTGACAATCGTCGGGCCCGGGTGGACTGCGCCAGACCTTGGGTGTCGCAGTCGATCAGATATGCCTCGATCTGATCCCGCTCTGCCTCGGCAAAGTTGGTTTTGCGGCGCTGCAGCCAGGCGGCGAAATCCTTTAGGTCGCGGCCATAGGCCAACAGGGTATTGTTGGCTGCCCCAAGCTCGGCCGCCTGCGCTTGCAGGAAGGAGGAAATCCAAAGCTCAGAAGTTGCCGGGGACGCCATGATCATGTGCCCTGCAGGATCAAAAGGTTCAGGGCCGCACGCCGCGCCGTATCCTCAAGGCCCACCTGGCGTAGGGTCGCAATGGCAGCCGTCAGATCGACCAGATTGCCCCTGGCGCCATGAGCAAACATTTCCATCGTTTCAAGAATAGCTTCGCCCAGCTGGTTGTTGTTCAGCATCGCCTGAATGTCCGATGGGATCGGCGCCGCCCAGGCAAAGCCTTGAGCCACCGCATCGGCCAAAGGTGAAGGGCTGCGCGCACGCCCCGGATCACCTTGCGCCAAAGCGGTTAGAAAAAGCGCATCTTCTGATTTGTCCGGCGGAGACTCGGCTGCGGTTTCATAGAGATCGGACAGCAGCAGGATACGCCACCGCAGGTTTTCGGCTTTGTCATCCGGCAGAGAGACTTGTGACAGGCGACCAGCAAATAAATCGGCGAAGGGAACCTCAAGCCCGACACTGCGCATCTGGACCCACACAAGGGGCAATGCCATGGCGATGGCTTCGAGTTTACCGGTTTCCAGCGCGTTTTCGAATTTCTGAATGGCTGACACCCGGTCCCAGACCGCACCTGACGCCGCCGGGGCACGCTCGGTATACAAGCCCAATAGCTGGTTAGGGGTCAGCGCACCAATCCGCGTCAGGCGTTCGGCCGCTTCGATCTGGGCTTTCCAGCCCGCCACATCGCGCAGGTCGGCGTTGGCAAAAGCCCGCGGCAGAGGGGCCGAGGGCAAACGTTCGCCAATCGCTTCAAACAATCGAAAAGTCAGCGGATCGGGATTGTCGGGCTGGGGAAGGTAATCGGCATCCTCAAACAGCTCGGGGCTCAGGAAGCGGTCCAGCACATCCAGATCCTCGGGGGGCAGGACTTGCAGCGCATGGGCCGCCTCAAGCGTTAGCGCGGCAGAGTTCCAATCGCCTCGGCGCGCCTTGCAAAAAATCTGGGCTGCATAATCCAGCGATAGGTGCGGTTGCGCGATGAGCGCTGTGCAGCTGCGATCCTCATCCCCGGTCAGTAGCGTTGCATCAAACCAGCGCTGAAACCGCGCGCGGCTGTCGGTGGGTCCGGCCAGTTGCACCAGCGATTGCGTCGGATCGGCGGCACCCAACTGCATCAAGCGGTCGAGGCGAGCTAACAAGAGGGTTTCCTCCGCACTCGGCCCGGCAGGGGCCCGCGCTTCGGACAATAGCAGAGTGAATAACAGCCGCTGCATTGCTGGGTTGTACTTAACAGGAACCCGAGCGATCAGCTGCGCCAACCGGTCGGGATCACTGTTCTGCCATAGGCTCACAGGCAGGCCCGTTACAGAGGACGACACCAACCCCAGCGGTTGCGACAGCGCCTCAAGCGGTGTGACTTCGACATCCGGCCGCACACCGGTCTGTGTCACGGGCGGTTCCAGCAAAACGGTTCCCGGCAGGTTTTCTGGCGGGTTGCTCAACCAATCAATGACAGAAAGAGGTTCCTGCTGCGCTTGCGCCGAACCGGCCAAACACAGTGCGAGCACTGCGGCCTTATTCGACATTCAGGATTACCGGCTCTCGTATCTCGTCTTGCGGCGCCGAGAAATCCGCACCGAAAAACGGCCCAAGATAGGCATATGCCACCAGCCCGATAAAACCCAGGCAAATCAGATATAACAGGAACTTGATTAGACGGCCCATTGCTCAACGCTGCCCCAATTTTCTCTTTTGTCATAGTTATAGCTAGCATTTTTCCTAAGATCACGTCATTCACAGTGAAATGAGCGAAATTAAGCATAACACCCACAGCTCGGACACAGATGCGGGCTTTGCACTGCACAAAACGGTTGTACTTGTAGGCATGATGGGGGCGGGAAAGACGGCGGTGGGCCGTGCGCTCGCCGCGCGGCTGGGCGTTCCCTTTCTCGACAGCGACGCCGAGATCGAATCGGCAGCCAATATGACCATCCCCGAGATTTTCGAACGTGACGGAGAACCGTTTTTCCGCGCTAAGGAATCTCAGGTTATCGGGCGTTTGCTGGATGAGGAAAAAGGCATCCTATCGACCGGTGGCGGCGCGTTTCTGGCGGACCAGAACCGCACAATGATCACGGAACGCGGGGTCTCGGTCTGGCTGCGGGCCGATCTCGAAGTTTTGTGGAATCGCGTCAAACACAAAGACACGCGCCCCTTGCTGCGTACCTCTGATCCTTATGCGACTTTGCGCGGCTTGTATGAACAGCGTGTCCCGGTTTATGCGAAGGCGGATTTGATCGCCGAGTCCGACGGCGAGACCTCGATCGAGAATATGGTGAACCGGGTGGTGGATGCGCTGGCAACACGCCCCGATGTTTTGGAACGGAAGTAATGCATCAAACCGTACATGTAGAGCTGGGCGAGCGCTCGTATGATGTAGAAATCGGCCCGGAATTGCTGGCTCAGGCCGGTACACGGATCGCACCGTTGTTGCACCGGCCCAAAGTGGCGGTTGTGACGGACGAGAACGTGGGCGCGCAGCATCTGGACGCTTTGCGTGACGGTTTAGCCCAAGCCGGGATCGAGATGACATCGCTGACTTTGCCCGCTGGTGAGGCGACCAAAAGCTGGCCGCATTTCGAACGCACTGTAGAGTGGTTGCTGGCTGAGAAAATTGAACGCCGCGATATCGTCGTTGCCTTTGGTGGCGGTGTGATTGGCGATTTGGTGGGGTTCGCTGCTGCGGCTTTGCGACGCGGAGTACGGTTTGTGCAAATCCCGACCTCGCTGCTGGCGCAGGTCGACAGTTCGGTGGGGGGCAAAACCGGGATCAACGCGCCGCAGGGCAAAAATTTGATCGGGGCATTCCATCAGCCGTCGCTGGTGCTGGCGGATACTTCGGTGTTGTGGTCGATGACCCAGCGCGATTTCCTTTCAGGCTATGGCGAGGTGGTGAAATACGGCCTGCTGGGAGACGCAGCGTTCTTTGAGTGGCTGGAAACCAACGGAATGGCCGTTTCTGGTGGCGACATGGCCGCACGGGTGCAGGCCGTAACCCGTTCGGTGCAGATGAAGGCCGATATCGTGGCGCGGGATGAGACCGAGCAGGGCGACCGCGCGCTGTTGAACCTTGGCCATACCTTCTGTCACGCGCTTGAGGCTGCCACTGGTTATTCCGACCGTCTGCTGCATGGCGAGGGCGTCGCCATTGGCTGCGCGCTGGCGTTCGAACTGTCGGCGCGCCTGGGTCTGTGTTCACAGGAAGACCCCAGCCGCGTGCGGGCACATTTGCGCGCTATGGGCATGAAAACCGATCTGAATGACATCCCCGGCGACCTGCCTGGGGCCGAAGCCTTGGTCGATCTGATGGCGCAGGACAAAAAGGTCATCGACGGTCAATTGCGGTTCATCCTGGCACGTGGGATCGGTGAAGCTTTCGTGACATCGGACGTCCCGCGTGAGACGGTAATATCCGTGCTGGAAGACGCCCTGGCGACGGCCTGATCAGCGCCCCCGGATCACCATCAACTCACCAATGTTTTCCCGGGTGATATAGCCGACCATTTTACCAGTCTGCGTGCAGACGGCGATAGCCGGTGCGCCCTTGTGGAGCGTTTCCAGAACCATCTCAAGCCCGCTGGTCAGTTGCACCCTTGGGATATTGGTTTCCATGACCGACGTGGCGGGGTCGGACCGCGGAGTTTCCCCGGCTAGGGCTGCAAAAAGACGACCGCGGGTGACAAAGCCAAGCAATGCGCCGTCACCATCCAAAACGGGAAATTCGTGCTGAGTGGTGTGGATGACGGCCTGCGCTGCCGTCGCCAGCGTATCGGACGGGGACAGAGCGTGGAATTCAGTGATCATCGCATCACGCGCCAGAACCCGCCGCGCGACCGAACGCATGGCCACGTCCTGACTTTCGGAATTGGCGGCGACAAAAACGAAAACCGCAATCAGGACCAGAATGGCGTTGCCGGTACTCAGCCCCCAAAAGCCAAAGGCGACAGCCACGATCTGTCCTGCGATTGCCGCGATCCTTGTTGCCTTCACCCGATCCATTTTGAGACATAACAAGGCGCGGAACACCCGCCCGCCGTCCATTGGGAAAGCTGGTATCATATTGAAGGCGGCCAGCAGCAAATTCACATATGCCAGACGGTTCAACAGACCCGGAACAGTGGTGTCGATCTGCGCCATTGTCTCAAGTGGCATACCAGCCCCCAGCGCGACCAGAATGATCCAGATGACGATATTCACCGCCGGACCGGCAAGGGCCACCCAAACCTCTTGCATCGGCTTTTCGGGCATCCGTTCCAACCGCGCCAAACCGCCAATTGGCAGCAAGGTTATGTCTGGGGTTTTGATGCCGTATCGCCGTGCCATCAGCGCATGGCCGAATTCATGCGCGACGACGCAGGCAAACAAAGCCAGCACAAAGATCAGGTTTTCGATGGCGGCTGGCAGCCCGCCGCGGGAATAGGCGGCGAAACCGACCCAAGCCAGCAGCAGGAAAAAGGTGACATGGACCCTCAACTCGGACCCCAGAAACCGGCCGAGTGAGAAGGACCATGTCATGATTTGCCTCCGCTACGCTTAGAACGGAATCTCGTCATCGTCGATTCCACCAGATGCCGGGGCAGGGGCACTGGATTGGCCGCCATAGGGATCGCCGTATCCACCCCCGGCCTGACCGCCGCCGTAACCGCCCGACTGGCCGCCACCGCCGCCGCCTTCACCGCGGCCATCCAACATCACAAGGGTAGAGCCAAAGCCCTGTAGAACAACCTCGGTCGAATACCGATCCTGTCCGGATTGATCCTGCCATTTGCGGGTCTGCAGTTGGCCTTCAAGATAAACCTTGGACCCTTTGCGCAGGTATTGCTCGGCCACGCGGACAAGCCCCTCGTTGAAGATCGCGACGGAGTGCCACTCGGTACGTTCGCGACGCTCACCTGTGTTGCGGTCTTTCCAGGTCTCGGATGTGGCGATGCGCAGATTGCAAACCTTGCCACCGTTCTGGAATGTTCGGACCTCGGGATCGCGGCCAAGATTTCCGACCAGAATGACCTTGTTGACTGAACCCGCCATGTATTTCCCCGTTCTGAATTGACGTATGCGCGCCGAATCTGGCGCAGTGTTTCCCAGCGACCCTATACGGCCTGCGTCTAGGTTGAAACACAGTTACTGCATGCAACACTGAGCAAGAAATTACTCAGGTTCGGTTAACCATGCTTTCATTATAAACTGAGATATCTATACTCCATAAGGTTCCTGACTAAGCGAGATTGGCTTTAATGCGTTTTCTGGTTGGTTGTTTTGTTGGTTTATGTGTTGCTCTGGTCTCGGTTCCGGTGGCCGCACAAACGTTGTCGACCAAAAGCCGGAAGGACATTTTCCTTAAACAATCCAAGATTTTGGACACGCGCGCCGCAACCCAGTATCGGGATTCCGAACGGCTTAAACCCAAGACTGCTCAACCGAAGTTTAACAAACGCTATACCGGGAAGTATCGCGGTCAGTATATGACACTGGCGCGTCAGGCGGCACGCAAACATAACGTCCCGGAAGAGCTTTTCCTGCGCTTGGTTCAACAAGAAAGCGGTTGGAATCCACGTGCAGTATCACACAAAGGCGCTTTGGGACTGGCACAGCTGATGCCCGGTACGGCGCAGCTTTTGGGTGTGAATCCGCATGATCCACAGCAGAACCTGGAAGGTGGCGCGCGGTATCTATCCTGGCAATACCGCAAGTTCAAATCCTGGCGTCTGGCGCTGGCGGCCTACAATGCCGGACCTCAGGCGGTTGAGAAACATGGCGGCGTACCACCTTACAAGGAAACCCAGAACTACGTGAAGGTTATCTGGGGCGGGTGAGCTAAATTCGATGCTTAGGTCTCTTTTGACCAGGTACATTTAGCTAAAATGCTTATGGGAAAATTTGTTCAAGTAATGCCAAAGGGCGCCGATCAGAAACCGACGCCCTTTGCACCAATTTTGAAGCCTATTCCGCGGCGATTTTGATGACCGGCTCCATACGGGCCAGAATATCTTCGGCCAGATGACATTTCACCTGATGACCATCGGCCAGAGTTTTCACTGGCGGTACGTCGCGTTCACACAACCCGCCCGGAACTTCGGATTTCCAACGGCACCGGGTCTGGAACGGGCAACCCGGCGGTGGATTCATAGCTGACGGAATATCGCCCTCAAGCACGATGTGCTGCTTCTCGATCGACGTATCCGCAATGGGAACAGCGCTCAGCAGGGCTTCGGTATAGGGGTGGTAGGGCGGCGCAAAGACCTGATCGGTGGTGCCCAGTTCGACCACATGACCCAGATACATCACCATCACCCGGTCGCTGAGGTAACGCACAATGGACAGGTCGTGGCTGATGAACAGCAGCGTGGTCTTGTGCTCGCGCTGAATCTCCATCAGCAGATCAGTCACCGCCGCCTGAACGGACACATCCAGGGCCGAGACGGGCTCATCCGCCACCACAATGCGGGCGTCCCCTGCAAAGGCGCGGGCGATACCGACACGTTGCTTCTGTCCGCCCGACAACTGGCGCGGCATTCGATCCGCAAAGGCGCGGGGTAGCTTCACCAGGTCCAGCAGTTCCAGCATACGTTGCTTACGTTCAGCCTCGGAATTACCGACGCCGAAAATTTCCAACGCGCGAATGATCTGACGGCCCACAGTCATCGATGGGTTCAGCGTATCGAACGGGTTCTGGAACACCATCTGAACCTCGCCCACGGTCTTGGTGTCGCGCTCCTCAATCGGGACAGCTTCGATATTGCGGTTGTCCAGCAGGATCTGACCGTCGGTGGCCGTTTCCAGCCCCATCAACACCTTGGCGAAGGTGGATTTGCCGCAACCGGATTCACCCACAATGGCCAGTGTCTCGGACTCGTGGGCCTCGAAGCTCAACGTTTCATTGGCTTTTACAACCTTGGTCTCTCCACCCCCGAACAGGGCATTCGCGGCCACCTCATAGTATTTCTTGAGATTGTCCATCTTCAGAATTGTGCGCCCGATTTCGCCCTTTTCCTTCTGTTCAGCCATGGTGATCGGTGCGTTCCAATCGATTTCCTGGAACTTCAGACAGCGCGTGTGGTGCCGATCATTGCCCGGCACCGGCTCCATCAGAATGTTTTGCGTGTCGCAACGGCCTTCCTCAAAATAGTCGCAGCGCGGACCAAAGTTACAGCCCGACGGGCGTTCATGCGGCAGAGGGAAGTTCCCCGGAATGGCCACCAGCGGGCGTGCGTTCTTGTCAGCGCCCGGCAAGGGGATCGAGCGGAACAGCGCCTGCGTGTAAGGATGCTGCATCTCGTCAAACACATCATGAATCGAGCCACGCTCGACCGCTTCACCCGAATACATCACGCACAGCCGGTCACAGGTCTCAAGCACTAGACCCAGGTTGTGCGAGATGAAAAGCATCGAGGTGCCGTATTTCTTTCCTAGATCCTTGACCAACTCTACCACGGCGGCCTCAACCGTCACATCCAACGCGGTGGTTGGTTCGTCCAGGATCAGCAGCGCTGGCTTTGACATCAACGCCATGGCGATGACGATCCGCTGCTGTTGACCACCCGACAACTGATGGGGGAAGGAATTCAGCATACGCTCGGGGTCGGGCAGGCGTACATCGGTGACTACCTCAAGCGCGCGCGCATAGGCCTCTTCCGCGCCGACGCCTTCGTGGATCATGGGTACTTCCATCAACTGTTTGCCGATCTTCATCGCCGGGTTCAGCGAGGCCATCGGCTCCTGATAGATCATCGCGATTTCATTGCCACGAATGTCGCGCAACTCGTCCGAGGTCATCTCGGACAGATCACGCCCCTTGAACTTGATGGTGCCGCCGACGATCCGACCGTTTTTGCCCAAGTCCTGCATGACACCCAGTGCCACTGTGGATTTGCCGCAGCCTGACTCACCAACCAATCCTACAGCTTCACCCGGTTGCACACTGACCGAGAAATCCATCACGGCCGGAATTTCCCGCAGACGGGTAAAGAAGGAAATCGACAGCTTGTCGATCTCGAGGATCGGGCCGTCATATTCCGCCAGTTTGTTCATCGTTTCCTACTCCCTGATGAAATCGATCAAGCGACCATTTTCATCTTTTCGAAAATACTTCTGGGGTCCGGGGGCAGGGCCCCCGGCCTCGATCACATCAGTCCTTCAGACTTTCCTCACGCAGGCCGTCCGCCAGCAGGTTCAATCCAAGAACCAGTGACAACAGGGCCAGCGCAGGCGGAAGGGCAGGGTGCAGATAGATCGACAACAGCTTGCGCCCCTCGTTGATCGTCGAACCCCAGTCTGGACTTTCCGGTGGCAGCCCCAGCCCGAAGAAACCCAAGGTTCCTAAAAGGATGGTGGTGTAGCCAATCCGCAGGCAGAAATCGACGATCAGCGGACCGCGCGCGTTTGGCAGAATTTCCCACAGCATGATGTACCATGGACCTTCTCCACGGGTTTGCGCCGCCGCCACATAATCTCGCGTCTTAATGTCCAACGCCAAACCACGCACGATGCGGAACACGGTGGGTGAATTCACGAACACAACGGATACGAACACCACCAGGATGCCGCCAGGAATATCGAACAGGTCCAGATAAGTCGGCAGTCCCCAGATGCGATAGCTATCTGTATTGATGATGTAACCACCGGTCGAGATCAGCGACAGGTAGAACCAGATCGCAACGCCCAAAACCCCGATCAGCAGCGGTGTGCGGAAATTCGGTCGCGTGTAATAGCGTGAATTCAGCAGAACGCCTATGAATAGGATCGGAAAGACGAACAACACAGCTGCCATATAGTTCGGCACGCCCGTCGCTACGATTTCCGGTGTCACCAGCAGGTAGAACAGCAAGATCACCGGGAAGGCCAGGATAAGGTTGGCCAGGAAGGACAGGAACGTATCCAACCGACCGCCATAGTAACCCGCGGGCAGACCCAGAGTGATCCCGACCATAAAGGCAAACAATGTTGCCAGCGGCGCAATCTGCACCACGATCCAGGCACCTTTGACCATGCGGCTGAAGACGTCGCGGGCAAGGTTGTCACCCCCCAACAGATACCAGGTGTATTCCCCCTCTTCCGGGCTGGGCAGAGGTGTTCCGGGAACTTTGTTTTTCATCCCAGAAATCTGTGACAGCGGGTCATGGGTAACGATCAGGTCCAATGCCCCAAAGATGCCGGTGAAAACCCAGAACATCACAAGGCCGAAGCCGATCATGCCGATGGGGCTGTCGAACAGTTTGCCATAAAGGCCCAGACGCCGCTTAAACGCGATCGACATGGCGTACAGGATGATCAGCGACAGCCAGACAGGTAGAAACTGCTGTGAGATCGCACCGATGATCCCCGCGCTGGTACCCAACACGATGCCCAGCACGATATAGGCCACGGCAAGCGCGACACAGGCAGCAAAGCTGTAGCGCAGCGCCTTTTGCGTCAACCCACGCATGCCCGATCCTGAGCTAAGCGTGCCGTCCAGATTCACACTCATCGGCGCCTCGGGCAGTACGATACTGCCAACTATCCAAGTCACGATGGAGACCAGAAGGGCTGCGATTGCGATCATCAACAGCGGGTTCAGGAAGGCGATAGAGCCGGTCCAGGTAAGTGGTTCCATGTTCTAACCCTCCTTAAGAAATGCGAATGCGCGGGTTGAGGTAGACATAGCCGATATCCGAGATCAGCTGGGTCAACAGCACCACAAAGACCGACACGACCGAAATCGCCAACAGCAACTGGATGTCGTTGTTGCCAGCCGCCTGCACCAGTGCCCAACCGAAGCCCTTGTAGTTGAACAGCGTCTCAACAATCACCACGCCGTTCAGCAGCCATGGGAACTGCAGCATAATGACGGTAAAGGGCGCGATCAGCGCATTGCGCAGCGCGTGTTTCATGACGATGTTGGGGAAGGATACGCCTTTCAGCCGCGCGGTGCGGATGTACTGCGCTGTCATCACCTCGGTCATCGAGGCGCGGGTCATTCGGGCGATATAACCCATGCCATACAACGCAATGGTCAGTACCGGCAGGAAAAAGTTCTCGAAGGTCGGATTGTCCATCGCCTGCGTTGCAGTGCCTTTGAACCATTTCAGACCAACGGTGGATGAGGTGAAGATGGCAATGAAGATCACGCCCGACACATATTCTGGCGTCGCCGTCGTTATGATTGAGAACGTAGACAGAGACCGATCCAGCGCTGAGCCTTCGCGCATCCCGGCCAGTACGCCCACCAACAGAGCTGATGGAACCATCAGGATCAAAACCCACATCATCAAGTAGCCGGTATTGCCCAATCGCTTGGCGACAATGGTACCGACCTCATCCTTGAAAACAGTGGAATAGCCCCAGTCCCCCTGAAGGATGCCGCAAAACCGGGGCGTGGTTTCCTCGGTCAATCCGGGTCGGGTGCAGGTGCCCACGAATGTGCCGTCATCCAGAGTTTTGGAAAACCCCGGTGCCACGCCCAGCCATTGGCCATATTTGACCAACGTGGGTTGCAGGTAGCCACGATTACCCAGCCAGGCCTCGACCTGTTCGTCGGACATCCGTTGGTTGCCCTGGGTTTTGGCCAGCTTTTCCAAGTTTGGGTATAGGTTGGTCAGAAAGAAGACCACGAACGTCAGGCACAATGCTGTCAATAGCATGACGCCAAACCGTCGGAGGATGAATAGTCCCATGATGGCCCCTGTTTTTCGGGTGTTCCGCAGATCTTTGGACCATTTTCTGGCCTCGGACTTCCGACTTGACGCCGGGTTGTCTGCGGCTGGAAAGGGGCGCCTGGATCAGGCGCCCCCGTTGATTGTCTGACAGGTTTTAGGCCGACCAGCCCCACTTGTAGTGGTGATGTTCGAAAGCGATATGCATATCGGTTCCGACCAGACCATCTTTCATATGGCGATACAGCGCGCGCCAGTAGGGTTGGATGGTCACGCCTTCTTCCTGAATCAGCGCCTCGCCTTTGGCGACCACTTCGCGCCGTTTGTCGGCGTCGGCAATGGCCAGGGCTTCGGTCAGGATGGCGTCGAATTCGGAGTTGGCCCAACCGAACTCGTTCCAAGCTTCACCGGATTTATACGCCAATGCCCAGATCTGTACGCCCAGAGGGCGGTGGTTCCAGTTGGTTGAACTGTAGGGGTATTTCGTCCAGTCGTTCCAGAAGGTGTTCCCCGGCAGAACCGTGCGTTTTACATTGATGCCCGCGTCCCGCAGCTGCGCGGCAACAGCGTCGGTTGTGTTACGGCGCCAGTCGTCGTCAATCGACAGCAGTTCGTGCTCGAAATCAGCCATGCCAGCTTCTTCCATGAGCTTTTTCGCCCCAGCCGGATCGACCGTTTGCTTGGGCAGTTCTGCATAGTCCGGATGGATAGGCCCGACATGGTGGTTTTCAGCCAGCGTGCCGCGGCCGCCATAGCCCAATTCAAGCAGAACGCTGTTGTCCACCGCCATTTGCAGAGCTTTGCGCACGCGCTTGTCGGCATAAACCTGTTTGCCGTCAACTTCGGCCAGCTGATTGGGACGGATCACGAGGGTTCCCATGGTGATCACTTCGGATTTCTCATAGCCGAGGCCGTCCATCACATCGATGAATTCACCCACGGATTCGTGCAGCATATCGACTTCGTCCGATTCCAGGGCTGCCAGCCATGCCGACGGATCGGTGCCGTAGTCGATATATTCGATACGATCCAATGTCGCAGGACCAAACACTTCTTCACCCCACCAGGTGTGGTCAGGTGCGCGCACCAATGTGCATTTGACCCCGACTTCCAGCTCTTCAAGGATGTAGGGACCGGTTCCGACGTTGTTGAGTAGGTCGTTTTCATTGAACGAACTATGCACGATGGCCGACGGATAGTCGGACATGCCGGCAATCAATGAAATATCCGAGCTTGGCAGGTTCAGTTTCACCGTCGTCGGATCAACAACTTCGATCGAGCCTTCGATAGCCTGGCCGGTGTCCGCGTCGATCAGTGTCGCAAAGCGACCTGCCATCGAATTGGTTTCCGAGCTTTTGTCACACCAACGCGCAATATTGCGTGCCACGTCATCTGCAGTGAAATCATCGCCGTTGGTCCACTTCACACCCGGGCGCAGTTTCAGTGTGTAGACAGTGGCGTCATCATTGATTTCCCAACCTTCCAGCAACATTCCGCGGAATGTACCGTCCGAGTTGTATTCGACCAGGTATTCCATTGTGCCGCGGGTTTGGTTGCCCATTTCCGACCAGTCATACGTGCGTGGGTCTTTCAGGGCACGAACGCTCATCTGGACGCGCAGGGTGCCGCCTTCTTGTCTGGTATCTTCGCCCGCGGCGCGGGCAGGCGCTGCCAAGCCGATCATGCCGTAGGCACCTACAGCAGTAACACCCAGACCCGTGGCGCGGGTCAGAAACTCGCGCCGGCTTAATTTGCCGTCCCGATATTCCTGAGCATGCATCTCTGCCGCCCAGTGAATCGGTGCTCCGGTAAAGGTTTGCTTATTCATCGATGTCTCTCCCTGTGACATGTTCTTTTTATTGAAGAAGGTTGGAACCGTTCAGACCATATTGAGGCGAACAGCAGGTTCTCGGAATACTCGTTGGATTTTCATCATCCCCATGGGGCTATTCCGCCCTAGAATTCAAATGAGGTCAATGTTCGAAATCGACGTAGATAGCACAAAAACGACATGGCTGGGAGTGTTTGCTGTTGTCTTGGGCCCGCAGCGTCTTAATTCAAGCGATGTATACTGTCGTGAACCGAAACAATTGGCGTTTTTGGGAATCGCTGGAAAGGATTCTCGGAGATGAAGTTTGAACTACGGCTTGTATCGTTTTGAGAAATCTATCTGATTCCAATTCTTCATCCGTGCGCGAAACCAGGTGCGCTGACGTTTGGCGAATCGGCGGGTGGCAATCGTTGCACGCTCTTTGGCGGCGTCCAGCGTAAGATGACCGTCAAGATAGGCAAGCAATTCAGGAACGCCGATGGCTTTGAAGGCGGGCAACGTCGGATCATAGAGGTCTCGCATCGCTTCGACCTCTTGCAGCGCGCCAGAGTCCAGCATCAGATCGAACCGCCGGGTGATGCGATCAAGAAGCCATTGTTTATCCACGTCAAAAACGATCGGAACCGTGTCAGTCAAATTCAGAACGGGCGGCGGTGTCTCAGCCTGCCAGTCGCTCAGACTTCGTCCGGTGGCCCGCTGCACTTCCCAAGCTCGCTGAACACGGGCGCGGTTCTGCGTGTCGATCCGTTCCTGTGTCCGCGTATCGACACCAGCAATTAATGCGGTCAGGTCCAGTTGGTCTGCCTCGGCGCGGATTTCCAGCGGCGTGGCGGGGATGTCGGCCATCCCTTCGGTTAACGCCGAGAAATACAAGCCGGTGCCGCCCACGATGATCGGGCGCTGCCCCCCGGTCAGCAGTGGCGTTACCTCGCGCAGCCAATGACCCGTCGAATACTCCTGATCATACGCGATGTGGCCGTAAAGCAGATGCGGCGCGCGGGCCTCTTCTTCGATCGAAGGGCGGGCCGAAATTACACGCCAGCAGTCATAGACTTGGCTCGCATCCGCATTGACGATCACGCCGCCGAACGTCTCGGCAATCTGCAGGGCCAGGGCCGATTTGCCCGAGGCGGTCGGCCCCGCAATCAACACCGGTTTGTCGTCGGGGATGGGGGGCAGGCGGTCCCAAATCTGCGATCTGTCGTTATTGTCCATTCGGGCTGCCTCAATCGTCACCAATCGCATTGAACCTGCGGAGGTTTTGCTTCATTTTGCGCCGGAAAATAAACCCGTGCCAGCCCGGAGCGCAACATGAGCCTTTCCCCGACCCTCGAATCCACCGAGACCGCCAAAACAAAGTACAATCGCGTGATGCTGAAAATCTCGGGCGAGGCGTTGATGGGCGATCAGGGGTTTGGCTTGCACCCCCCCACCGTTCAGCGCATCGCACAAGAGGTCAAGTCGGTGCATGATCTGGGGGTCGAGATTTGCATGGTCATCGGCGGTGGCAACATTTTCCGCGGCCTCAGCGGTTCAGCACAGGGGATGGAGCGCACAACAGCCGATTATATGGGCATGCTGGCCACGGTGATGAACGCGCTGGGGATGCAGTCGGCGCTTGAGGAAATAGGTGTGTTCACTCGTGTCATCTCGGCCATTCGCATGGATGAGGTGTGCGAGCCCTATATCCGCCGTCGCGCCGTGCGCCACCTTGAGAAAAAGCGGGTTTGCATTTTTGCTGCGGGAACTGGCAACCCGTATTTTACCACCGACACCGCCGCGACTCTGCGTGCCAATGAAATGGCGTGTGAGGCGATTTTTATGGGCAAAAACGGTGTGGATGGGGTTTATGACAAAGACCCCAAAGAACACGCGGACGCAGTGCGCTATGACACGGTTACTTATGATGACGTGCTGGCCAAGCGGTTACGCGTCATGGATGCCTCGGCCATTGCACTGGCACGCGACAACAACCTGCCGCTGATCGTATTTGGCTTGGATGAGCCGGGCGGGTTCCGCGGAATTCTGGCGGGTGAGGGGACCTATACCAAGGTTCAGGGCTAAATCCTTCGACAGCTTATTGTGTGCAGGCCGGGGCGATTGCCCGGCCTGTTTTCATTTACAGCGACCGATTTTCGTCATGGCGGTCATATGAAGCAAGCCTGTCACTTTTACGCATTTTGTCGCTTTTAAGTAATAGGTGGTCTTCTCAGTTACGCCCTTGCCGATCCGGATATTGGATGTCCTGCGCATCGATAAGGGGAAGGAAAGATAATGTCCGACAATACGGAAACCGACTATGAAGTCGGTCAGGACAACGTTCAGATCATGGGTCTGGACGTCCACAATCCGGTCTTTGCCGTTTCGGGGCTAACCATCATTGCATTCGTGTTCTTCTCGCTGGTGTTCCGCGAGCAGGCGAGCGAGTTCTTTGGCTGGCTTCGACCGGCTTTGACCAGCAATTTCGACTGGGTGTTCATGATTGCGGCGAACATCTTTGTCGTGTTTTCACTACTGCTGATCGTCACGCCGTATGGTTCGATCCGTCTGGGCGGGGATGATGCCAAGCCGGACTACAGCTATGCCGGGTGGTTCTCGATGCTGTTTGCCGCGGGTATGGGCATCGGTCTGGTGTTCTGGGGCGTGGCCGAGCCAATCTCGCATTACGGGTCGTCGCTGGGCGGGGTTGCCGCTGGCGAGGATGGCCTTCGCACCGACTGGGCACCGTTAGGTGCCGGTCTGGATGACCCCGAAGCCTCGAAGAAGTTGGCGATGGCAGCCACCATTTTTCACTGGGGTATGCACCCTTGGGCCGTGTATGCGGTAGTGGCACTGGCGCTGGCGTTCTTCAGCTTTAACCGCGGTCTGCCGCTGACCATGCGGTCGGTGTTCTACCCGCTGTTTGGAGAGGCGACATGGGGTCCGTTGGGTCACATCATTGACGTTCTAGCCGTGTTCGCCACGATCTTCGGTTTGGCGACATCGCTGGGCTTGGGCGCAACGCAAGCGCTGGCTGGTCTGAATTATCTGTTCGATGTTCCGATTACGGACGGGATGAAAGTTCTGCTGATCGGTCTGATCACGGCATTCGCATTGATCTCAGTGGTTGCTGGCCTCGATAAGGGCGTAAAGCGGTTGTCCGAGGCCAACATGATCCTGGCCGCGGTCTTGTTGCTGCTGGTGCTGATCCTTGGGCCTACCGTGGCGATTCTGACCGGCTTTTTCGACAGCCTGATTGAATACGTGGTCGCATTGCCTGCACTGTCGAACTGGGTTGGTCGCGAAGACACCAACTTTATGCAGGGCTGGACCACCTTCTACTGGGCGTGGTGGATCTCCTGGTCACCTTTCGTCGGCATGTTCATCGCCCGAATCTCGCGCGGCCGAACCGTGCGCGAATTCGTGACTTGCGTGATCCTGATCCCAACCGTTGTAGGTGCCCTGTGGATGAGCGTTTTTGGTGGAGCCGCATTGGATCAGGTTATGTCCGGTTCGGGGCAGGCCCTGTCGGATGCTGCGCTAGAACTCAAGATGTTCTCCATGTTTGAACAATTCCCGATGACAGGTTTGCTGTCCTTCGTTGGCATCGTTCTGGTGGTTGTATTCTTCGTCACCAGCTCGGATTCCGGCTCGTTGGTGATTGATACGATCACGGCAGGTGGCAAAACCGATGCGCCGACGGCGCAGCGTGTGTTCTGGTGCATTCTGGAGGGCGCAATCGCGATCGTTCTATTGCTGGGTGGCGGCCTGGGTGCGCTGCAGGCTGCTGCGATTGCAACAGGCTTCCCGTTTGCGATCGTTCTGGTGCTGATGTGCGTGTCGATCTTCATCGGTCTTGCGAACGAAAAGCGACGCCGCTGAATCCAATTCAGCCCTTCGAAAGCCCCGACAAGCGTCGGGGCTTTTTTGTTTCATGCCGGGTTGACCGAGCTCAGGGCCGCTGGCTATGTATCCGCGTCTTTTGATTGCCAGATCTGGTCCCGAAAGACTGCCCGTGCTTCTGTTTGTTTGACTGGGGCTGTGGCTGGGCTGGAAGACCTGCCGTGATTTCCGAGTTGTCCGAAATCATGCACGGGCACGTCATCGGAACAAGCAGCATGAGCAAGGAGCGACGTGCCATGGGCACTCTTGATATCGATTTCGTTAGGGCGCAGTTCCCGGCTTTTTCCGAGCCCAGCCTGCAAGGTCAGGCGTTCTTTGAAAATGCAGGCGGGTCATATACTTGTAAGCCGGTGCTGGACCGGCTGACGCGCTACTATACGCAACGCAAAGTGCAGCCCTACGGCCCCTATGACGCCAGCCGTCTGGCAGGCGAAGAGATGGATGAAGCCCGCGCACGCATGGCTGCGATTCTGGGCGTGAACACCGATGAGCTGAGCTTTGGCCCCTCGACCACTCAGAACACCTATGTTTTGGCGCAGGCATTTCGCCAGTGGATGCAGCCGGGCGATGCCATCGTTGTCACCAATCAGGATCACGAGGCCAACTCGGGACCGTGGCGGCGCCTGGTCGAGGACGGGTTTGAAATCCGCGAATGGCAGATCGACCCGGAAACCGGATCGCTCAACCCGCAGGATCTTGAGAACCTGCTGGACGAGAAGGTGCGTCTGGTCTGTTTCCCGCATTGTTCCAACGTGATCGGAGAGATCAACCCGGTCACCCAAATCACCGCCATTGCCCATGCGGCGGGGGCGTTTGTCTGTGTAGATGGCGTTTCATACGCGCCACATGGGTTCCCAAATGTCGGCGATCTGGGGCCGGATATCTATCTGTTCTCGGCCTATAAAACCTACGGTCCGCATCAGGGTTGCATGGTGATCCGGCGTGCGCTTGGTGAGCTGCTGCCAAACCAGGCGCACTATTTTAATGCAGACGCGCTGTACAAGCGTTTCACCCCGGCGGGCCCGGATCACGCGCAGATCGCGGCCAGTGCAGGTATGGCGGATTACGTTGATCTGTTGTGCGACCACCATAATGGCCCCAAGGGTAACGCAACCGAACGTGGAGCCTTTGTGCATGACCTGATGCGCGGGCAGGAGGTTGCGCTGCTGCAGCCCGTATTGGACGCGGTCAAGGATCGAAATGCCGTACGCTTGATCGGTACCTCAGATGCTACACGTCGCGCTCCGACCGTAGCGTTATCGCTGAGCCGGAATGCCGAAGCCGTGGCCACCGATCTGGTTGAACACGGGATCATGGCAGGAGGCGGCGATTTTTACGCCGTGCGCCCGTTGCAGGCGATGGGTGTGGATTTGGATCAGGGCGTGCTGCGGGTCAGCTTTACGCACTATACCTCGCAACAGGAAATTGATCAGTTATTGGGCGCACTTGACGCCGTTTTGTGATCCGGTTTCTGCTCGGCTTCGTAATGCGAAGAAAACAGCCGGGCGGTCATGGAAAACAAACAATCACCGATCATCATGTGGTTCCGACGGGATTTACGCCTGTCGGACCATCCCGCGCTAAGTGCTGCGGCCCAAACGGGTCGTCCTATTCTGCCGGTTTTCATTCTGGATGATTTGGCTCAAGCGCTCGGTGCCGCGCCGAAATGGCGGCTTGGGCTGGGGCTTGAGGCCTTCGCGCAATCTCTGTCGCACATTGGCAGCCGGTTAATCCTGCGGCGCGGGGACGCGCTGACTGTTTTGCAGAACCTTATCACAGAAACCGGAGCCAGCGGCGTCTATTGGACGCGAGCGTATGATCCTGATGCCATCGACCGTGACACACGCATTAAGTCTGCTTTGGCAGAGCAGGGGGTAGAGGCCAAATCCTTTGCGGGTCACTTACTGTTTGAGCCCTGGACCGTAGCAACCAAAACAGGCCAGCCGTTTCGTGTGTTCACACCGATGTGGCGATCCGTTCAAGGCCGAGAAGTTGCCACGCCTGAAGGCGTGTCGTCGATCAAAGCACCCTTGAATTGGCCAACTTCGGAAAACCTGACCGGTTGGAAACTGGGTGCGGCAATGAACCGGGGCGCAGCCGTGGTCGCACCTTTTGTCCGCCCCGGTGAGAATGCCGCCTTTGAGGCTTTGCACGAGTTTCTGGACCGAATCCAAGACTATTCGCACGATCGGGACTGTTTGGATTTGGAGGGCACCTCGGATCTGTCCGAATACCTATCGCTTGGCGAAATCGGCCCCCGCAGTGTCTGGCATGCGGTTCAGCGGGCCGCGATGAACGGTACGCAAGGGACAGACGCCTATTTGCGCCAATTAGTTTGGCGTGAGTTTGCGTACCACTTGATGTATCACACACCGCGTTTGCTCAGCGGGAACTGGAAACCGGAGTGGGATACGTTTCCGTGGAACACGGACGCCGATCATCCCTCAGTTGTTGCTTGGCGACAGGCCCGCACCGGTATTCCTGTTGTCGATGCGGGATTGCGTCAAATGTATGTGACCGGTCGTATGCACAACCGGGCGCGCATGATCGTCGCAAGCTACTTGACCAAGCATCTGATGACGCACTGGAAAATCGGAATGAACTGGTTTGCCGACTGCCTGATAGACTGGGACCCGGCGGCGAATGCTATGGGTTGGCAGTGGGTTGCAGGCTCGGGTCCCGATGCATCACCGTTCTTTCGGATATTTAACCCACTGACACAGCAGGAAAAATTTGATCCTGATGGTGTTTATCTAAAACACTGGATCGCCGAAGGGCAGACCAAGCCTTCGGCTACGGCGTTGGCTTATTTTGGGGCGGTGCCGCATTCGTGGGCGCTTGATCCGGCGGAAAATTACCCTTCACCAGTGGTCGATCTGGCCGCTGGCCGAGCGTGCGCCTTGGCGGCTTATGAAGGTCGAAAAACCGGGTAAGGAACTGAAAACTTGCCACAAACACAAACTCGGCCTAGCTTCTAACTGCGGCCGCACAGGGGAGAGCGGATGATCCTGACGACAACTGAAGGGCAAAAAGACCTGCCCAGATACTTTGCTCAAGTTTTCAAAATGTTGAACCGGATGGGTTCGGGGCGAATGGATATCGCTTTGCCCGATGGGCGCGTGTTCCGATCCGAAGGTGCCAAGCCGGGGCCAGTGGCGCGCGTGGACATTCACGATCCCGACGTATTTGCGCGTTTGATCCGAGAGGGTGAGCTGGGTTTTTCGGATTCTTACTTAGAGGGTGGGTGGAGCACGCCCGACCTGCGATCTTTCATGGATCTGGTGCATTTAGGGACCGAGACGGTGTATGACGATTTCACCGGAAGGTTCTTGGTGCAAGCCTATGAACGCCTTCGATTTTGGTTGCACAACAACAACCGTCGACAGGCCAAGAAGAACATCTCGTACCATTACGATTTGGGGAACGATTTCTACAGGCTGTGGCTGGATGAAACGATGACCTATTCCAGCGCGCTGTTCGAAACAGGGCAGGAAAGCCTGGAAAAAGCACAGACTGCGAAATATGCAAGCCTAGTCGATGAAATGGGTGCCAAACCCGGTGACCACATCCTTGAGATCGGTTGCGGATGGGGCGGTTTCGCTGAATATGCCGCAAAAGAGCGTGGCCTTCGGGTCACAGGTTTGACGATCAGCCAGGAACAGTTAAGCTTTGCGCGGCAAAGAATTGAAAAAGCAGGACTTTCTGACCTTGTTGAGTTCAAATTGCAAGATTATCGCGACGAGCGTGGCCAGTATGACGGCATCGCCTCGATTGAGATGTTCGAAGCCGTCGGACAGAAATACTGGCCGGTTTACTTTGAGACTGTGCGTGATCGGCTAAAACCCGGTGCGCACGCGACCCTTCAAATCATAACCGTTGCCGATCACCGTTGGGACATTTACAAGAACGGCGTTGATTTCATTCAGAAATATATCTTTCCCGGCGGAATGCTCCCCGCGCCGACGATCCTGAAACAACAGGTGGCAGAGGCAGGGTTGAACGTCGTGAAATCGCGGGAATTCGGTAAAAGTTATGACCTGACATTGCGTCGTTGGTACGAGACGTTCAACGACAAATGGGACGAAATTTCGGAAATGGGCTTTGACGAGCGTTTCCGGCGCATGTGGAACTATTATTTAACCGCGTGTGGCGCGGCCTTTGACACTGGCAACTGCGATGTGACACAGATCACTATAGCAAAACCCAGTTAACAAAGGGAAATTCCGAATGCCCACTGCGCCGCGACTTGTTGCTTCACTATGCCTATTGGCAGTGGCCTTTATCGTGTCGAGCATGATCATCAGCAACGGCGAAGAGGGCAAGGACTATGGCTGGTTCACCTATGTCAACATGATTATTGCGGTGGCCTGTGGTTGGAAGGTGATGGGAAAGCGCGTTGGTCGCGGCTGGACCGCTGCGGTCAATAATGGCATCGCTGGGGTTGTATCATTGGTATTCTGGGCCCTTTTTGTTCAGGGCTGCTACGAGATGTTCCGACTGGCCATGCGTCATCGCTATGACGGCCCGTTCGAGGCGCTCACGGCCATTTTCCAGATTGGTGTGGAGTACGGCAAACTGCTCATCGTTCCGGAAATTCTGTGGACTTTGGCTATCGGAGCTCTTATCGCAGGGCTTGCAACCGAAGAAGCCGGCCGTCGCTGGCGATAACTCACCAGAATTTAGACGAGCTTTACTCTAGTGTCCGATTTGTTTTTTTACGGCACGCTCAGGCATTTGCCGCTGCTGGAATGTGTGCTTGGCCACCCGCTGTCACAAATAAAAATATCTCAGGCCAGTTTGCCGGACCATGCGGTTTATGGCGTGGCAGGGCAGGCTTTCCCGATGATTGTTCCAGAAAAGGGCAGTCAGGCCATGGGGTTGTTGGTTCAGGGTTTCAGCTCCGAAGACCTGAAACGATTGGCTTTTTATGAAGGTGGGTTCGACTATGATCTCAGCCCGCACGGTGTGGACGTTGCTGACGGCTCACGCGCCGAGGCTAGTGTGTTCTTTTCCGAACCCGAATTGTGGACACCAGACAAGCCGTGGTCGTTGCAGGCCTGGGTTGATGAATGGTCCGAAGTGACCTTGCTGGCTGCACAAGAAGAGCTGGCCTATTACGGCAAGGTCGACGCAACTACGATCGCTCGTAACTTTGCGCCGATCCGCACCCGGGCTTGGGCTAAGCTGGCTGCGCGAAAACGCCAGACGGGCGATCCGCGTGACGTCGCAAAAGATGTGATCGTGCAAAGCCATCGGCGGGCCTATGTCAATTATTTCGGTGTGGAAGAATTGGATGTGCAGCACCGCCAGCATGACGAAACGATGGGTCCTGTGCTGCACCGGAGCGGATTGATGCAGGGGGCCGCCGTCGTTGTTTTGCCTTATGACCCGGTGCGCGACACTGTTCTTTTGGTTGAACAATTCCGCGCGCCGGTTTTTCTGATCGACGATCCCGAACCGTGGATGTGGGAGCCGGTAGCAGGCATGATCGACCCCGGTGAAACGCCGGATCAGGCCGCCCACCGCGAAGTGCAGGAAGAGGCGCACGTGTCGCTGAACGCCTTGGAATATGCAGGCGGTGCCTACTCCTCGAGCGGGTCATCGACCGAGTATGTCTACCTTTATGTTGGGTTGGCTGATTTGACCCGGACCATCGACAATGGTGGCGTTGCTACGGAAGGTGAGGATATTCGCACACAAATCCTGCCATATGACGAGTTCCTTCAAAAGGTCGACAACAACGAATTCAAGGATTTGCCCCTGTTGTTGATGGCCAATTGGCTGGCCCGGCATCGCGATCGTTTGCGCGGTTAACTATCGCCGCTTGTGGTTGTCGCACGGCATCTGTAAATCTTCGTTGACACGTAATGAAATGAGGGCGCCATGCGCATTGCACGAGACCTTGCCGACGCAGTCGGGAAAACACCGCTGATCCGGTTGAAGCGCATCAGTGAAGAGACCGGTTGCGAGATTCTCGGGAAGGCCGAGTTCATGAACCCGGGGCAATCGGTCAAGGATCGCGCGGCGCTCTACATCATCAAGGACGCAATTGCGCGCGGTGAGCTGAAGCCCGGCGGAACCATTGTCGAAGGCACGGCCGGTAACACCGGTATTGGCCTTGCATTGGTGGGTGCGTCGATGGGGTTCAAAACGGTGATCGTGATCCCGGAAACCCAATCCGAGGAAAAGAAAGACATGCTGCGTCTGGCGGGCGCGCAACTGGTTCAGGTTCCGGCCGCCCCGTATCGCAACCCCAACAACTTTGTGCATTATTCGCGCCGTCTGGCCGAGGAACTGGCGCAGACGGAACCCAATGGCGCGATCTGGGCCAATCAGTTCGACAATGTTGCCAACCGTCAGGCCCATGTGGAAACCACCGGCCCCGAGATTTGGGAGCAGACAGGCGGCAAGGTTGATGGCTTTGTCAGCGCTGTAGGTTCGGGTGGCACGCTGGCCGGCGTGGCCGACGCGTTGCAGCCCAAGGGCGTCAAGATCGCTCTGGTCGATCCGATGGGGGCGGGGCTGTATTCATACTACACCACTGGTGAAATCGCGATGGAGGGCAGCTCGATCGCCGAAGGTATCGGTCAAGTGCGCATCACCAAAAACCTCGAAGGGTTCAAACCGGACTTCTCGTACCAGATGACCGATAACGAGGCGCTGCCATACATCTTTGATCTGCTGCGCGAGGAGGGTCTGGTTATGGGCGGGTCGACCGCGATCAATATGGCGGGCGCTGTGCGTCTGGCCAAGGATCTGGGGCCGGGCCACACCATTGTGACGATCCTGTGCGACTTTGGCACGCGCTATCAGTCCAAACTGTTCAATCCCGAATTCCTGCGTGAAAAGGAACTGCCGGTGCCAGATTGGATGACCGAAGCCCCACGCAGCATTCCTGGCGTATTCGAGGACGTATGATGCTGCGGCAGGTTCGCCTGTTTCTAGCCTTCTTTCTGGTTTGTTTTGCCATGCTGGGTGGCCCCGTTGCCGCCCAGTTGACTGATCGGCAAAGCGAATATTACCAGAACTGGCTTGAGACGGCGGATCGCGCCGAGAAGGATATCGAATCTGATCGCACGTCAAACGCGGCATTGGAAAACCTGCGGGCTGAAATCCACAACTATCGTGAGGATTTCAACAAGGCACGTGGCGCCAATACCGACCGTATCCAGACGCTGGACGCGCAGATCAAGGCGTTGGGGCCAGCCCCCGAAGGGGATGCGACCGAACCCGAAGAGATTGCCAAGCTTCGCGAGCATCTGGAAAACCAACTGACCAGCCTGCAGGTGCCGCAAATCATCTCGGAAGAAGCGTTCAGCCGCGCCAACGGCCTGATCAGCGAGATAGACAGCCTGTTGCGCGAGCGGCAGACAAAAGAGCTTTTAGAACGCGGTGTATCGCCGCTTAACCCTGTCTATTGGGGCCCAGCCTGGGTCGATATTGTCGAGGCCGTGCGAGGCCTGATCAATGAATCTGCGCTGAACCTGAAAACCAACATCGTTCAAAAACACCTGAAAGAGCGCGGGCTGGGCATTTTCTTCCTGACCGTCGCGGCAGGGATTTTACTGTACTACGGACGTTACTGGTCCGAGGCTGCAGGTGAATATCTACGGCAGTTGGGCGGTCGGGGCAGCGGCGTGTGGTCGTTTCTGGTTTCACTGCTGCGGATTCTGCTGCCATGGCTGGGTGTCTGGTTGCTGGTTCAAGCGATCATCATGACTGGCCTGCCGGGATTGCGCGGAACGCTATTAATCCAGAATGTTCCTTATTGGGCCGCGATTATCTTTTATTACGACTGGATCGGACGTCAGGTTCACATCGCGCAGGCGGCACAGAACTTTAACCGGCTATCCCGCAAGAGTGTCACGCAGTTGCGGGTATACTTGGATATTCTGGCGATCTTCCTGATCGTGTACGAATTCGGGCTGCTGTTTGATCAGATCGAAAACATTTCGGACGCGACCCGGGCCGTTATCAGCTTTCCTGTGGTAGTGGGAACCGCGCTGGTTCTTCTGCGTATCCGCCGGATTCAGACCACAAAACCAGAAGCCGAAGATGGGCAGTCAAGCGAAACGCCGCGAAGTGCCGGGCTGACCCAGCTGATGGACTTTCTGCGCAAGGCAATTTTTTTGCTGGGGATCGCGAGCCCGATTTTGGCGGCTATTGGATATACCAACGCAGCCGAGGGGATCGTTTTCCCGGCGGTGAAAACGCTGGTTCTGTTTGCGGCTTTGACGATCCTTCATCGTTTTATCACCTCGGTTTACGGCTGGCTCAGCGGGCAAGGTGAGTCGGCGCGAGACTCACTGTTTTCGGTGTTGGCCGGGTTTATAATCGCCATTCTGACCTTGCCGGTTCTGGCGCTGTATTGGGGCGCACGACAGACTGACTTGCTTGAAGTCTGGTCGCGTTTGCTGCTTGGTTTTGACATTGGCGGCGTTACGATTTCGCCCCGCAACTTCTTTACCTTCCTAATCGTGTTTGTCATCGGCTATGGCTTGACCCGGCTGTTGCAAAGCGGGCTGCGCAATTCGCTGCTGCCCAAGACCAGTATTGATCCGGGCGGTCAGAACGCGATTGCCGCGGGCACCGGCTATGTGGGGATATTCCTGGCCGCGCTGGTGGCCATCATGTTGGCGGGGTTTGATCTGTCTTCGCTGGCTATTGTCGCCGGCGCGCTGTCGGTTGGGATCGGCTTTGGACTACAGACCATCGTGTCGAATTTTGTGTCGGGGATCATCCTGCTGGTCGAGCGTCCAATCTCCAAGGGGGACTGGATCGATGTGAATGGGATGATGGGTTATGTGCGCGATATCTCGGTGCGGTCTACGCGGATTGAGACGTTTGATCGTACCGATGTGATCGTTCCCAACTCGGACCTGATCAGCGGGGTGGTGACGAACTACACGCGGGGCAACACGATCGGGCGTGTTATCGTGCCGGTGGGCGTGGCCTACGGCACGGATACCCGCGTGGTCGAGAAGATTTTAGGTGAGATTGCCAATTCCCATCCGATGGTTCTGGCGCATCCAGCGCCCAGCGTGGTGTTTCAGGGCTTTGGTGCGGATTCGCTGGATTTTGAAATTCGCGCCATCTTGCGCGACGTGAACTGGGTGCTTTCGGTGAAATCGGATATGAACCACGAGATCAATCGCCGGTTTGTCGAAGAAGGTATTGAAATCCCCTTCGCGCAGCGCGATGTCTGGCTGCGCAATCCTGAGACGCTGCGAGGGCAGGGGCCTGCGCAAGAAACCGAACCTGCAACGGAAAAAACACCTACCGAACCCCTGTCTTCCAAGCCTGCGGACATGACCGAGGCCGATCTTGCAGACGGTGATGGGGACGAGCTGTAACGGGGTCTGTGGCGGAACTGCGGAAGGTTGAATTTTCGCTTTAATCGCCCCTTGCAAATCCCTCGGCGATGGTCCAAATATCGCGCGCACGGAGAGGTGGCCGAGTGGTCGAAGGCGCACGCCTGGAAAGTGTGTAGGCGGGAAACCGTCTCCAGGGTTCGAATCCCTGTCTCTCCGCCATCCTTACCTGATTTCCGCATTTGAACTTTGACCTATTCATTGCGCGGAAACTACATCTCCTTACGGATCAGTATGTCGGCCAGACAAGAGCATGCGTCTTTTGTGCATCGAATTTGATCGCGAGGCAGGTCAAGCGCGTCGCCGAGAGTCCCTATTCTGCCCCCAACGCCGCAAACGCCCCGGAAGATTTCGCCATTCCCCCGGACCCGAAGGGATTCAAGCCCTACGTTGCATTTATATCCACGCCAGCGGTTCATATCCCTAAGAAGGAAGTCATTGGGGCGGAGTATCTCAGTGTGGCCCGACCGCGTGGTTGCGCGCATCACTGATCGAGGTTCCTCACCAACCGGGGCCCTGTCCGAGGGCAAACCCATCGCGAGAACCTGCAACTGGTCGTCGGTGTAGTCGTACAGCTTCACTCCGAAATCTTTCCGCAACGGTTTCAAGGAAATCGAAGCGGTGGGCAGCGCCGCGCGTAATTCCCGCGCATCTTCAAGCGTCTGATCAAAACGATCTGGATGCATCGTCACGTTGATATGAACGGTGATACGGTCAGTCATCGTACCCGCCACTCGGATAAAATGGCTCAGCTCTGCAAATTCGGCATGATAGGTCAGGATAACGCTGTTCAGGCGGCTGTTGATCATCTCCCAAAACCGAAGTGTGCGCGACGCATTGCTGATCAGGCTGACCTTGAACCCTATATCGGACGCATGACCTAGCAGATCAATGATGCGAGGATGCATTGTGGGTTCGCCGCCTGTAAACTGCAGCCAGACAATCTTGCCTAATTCATCCACATAGTGTCGATTTAATTGACGGTACAGATTCAGAACGTCATCGGTTTTCTGCCACTCAAGCGAACCGTCGTGCAAAGCCTTTGGGCAATAACTGCACGCATAGCTGCACGAATTCCCGAGCGTCCAGTCCACCACGACCATGTTGCCACACGCAGGATCGGGGTGGTCAATCAGAGTAAATAGGTCCGGATGGTTCTGGATATCTTCCATTAAAATCCATGCGTTTAGCTAAGTTCCTCCGACAGTGCGACCAGAGTGGTCCTGTGGCCCCCACCAATTTTCCACAGCCTATCTTGAAATTGGAATTGGAACAAAATTTTTTGGGACACTAGGCATCAATGGCGCTTTGGTGGACGGTTTCGGATACCTGAGAACCCATTTCACAAGGCCAATTGCCTATGTTACAGGGCGATTGCGGGTTCGGTCGACTTGTTTTCGAGTGGCCATCTTTTTATAGTTTAAACATAATCTTTTAGAATTTTCGGCGCTAAGGCGTAATCGGTTTGTCGAATTTACAATAAATTAGGGCCTGTTTCGGCGGCCAGTCGGGGGAATTTATGACAAAGGCTAACGGCCCAAGTACTCGACCTAAAGTTGCCAAGAAAACTGCCAATCAAACGGCGGATATTTATGATTTTGTGCAATCCCCCGAGTGGCAGAAGGTGCTTGAAAAAGCGCGGGTAGAACGAGAAAAAAATCTTTCGGCGCCTGCGCAGCAAAACAAAGAGGGTCAACAACCCAAACCGGTTCGCCGTAGGACCAACCAATCAACCACAAATGAGCGTGCCCAAAGCAAGCAAAAGCCATGGTCCGCTCAGGTCGAGGAAGCAAGACACAAAAGAAATGAAGTGCTTGCCCGTCGTGCAGCCGAGTCGAAAAAAGCAGACCCCAGTAGTCCTGAGGCCCGTCAGGGAGATCTGCAAGGCGGAAACAAAGCAACCTCTACACGGACACCGAGACAGGAAGACAAGCCGACCAATCGTGAACAGGCTGATCGTGCAGCTGCTAAACCAGACCAAGCAACAGCCAAGAGCGTTCTGGAAGAAAAGGGCGCAGGGAGGCCGGGCCCGTCTGATGACGCTCTGGCCAGCGAAGACGCGTCCTTAAGCGCGCTGACGAGGGCAGAGTTAAGTTTAATACTGTCTTCCGAGGAAGTTGATCATCGCCTGTCCAAAAAGCTCCTGCAACAGCTGAAAGATCACCAACGGACGCGGCGCAGGATCAGGTGGAGCTTGGTGGCCCTTGGATGCTCCATCGGTGTGGTTGCTTCGTCTTCGATATTTCTGACTTTGTTCGGATTGGGTGTATCGAACCCGATTGAAAGCGCGGCTATTGGGTCTACTGATGGTGAAGCGGCAGACGATTTTGGCCAAACCGGACCATCGCAACCTGATGTGCCGAGTGGAGCAGGGGGCGAAACTGTCATTTCCGCCGATTTGTTCGACGCGTCATCATTGCCGTCGTCATCCGGCGTAGAATTGGAAGAGACGCAGGATTTGAGCAATCTTGCCTCATCAGCGCCCCTTCAGTCCGAGTTGGCGGAAACGGCCGAGATCGTTGAACCCGGCACTCCAAGTCTGGCCCCTAGCGTTCTGTCGTATGTTCCGACGCTTGAACCACCGTTACTACCGGTAGGCGGCGCTGGCTATTTGCCGAGACGAGAGGCTAATCCCAGTTTCCTGCCTTATGAGTTCGAACCAGAGTTTTTTACTACGTCGATCGCTTTGCTGGACGAAGTTTCGGCAGGCTTTGATCCAGTGGCGATTTCGATTGACCCGATCCCGCCCTCGCGGCGGACGACTACTGTTTCTTCTAGCACAGAGGTTGTTGAGCCCAGCACCTCAAGCGTGCCGCCTAGCGTTTTGTCATTTGTTGCGGCGCTTGAACCACCGCTGTTGCCGGTGGGCGGGGCTGGTGACCTACCAAAACAAGAGGCAAACCCGAGTTTTCTGCCTTATGAACTTGAACCAGAGCTTTTCGCTACGCGGATTGCCTTGGTGGATGAGATTTCCACAGAAATTGATCCTTTGACGATTTCGATCGAGCAGATCATTCCCCCGCAGCGCGCGCCCAGCGTGTCTTCACAGCTTGTGTCGTTGCAATCTCCGGTGGCTTTGGAGGTCGCAGAAGATCACCAGTTGCTGTCTAATCTGATCCATGAACCTCAGCCAGATCGTCCTTTGGCGGGTAATCTTGCTGAGCGTCCTTTGAAAGTCGTTTCATCTGATCCTTCTATCCTGCTGGAAGACGTAGCGCTTAGCCCTCCAATCCCACAGGCGCTTACTTTGAAACAGATGCCAACCCCGCTGGATTCGGCCACGCCCGCGGCATTGCCTGCCGAGGATATTGCGGCCCTACCGAGCGAAGATGCCAAGCCATCGAATCCGAGTGCAAGTGGTGGCGGCGCGTCATTCAGGCTCTACGCGCCAAACAAGATTCCCAATGATGCTGTGGACTCATTTGTTGCTGAATTAACAACGACGGGGCATGAACTTAGCGGAACGGCGCGCGTTGGTTACAAAGTATCCCAATCCAATGTGCGGTTCTATCACAGACAGGATGCGGCCAAAGCTGCCGCCCTTGCTAAGGACGCAGGCGCCTTGTTGCGCGATTTCACGGGATCGAAATCCAAAACACCCACCGGGGTGATCGAATTGTATTTGGCCGGCGAAGGTCTTGGCCAAGCTCCCGTCAAACGGGTGGCCAAGAAAAGCCGCCGGACCACAACCCAAAGTAGCCCGGTTAACCGCCTTAAAAGTCAGGTTCTGAAAAAACTCAGGACAACGACAAACTAATGGCGCTATTATAGGGTAAGTGCGAAGGACTAAGTTGAATTGTGAATAGTTAAAAAGTATCGACGGGTTTTTGTAAAATGACTGAAAGCAGACTTATTGGCATAGTAACCGCGCTACTATTTCTGACGACGGCGCAGGATGCGCGCGCTGAGATCACGCTTGAGCATCTCCTTGCCATCGATCAACTCTTGTCGGCCAATGACACCCAGGCGCTACGCTCGTATCTGGAAAGAAATCCCGGATTGCTGACCGGAACCGATGAACTGTCGGTCGAATTGCGCAGCTTTTACGAGGCCGCGTCCACGGGCACTTTGAACTTTGGCTATACCGCCGGACCGACAGCCGGTACCGCGGCTGCTGCGACCGACAACGAGCTGGCGCATTAAAGCTTATGTCGGCGCTTGAGGCCATCAATTGCTCAGTGCGTCCAAAGATCGCCTACATCATTGAACCGCGGTTTTCCGGTGGAACGTCAGCAGCAGTTGCGGCCGAACTGCGGGTGGTTGTGGACTTTGGAACGCTAGAGGTGCACGCGATAACTTCGCGAACTTTTGGCGAAAATCAATCTGTTGCGCCGGCACTGCGGCAGGTGCTGGACGAATTGCACATCCCGTTGATTTGGGATGCACCGCGTATTGGTGCGGATTATGTAATCCTGCACAATCCATCGTTTCTAAAGTTCAACGAGGCACTGAACACCAAAATTTTTGCCCGTGATCTGATCGTTGTGACGCATGAGAACTTCTTGCGTCCGGGCGGCGAGGAAGGGTTCGACGTTTCCGGCTGCCTGAACCAGATTGAGGCGTCATCTTTTGTGCTGAGGCGAACCCTGGCACCGATTTCACCCCATAATCGCAAGACCGTGAACGATTGGTTGGACAGCTCGCGCATGGCAAGGCAGTGGAGGGTTCGGGACACCGACTGGTTCAACATCTGCCATACGGATGTAAGTCCTCCGTGCGAAAAGCCACAGGACCGTCGGGGCAGGCATTCACGACCGGGGTTTGAAAAGTTCCCATCGCTTTCTGACCTCGACATGTGCTTTCCCGAGCATTCTCAAAGCAATGTCATTCTGGGTGCTGATGCCATGCTGAACGCGGGTGTTCTTCGGGCCCATTGGACCTTGCTGCCTTTTGACGCCATTAGTGTGGACGAGTTTTTTGGAATGATCGATTTCTACGTCTATTTTACAGCGCCGACCTGGCAAGAAAGCTTTGGTCGCGTCGTGACCGAAGCGCTGGCCGCTGGCAAAGTGGTTCTTACCAATCCGGAAACCGGGGCAAATTTCGGCGATGGTGTCCTTACGTGTCATCCGGGCGACGTGGACCGGGTCATATCTGATCTGGTCGCTGACCCGCAGCGATATTACGAACAGGTCTCACGGTCGCAAAAGGTGCTGGAGCGTTATTCGGCAGAGAGTTTCAGGGCAATGTTGTCAAATGTCCTGACTGCAGACAGCGGGGTTATGAAATGATTTTCATCGAGGCTGGCACGCGCTCGCTGCGGACCTTTGATGCGCAATTGATCTTTGCCGATCAGCTGACCGCACGCGGTTTTAACGTGTGTATCGATGCCGAATACTTGCCGAAAGACGCAGGTCGCGGCCGGGTTTACGATGCTGCCAAGTTTTTGGTCGATCCGGGCGAGCATGAGGTCGAAAGGGTATTTGTGCTTGGTGCCGAGGAGATTGATGATTTTCTTCTTGCGTCCCTGCGGCAAAGGCAACTGCCGGCGGATGTTCCAGTGGTTGCCACGGGCCGTTTCGAAACGCAGCAAAGTTATATCGGTGCAAAGGCGCGTCTGGCATATGCCCTTGGGCGTGAAGCCACGGTGTTGGACCTTACGGACTTCCAGCCGCGCTCGATGTTACCTTCGGCGGCCTGTCCCTTGGTCGCAGACATTCGGCCAACGGCTCGTTCGGCGGTCGAAAAGCCAAATGTTGCCGTGGTCTTGGGGTCCATGGAACTTGACGCGCCCGAGACTCTCTCTTGCTTGGCCCGGATGAGCAATCGCAGTGACTATACTCTGCAACTTATCGTCAACGGGGCGCAGAACAAGGTGATCAATGAGTCGCCCTTTCATGATCTGCCGACTATTTTGTATACCGATCTTTCCGCCCGTATTCTGGCAAAAACGACAGATGTCCTGGTGATGTTTGGTCATGGTGTCGCCGGGGTTCGCATGGCCGCGCTTGCAGTCGAACTGATCGCCACTGGTGGGGTCGCGATAGATTGCACGGATGATGAGGCCATTGTGTCCTCTGGCGCCCCGGCTTTGATCGGGCCCAAAACGCCGCTTGCCCTGGACGGGTACCTCACAGGGAAGATACTTGAAAACCTTGCCGGGGTGGCTGAACAGGCGACAAAATCCCAGTGGCTGCATTCGGTGGACATTTCCCGTTTGGAAAAGGCAGCAGACCTAAAGCCCCAAAAACAGGAACCTATTCGAACGGCACAGCGAACAGTGTTTTTTCCAACCAACGGGGTTGGATTGGGGCACGCTCAGCGATGCGCTATCATTGCCAAAGAATTGCCGGATGATATGGCCCCGATTTTTGCGGCCTTTCCCAGCTGCGTTCCACTTGTGCGCCGCGAAGGCTTGGACAGTATCCCTCTGGTTCAGCGGACTGAAGTATCAGCCAACTTTAATGGCAACGATATCCTGACTTACCGCCGACTTGGCGCAGCGCTGCAGGAAAATGACAGGTTGGTGTTTGACGGCGGCTATGTCTTTGATTCCGTCTACCGAACGATCCTTGAGCGCAACTTGTCGGCGGTTTGGATACGGCGTGGGTTGTGGTCTGATGGGCGGTCCAGGCCAAGAATGCTCCAGCGTGAGGCCGTATTCGACAAGGTCATAGTGCCATCCGAAGCCTTTGAAGAGCTAAACGACACCTACAGTTACGGCGATCACGTTCGCAATGTTGGCCCGATCTTTCGCCATGTGGTTCAGTCGGATGATGAACGCCAAGGACTTAGGCATCGGCTGGCTGAACGGTTTGGGCGTGACTTCGATCACCTGGTTGTCAGCATGTTAGGCGGCGGCGTGGCGTCGGACCGGTCAGCGCAACTTCAGGCAATTTCCGGGATGCTTGAGGACCGGTCAGATTGTTTGCACCTTGTCGTAACCTGGCCGGGCAGCAAGGTTCAGCCGGCCACCTTCGGTTGGTCAAATACTCACGTTGTTCAGACCTTTGAGGCCACAACCCTTTGCCTGGCCGCGGATTTGGTCATTTCGGCGGCGGGATACAATTCTGTTCTCGAGATCCTGTACAACAAAATTCCGGCAATCCTGATCCCCCAATCAGCACCGTATCTGGACAATCAGGAGCGACGCGCCCAGGCGTTGGCTGACCGCGACCTGTGCGCGATCATCACCGAAAAAGAGTTCATGAAACTCGAGCGAACGGTTTCAGACTGTTTGGATCAAGATGATCTGGAGGTCTATCGGACCGCGTTGAATAAAATTGAATTGCCAGAACCTGGGGCGGCGAAAGCGGCCGAAATCATTGCAGAGGCCAAGTGCAGAAAATGACAGATATTTCATGGTACGATATCCTAAGCAGAACAACGCCTAAACGACCTGTTCAATTGGATGATCTGATCTCTGGCGATCAAGAACCCAAGCCGCACGGGAATGTTGTATTTCCTGAAGTGGGCCTGATCCCTTCCGTTGCTCTTTGGGAGCGGGATGAGGGCGGGCCAACGCATATCGGTGTTCGGATCGTGAGCCCCATGAAATCAGTGTACAATGTAGCGAGATTTCTTGCTGCAGCTGCGTTGGAGCGCGAGGTGTATCCGGTCATTCTAAGCCGCATAGATTACAGCGGATTTGAGCAGTTCGGCTTCCGCGTTGAGCGCGTACCGGATGAACCGATGGCTGCGCAGTTCGCTGAAGAAGAGATCCGAAAATTCTGGGATCTGGCGATCATTATCGACGGCGACGATGTCGGGCTTTGGGCCGGTCAAAAGGCTCAGTCCCAGAGCCCGGCGGATAACAGCAAATGACCGTACAGTGTTATGAGCCGGGGCAGGGCGGTCGCCGGTGTTACACCGACCGTGTCAGTCCACCGTCTACTCGGATGTTCTGGCCGGTGATATATGCTCCACCGTCCGACGCTAGAAAAGCTACGGTTGCTGCGATTTCGTCATACGCCTTGCCATATCGTTCCATCGGGATGCGGGCCTTCCAGTCCGGGTTTTCCGGCAGGCTGTCAATGAAGCCCGGCAGCACGTTGTTCATGCGCACATTGTCAGTCGCATGTTTGTCTGCGAACAATTTGGTGTAGGCTGCCAGACCCGCCCGCATCACACCAGACGTTGGAAACACCGGGTCGGGTTCGAACGCCGCGAAGGTCGAGATGTTGATGATTGCTCCGGACTTTTGGTCAATCATGATCGGGGCGATGATCCGCGTGGCCCTTACCGCGTTGAGGAAATAGACCTCTAGCCCTTCGTGCCAGTCGTCATCACTGATCTCGAGGACCGGGGCGCGGGGGCCGTGACCAGCTGAATTCACCAACACATCAACGCGACCCCAGCGGTCCATGGTCATGTCCACCAACCTTTGCATGTCTGCGCTGGACCTGTTGGTGCCGGTCAAGCCGATGCCGCCCAATTCAGTCGCCAAAGCTTCGCCTTTACCCGATGATGACAGGATGGCGACGTTGAACCCATCAGCTTCCAAACGACGGGCGCTTTCCGCGCCCATGCCGCTGCCGCCGCCCATAATGATTGCGACTTTGTTGTCCGTCATGTTGCACCTCATTGTGTCTACTTAGGATGAAAAATGGCGTCAGCGGCGACGTTTGACCAATCAGTAATTCTGCCTTAACCTTGTAGAAAATCTATTCTGTTGAATCCCTAACCATGCGTAATTTACCTCCCTTGAACGCATTAAAGGCGTTTGAAGCATCAGGGCGCCATCTGAACTTCAGTCGGGCCGCTGATGAGTTGGGCGTCACGCAAGGCGCTGTGGCCCAACAGGTGCGGTCGCTTGAGGAAATATTGCAAATCAAACTGTTCCACAGGCAGGCCAGAGGGCTGTCCCTGACTGATGAGGGCCGGGCCTATCTTGCACCGCTCCGTCGCGCCTTTGACTTGATGGCCGAGGCAACCGCAAACTTGTCACCGCAAGACGTTGTTGCCACGATCAGTTCAACCCCTTCTTTTGCTACACGGTGGTTGGTGCCGAGATTGGGGTATTTCGCACAGGATCATCCCGATATCCGGCTACGTCTGGATGCGTCGAACACGCTGGCGAATTTCCAGACGGACGGGGTCGATATTGCGATCCGACAGGGTAAGCCACCGTTTGGTCCGGGATTGGTCTCCGTGCCTTTGTTTTCTGCAGAGTTGATCGCTGTCTGCCATCCTGATCTCGCGTCAGGGCATAGCCCCATTCAGTCGCCTGCAGACCTGATCAACCATGTTCTGCTCGAAGACACCCATGGCCAGTGGCCCCTGTTTCTGGAGGCCGCTTTGGGAGAGGTGCCTGTATCCGGGCTAAAGACCATGGCGTTCAGCCAGACTTCGCTGGCCATCGATGCTGCAATCGCCGGGCAGGGCATCGCGCTGGCCAACCGGGAATTTGTCGCTGGGGACCTTGAGGCCGGGCGCTTGTGCCAACCCGTTTCTTTTGCAACCCCGGTGCAAGAAGGGTACCACGTCGTCACCCAACGCACGCCCAGACAGGCAAAGGTCGCCGAGGCGGTTCGGAACTGGTTGATCAAACAGGTTCAGGAAGCGTCATCGCTAGTTCAGGCTGAAACAAAGGTGAATTGTCACGGAAATCAGAACGCCCTATGAAGGGCACTGATTTTAGCACTAAGTGCCCTTGCGGCGCACGTTTCTCATGATTGGGACCTGACAGACATGATTGACCTAAGCGGCCACACCCCGCTGCGCGAAAGCCGCAACTACAAGATTTTCCAACACCCTGAAATTGAATGCGCGTTGTTGAAAGTTCGGGTGGATGAACCTATTCGACATCATGCGATTCCGCGATATGCGGCCTGGCGCTATGGCAATCTGCGGCAGTGGAATCGAGAAGCGAACGAATATCTGGCCGCGTTGAATCGCGGCTGCCCGGAAATCGAACGCCTCGCGCGGTTCATGGGGTATGCGCCGACGTCGCAAGGCCCGGCATTGGTTGTTGAAAAACTGACTGGTTCAGATGGTGGGCTTGCGCCGACCCTGCAATCCGAAAAGCGTGCGGTTGCGTCGGACAGGGAGGCGCGCCAACGGCTGCATGATGAGTTCATGGAACTGATGGACGATCTCAAAAAAGGGCAGATCATTGTCGGTGACATGGGGTTTGAAAACATCGTCCGCGCGCAGGAACGCGGCGGAAAGCTGGTCATCATCGACGGGCTAGGTGAACGGGTGATGTTCCCGCTTGTTTTGTTCAGCAAGTTGGCGTTTCACAAGTCGATTGAACGTCGCCGGGAACGTATGTCCAAAGCGTTCAATCTCGGGACGAGTTAACTCAGCCTGCGTCGGTCACAGGCATCGTGGTCTCAACCTCTTTACGGATTTCCTGAATGAGAGCTATTGCAGCCGGGTTTCGGCGCTTTAGATGCGTGCGCGCGACAAAGGCGATACGGGGCGGAACAGGGAAAAGCTTGTCGATGATTTCCATGTCCGAAGTGATGTGCATTCCGTTCAACAATGCGACACCCAAACCCGACCGCACCGCCGATTGGATGCCCGCCGCACTCGGGCACTCCAGAACGTTATCGAACTGGTGCAGCTTTTGTCCCATGCCCCATTGTTTATAAAAACACTGGCTATCGAAGGATAGAAAAGGCACAGGCGAGGATAAATCCGGGTGAAATTCCGGCGACTTGACCCAGTGCAGCGTGTCTTCAAACAGGATCAAATCGTCAGGCAGAATGTCCTTACGAAAGATCTGCATCACCGCCACATCCAGCTCTCCGGCTTTCAACCAGGACTGCACGTTTAGGCTTTGACTGGTGCGGGTGCGGACACGAATGTCAGGGTACAACCGCGTGAAACGACCCACAATTCGGGCGATGTCGCTTGTGGCGGTGTCCTCGGTCATGCCCAGGCGGATGGTTCCGGTCAGAGCTTTCTTGCCCAAAGATGACAACGCTTCGTCATGCAAATCGGTGATCCGGCGCGCATAGTCGCACAGCCGTTGACCGGCCTCGGTAAACAAAGGGCTACCGGCGCGGCGGGCCAGCAAGTTACAATCCAACGCCTGCTCTAGCCGACGGATTTTGTGGCTGACCGCAGATTGAGACAACGCCAGATGTTCCGCTGCGCGGGTCACGCCACCATGTGCCGCAATGGCCAGCAGGGCGCGTAGGGCGTCAATTTCTAGGCGTTCGTTCATTTTCCGATCTATGACAAAAAAAGATCACAGAATGACAATCATTCATTTGAGTCACATGATAACCTTGGTCTAGTCACAGGAAAAGACAAAACATCAAAGGCCCAAAATGACATTTTTTATCACTGAGCCCGCTCCGATAAACCGCATGACAGGACAGGGGTGAAGCATGGAAAAACTCGAAACCTCGCGTCGCAGTCTGACTACGGTGTTTGAAATCACCGGGTCCGTGTTGGCGATGGCCTATGCCTTGCTGATCGCCTCGAATATCGGGGCGGAGCTGTTGGGGTTTACGCTTCTGCTATTGTCGTCGGGTCTGTTCGCAACCTGGGCTGTGATCGACCGTCGCTGGACATTTCTGTTGCTACAGGGGTTTTACGCAACATCAGCCATCATCGGGTTGATCCGCTGGGCTTGAAACTTCGCTTAGGGCAGCGGCGGATTTCCTGCTAGGACAGGTCCATGCGGACTGAAAACAGAATCGAGATCGGCTTTTTGCTGTTTGATGGCTTTCCCATGGCATGCCTGACCTCGGTGATCGAGCCGCTGCGGGCGGCCAATGAAATCGCGGGGCAAGAAGCGTTCCTCTGGTCGCTGATTTCCGAGAATGGCCAAAAGGTCCAATCCAGTGCAGGTGTCGGATTCGAAGCCGAGCGATCTCTGGCAGCCTGCAAGGACATTGACATTATTTTCCTTCTCAGCAGTCCGACTTCGGTCTTCGACAACCCGAGTTTTGGCAACGGTGCCCTGCGCAGTCTAGGTCGCCACGGGACGGTTCTGGGCGGGATCAGCGCAGGTGTTTTTCCGTTGGTTCGGTCGGGTGTCATGCAGGGTCATCCGGTGTCAGTTCATTGGTGTTATGAGGCCGCGTTCGAAGCGGAATTCCCTGACATGGATGCCCGCAGTGAAGTGATCGTCAGAGATGCCAGTCGAACAACCGTTTCGGGCGCGGCGGCAGGGTTTGATCTGGCATTGCATCTTATTCAGGATAGGCTGGGTGGGGACGTCGCACATGAAGTCGCCTGTTGGTTCCAGCACCCGATGATGCGCGGCGCCGGTGTTCAACAGCAGGTGCCCAGAGCAACTGCGCCCGACACGGGCGATAACCTGCCGCCTCTGGTTTCCCGCAGTGTTGCGTTGTTCGCTGCGCATATGAGCGAGCCGATTTCCGTGGCAGAGGTGGCGCAGCGGATGGGGGTGACGCCCCGACAGATCGAACGGGCTTTCAAACAGGCAACCAGTCAAAGCCCCAGCCACTATTACCGCGCCATGCGTATGAAGGCTGCGCGGCAGATGGTGGTTTATACCAAAGACCCGATACCCCAGATCGCCTCAGCCGTCGGGTACAGTTCGGTCGCGCCTCTGGTGACGCACTATCGGGCGGCTTTCGGGCTAAGCCCCAGCGAAGATCGCCGCAGAATCAACCGTTTTCGCGTTGAAGATAACGCCCCGCTCCCGTCGGTCTGACCGATGGATCAAAGTGCCGAGCGCATCGCCGTCAAAAGGGCATGATGCAGTGAACCGGCCGAGGATCGTGGACCGTAGAAACTGAAGCTCTCGGGTGTTCGGCACAGAACAAAACAACCGATATGATGGATCGAACAGCGCGCCGCGCTGCCTGGGTCAAGCTTGCGCAGATCAAGCTGGCACAGGAGTTCCAGAACCGTAGGAATATGATCTCCGTTCAGGTCGAACCGCGTCCAACCGTCCGTTTGCTCGGTGACCGAGGCGGCATCTCCCATGGCGGTTTTGACCTGTTCGGCAAGCGCTTCGTGGGTGTCAAAGGGGGCCTCAATCATCCATTGATCGGGGCCGGCCCAGAACGCGCTGATCGTTGTACCGGCCCAGCGACCAATATCGGGGATGGGGGCATCGATCAACTTGGCCAGAGAAGTGGCAGTATTGTCTTCCTGCCCCATCCGGGCCGCGACCGAAGCCAGCGCCACGCCGGGCACTTCGGTACATGTGACACCTCCGACGGTGTCCACGTGTGGGTCAGTCCCGCCCAGGGCGGTTGTAGCAACAAGATCATGCACGTAGACGCTCTCCTTCAGGGTCGACGAAATGGGCCGAGACAAGTTCCACCTCGACGGTCAGGTCAGTCAGGGGGGAGACCAGACGCATTTTCTCGCCCAGCCGCTCGGCCCCGTTTTTCACGAGGCCCAGACCGATATTGCTGTTGAGGATCGGCGAGTAGACAGCCGAAGTGACATACCCCTGATCATGCGCCGCATCGACCGGGCCTTCGCTGTTCATCAGATGCCCGCCTGCTGTGACCTTATCTTCGGGTTGCAGAGGTTTGATCCCGACAAGTCGCAGGACATCCGGCTCGACCAGAGCTTCGCGTTCGGACAGGACCGAACCGATGCTGTCTTTCTTCTTTGACACCATTTTGCCCAAGCCAAGGTTCAGTGCCGTGGTGGTGCCGTTGAGTTCACTTCCTGCGGCATGGCCTTTTTCGACCCGCATCACGCCCAGCGCTTCGGTGCCGTATGGCACCACGTCAAATTCCTCACCCTCGGCCATCAGCCGCCGCATCAGCGCGTCGCCATAACGTGAGGGCGCCGCGATTTCGTAGGCCAGCTCGCCTGAGAACGAGATTCGGAACAACCGCGCCCGTAGCCCACCGCAGACGGTGACGTTGCCACAGGCCATGAACGGGAAGGCGTCGTTCGAGAGATCAAACTCTGGGTCCACGATCTTTTGCAGCAGTTTGCGCGAATTGGGGCCGGCCACGGCGTACTGTGCCCAGGCTTCGGTGGTTGAAATCAACTGCACATCCATGTCCGGATACAGGCACTGGCGCGCAAATTCCATGTGGCGGTAGACACTTACAGCGTTCGCCGTGGTTGTGGTGACGACGAAGTGGTCCTCGGCCATCCGCGCGGCGGTGCCGTCATCCATGACCATTCCGTCTTCGCGCAGCATCAGTCCGTATCGGGTTTTTCCTACGGCCAGCTTTGCGAAGCCATTGGCGTAGATGCGGTTCAGAAACTCGGCCGCATCGGTGCCCTGCACGTCGATCTTGCCCAGTGTCGTACAATCGCACACCCCGACCGAGGCGCGGGTTTGGCGTACCTCACGATCCACGGACTGCCGCCAATGGGTTTCACCGGGCAGGGGGAACCACTGCGCACGCAGCCAGTTGCCAACCTCGACAAACACGGCGCCGCGTTCCTTGGCCCAATAGTGCGAGGGCGTCAGGCGGGTCGGGTGAAATTCCTGCCCCTTCATCCGGCCCGCGAAAGTGCCAATCGGCACGGGCGTGTAAGGCGGGCGGAAGATGGTGGTTCCGACCTCGGGGATCGACTTGCCGGCCACCTCGGCCATGATCGCAAGGCCGGTGATGTTCGAGGTCTTGCCCTGATCCGTTGCCATGCCCAGCGTGGTATAGCGTTTCAGGTGCTCGACTGATCGGAACCCTTCCTGATAGCTGAGCTTGACGTCCTTAACGGTTACGTCGTTCTGCTGATCCACCCAGGCGCGTTTGCATCCTTGCACATACCAGAATGGCGTTTGCGAGACAGGAGCATCCTCAGCTTCGGGCAAGTCGGGCAGGACACCTGTCAGTTCCAGCGCGTTGGCCGCGCCTTCCGCACCGGATTGCAGGGCGCCATGTGTCGACATCACCCCGTTTGCAGCACCAGCAACCGACTGTCCGACGGGCAGTTTTTCTCCGGGCACAAAGGCGGCCAAAGCGTCATCCCAGACCGGACGTCCGCGTTGATGGCATGTCATATGCACGTTCGGGTTCCAGCCGCCGGACACGCCCAGCGCCCCGCTTTCCAGAGTACGGGTTGAGCCGTCAGCCACAGCGACCTCGACAAAGGTCAGCCCGTGGCGGCCTTTAGTATCAATGACTTGTGCGCCTTTCAGGACCTCATAGTCATAGCAGGTAGGTGCGTCCTCGCGCACATCTACGACGGCAGTGATTGTGACGCCCTTGGCATGCAGATCGGCTGCGGTGCGATGGCCGTCATCATTGTTGGTAAAGATCGCCACACGTTGCGACGCGGTGGCAGCGAACCGGTTGGCATAGGTTCGCAATGCGCTGGCCATCATGATGCCGGGCCGGTCGTTGTTTTCGAACGCGATGGGGCGCTCCGTGGCTCCGGCACAAAGCAGTGCTTTTTGAGTGTAAATACGCCATAGAATCTGACGGGGTTTGCCCACTGGTAGGGTGGCTAAATGATCCCCAGTCCGTTCCACTGCGCCATAGACGCCATGGTCAAACGCGCCGATGACTGTGGTGCGCGGCATAAGCCTGACGTTGGGCAAAGACGATAGCTCTGCAACCGCTTGAGCCGCCCAGTCCGGGGCGCTGTGGTCACCCAGCGCATAGGTCTCGCTGTTTAGACGTCCGCCAAGGGTGAAATCCTCATCCGCCAGAATAACGTCTGCCCCGGCACGTCCTGCGGTCAGGGCAGCCATCAGGCCAGAGGGTCCAGCGCCGATGATCAGCAGATCGCAGTGACGGAACCCTTTGTCGTATTCATCCGGGTCAGCCTCTTGCGACAGCGATCCCAAACCGGCGGCGCGGCGGATCATCGGTTCGTAGAGCTTTTCCCAGAACGCGGCAGGCCACATGAAGGTCTTGTAGTAAAACCCTGCCGACAGGAAGTTCGAGAACATATCGTTCACGGCCAGCGCGTCGAATTTCAGGCTGGGCCAGCGGTTCTGCGACTTCGCCTCAAGCCCGTCGAACATTTCAATTGTTGTGGCGCGGGTGTTGGGTTCCTTGCGGGCACCGGTGCGCAGTTCGACCATGCCGTTGGGTTCTTCAGACCCGGCGGTCAGCAGCCCGCGCGGGCGATGGTATTTGAACGACCGCCCGATCAGCCGCACATCGTTGGCCATCAAGGCCGAGGCCAGAGTATCGCCGGGATGCGCGGTATAGTTGCGCCCGTCAAATTTGAAGGACAAAGAGGTGTTGCGGTCGATCTGGCCGCCATTCAGCCGGTTTGTCTGCGTCATTTGGATCGCCCCCGTGCGCGGGCCACGTCGCGGGCCAGTTCCACCTTTGAAATCTCATGCGTCAGCGTGTTGCGCGTGACGACCAGCCAGGATCGGTCTCCGGCCTCGTGATACCATAGCTCTTGATGCTCGCCGGCGGGGTTGTCGCGGACATAGCCGTATTCATAGAACGCCTCAGCTGCGTTTTCAGACTGCCAGTCCGGGCGGTCGATCAGCGACGCGTCACCCAGATAGGTGAATTCCGAGGCATCGCGCGGACCCAAAAGGGGATGGTTGATAATCATTGTACAGTCCCCTCAGTGCAGATTGGGCTGGTTGCCCACGCCTTTTTCGTCGATCATCCGGCCCGTCTGGAACCGGTCGAGGCGGTAGGCGGTGGCGACCGGGTGCGGCTCGTCCTTCGCCAACAGATGCGCAAAGCAATGGCCCGAGGCCGGGGTTGCCTTGAAACCGCCGTAACACCAACCGCCGTTGAAATAGAGCCCCTCGACCGGCGTACGGTCGATGATGGGCGAGCCATCCATCGACATGTCCATCACACCACCCCACATCCGCAACAGGCGGGCGCGGCCGATCATCGGCATCAGGGCCACGCCGCCTTCACAAACATCCTCGACCACGGACAAGTTGCCGCGTTGGGCGTAGGTGTTATAGCCGTCGATATCACCGCCAAAGACCAGCCCTCCCTTATCGGATTGGCTGACATAGAAATGGCCTGCGCCAAAGGTGATGACACTGGGCAGAACCGGTTTCAGACCCTCGGAAACAAACGCCTGCAAAACGTGGCTCTCGATGGGCAATCGCATTCCGGCCATTCCCATCACGCGGCCGGAACTGCCCGCAACCGCGCAGCCCACTTTGTTCGCGCCGATGAAGCCCTTAGTCGTTTCAACGCCCAGGCATTTGCCATTCTCAATCCGCAAGCCTGTGACCTCGCAATTCTGGATGATGTCGACGCCGTGCAGGTCAGCCGATCGCGCAAACCCCCATGCCACCGCGTCATGACGAGCAGTACCCGCGCGGCGCTGAACCAAGCCGCCTTTGATCGGAAAGCGGGCATCGTCGAAATTCAGATAGGGATGTTCCTTACGAACCTGATCAGCGTCCAACAGTTCAGCGTCCGCACCGTTCAGGATCATCGCATTGCCGCGCCGCGTATAAGCATCTCGCTGACCGTCGGTGTGGAACAGGTTGATGATCCCGCGCTGGCTCATCATGGCGTTGTAGTTCAGGTCCTGTTCAAGCCCTTCCCACAGCTTCATTGAGAACTCGTAGAACGGTTCATTCCCGTCCAGCATATAGTTCGAGCGCACAATCGTCGTGTTCCGCCCCACATTGCCGCCGCCGATCCAACCTTTTTCGACCACCGCCACATTGCGCTGACCATAGACCTTGGACAGGTAGTGTGCTGTTGCCAGCCCATGACCACCACCGCCGATGACGATGATGTCGTAATGCGCCTTGGGTTCGGGCTCACGCCAGACCGGTTTCCACCCTTTGTGGCCGGTGAGCGCCTCTTTGATGACTCGGAAGCCGGAATATCGCATGAATCGGACCTTTTTCGCCAGAATTCACTAAAATAAGGCCTTTGGATATCCTCAGATGCGACATCCACTTGTTTGAATCAGACGTTAAATGCGACTTACCTCAGGCAGTGCGCCGGAAAACCATTCCAGAAATGCGTCTACCTCGGGTGAGCGGCGTTGGACCGCCAGAAAATATCCTTCGGTTGCGGGGGCCGAAGCTTCGGTGGCACGTATGACCTGACCGGTGCGTAATGCATGTTCCGCGACCAAAGCGTTGACCAAAGCCACCCCGTTTCCGGTGGTGGCGAGTTGTAGAGCGAGACCGTAAGAATCCACGTAGAAGGTGGGGATTGGGATTGTGTACCCAGTTGCCTCGGACCAGGACGACCAATTGCCGGATGTGCCGACCGCCTCGATCAACGGCAGGTCCGGCAAGTCGCCGTCCAACTGGGGAGATTTCACCGCGATCAGGTCATTGGGCAACAGTTCGGTTGCGTCCCGACCCACCTGTTTTGCAGATCCGAACCGTATTTCGATGTCCGCGCGAGAGGCCGAGTATTCATCCGGCCAGATCGTGCTGACAAAACGCACGGATGTGTCCGGGTTTCGCGACCGGAATTGCGGCAACGCGGGGGATATCACCCATTCCAGCACGCTGACCGACGCCGCAACGGTAAGGTGACGCGCGCGGTCCTCGGCCAGATACGGTGACGCCGCCGCGTGAAGCATCTCCAGCGCGGCTTCGACCTGTGGCAGCAGCTTGCGGCCCTCGTCGGTCAACGACAGGCCGCGCGCGTGGCGGTGAAACAACACCACACCCAACCGCGTTTCCAGCGATCTGATCTGTTGGCTGACAGCGGATTGCGTCAGGCCGATCTCGTCAGCGGCTGCGGTGGAACTGAGCCGTCGTGCGGCGGCTTCGAACGATCTGAACCACGTGAGCGGGGGCAGGGTCTTGGGCATTTGTAACCTACATATTAGAGTCACTAATACCTAAGACCAAAGTTCTTTCGTTTGTCAAAGCAGCCCCTGGCCGAGGATAGTTTGCCAACCAATTACAGGGGGCGTTTGTGCAGCCAAATATTCGAAAAATCGTGACCTACGACGAAGAGGTTCTGGTTGAAGGGTTTCGCAAGGCAGACCGCCCATGGCGGATGTTCGCGGTGGCGGCTGTGGTCACCAACCCGTGGGCCGGACGTTATGTCGAGGACCTGAGGCCTGAGATTCTGAGCTTTGCCCCTGTTTTAGGTGAGGAACTGACCGGACGAATGATTGCGTTGGCTGGCAGCGGCGATGCAATCGAAGCCTATGGTAAGGCGGCTGTTGTCGGGCTGGACGGAGAGGTCGAGCATGCCTCGGGCCTGATCCACACGCTGCATTTCGGTAATCATTTCCGGCAGGCGGTTGGGGCGAAATCCTACCTGTCTTTCACCAATACCCGAGGGCCAGCCAACGCACCGATCATGGTGCCGCTGATGGACAAGAACGATGCCGGTCGCCGGTCGCATTATCTGACGCTGCAATTCGCCATTCCCGACGCACCGCGCGCTGATGAGGTTGTGATTGTGCTGGGCGGCGCGACGACGGGGCGTCCGCACCATCGGATTGGAGATCGTTATCAGGACTTGAAGGATTTGGGTCATGACGTGGACAACCCGGCCTCGGTCTAAGTTCGATGATCTGGCTGCGATTGACGTGGGCGAGGGGCCTCTGGTCGTGCTGTTGCACGGTGTCGGTCTGCGGGCCGAAGCGTGGGGCGGGCAGATCGAGCCTTTGGTTTCTGCTGGGTATCGCGTGGTTTGCCCGGACATGCTGGGTCACGGGGAAACGGCTTTTGCCGCGCCAAGTGGACTGAATAGCTTCGCCGCGCCGATTACCGCGTTGTTGAACGAGCCTGCGGTGCTGATCGGGCATTCGATGGGTGCGCTGATTGCGACGCAAATAGCGGCCTCGGACAATCGAAATGTCAAAGGGGTTGCGGCCCTGAACGCCATCTACAAGCGCTCCTTCGCGGCGCGACAAGCAGTCTTGTCGCGGGCTCATGCGCTTGATGCGCAGCAGCCGAACGACGCCTCGGTCACTCTGCGCCGGTGGTTTGCAGAGAGTGCGTCAGCGGAACGCGACGCCTGCGCGCGATGGCTGCAAGAGGTCGATCCACGCGCCTATAAGGCGGCCTATACGGTCTTTGCCGAAAGCGACGGCCCGACCGAAGCGCAGCTGGCAGCGGTTACATGTCCGGCCATGTTTGTGACCGGCGCGGATGAGCCGAACTCGACCCCCGTTATGTCGCTACAGATGGCCAGCCTTGCACCAAAGGGGCGGGCAGAGATCATCCCCGGTGCAGCACACATGATGCCGATGACCCATGCGGCGCAGATCAACGCCACGCTGTTGCCCTTTGTTCAGGAGTGCCTGACATGACTGCGTTGGACCCACGCGCCCTGCGCGATGCCTTTGGCAGTTTCATGACCGGCGTGACAGTGGTGACCACCCGCGATGAAAATGGCGTGCCGGTTGGGTTCACGGCAAACTCGTTTTCCTCGGTGTCTCTAGACCCGCCGTTGCTGCTGGTGTGCCCAGGCAAGTTCCTGTCCAGCTATGAAGTGTTCACCGATTGCCGTCATTTCGCCGTCAACATTCTGGCTGAAGGTCAGCAAGAGGTTTCGAACACTTTTGCAGGGTATAAAGGCGACCGGTTCGCGAAAGTTCCCCATCGTAACGGCGAGCATGACTTGCCGCTGATTGACGGAGCGGTGGCGCAGTTTTGTTGCGAAACCCATCAGGCCATTCCGGCAGGCGATCATACCATCCTGATGGGCCGTGTGCTTGAATTCTCACACGTTGCGGGCGACGGATTGGGCTATGTGGGCGGATCGTATTTCAGCCTGGGTCTTGAGGCCGAGATGGACGCCAAAGTCCCAACGGTTTGCGGTGCGATTATTACAGCTGGCGACCAAGTGCTTCTGGAACGCCATGGCGCTGCGTTTCGCCCGGTTCAAGTCTCGGGTGCCGAGACTGGTGGTCAACGGAACAGACTGGCGCAGGGGTTGTCGGAACGCGGTATCCATGCGCGGATCGAACAGGTCTATTCGTCGTTCAATGACGCCGAGACCAAGCTGCAATATACGTTTTTCCTGGGGTCAGCAGATCAGCCCTGCGCTTCTGCGAATGCCCAGTGGGTACCGGTTGCGAACCTGCCCAACCTGACCTTCGCCACCCAAGGCATTCACCACATGATGACCCGCTTTGCACGCGAGGTTCAGACCGGGGATTTCGCCTTGTATCTGGGCGACGCCGAACGCGGCGACATTCACAGTTTTCGCTAAAGGAGCCGATTGATGGAGTTTTCGCTGTTTGCCCATATGGAACGCCTGACGCCGGATCAGCCGCATGACGTTCTGTATGACGAGTTCGTTAGTCTGGTGAAAATGGCCGATGAGGGCGGCATGCGCGCGGTTTGGACGGGCGAGCATCATGGCATGGAATTCACCATTGCGCCGAATCCGTTCCTGTCTCTGGTCGATCTGGCGCATCATACAAAGAATGTGCGCCTTGGCACGGGTACGGTGGTCGCGCCATTTTGGCATCCGATCAAGCTGGCCGGTGAGGCCGCAGCGGCAGATCAGATCACCAAGGGCCGGATCGAATTGGGCATTGCACGCGGGGCCTATTCCTTTGAATACGAGCGTCTGATGCCCGAGATGGACGCTTGGGAAGCCGGCCAAAGGATGCGAGAGTCTACGCCACTATTGCCGCAAATTTGGCGAGGGGACTGCGCGCATGATGGTGAGTTCTATACCTTCCCGGCCACGACTTCGGCCCCGAAACCGTTGCAGGATGGTGGCCCGCCTATATGGATCGCCGCTCGAGACCCGAACAGCCACGAGTTCGGCGTCCATAACGGATTTAACATTCAGGTCACGCCGCTGTGGCAGGGCATGGAGGAGATCGAAACGCTGATGGGCCGCTTCAACGATGCCTGCGACACCTATGCGGGGCCGCGTCCAAAGATCATGTTGCTGCATCACACCTATGTTGGAAAGGATGATGACGACGTGGCGCAGGGCATTCAGGATTTGCGGCGCTACTATAACTATTTCGGTGCGTGGTTCCTGAATAAACGACCAATCCAGCAGGGCTTGATCGAACCGATCACGCAGGCCGAAATGGACGCCAACCCGATGTATACCACCGAAAAGCTGGGCCGCGATCTGACCGTAGGAACCACGCAGCAGGTGATTGACCGGATCAAACGGTACGAGGATCTGGGATATGATGAGTTTTCGTTCTGGGTCGACAGCGGCATGACCAACGAACGTAAACGCGCCTCTCTGGCGCGGTTCATAGACGACGTTATGCCAGCTTTTCAGTGAGGACCACCATGGGAAATCTTCCGCATTTTCAATTGTTCATTGATGGCAAATGGTCCGAAGGGTCAAACGCACAGGTCATGACATCAGAAAACCCAGCGACGGGGCAGGGATGGGCCACGTTCGCTTGTGCCTCGGCCGCGGATGTCGATCGCGCAGTTGCGGCTGCCAAACGCGTTTTGGACGATCCGGCGTGGCGGGATATGACGCAGACTGCGCGAGGCAAGCTGTTGTACCGGCTGGCCGATCTGGTGGCCGAACATGCGACTAAGTTGGGTGAACTGGAGACGACCGATAGCGGCAAGCTGCTGGCGGAAACTTCGGCACAAACGGGTTATGTAGCGGACTACTACCGCTATTTCGCGGGTCTGGCGGATAAGGTCGAAGGAACGGTTCTGCCTATTGACAAGCCCGACATGCACGTCTTTACGACCCGCGAACCTATCGGAGTTGTTGCTGCGATCGTGCCATGGAACGCACAGATGTTCCTGACGGCGACCAAATTGGGTCCGGCATTGGCGGCAGGGTGCTCGGTTATTCTGAAGGCTTCAGAAATTGCGCCTGCGCCGATGCTGGAGTTTGCGCGGTTGATTGAACAGGCCGGGTTTCCACCCGGTGTCGTCTCGGTCATCACAGGTGACGCTGAAAACTGCGCCATTCCGCTGACCCGCCACCCGGATATTGACCGTATTGCCTTTACGGGTGGGCCAGAGACTGCGCGGCATGTGGTGCGCAACTCGGCCGAGAACTTTGCTGTCACCTCGTTGGAACTGGGGGGCAAATCCCCTATTCTGGTGTTTGAAGATGCCGATCTGGATGGCGCGGCCAATGGTCTGATCGCCGGAAACTTTGGCGCCTCGGGGCAGAGTTGCGTAGCAGGAACACGAGGTTTGGTGCATCGATCCATTCTGGAACCGCTGATCAAACGGATTGAGCAAAAGGCCAGCGGCATCCGGCTGGGCGACCCGCTGCAGGCGGAAACGCATGTAGGGCCGCTCTGCACCGCAACACAGGTGCGACGGATCGAGGAAACGCTGGCCAAAGCGCGCGGGCAGGGCGCGACGGTCCGCTTTGGGGGCGAGATCGCGGATCGACCGGGGAACTACATGAAGCCAACACTGGTTCAGTGCGCCTCGGCTGATACAGAAACGCTAAAGGTCGAAATGTTCGGGCCAGTGATGTCTCTGCTGCCGTTTGATACCGAGGATGAAGCGATCGCGCTGGCGAACACCACGCCTTATGGGCTGGGGTCAGGCGTGTTCACGCAGAATCTCGCGCGGGCGCATCGGGTGTCGAAACGGATCAGAGCAGGTATTTGCTGGGTGAATACGTATCGTGCGATCTCACCGATTGCGCCCTTTGGCGGGTTCAACCAATCGGGCTATGGGCGCGAGGCCGGGGTTGAGGCAATATTGGATTACACCAGAACCAAAACAACCTGGATCAACACCGCGCAAGAGCCGATGGCGAACCCGTTCATTATGCGCTAAGCCTGTGCAAAAGCATGGGGAGAGCGTTGATGAAACTGGTAAACCCGAACTTCGCGGCACCAACGGATGCAGATGACCGCAAGGCCATCCAACCGGTCATTTGCTACCCGCCCGAGACGTTGACGCAACCGGACCTGACCGCGTTGGCCAAACTGCGGCAAGGGGCCAGCAAAACGGCCGAGGCTATCGCAGCCCCACGTGATGCGGCCTGTATCGACGTGCCCGCCGGGGCGTTTGTTCGGGTCTTGTCTGTTGATGGTCCGCAGGTCGGCGACCTGAACATGTGGAACAAGCACGACCTGTCCGAGCGGTTCTATTCCGGCAAAACCCGCGCTCTGCACGGCACCCATCTGTCGACCGGGGATCGCATGTGGTCGAGCTTTCCCAACATGCGCCCTATGGCGACTGTCGTCGATGATACGCTGGATTGGTACGGGTTCGACGCGTTCGGCGGTTCGGTCCATGACGTAATCGGCACGCGCTGCGATCCCTATACGGGGCGGTTGTTGTCCGGCGACGATTACCATTATTGCTGCCATTCCAACCTGACCCGTGCGCTGGCCAGCCATTGCAACCTGCCGCTGCACGAGGCCGAGATGCTGGTGCATGACGTCCTGAACGTGTTCATGTGTACCGGGTTCACCCGAGACACCGGGCAGTATTTCATGAAGGCAAGCCCGGTGCGCCCCGGCGACTATCTTGAGTTCTACGCCGAGATCGATTTGATCGTCGGTCTTTCGGCCTGTCCCGGAGGGGATTGTTCGTCGGAGCATTCCTCGGACGCTGCCGCCTGCTATCCGCTGGTGATGGAGGTCTATGATCCGGGCGAGGATGCGCGCGCCGCGCATGTGCAACCCGCGCTCTCGGCCTATAACCGCACACACGGAGCTGGTTAAGCGATCAGGCGGCGGCCCAGGCGATTCAGCATTCGGCAGCACAGATCAAGCTGCTCGATCTCGACATACTCGTCCGCCTTGTGCGCTTGGGTGATCGAGCCCGGCCCGCAGACAATGGCATGTACGCCCAGTTGTTGGAACAGGCCGGCCTCGGTGGCGAAGGCGACGACGCCAGTGCCATTGGCGCCGGTCAGTTCGGCCACCAATTCGCGCGCGGCGTTTTCGTCCATGGGTTCAAGCCCTTCGACCTCGGCCACGGCTTCTTGCGTGATGCTCGCGTCGGGGTGGACGGCCTGCATTTCGGGCAACAAGCTGTGCTTGACGTAATCTGATAGGGTGCTTCTGACCAGTTCGGCGTCGCTGGATTGCACCGGGCGCATTTCCCACGCGACCTCGGCTTTGCTGGCGATGACATTATGGGCAACACCGCCCGAGATGCGCCCGACATTGACCGTGGTCCAGGGCGGTTCAAACGGGCTGCCCTTTGGCGCGCGCGATTTCAAGATATGACGCAGCTCCAGTAGTTTGCCGATATAGCGCGCCGCGTATTCTGCCGCATTGACGCCGTCATCAGGGGCCGAACTATGCCCTTCAAGCCCAACGAAACTGGTGGTGTATTCGAAGCAGCCCTTGTGCCCTTCGATCACGCGCATCTCGGTCGGTTCGCCGATGATGGCAATGTCTGGTACGATGCCGCGCTCGGATAGGTCACTGACAAGGTTCTGCGCGCCCAGACAGCCGGTTTCTTCGTCATAGGTAAAGGCGAAATGCAGCGGTTGGGTCAGCTTTCTTACGTCCAGCGTTTCGGCAAAAGCCAGCGCGGCGGCGATAAACCCTTTCATGTCACAGGTGCCGCGACCGTAGAGTTTGCCGTCTCTCTCGGTCATCTCAAACGGGTTCGTTGTCCAGTCCTGATCGGCCACCGGAACCACATCCGTATGGCCTGACAGCAGGATGCCGCCCGCCATATCCGGGCCAAGCGTGGCAAAGACATTGGCCTTTTTGCCCGTTGCATCCCGCGTTTCGATACAGCGCGCGCCCAAAGCCTCAAGGCGGTCGGTCAAATAGCGGATGATCTCAAGGTTGCTGTCAGCGGACACCGTTTCAAAGGCGATCAGGTCCGCAAGGATTTCCGTGGTTCTTAGCAGGGTCATGGCTTTACGAACAGTTTTCGGGGCCGGTTGCAAAAGCACTCCGCGGCTCCGGTTTCGGTGATCAGGATCGACTCTGTGATCTCAAGCCCCCAGTCGTCCATCCAGAGACCGGGCATGAAGTGGAAGGTCATGCCGGGTTCCAGAACGGTCTCATCCTCGGGGCGCAAAGAGATTGTGCGCTCGCCCCAATCCGGCGGATAGCTGAGGCCAATCGGATAGCCGCACCGCGCACCGCGTTCGATCCCGGCGCGTTCCAATGGGGCAGCCAGAGCCAGTGCAATATCCCGCGCCTGATTGCCCGCGCGGGCAGCGTCCAGTCCGGCCTCTAGCCCTTCGGCCAACGCCGCTTCGGCTCGCAGCAGATAATCGGGTGGTTGACCCAGAAAAACTGAGCGGCAGAAAGGCGTGTGGTAGCGGCGGTAACAGCCAGAGAGTTCAAAGAATGTGCATTCGCCGGATTTGAACGGCGCACCATCCCATGTCAGATGCGGGGCGGCAGCATCCGAGCCGGAAGGCAGCAGCGGCACGATGGCGGCATAGTCCCCCCAATCCTCGCCCACACCCAGGATCGCATCGTGGTAAATCTGCGCGACCAGTTCGTTCTTACGTAGGCCGGGTTCGATCCGGTCAAGCACACCGTCGATAACATGTTCCGAGATCCGCGCGGCCTTGCGCATCAGGGCAATTTCTTCATCCGATTTCACCGCACGTTGCCAATTCACCAGCCCATTCGCGTCGGCCAGTTCGGCCTGCGGCAGTTCGGCCATCAAGGTCAGATGCGCCTTAGCCGAGTAATAGTAGTTGTCCAATTCGACACCGATCCGACCCGCTGACAGTCTACTTTCCCGGATCAAAGCCGCAAGGTCCTGCATCGGGTGGCGGACGGTCGATTGCACATAGTGATCCGCGTATCCGCGAATCCGATCGTCTTTCATCCAGACCGTGCGCCGCGCGCCGTTGGCGTCCTGATTGCGGCCCCACCAAATCGGGTCACGGTCATGCAGAACCAATACGCCCTGATGCACGTAGAATGACCAACCCTCATATCCCGTCAGCCATGTCATATTAGACGGGTCTTCAATGAACAGCGCATCCAGACCAGCTGCTGCCATGGCAGCACGCGTCTTTGCCAGCCGACGATCATACTCAGATGGGCTGAATGCCGGATTGGCATGGGCCATGGGACGCTCCTGTGGTGACCGAGTTTTGTTGACAGAACTTGACGAATCCGATCACGTCAATGGGCAACTCAGGAAAGACGCTCAATTGAAAATCACATCCAACCCTCATCGCGGCGGCCAGAAACTGATCGAGGCCGCGCCGTACCCTTCGACCAATGTCGCGCGCGCGTCAGAATTGATCGCACGCTGCCTGTCGGACAAAGAAACGCCTCTGACCGAAGTGAAGGGGTTGGCCGATGTCGCACACCTGTGGGCAAAGGATGAACGTGGTCGGATGGATCTGGGGTCGTTCAAAGCCTTGGGTGCGGCCTATGTCATTGCGCGCCATGCGGCGGATATCGCGGAGAACCCGGACGCCTCGACACTGGCGGGTCGGACCTATGTCACCGCCAGCGCAGGCAATCACGGCCTAAGCGTCGCGTCCGGTGCGAGCCGTTTCGGGGCCAATTCTGTCGTCTATATCGCAGACACCGTACCCGAAAGCTTTGCCGAACGCCTGCGCGCGCAGGGTGCTGATGTTGTGCGCGAGGGCGTGGACTATGCCGCCAGCATGGAGGCCGCAAGTAAAGCAGCGCAAGATAACGGATGGATATTGCTGTCGGACAGTTCGTGGGAGGGGTATTACGAACTGCCGCATACTCTGATGGAAGGGTACCTGCAGATGGCCGCCGAAGCTGTGCGCCAATGCCCGCAAGTGCCGACCCATATCATGTTGCAGGCCGGTGTTGGTGGTTTGGCCGGAGCGGCCGCAGCCTATTTGAGGACGGCTTGGGGGCAAGAACCTCAGATCATCGTTGTTGAACCTGATGCAGCTCCGGCCTTGCAGGCCAGTATCGAGGCTGGCGCCTGCGTGTTCGCCGATGGTCCGGACAGCGTCATGGGGCGTCTCGATTGCAAGGAACCATCTCTGATTGCCTTGAACGGATTGGCCAGAGATGCCGACAGTTTCCTGACCCTGACCGATGAGCAGGTGACTGAACATCTTCCCGCAATGGCCGATGCTGGCATCGCTACAACGGCTTCGGGCGGGGCAGGGGTTGCCGCCGTGATGAATGCAGATGCGCGGGCGGGTCTAGGCATCGAACCAAATGCTCGTGTTCTGTGCATTATCTCAGAGATTGCCGAATGAGGGGCTTTGAAGCGTCCGAATTCCAGTCGCGGACCGAGCGTGCGCAACATCGGATGGCGCAAGAGGGGCTGTCGGCGCTGTTGCTGACCACAGAACCCGAGGTTCGCTATTTTACAGGATACCTGACCCGGTTTTGGGAAAGCCCGACGCGCCCGTGGTACCTGATCGTGCCTGCAACTGGCAAACCGATCGCCGTCATCCCATCGATCGGGGCGGCATTGATGGCGACAACCTGGATCGAAGACATTCGCACCTGGAGCGCGCCGGACTTGACCGACGATGGTGTTAGCCTGCTGGCCGACGCTTTGTTCGAAATCTGCCCTGCAGATGCGGTAATCGGTCTGCCGGATGGTCACGAAACCCATGTTCGCATGCCTTTGGCCGATCTTAACAGGTTGCAGGAAAGGTTGGGTTCCCGTCGTCTGGGCAGCGACGGAGGTACTCTCCGTGCGTTGCGGATGGTGAAGTCCGAGGCAGAGATCGCCAAGATCGAAACCGCCTGCGCAATCGGGGGCAGGGCCTTTCTACGCGTGCCCGAGATCGCCGGAGAAGATGTTGCTTTGGACGAGGTGTTCCGCCGTTTTCAGATGCTGTGCCTTGAGGAAGGCGCGGATTGGGTGCCGTATCTGGCTGGCGGGGCCGAGCAGGGCGGGTATGCAGACGTGATCTCTCCAGCCCGTCCAACCGCATTGGTGCCGGGGGATGTTTTAATGTTGGACACAGGCTTGGTGTGGGACGGGTATTTTTGCGATTACGACCGCAATTGGTCGGTCGGGCAGACGTCGGCGCAAGTGCGCGACGCTTATACCACGTTGATCGAAGCATCAGATGCGGGGTTTGAAGCGGCACGCCCAGGCGCAACTGCAGCTGATCTGTTCCAAGCAATGAACGCGATCTTGTCCCGAAACAGCGAAGACACCGGTGCAGGGAGGTTGGGACATGGCCTTGGCATGTCGTTGACGGAATGGCCTTCTCTGATCCCATCGGATCACACGGTATTGGAACCCGGGATGGTCCTGACATTAGAGCCAGGCATCGCCGTGGGCGATAAAATACTGGTCCACGAAGAAAATATCGTCATCACGCAAGGCGCACCGCGCTTTATCAGCCCAAGAGTCGGCCCGGAGTTGCCCCAGATATGAGCTATCTTCCCTATACGTTGGATGCGGATGATCCAGCTGCCTCACCAATGGGCCTGATCGTTTTGCAAACGGATGAGACCATTGAGACCGAGTTCAATGCCTATTTCGCCGATCGAACCTATCCGATCTATGTCTCGCGTATTCCTAGCGGAACTGAAGTTACGACCGATACCTTGGCACAAATGGAAAAGGCTTTGCCCGCTGCGGCGGATTTGCTGCCGAAAATTCGCCCCTACAAGGTGGTTGGATATGGATGCACATCCGCCAGTTCGGTCATCGGGTCCGAGCAGGTCGAGCGTATGGTGCAAGAGACCTGCAATACTGCCGTGGTCACCAACCCTTTGCGTGCCGCATCGGCCTGCGCGGCGCATTTGGGAGTCTCAAAATTCGCGCTGCTGTCGCCATATATACAAGATGTGAACGAACCATTACGTCGGGCATTCGCTGAAAACGGGGTTTCAATGGATGTTTTCGGCTCGTTCGGAGAGGCTGAAGAATCGAAAGTTGTGCGCATTTCGCGGCGCTCTGTGGTTGATGCAGCGCTCAAGCTTGGTGCTGATTCTTCGGTTGAAGCTATTTTTCTAAGCTGCACAAATCTAAGAACTTTTGATGCGATCCGTGAGATTCAGGAGCGGCTAGGAAAGCCGGTTTTGTCCAGCAATCAAAGCCTTGCGTGGCACATGCGGGAACTGAATTCGCATCATTGAAGGGGTGACCGTATCCAAAATTGTAGAGCTTCAAATATATTTTTGGTTGCGCGGCGCGCCCTGCATGTCCTTAAATGTCCCCAATGGTCTTTGAGATCCGGATAAACCGGACAACCAACAGACCGCACAGGGAGCCAAGTCGGTATATGTCCAATGACGCTGCGTTCGTCGAGTTTCAACGTGTCCAGAAGTCTTATGATGGTGAAATACTCGTTGTAAAAGATCTAAACCTCTCGTTACCAAAAGGTGAGTTTCTGACAATGTTGGGCCCGTCAGGGTCTGGCAAGACAACTTGCCTGATGATGTTGGCAGGGTTTGAAACCGCCACACATGGCGAGATCATGTTGGACGGGAAACCGATCAACAATATTCCCCCGCATAAACGTGGCATCGGGATGGTGTTCCAGAACTATGCCCTGTTTCCGCACATGACCGTGGCCGAAAACCTGTCCTTTCCTTTGGAAGTGCGGAAAATGGGCAAGGATCAGCGCGAGGAAAAGGTCAAGCGCGCGCTGGATATGGTTCAGATGGGGGCCTTTGGCAGCCGCCGCCCGGCGCAGCTTTCGGGTGGTCAGCAACAGCGTATCGCCTTGGCGCGGGCGCTGGTCTTCGAACCCGAACTGGTGCTGATGGACGAACCGCTGGGCGCGCTGGACAAACAGCTGCGCGAACATATGCAGTTTGAAATCACCCGACTGGCGCATGAGCTTGGGATCACCACGGTCTATGTGACACACGACCAGACCGAAGCGTTGACGATGTCGGACCGTGTCGCAGTGTTTGACGATGGGCGCATTCAGCAATTGGCCCCACCCGATCTTCTGTACGAAGAACCCGAAAATAGCTTCGTTGCGCAGTTTATTGGCGAAAACAATACGTTGGAAGGCGTTGTTAAATCCATCGACGGCGATTCATGCGTGGTGGCTTTGGACGATGGGTCTGAGATTGACGCCAAACCGGTAAACGTCCACAACCCGGGAGATCGGACCAAGGTTTCCATCCGCCCCGAACGGGTCGAGTTCAACAAAGATCGTCTGCACGCCGATGCGCATACGCTGAAGGCAACGGTCAAAGAATTCATCTATATGGGTGACGTGTTCCGCTTCCGCCTGTCTGTTGCGGGGAACGACGATTTCATCATCAAAACCCGAAACGCGCCGGATGCGGTAAAACTGCAGCCGGGCCAAGAGGTTGAAATCGGCTGGCTGGCCCATGATTGCCGGGCGCTTGACGCCTGAGCAAGGAAATACCCGCGCGCTCTGCCCGGACGCGCGGGATATCAGATGATCAGGCACCCCGTGACCTGATCTGAAAAGCTAAAATTAACGGGAATAACAGGGAGTTAACAATGAAAGTTACCAAAACCACTCTATTGGCGAGTGCGGTTGCCGCAATTGCTGGTGGCGCTATGGCCGAAGAGATGACAATCGTCTCGTGGGGCGGCGCGTATTCCAAATCGCAGTTGAAAGCGTATCACGAGCCCTATTCGGAAAAGACTGGTGTTACCATTCTGAATGATGACAGCTCGCCCGAAGGTGTTGCCAAGCTGCGCGCTATGAACGAAGCGGGCAACGTCACGTGGGACGTTGTCGATCTTGAAGCCGCTGACAATATTCGTGCCTGCGACGAAGGTCTGATCATTGAAATCGACCCGGACGTGCATTTGGCCCCTGCGCCCGATGGGACACCTGCGTCTGAGGACTTTGGTGATCAACTTGTCTCACCTTGCTATATTCCGACGATCGTATACTCGACAACCTTCGGCTATCGCACCGATATGGTGCCAGAAGGTGTAGAGCCTCCGACCGGAGCGTGCGATGTATTCGACCTTGAGAAGTATCCAGGCAAACGCGCACTCAACAAACGCCCAATCGCCAATATGGAATGGGCCCTGCTTTGTGATGGCGTAGCTTACGAAGACGTATACGACACGCTTGAAACTGAAGAGGGTGTTGAACGTGCATTGGCCAAGCTAGACACGATCAAGGATCAGACGATCTGGTGGTCGGCCGCCGCCGAGCCGGTTCAGCTTTTGGCTGATGGCGAGATCTTTATGGGGTCCACCTATAATGGCCGTCTGTTCTCGATGATTGTCGAGCAGAATCAGCCTGTTGGCATGGCTTGGGACTGGCAGATGTTTGATCTGGACGGCTGGGCGATCCCGGCTGGTCTAAGCCCTGAGCGTGAGGCACGGGCCTTGGATTACATCCGGTTCTCGTCCGATACACAGCGTCTGGCGGATCAGGCAAAATACATCTCGTATGGTCCGGCACGTAAGTCCTCGGCGCCTCTGGTCGATAAGCATGCCGATCTGGGTATCGACATGGCACCGCACATGCCGACTGATCCGCGTAACGCGAAAAACACCTTTGTGAACAACTACGAATGGTGGGCTGACTACCGCGATGATCTGGACGCACGTTTCCAGGCCTGGCTGTCGCAGTAACCTTTCAAGTTCAAAAAACCAGTCAGGGGGCGGCACGCTGCCCCTTGACCCATAAAACCAAGGGGCACTGATGACTGACGCAAGCCAAAACGCAGGACCGATGCTGGCCGCGGACGGAACGCCGCTCAAGCAATCTCTGGCACGTTCACTAAGACGGCAAAAGCTGCGCGCTCTGTTATTGATTGCGCCCCTTCTTCTGTTCGTTCTGTTCTCGTTCATAATTCCGATTGCGTCGATGCTGTTCCGTTCGGTGGAAAACGGTATCGTGGAAAAAACGCTGCCTCTGACGGTCGTGGCGTTGGAAAATTGGGATGAAAAAAGCGGCGAACTGCCGGACGAGGCCGTCTATGACGCCTTTGTCAATGACATGATCATTGCGGTTGCTGAAAAGAAACACACCCGGTTGGGATCACGGTTGAACTATGAAGAACCGGGCATCTCGTCCCTGTTCCGTAAATCCGGTCGAAAAATCCGGAAATGGGACCCTGAAGCGGATGCGCCGTTCAAAGAAAAGCTTATTGACGCGGACAAAGGATGGGGGGACGTCGAAAACTGGCGTGTGATCAAGACCCATTCCCGAAACGTGACCCCCGGCTATTTTCTTGCAGCCGTCGATTTAAGGCTGACGCCCGACGGCGTTGCTGCGCAGCCGGAAGACAAGCAGATACTTGTAAAGCTGTTTGGCCGTACGCTGTTCATGTCCCTGATCATTACTGGGTCCTGTATCCTGCTGGCCTATCCGGTTTCCTACCTGTTGGCGAATTTGCCGATGCGTGTTTCGAACATGCTAATGATCCTTGTGCTGTTGCCCTTCTGGACATCGCTTCTGGTGCGAACTTCGGCTTGGAAAGTGATGCTGCAACAACAAGGTGTCATTAACGAAACTCTGGTTTGGCTTGGGTTGGTCGCAGATGATGCGCGACTTGTGATCATCAACAACCAGATCGGCACGATCGTCGCGATGACGCATATCCTGCTGCCGTTCATGATCCTGCCGATGTATTCGGTGATGCAGACGATCCCGCCATCTTATACCCGTGCGGCCAAGTCGATGGGAGCCACCAACTGGACTACCTTCTGGCGGATTTACTTCCCACAATCCATTCCGGGAATTGGGGCCGGTTCGATCCTCGTGTTCATTCTGGCCATTGGTTACTACATCACGCCCGAGATCGTGGGTGGCACCAAGGGTGTCTTCATCTCGAACCGGATTGCGTATCACATCTCGTCCTCGCTGAACTGGGGACTGGCTGCGGCGTTGGGGACGATCCTGCTGGCGGTCGTCATGCTTCTGTACTGGTGCTACGACAAGATCGTGGGCATCGATAACGTGAAATTGGGATAAATATCATGGCAGCACTTACACCAATATCCCGCAAGCCGTTGTCGATGGTTCTGCCCACAGTCGCCGCCGCCGGAGGTTTCCTCGGCATGTTCGTCGGGGCCGGGCAGGGCAGTGCCCTGCTGGGCATCCTGATAGGTGCCGCACTGATGGCGGCGCTGGCCTGGGTCTATATCACGGTTCTGGACAATGAACGTGTCGCACGCTGGATCACCATTCTTGGGCTGGGGGTGATCGGTTTTCTGTTCGCGGGATTCACGGGGTTGATCGTCGGCTTGCTGGCCGGTTGGTTCTTTGCCTTCTTCATCTTCTGGCTGTACGAGGGGCGCTATCGGCAAAGGCTGCTGCCCTATTTGACGGGCCAGCAGGTGTTTGGACATTACTTGTTTCGGGTTATCTGCGGTGCGATCTTCGTGTTCCTGATCACGCCCATCCTTGTGGTTTTGCCGCTATCGTTCAACGCACAGGACTTCTTTACCTTCACGCCTGAGATGCTGCGTTTGGACCCCGAAGGCTACTCGCTGAAGCATTACCGTGATTTCTTCACCAACAATGAATGGCAGCGCAGCTTCAAAAACTCGCTGATTATCGCGCCAATCGCGACCATCATTTCGGTTTCACTGGGGACGCTGGCCGCCATTGGTCTCAGCCAGTCGCACGTGCCCGGTCGTCGGGCGATCATGGGTATCCTGATCTCGCCCATGATTGTGCCGCTGATCATTTCGGCCACGGGTATGTTCTTTTTCTACAGCGACATCGGTCGTTTCATGGAGGGAACATTGGGCATGGACAAGAACTTTGTCGGATACATCAAAGTTGTTCTGGCTCATGCGGTTCTGGGTATTCCGTTCGTTATAATTACGGTGACGGCGACGTTGGTCGGGTTTGACCGATCCCTGACTCGGGCCGCGGCGAATATGGGGGCAGGGCCAGTACGGACCTTCTTCAAAATCCAGATGCCGCTGATCTTGCCGGGCGTAATCTCGGGTGGCTTGTTCGCCTTTATCACGTCGTTTGATGAGGTTGTTGTGGTTCTGTTCGTCGGTTCGGCCAGTCAAAAAACGTTGCCCTGGCAGATGTTCACTGGCCTGCGCGAGCAGATCAGCCCGACCATTCTGGCGGTTGCGACCATTCTTGTTGTGATCTCGATTGCGCTGCTGACCACGGTCGAGCTGCTGCGGCGTCGGTCTGAACGCTTGCGGGGTCTCAGCCCGGCTTGACGCGACTCGAAAGCTGATTTAGCGATTTCACCATGCACCTCGGTCACGATGGCGTCGTGACGCAACGCGGGGTGCATGGCTCTCGGTTCCCGAGGCCGCTTGTCCTGAACGCCGGGACTTGTGGCCGGGCTTTGCCTGTCCGGCATTGAGGAGAGAGATGATGAAAGTCCTGAACAATCGCCCCGAGTTCTTCACCAGCCACAATGGTGACAAGGCGCCGCTCCCGTTTAGCAAGGCAGAATATGACCGACGTCTGGCCAGCCTGCGTGCGACGATGGCGGCGCGTGATATCCCGGCGGTGCTGCTGACGTCGATGCACAACATCGCCTACTACTCGGGCTTTTTGTATTGCGCGTTTGGACGCCCGTATGGCTGCGTTGTCACCCAAGAAAGCTGCACCACGGTTTCGGCGAATATCGACGCTGGCCAGCCTTGGCGGCGCTCGGTCGAAGAGAATGTGATCTATACCGATTGGCAACGGAACAATTATTGGCGTGCGGTGGCCAGCCTGATTGAGTCGGCGGGACGGATCGGTATCGAGGGCGATCACATGACACTGGCGATGCGCGATACGGCGTTGGACATGTTGGGCGGGCCGGAGTTAGTGGACATCGCGCCGGATACGATGGCCGCGCGCATGGTAAAATCGGCTGAAGAGATCGAACTGATCAAAGGTGGCGCGCGTACGGCTGATGTCGGTGGCGCGGCCATTCATGCCGCGATCCGGGAAGGCGCGACCGAGATTGAGATCGCCATGGCCGGCCGCGACGCGATGGAGGCTGAGATTGCGCGTGCCTATCCGGATGCAGAATATCGCGACACGTGGGTTTGGTTCCAGTCCGGTCTGAATACCGATGGGGCGCATAACCCGGTCACAAAACGGGCGCTGCAAAAGGGCGATATCCTGTCGCTGAACACGTTCCCGATGATCTCGGGCTATTACACTGCGCTGGAACGCACCTTGTTTCTGGGGGAACCCGACGCCGAAAGCCTGCGCATCTGGAAGGCGAATGTCGCTGCGCATGAGTTGGGCCTGAGCCTGATCAAACCCGGCGCGACCTGCTCTGGAATCTGTGAAGAGATCAACCGGTTCTTCGCTGACGAAGGTTTGCTGCAATACCGCTCGTTCGGCTATGGTCATTCCTTCGGGATTCTCAGCCACTATTACGGTCGCGAGGCTGGGCTTGAGCTGCGCGAAGACATCGACACTGTGCTGGAGCCCGGTATGGTCGTATCCATTGAACCGATGCTGTGGATCCCCGAAGGCCAGAAAGGCGCAGGCGGGTATCGCGAACATGACATCCTTGTGGTCGAGGATTCTGGTGCCGAAAACATCACCGGCTTCCCCTATGGCCCGGAACACAACACGATCAGCACCTGATCGGATCAGCAGGAAGGGCGATCTGCCTTTCCTGCCTCACGTTGACGGCAAGGGTCAGCGTGGTCATGCCCTGTTGGGGTTGATTGTCCGGCTCAGCGGTGTGTATCTGACGACAGTGTTTGAAAGGATGCGCCGTGGGACATTACGAACTGCCATCGGGAGCCGCTGCCTATTTTATTAACCTGGATCGGGTGCCCGAGCGGGCCGAGTTCATGGAAGGTCAGTTCGCCGACACAGGATTGCGTGGCGCACAGCGGTTCAGCGCAGTGGACGGTCAGCAACCCGGCGCACTGGATGACAATTGCTACGTTCCCGGCGCCGGCACCCGATGGGGGCTGACACAAAGCGAAATCGCCTGCTTCGAAAGCCACCGGGCCGTTTGGCGGGTTGCTGTGGATCAGAACCTGAGCAAGGTAGCGATTTTTGAGGATGACGTTGAAATGTCGGCTCAGGCCGGGGCCGTCATCGCAGCTTTGCTGGCGGATGATGCGGGTTTTGATCTGATCAAGCTGGATTATTCACCACGTTCCATGCGGTTCGGGCCGCTTGAGTCGATTGCAGACGTTCCAGTTCGCCCAATGTTGGAAATGGCCCCCAGTTCTGCTGCCTACATTCTGACGCAGGCGGCTTGTCGCAAACTGCTGTCCTGGTCTGAGGAGTATTCGGACCATCTGGACGACTTTATCTCGCTCCCACGTCCCGACTGGCGCATGTGTCAGTGTTTTCCGGCGGTGGGGGTGCAGATGATGTGGTCCAAGCAGCAGGAACAGACTGCCGAACCCGTCAAGGTTAGCGAGCGGTCGCAGGATCAGAAAACCAACAGCGGGTTGGACAAGGGGCCATTGGGGTTCCGTATACGCCGCGAGCTGCAAGCCGCGCGGCGCAAACTGTATTGGCGCGCTGGCGGGCAGGACAGGTTGTTGGCACAGGGTGGGTTTGCGGGCTTTATTCCCTGCGCCGAAGACCTGAACGTCTAACTTGTTACATAGGCCGCCTAAAGGGCGTTCGTGACCATTGATCTGGTAACCCTCGCATAAGCGTTAACAAAACTGTCAGTTTGATATAAGCTTTCAGTGTTTTTGTGGTTGAAGCTTGGGTGTGCGGTGTGAGTCAGACAATCTATGAAAGATACGGCGGATTCAAAACGATCAGTCGGATCGTTATGACGTTCTATGAAATGGCATTGGACTCCGATCAGATCGGTGGTCATTTCGAAGACATCGACATGCCGCGCCTGATCGATCACCAGACCAAGTTCGTGTCTTCTCTGGTTGGTGGTCCTGCTTCTTTTAGCGATGACAGGATTGAGGCGGTTCATCGACACCTGAATATCTCTCATGCGGATTTTGATGAGATGGCCGAACTATTTGCCGAGGCCCTTTCTATGCACGGTATGGAAGACGGTCACATCAAGATCGCCTTGAACGCCATTGAATCCAAACGCGCAATTATTGTAACCCGTGACGCCGCATGAGTATTTCAGCGATAAACGAACAGTTGCTGCGGGCGATCGGAGTTGGCGTGGCTGTTGTGCGTGCCTCAGACCTGAGTTTTGTGTTTCACAATGGGCCGTTTGCCGAATGGTTTGGGGTTCCGACCGAAGGACAGACCCTTCTGGATTTGCTCCCATCTTTGGATCAGCGTGAATTGGAGGACGTCAAGCAATCGGGGCTTCGCTATACAGTCGAATTGCAGATCAAGCCAAAACGCAGGACGCTGATTTTTGCAACGGCTGTATCGCTCGCGAATGGCTTGTCTGAACAGGTTTTGGTTGTGGAATGCCAGAACATTACTCGCATCCGCGAGCTGGAAAGCATGATCGATAGCTACTCGACAATGGTTGAACGCAACACGCGCGAATTGGAGCGTGAGAAAGAGCGTGTCGAGCGGTTGTTGCTAAACCTTATGCCGCGGGCGGTGTACGAAGAGTTCAAGACCTTCGGTGTCGTCACGCCGCAACTATATGATCAGGTGTCGGTGGTGATGCTGGATTTTGTGGGCTTTACCGATTTTGCCGCAAAGACCGATCCAACCGTTACGTTAAGCGAGTTGAATGACATTTTCACCGCGTTCGACCGTATCGTCGAACAATTCGGATGCGAGCGGATCAAGACCATCGGTGACGCCTATCTGGCGGTGTCTGGTATGCCTGACGCGACACCGGATCATGCCACGGCCGTAGCACATTGCGCCGTTCGCTTCCTACGGTATCTGGAGCGGCGAAACGAAAGTCACCCCCATAAATGGCAGGCCCGGATTGGCCTTGGCATGGGGGCTGCGGTGGGCTCTGTCGTTGGGATACAGAAATACGTCTATGACGTGTTCGGTCCGGCTGTGAACATTGCTTCGCGCCTGCAAGTCTTTGCAAACCCAATGCATATCGTCGCCCCAGAAGAGATGAAATTTGCCTTGATTGATGAGTTCCAGGTCGCGGATATCGGGCGCGTGGATATCAAAGGCATGGGGGAAATGGAGTTGATTAACGTCACCTCTGGCCTCAGCGCACCACAGCCGCTGAGCAGGTTCTGATTGTCAGTCGTCGTCCTGCGGCACCAACCCCAAACCCCGCAAATAGATGCCGATGCCGGATTCCAGCAAGTCTTCGGGTGAAAATGGGGAACTGGCGCCAGTGTTGCGGGCGTAAAGTTCAACAACGCCGTGGCTCATGGCCCAGATATGGGCGCTGAACATGGATGCGGGCGGGCGCTTTTCCGGTGGAATGTGTTGCGACAGATCAGCCGCCGCTTTCTCCAGTACTGCTTTGGCACGGTTTGCGGCCAAGGATAATTCAGGCGTTCGATTGATCGAAATCCCGCTTTCGAACATCGCGATGTAGTGGCCAGGATGTTTGCGGGCAAATGCCAGATAGGCACGGCCTGTCGCCTCGAACGCGGCGAGCGCTGAGGGCTGGCCCTTGTCATAGGCGTATTGCATCAGATCCGAGAACATCTCGAACCCTTGCCGGGCGGCTTCGGCGATCAGGTCTTCGCGTCCGTGGAAATGCCGGTAAACCGCAGCGGGGGTGACGCCGGCGGTTTTCGCAGCTTCGGACAGGGTAAAGCCGGTCGGACCTTTTTCTTCGATCAGAGACAGGGCAGCCTCGATCAAAGCCTGTTTCAGGTTCCCGTGGTGATACCCGCGTTTTGTCATTCCTGCTTCAGGTGCCCTTTTTCAAGTTATAGAATTCATGACATAATTCGCGAAAAGACATTCGTCCACCACCTGTCACGCATCCCAAATCTCTGGCCCGCCACAGATATCGGGGTCATTCGCGCCTATGGCGTCTTCGTCTTTTTCGTCATAGTCCAGCGCGTGCAGAACCGTACGAATGGCCGCCAGCCGCGCGCGTTTCTTGTCGTCGGATCGCACGATGGTCCAGGGGCAGTGTTCCGTGTGGCTGCGCGTCAGGGTTTCTTCGATCGACTGGCTGTATTCATCCCATTTGTTCAGACCCGCGATATCAATCGGGCTGAGTTTCCATTGTTTCAGCGGGTCGGTTTCACGCGCCAAAAAACGGTTGAGCTGTTCTGCTCGTCCGACATTCAACCAGAATTTAAACAGTTTGATCCCGTCATTCACCAAACCGGTTTCCAACGGCAGGACCTGTCGAAAAAACCGTTCACGTTCTTCTGCTGTGCAAAAGCCAAAGACGTTTTCAACAACACCGCGGTTATACCAGCTGCGGTCAAAGAACACGATCTCACCAGCGGCAGGCAGATGGGCGATATAGCGTTGAAAATACCACTGACTGCGCTCAGTGTCCGAAGGTTTGCTTAGCGCGACATTGCGTGCGCCGCGTGGGTTCAGGTTTTCGCGGAACCGCTTGATCGTGCCCCCTTTGCCAGCGGCGTCCCGTCCTTCGAAAATAAGCAATATGCGATGGTCGGTTTCCTTGAGCCAGGACTGCATCTTGACCAGTTCGATCTGAAGCTCTTCCATCTGTTTTTCGTATTCCTTACGCTTCATTCGTTCGTCGTAAGGGAAGGTGGGGTTCAGGATGTCGCCTTTTTCGGACTTTTCGATGGCCGAACGCACCTCTTTCGGGGCGTCATTCTTAAAGTACTTTTCGATGGAGCCTTTTTCGGAACGGGCCATGTGTTACCTCGCCATAAAATCCATATCCTACTATGGATTAGCGGAGGGCCTAACGCAAACCCGCACGTTGCGCTGCACGGTCGATGGCAGCAGCAACTTCGGGTGCAGCAACGACCTGTGGCATGTGCCCGATTCCAGGCAGTTCAATCAGTTCCGCGCCGGGGATTTGTTTGATCAGTCGATGAGAATGCCAGCCCAGCCCAACGGTATCATCGGCTGTGCCATGGACGATCTCGGTCGGCACGTCGATCTCGCCGTATCGCGGTTGTAGGGCGCGGACTTCTTCCAGCAAATTGGCGCGCTGCTTGGCATTTGCATGCATCGAAGCCCGACGCATGGTCAGCCCGGGGCCGAAATGGTCGGCATATCCTTCGGGTGTGGTTTGCGGTTCGAACACCTTGTCCAAAGCTTTTTCAACGTACCATTCGGGCACAAAGGCAGTGATCAGGGGCAGGGCGGTGACATTGCCGGTGGGCGTTGCCGCCAGTGTGTTGAACCCGTCCAGAGGTGTCTCCCACGGGATGGCGGCAGCTGCGATCAGGACCAGCCCCGAGATATTGCCTGGCCGCGTAACAGCCCAAGCAAGTGAGACGGATCCGCCATAGCTTTGCCCTGCGACGATGGGCTTTTCCGCACCTAGTTGCGCGGCAGCCTTTTGCAGGATTTCCGCTTGCTCCTCAATGGTCTCACCGTCCGGATTGAAGCTGGCGCTATACCCCAGACCCGGTCGGTCAAACACAATCACACGGTAGTTTTCCGCCAGGATAGGAGCCAGGGCAAAGGTCATGTCGCGCGTGTTGCCGCTGGACCCATGGATCAGCACAACATCCGGGCCTTCACCCATCACCACCGCATGCACTGGGATGCCATTGACTTCGACGATTTGACCTTCGGGGGGAAAGGCGGCTTCGGCACGGGCTTCATTCCGACCAGCGCGCCAGAGTGCGAGGGCCCACAGCAAGACCAGCAAAGTCAAAGCTATGAGGCCGACGCGCATCACCGGATCAGGCCCTCAGATCGGTCTGATCGACACCGATCCGATTGATATCATAGGGCGTTGTCCCATAAATCTCGCTGATCCAGTTGCCATAGAGCAAATGCGCATGGCTGCGCCATCTGTTCTGTGGTGTCTGGCTTGGATCGTCGTCCGGATAGTAATTCATGGGCACGTTGATCGGCGTGCCGTTGGCAACATCGCGGTCGTATTCTTGTTTCAACGTATCGCTGTCATATTCGAAATGGTTGAAGATATAGACGGCACGATGGTTCCGATCTTCGACCAGACAGGGACCGACATCGTCGCTGCCCAGCAGAGTTACCAAACCGTTAGCGGCGTCAATCTCATTTTGTTTCATTTCCGTCCAGCGGCTGACCGGAATCACGCAATCATCCGAGAATCCGCGCAGGAACGGCGAGGCCGGATTAAGGTTCGCATGCCGGAAACAACCAAACGCCTTAGCGTCCAACATATGTTTCTTGACGCCATGGAAGTGATTGATCATCGCCATTCCACCCCAGCACACACCAAAGGTAGAATGCACATTGGTCTGCGTCCATTCGAACACTTCGCGCATTTCGTCCCAATAGGTGACGTTGTCGAATTCCAAATGCTCAATCGGGGCACCGGTGATGATCAGCCCGTCAAATTTCTCGTCCTTCACCTCCTGAAAAGGGCGATAGAATTCGGCCATATGCTCGGCCGCGGTGTTCTTGGTGCGGTGTTCCGTCATCCGGATCAGCGACAAATCGATCTGCAACGGAGTCGCCCCGATCAGGCGGGCAAACTGATTTTCAGTCTGAATCTTCTTGGGCATCAGATTCAGTAACCCGATCCGCAGTGGGCGAATGTCTTGACGCATTGCCTGATCCTCGGCCATGACCGATACGCCCTCTTGGGTGAGAACTTCAAATGCGGGCAGGTCAGAGGGGATCTTGATCGGCATCAGGTACAAGCCTTTGGAGTTACAGTGTAGAGGCGGTAATTAAGCCCGGTTTGCGCGGGTCTCAAGGGTGCGTTCGATCAACTCATCGAAATCAGCGGCATCACGGACCTTGTGCATGTCATCAGCGGTGACTGTTACACCCCAATTGTCCGCCATCGACTGATAGCGGGGTTGCCGATGCGCCAGCGCCTGCGCGTAAGTCCAGCGGATGAACGCGTCGGGGTCTACATCCTCGGATCGGCAGTTATACTGGGTCAGATAGTCGTCCCAAACACGGACCAGAAATTCGGGCTGATAAGACATCGGTTTGGGCGCTTTATCAAAGCGGCTGATCAGCTCTGCCGTGTGATCTTCATCCCCTTGAATCCAAATCATCAATGTTTGGCGAGACAGTTCGGACAACACGTGATCTGTAGAGTTTTCCGGGTCTACCCATTCGCAGATCGACCCGCCGGTGTCGCAGATAAAATGTGGGTAATCGTACAGACGTTGTGCCCGGTCGATGAAATACTCGGTATCCAGAAGCGCGTGAATTTCCGCCTGCCGGAATTGTTCCTGCCTGCGTTTGTATTCGGGCAGTTCCAAACCACCTAGCGCCGGATTTCCGGGCTTACCCAAATAGGCGGCGACAGGCGTCAGGTTCTCGAACGAGATATTCGAGCCGATAAAGATCGAATCCGACAACAGCAGTTCGCGCAGAAAAGGGACTTTCATCGCCTCGGCTTTGGCATTGTCAGCGATGTATTCACCCATGTACCGGGTACCGATGCGGTAATCGATCGAATAGTGGAACCAATCGCCCGAGTCGCGCAGCACGTTCGACACATAGGTTTTGCCCAGGCCCGACATGCCAAAGAACAGCACCTTTTTTCGCGCCGCATCGCGCCAATCTTTTGCCGAGCTGTAGATCATTGTCCGCCGTCCTTTTTTGCGACCTTGCTAAAACGGGCAGCGGGTGGCGTCAATCGTGTGTACCCGAACGGATTTGGATCAATGGCCTGATGGCGGCTGCACCGCCTAGTATCTAAGCCCCACCTTTATGGCGAGAGAACAGATCAGGTGTTCATCGTTTAAAAAACAATGCCCCTGTGGTGACGCCAAAAATCGTCGTCACTTACTTTAGAGCCCAGGTCAGTACGGTCTAGATATGAAATCGCCCCCGGCCCGCAGGGGAAACGGAGCCGCTTCGTCCAACAGACCCATGACAAAAAAGCCATACAAAGGCGCGGACGGCGCAAAAAAGTTAAACGCTGGATTGGGGTAACCAGCCAACGCATCAGCATAGCCCAGAACACGCCAAGCAAAAAAGTTCGCCCAATTCGTTGGGGAAAGGTGTATTAGTGCGGCCTTGCCAGTTTTTTTACCCAAGATTCTACCGACTTGGAAACCGCGCAAAGAAAAACCCTGCCGCACAGGCAGGGTTTTCCAGAGATTTGCAGGTTGTACTAAACCCTCAGAAAGTGGTGTCTTCCAGCGTTGTCAGAGCGTTGTGACGCGGGGCCATCGCCGCACGCGCTACGCTGTTGAGCGGAGTGGAGGAAGTGCGACCGCCAAGAGGGAAGGTCAGACCAAAGCGAAGGGTGTCGATATCGCCGCTTGCACCGCCGACATCGATATCCGTTCTGGCCAACTCCAGAGACACTTGGCCTGGGATCTCGCTGATCTCAAGCAGGTTATAATCCACGCCGATGCCAAGCGTTGTGTAGTCCAAATCAAGATCGTTAAACGACTGATGCACGAGACCTGCATAAGTCCCCCAACCGCTGTTGAACCGATAGTAACCGCCAAGGCCAACACTATATAGGTCAAGGTTTACGCCACCACCTGACACGTCGCTGCGAACATAGTGACCGCCGAATACGGCACTATCCGACACTTGATAGCGGAATCGTGCGCCGAAATCGGTCCAATCCGTGCCGTTTGGCAGGCTTGGGGAGGTTTCCGATTCGCCGATCCAGGCTTCGAACCCGGCATTTTCAACGACATACCCGCCCGAAATACCGTACGAAGTCACATCGCTGGAAAGGTTGAGCCCCAGACCAGAATCGAAATCGGCATAGTCGAGATAGCCACCCAGAACGCCGCCGTTGTCAAATTGGTAGTTCAATGTCGTGCCCAGATCCCACAGGGAAACATCCCCGGAAATATTGTCGGGATCGGCATTGTAATACTTGGCGTCAAAGCCCCAGTGCAGACCGTTGTCGAAGCTCAAAGTACCGGTGAAATCGCCGGTGAAGGTGCCGAAATCGCCACCGCCGTTGGAAATGGAAGATTGTCCATAGCCCAAGGTGGCAGCACCGTTAAATTCCTGTGCGCCTGCTATAGCCGGGGTCAGTGAAATCATTGCTAATATTGAAATTTTGCCTGGATTCAACAATGTAGTGTCCTCTTTTTTTGTTGTGCCGGTCCCCTAGTTGATCCGGCCAGGGACCGACAGAGAGAAAACTAATGTGAGATTGTGAAACCGACGAATCCACGGAAACTGTGGCTTTAACGCAATGAGGTTTCTGGAATTCATATTTTGGATAGCCCGCAAAGAAAAACCCCGCCGGAAGGGCGGGGTTCAACGTTTCACTCTGTTGCGGATCAGCCCAGCGAGTAAGTGATCTGGAAGCCGACGCTCCAAGCGCTGTTGCCGCTGAATTCTCCCCCGGTGGTGGTAGTGGCGTCTCCAATGTCTGTATACCGGACACCACCGGAAATCTGAGCGCGTTCGAGAGAGTAGGTTCCACCGAGCCCAAGGCTCCAGAACCCATCTGTCGGGCCCAAATTAGTGACTTCGGAACCGGTGGATGTTTCATATCCAGCAGTTACCGCACCCGAAAATTCTTCCGAGAACTGATAGCCGAGCCCCAGCGTATACGTGAACGTATCATCTTCGTAGTCGACGAGGTTATCCCCGACAATGTTGACATAGTTTGGCGGCGCAAAAACAGTTTGCGGCCAGTCCACCCATCGAATTGAACCAAACAGCAATGTTTTGGGGGCTACACCGGTTTGGAAATCCAGATTGATGGATTGAGGTGATTCAATCTCAGACTCGGTTTCCGCTGTGACCAGTACCGCACTAGGCGGGAATACAGGCGGCACGAAGTTGAATGACTCTGTCTGGGAAAAATCGTGTGTGATTTTTGAGTTGTAAGTCAGAGCCACACGTGCGGCAATTTCTGGCTTTTCCCACGCGACGCCGACGACATACCCAAATGCGATGTCAGAATCTGTGTCGACTTCGTACCCCGCAGCGGCGGGCACTGCCACGTTGGCTTTCAAACGTTGCGCGCGCAGACCTCCGATAGCGCTGAAGCCACCGTCGAATTTATACCGAACAAGCGCAGTAATTGCGTCCACATCTGCTTTGGCGCGCAGAACATCCGTGCGCCCACCAAACGGCGTTGTCGGGTTGATCGACAACGGGTAGTTTGACGGATACTCGATATCCGCGCCGAAGGGCTCATCATAGACCAGTGCGAAATCCAGCCTGTCTGTAAAAGCATGTTTATAGGCTAAATGCGGTGTGAAGAATGACTCGGCAACGTTGCCGGAATCTACGCCATTTTGAGTGCCGCTTACGCTTGGATCAGTATAGCCGAGACGGAATTGTACAACTGATCCCTCTTCGAACAGGATATTGACACCCTGTCCGCTACGATCCAGACCGCCGGCGTAAGCTCCTGTTGTCCCAACGCACACCGCGCACGCCTGTAGAAGCGCTTTTTTCATTCTGTCCTCCCAAAAGGTGTCCTGTTATTCAGACCGGACTATCGAGTGGTGAAGGCCGATCTGTCTTGTGGTGCTCGATACTTTCTTGAGGGTTATATTACCGTCAACTAGTGACGGTGCGTTATTCAGGGTGAGTGTGCCGGGAAACTGTTGCCAAACTGTTACGATTTTCGGCATGCACGTTCAAAAAGATACCCGAAAAGATCACGACGGCCCCTAGCAGCGTCCAGTGATCCAGCGGCTCGTGGTACAGAATCATTCCGATCACGGCGATTGTGGGCAGGCGGACAAAATCGAACGGTACAACCACGGTCGCAGGCGCAATAGCCAGAGCGTTGGTGATGCAATAATGTGCCAGTAGTCCTGCCAACCCAATCAATACCAGGAAGGGGATCGTGTTCGCGGTTGGCAGAGCGATCTGCCCATCGATCCCTGCGGCCATCAATCCCAGGACAGCCTGCATGACGGTCAGCCAGAACATGATGCATCCAATGCTGGCAAAACGGGTCAGGGTTTTGGTGGAAATCGTTGTAAATGCGAAGAATACCGCAGACAAAGCAGCAGCTATAATGCCAGCGCTCAGAGGCACGGCACCGGGGCGGGTAATAAGCAGGACACCGGCAAAACCAATCAAGGCAGACAGCGCGCGTACAGGTGTTAGCCGTTCCTTCAGCAGCAGCGGAGACAGCAGGATCACCCAGATGGGTTGCGTAAACTCAAGCGCAAAAACCTGTGCCAGAGGAATGACGGTTACCGCGTAGAACCACAAATTCTGACCAATAAAATGCGTCAGGTTACGGACACCGTGCAGCCCCAGTCTGTATGTCGAGACCTGATCCCATTTGCGCGACAGGGTCAGAATCACCGCTACAACGAAGATGCCGACGAGGCTGCGGTAAAACATGATTTCGAATGTATCGTGGGCCACGCTCAATTCGCGGCCGGCAACCGCCATCGATGAGAAAGAGGCAATTGCCCCCGTCATCCAAAGCGCGGCTTTGCCGATCTGCGGTCTGCTGCTGTCCATTTACCTGCCTGCGGGAATCGCGGAATTCTAATTTAAAACCTATGGGTTTCTTGCAGGACTTAAACAAAAAAGCCGGGTCAAAGCCCGGCTTTTTGTCATTCCCACTCAATCGTTCCCGGAGGTTTCGAGGTGATGTCATAAGTGCATCGGTTGATGCCCTTGACCTCGTTGATGATCCGCGTGGCGGTCTCACCGAGGAATTCGTGGCTGAACGGATAGTAGTCGGCGGTCATGCCATCGACCGAGGTTACAGCCCGCAGCGCACATGCATAATCATATGTGCGCCCGTCACCCATCACACCGACGGTGCGTACCGGAAGGATGGCAACAAAAGCCTGCCAGATATCATCATACAGACCGTGTTTGCGAATCTGGTCGATATAGATGGCGTCGGCTTCGCGCAGGATTTCCAGTTTTTCACGGGTGATCTCGCCTGGGCAGCGAATCGCCAGACCCGGCCCGGGGAAGGGGTGGCGCCCGATGAAGCTCTGCGGCAGGCCAAGTTCGCGGCCCAGTGCGCGAACCTCGTCTTTGAACAGCTCTCGCAGAGGTTCGACCAGTTTCAGACCCATCTTTTCAGGCAGGCCTCCGACATTGTGGTGCGATTTGATCGTGACCGAGGGGCCGCCCGAGAACGAAACCGATTCGATCACGTCGGGATAGAGCGTGCCCTGGGCCAGGAATTCGGCCCCTTCGATCGTATCAGCGTGTTTCTGGAACACGTCGATGAACAGCTTTCCGATGATCTTGCGTTTGGTTTCCGGGTCGGATTGGCCGTCCAGCTCTCCCAAAAAAAGGTCGCTTTCATCTGCGTGTATCAGCTGAATGTTGTAGTTGTCGCGGAACATACCGACGACTTCTTCGGCCTCGTTCTTGCGCAACAGGCCGTGATCGACAAACACGCAAGTCAGTTGATCACCAATCGCTTCATGGATCAGGATCGCCGCGACCGAGCTGTCGACGCCGCCGGACAGGCCGCAGATGACTTTTTTGTCGCCGACTTGCTCGCGAATCTTTTCGATCATCTGTTCGCGATAGGCACCCATGGTCCAATCGCCGTTGAAGCCAGCCAGCTTTACGAAGTTTTCGTACAGTTTCGCGCCTCTGGGCGTGTGGTGCACCTCGGGGTGGAACTGAACGGCATAGAAGTGACGGTTGGCATCAGCCGTGATCGCATAGGGCGCGTTGGGTGAGGTGCCGAAGACCTCGAACCCGGGGGCGATTTCGCTGACGTGGTCGCCGTGGCTCATCCAGACTTGTTCGTCGCCATCCGCGAACCAGCCGTTCAGAATATCCAGTTGGTTTTTCGGAGTGACAAAGGCGCGACCGAACTCGGCAGTGCCGTGGCCGCTTTCGACCTTGCCGCCAAGCTGATGCATCATGACTTGCTGTCCATAGCAGATGCCAAGGATCGGCACGCCATAGTCAAAAATCTCTTGCGGGGCGCGGGGGGACCCTTCGCGCGTCACGCTGTCCGGTCCGCCCGAGAAGATCACGGCCTTGGGCGCCATTTCGCGTACAAAGTCCATCGTGACGTTTTGATAGGGGTGGATTTCACAATAGACATTCAACTCGCGCAGGCGGCGTGCGATCAGCTGCGTCACCTGGCTGCCGAAGTCGATGATCAGAAGGCGGTCATGGGATGTCTGGCTCATGACTGGCTCTTAGGTCGCGCGGCGGTTATGTGCAAGCGTTATGAAGGCGATTTCAGTCAGATGCGGAAGGAGATGGGATCAATGGCCGTCATTCGTTTCACGGATGCAACGCAGGATGACGTCGAGGCGGTCACAGACTGCATCAGGGCGGCTTATGCCAAAGCGCGCAGTTCTATTGATGATCTGCCTGATGTGACGAGTGGTTTGGCGCAAGATATTGCGGAACGTCACGTGGTCCTGGCCCGCAGCGATGATGGGTTGGCTGGTGTGATTGTGTTTGCGCAACAGGGTGCTGTGATGAAGGTTATCAATCTGGCCGTGTCACCGTCGGCCCAAGGGCAAGGTGTCGCTGGAAAACTGCTGTCACGCGCCGAAGCCGAAGCGCGCGAGGCTGGCTGCACCCATATGGAATTGCGCACCCATCGTTTGATGCAGGATACGAGGGCGATTTACGCGCATCTCGGCTGGATCGAAACTGAAGTGGCCGGGAATTCGGTTGCGATGCGTAAAAACCTTTGAGGTTTGTCAGCCCGTCAATTTAGATTTCTCACAACCATCTTGCGAAATGCGACGTACCCAAATTCTGTCACGTAAAGGAGTTTTCGCTCAGCTAGTGGTTAGACGGATTTTGCGATTTCGGTTCCATGCTTCTATCATTAGCGTCAGGAATTAGGGGTTCAAACAACATCGAATAGGCGATCATGTCGCTTTTACCCCTATAGCGCCGTAATCCACGTCTGTTGTGATCTGCGGTTCCGGTAACACGATTTGCAACGTGAACATGACTAACGGGATTATCTCATGGCAGAGGCAAACACCCGACGCAGAGCCAGAGGCGGTGGTGGTGCCGCCCGCAGGGCCGAGCGCACCGCAGTTCGAATCGAAACTGCAAAATACATCGAACGGAATATTCCGAATTTCGAGGTCCTCAACGCGGAAGCGTTGGAGATCATTGAAACCAATGCGGAAACCATTCTGGCTGAGGTCGGCGTCAATTTCGTCGACAATCCGGGTGCGTTGCAGCGCTGGAAAGATGCCGGGGCTGATGTCGATGGGGAACGTGTTCGCATCCCGCGCGGTCTGGCGCGCGAGCTGATCAAAACTGCCCCCAGCGAGTTCACACAACACGCGCGCAACCCCGAAAAATCGGTTGTCATCGGGGGGCGCAATCTGGTGCTGGCGCCGGTCTACGGCCCTCCATTCGTGCGCGACGCGCAAGGTGGCCGTCGCTATGCGACCATGGACGATTTCAACAAGTTCGTGAAACTGGCCTACATGTCCAAGTGGTTGCACCACTCGGGCGGGACTGTGTGCGAACCTACCGACGTGCCGGTGAACAAGCGTCACCTGGACATGCTGATGGCGCACATGACCCTGTCGGACAAGCCATTCATGGGCTCGGTCACCGACCCCAGCCGGGCGCAGGATTCGGTAGAGATGTGCGAGATCCTGTTCGGAAAAGAGTTCGTGCAGGAAAACACAGTGATGACCTCGCTGACCAACATCAACTCGCCGATGACCTTCGACGATGTGATGATGGGTTCACTTGAAGTTTACGCGGCTAACAATCAGGCCTGCATTATCTCTCCCTTTATCGTGGGTGGCGCGATGGCACCGGTTTCGGTGGCAGGGACGCTGACGCAGGTCCTGGCCGAAGTTCTGGCCGGTGTCGCGTATAGCCAGATCATCCGTCCGGGTGCCCCGGCGATCTTTGGGGCCTTCGTGTCGTCGATTGATATGAACTCGGGCGCGCCGACCTTTGGTACGCCTGAGGCGTCGATGGTCACCTATGGTGCGGGTCAGCTGGCGCGTCGCCTAAACCTGCCGTTCCGCTCGGCCGGGTCGTTCTGTGGCTCGAAACTGCCCGACGCGCAGGCTGCTTACGAAACAGCAAACTCGCTAAACATGGGCCTGATGTCAGGCGTGAACTTCATGCTGCATTCCTGCGGTTGGCTCGAAGGCGGTCTGGTTGCGGATTTCGAGAAGTTCGTCATGGATGCGGATCAACTTGGCGTGCTGCACGGCTTGGCCAAAGGCGTGGCTTACGACGAGAACGCGCAGGCGATGGATGCGATCCGCGAAGTCGGTCCTGGCGGCCACTATCTGGGTTGTGCGCATACGCAGGCGAACTTCAAGGACGCGTTCTGGAAGTCGGAATTGCTGGACTATAAACCGTTCGAAACCTGGGAAGATGAAGGCGCGCGTGACACGCGTCAGCTGGCCTCTGCCCGGGTCGAGCATCTGCTGGCCAACTACCAGCAGCCACAACTCGACCCGGCAATCAATGCTGCTCTGAACGAGTACATTGACAAGAAAAAAGCATCCATGCCGGATGCCTTTACCTGATCACTGATTTTGCGCGGCGCGGCTGGCCTGAAACAGCTGCGCCTCGCCCAACAACGCGATCAGCAGGTCCAAATGACGGACCAGCGAATAGGCTGCGTCCTCTTCTACGCGCTGCGTGTTAACCTCTCGCTCCATTTCCATCAGACGCATCAGTGCCGCGCCCGTGCCGGGCAGTGATCCATAGCCAAGGATGCGCTGCAGGTGCCGATCCCGGTCATAGTCCTGCGCCCCGTGTTTCGCGGCTCGTGCCAACAGGCGAGGGCGGCGGAGAGTGGTAATCATGGTCATCAGGTCCTGCATTCCGGGGTTCCCTTGTGTGAGTGAACGTCCCTGAATGTGTGACACAACCTAAACGGGTGTTGCCTTGATTGGGTTCGCGCCGAACTCTGACTTCATGAGTGTTTATGTTTTTGAATCAAATCTGGTCCTTGTCGCCGCGGGTTAACGAACGAGTAACGAAAGCAACTCTAGTTAGAATTGGTTAACAAATTCATCGGGGGCGATTGAAAACAGATTGTTGTGTCGACGAGGGCAAGTAACTATGGAAAACAACATGGCATTCACCATTCCGGCTTGGGTACCTGAGGGGGCACAACGATATCTTGCCCACACAGAGACCGGACAGTCGATCCGCGATATTGCGCGATCTGCAGGGTGCCATGCTTCGACCATACTCAGACAAATCAGGCGCATCGAAATGCGACGGGACGATCCCTTGGTGGATGCCGCGCTGCAATCTCTGGCGGAAACGCATTTCTCGGATTCAGCCGATGGCACGGGCTCGATCCAATTCGGGGCCTTGGCTGTGACCGAACAGGAAACCGCCGCCGCCAAGGACGAAGAATTCAACCGCGAGGCACTGCGAATTTTGCGTCGTTTGTGTGAAACGGGGTCAGTGCTTGCAGTGGCTGAGGAAATGGACAAGGCCGTGGTGGTCCGCGACACCGGAGACAGCGGCGCCACACGAACAGCTGTTGTGGATTGCAAGATTGCGCAGGCGCTGGCGCTGAAAGACTGGATTTCCTGCGACAATCCCGGACGGATTTCGCGGTATCGGATTTCTTCGTCGGGCCGCACGGCGCTGAGTCGCCTTATTGCCGAGGCCGAGAACAAAGCGCGTGAGCGTAGTGAATTTGGATTTGGAATGGCAGATGCACAAGCGCCGTTCCAAGCGCAAATGGCGCCCTGTCAGAGCGTGACTGCAAAACCCGACCGGCCTCGGCGGATTCGCTATAGTGCAGCGGAAAGCCCCCTGATCGCATTGGCACGTCGGCGAGATCGGGACGGAAAGCCTTTTCTTGATGAAACACTTGTGGCGGCGGGCGAACGCCTGCGTGAGGATTTCGAACTGGCGCAGATTGGCCCTCAGGTCGCACAGAATTGGGACCATTTTCTGACTGCAGGGGGGCGCGGTGGTTTCAACAGTGAAGCCCATGCTGGGCATGGGGCGTCGGACGCACGGGATCGGGTTGAACATGCTTTGTCGGATCTGGGTCCGGGTCTCAGCGATGTTGCTTTGCGCTGCTGTTGCTACCTCGAAGGGCTAGAGCTTGCGGAAAAGCGGATGGGCTGGTCGGCGCGCTCGGGCAAGATCGTGTTGCGGATCGCGTTGCAGCGGCTCAAGCGACATTATGAAGGGCAGTCCGAGCGCAATCGCATGATCGGTTAACGGTGCGATATGTTTTGGTTGCACTTGGGTGGATGGGTGATAATCAAAGGTTATGAATTTTACCCTTAGACAGCTGAAATACTTCAGTGCAGTCGCAGAACAGCGCAATTTCGGTCGGGCCGCCCAGGTGTGCCACGTGTCTCAGCCCGCCTTGTCCGTGCAGATCAAGGCGTTAGAGGACAGTTTGGGCGGTCCGCTTTTCGAACGTCAGGCGCGTGACATTCTGCTGACCCCGCTAGGGCGCGACGTGCTGGATCATGCGCGTCAGGTTCTTGGAGCGGCGGACAGGTTAGATCAGTTTGCCAAGGATCGCTCTGGGGGGCACAGGTCGTTGGCGATCGGGATCATCCCAACGATCGCGCCGTATTTACTGCCGGGTGTGCTGGCTGGGTTGCGATCGTCCGATGTGTCGTTGCGCGTGCAGGTGCGCGAAGCCAGAACTGAGCGTTTGCTGACTATGCTGCGCGCCGGGGAAATCGACGCCGGCGTCATGGCTTTGCCCGCCGGTGGGAGTGAGTTGTTCGAACTGCCTCTGTTTCAGGATCGCTTCCTGTTGGCTGGCAGCTCAGCGCGCTTGAAGGGCATGGTCCCCAACCCCGAAGCATTACGGCCGCTGGACCTGCAGACCGCGCAACTGATGTTGCTTGATGACGGTCACTGTCTGACCGATCAGGCGCTTGAGGTCTGCGGTCGGGATCGAAGCAGCGGCCTGATCAATATGGGTGCGTCATCGCTTGCGACGTTGTCACGATTGGTGGCTGAGGGGTTTGGTCTGACTCTCATGCCCGAACTGGCCGCGCGCGCGGAATCTGACGCTGTTCCCGGATTGAAACTGCTGCGCTTTGGCACGCCGCAACCGGCGCGAACGGTTGGTCTGGTCCGGCGTGCATCGACTGTGGGCGAGGATTGGTTCGACGGTCTGGCTCAGGTCATCCGCCAAGTCGGAGAGGACATCGTCACCGCAACACGCGCCTGAAATGAAAAGACCCGCCATGGGCGGGCCTTTGTTTTGATTTAGCGCGAAGCTTAGGCCAGTGCGAGCTCTTTGGCTTCGTTCAGGTGCTTTTTAAGGTTGTCCGGGGACGAAACGCCATAGGGGTCTTCGGGGCAGTTGTCCATCAGGCCGGGCTCTTCGAACCATGCCTCAACCACGCCGTCATTGACGATGGCGGCATAGCGCCACGAGCGCATACCGAAACCCAGATTGTCCTTGTCGACCAGCATGCCCATCTTGCGAGTGAACTCGCCAGATCCGTCTGGAATGACCTTGACGTTTTCCAGACATTGGTCCTGTGCCCATTTGTTCATGACAAAGCTGTCATTCACTGACATGCAATAGATGTCGTCGATGCCTTTTTCCTTGAATTCGGCATAGCCGTTTTCAAACCCGGGCAGTTGGTAGGTCGAACAGGTTGGGGTGAATGCACCGGGCAACGAGAACAGGATCACCCGTTTACCGGCAAAGTAATCTGCAGTGGTCTTGTCTTCCCAACGGAACGGGTTAGGGCCTTCGACAGCCTCGTCACGGACGCGGGTGTGAAAGGTTACGTCAGGCAGTTTAGTACCGGATTTCATGCTCAATTTCCTGTGATTCATCTGTGAACTGCCGAAGATTTAAAACAGTTCTAAATTGGCTTCAACGTGATTGTTGCTGCGAACGCGAATTCTTGTGAAGTCCTCAAAGCGTGCTGTTTTCAATGAAACTTTGTCGGGATTTGCTGGGTGCTCTTCTGCAATTGCATAGTGCGCTGTTATGGCAGCTATGCATGGGTGGCGTAGCTAACCGCTGCAGTTTATATTATGTCGAAGCAAAATGACCCAAAGTCAGGAAAGCAAACCGTGCGTGATCTGAAGATCCCCGAACAACGTCATCCCGAAAAGGCGCATCGTCAGGACAATGCGCAACCGAAAAAGCCGAAGTGGATTCGCGTAAAGGCACCCGGTGGTAAGGGCTATGCCGAAACTCACAAAATCATGCGCGAGAACAATCTGGTTACGGTCTGCGAAGAGGCCGGGTGTCCGAATGTGGGCGAATGCTGGAGCCAGGGCCACGCTACCATGATGATCATGGGTGAGATCTGTACCCGCGGCTGTACATTCTGCAACATTGCCACCGGCCGCCCAGATGATCTGGACGCGTTTGAGCCCGGACGCGTGGCACACGCCGTGCAGAAATTGGGGCTGAACCATGTCGTTATTACATCCGTAGACCGTGATGACCTGACCGACGGTGGGGCGGAACATTTCGCGCAGACCATTCGCGCCGTACGGCACCGTTCGCCCAAGACAACGATCGAAATTCTGACGCCTGATTTTCTGAAATGTGACCCCTCGGTTCTGGAAATTGTGGTCGAAGCCAAGCCGGACGTGTTTAACCACAACCTCGAAACCGTTCCGGGTCTGTATCCCGAAGTACGCCCCGGTGCGCGCTATTTCCATTCGCTGCGCCTGTTGCAGCGGGTCAAGGAATTGGACCCGTCGATTTTCACCAAATCGGGCATCATGGTTGGTCTGGGCGAAGACGAACAGCAGGTCCGGCAAGTCATGGATGACATGCGCGCCGCTGACATCGATTTTCTGACCATCGGCCAATACCTGCAGCCCACGCCGAAACACCATGGCGTCGACCGTTTTGTCACGCCTGAAGAGTTCGCATCTTATGAGAAAGCGGCCTTTGGCAAAGGCTTCCTGATGGTGTCGGCAACGCCTCTGACCCGGTCGTCCTACCACGCGGGCGACGATTTTGCCCGCCTGCGCGATGCACGCCAGAAGAAGCTGGAGCAAGGGTGACACCTGACACACGCGCGCAGCTTACCCGCCTGCGTCACGAACTGCACCAATCCCCGGAACTTTCGGGCCAAGAAGAGCTGACGGCGGCTCGGATCGCGGACGAATTGCGTGCCCGTGGCGCAGATCAGGTTTTGACTGGAATCGGCGGGCACGGCGTGGCGGGCGTGTTCGACAGCGGGCAGGCCGGGCCGACAGTTGCCATTCGATGCGAGCTTGATGGTTTGCCCATTCAAGAGCTGTCCGGCGCAGCCTATGCCTCGCGCATTCCAGGCAAAGGACATCTGTGTGGGCATGACGGGCATATGGTGATGGTTCTGGGTGTCGCAGACCATCTGAACCAGAATCGTCCTCAGCTAGGCCGGGTGGTTTTGATCTTCCAACCCGCAGAGGAAACCGGGCAGGGGGCCATTGCCTATCGGACCGATCCCAAGTTTCCCGAGGTAGCGCCGGATTATGTGTTTTCCCTGCACAATCTGCCGGGGCTACCATTGGGTGATGTGCAGTTGTGCGAAGGACCAGCGAACTGCGCGTCTCGCGGAATGAAGGTTGTTCTGTCGGGCAAGACCTCGCATGCGGCGGCGCCGCAGGATGGCGTTTCTCCGGCTGGGACGCTGGCCGCGTTGATGCCGCAAATGGCACGGCTGGGAAGAGGCGGTTCGCTGGACGCCGATTTCGCGCTGACGACCGTGACGCATGTTAATCTTGGTGAACCGACCTTTGGTGTGGCGCCGGGCCGGGCTGAGCTGTGGGTTACATTGCGCACCGTCGCTGATGCGCGGATGCAAAGCCTGATCGATGAGGCCGAAGCGCTGGTTGCGCAGGCGGCTTCGGATCAAGGGTTGGGATATGAGATCACCTATGAAGATGTGTTCGAAGCCTGTGTGAACGCACCTGACGCCGTCGATATCCTAAGCGGGTCTTGCGCGCGCGCAGGAGTGAACTGTGAAGTGACACCTTACCCGCAAAAGTTCTCGGAAGATTTCGGACAGTTTGGCAAAGACGCTAAAGCGGCGATGTTCTGGCTGGGGTCGGGTGAGAAGCACCCGCAACTACATAACCCGGATTACGATTTCCCGGATGAACTCACACCGGTGGGGGTCTCAGTGTTCGTGGCGACAATCCAATCCCTGCTGAGGTGAACGCTCAGTTTACAAGGTCGCTGACAATTCCAACCGCTTCGATGACGGTTTGCGTATCATTCGAGATCGAGAGAATTTCATCATCGACACGAATATAACGTTGCCCTTTGGGCAGAGGTTTGAGCTTCCAGCCGTTCAAATCATCAAGGTAGTCGAAATCCAAATCGTCAGGCAGTTTCTGGCCGCGCGTGTACCGCTTGATCTGTCCCGGTGGAACAGCGACCCCGTTGTTGGACTTAATCGGCTTTTCGATTTTGGCTTTGTCCGCCCCTTTACCCTTGCCTTTGTTGTCTTTGGCATCGGCAAACCCTGAAAACAGGACTACGGCGCTGGCGGCAAGAATACCTACTGGCAATAATTTCATGTGCGAAAACCTCCCATAATTTTGCGAGGTTAATCCGCAGTCCACCCAAATGTCCATTAATATTCCGAATTGAGAATTTGTTGAGTGAACTCAATCCTCGGTAAAGCGCACCTTGCCGATGAATGGCAGGTTTCGGTTGCGCTGCGCATAGTCGATTCCATAACCCACAACAAATTCATCCGGAATCTCGAACCCGATCCAGTCGGATCGGAAATCGACCTCGCGCCTGCTGGGTTTGTCTAGCAGAGCGATAGATCTCAGTCGCGCGGGTTTACGGCTTTGCAGCAAATGGGTGACGTGGTTCAGTGTGTGACCGGTATCGACGATATCCTCGACGACCAGAACGTCGCGCCCTTCGATAGCGCCGCGCAAGTCCTTCAGAATGCGAACTTCTCGACTGCTCTCCATTGAATCGCCATAGGATGACGCTTCAAGGAAATCCACCTCGATCGGCAGGTCCAGCTCGCGCACTAGGTCGGCGATAAAGACGAAACTGCCGCGCAACAGGCCGACCACGACTAGCTTGTCGGTGTCTTTGTATTCAGAGCTGATTTCGCGACACAACTCCTCGATCCGGGCGGCGATGGCCTTCGCCGAGATCATCTCATCTATCACATATGCACGGTCGCTCATCGCTGCCCCCTTGATCTTTGGCGCGCAACATACGAAATCACGCGCCATTGTCACCTGTTAATACTGGACGCCATGCCTACTCATTCGGAAACCCGCCACCTGCCGTATACGGCGCAGCAGATGTACGACCTGATCGCGGACGTGGCGAAGTATCCCGAATTTCTACCCTGGTGTGCCGCGGCCCGTATTCGCCGGACCTATGCCGCGGGCGAGGCGCAGGTGATGGAGGCGGACCTGATCATCTCGTTCAAAGTTTTCCGTGAAAGGTTTGGCAGCCGGGTGACGCTGTTTCCTGATCAGATGAAGATCGACACGGAATATCTGGACGGCCCGTTCAAATACATGAAATCCGATTGGCAGTTCGAAGACGCGCCCCAGGGGGGCTGCAATGTGTCCTTCCATGTGGATTTTGAATTCAAGAACGCCATCCTGCAAGGTATCATCGGTGTTGTGTTCAACGAGGCCATGCACCGGATCGTGCAGGCGTTCGAAACCCGTGCTGCGGATTTGTACGGCTAGGTCTTTACCCGCATACGGCGCACGCTAGACTGCGCCCATGAGCGATTTTTCCACATCACTTGCAGGGTTTGCTGCCGGACCCGTCGAGACGACAATGCAAACGCGAGTCGTCACGTCTTTGTCTGTATTAGACTGGATTGCTGTAGGTCGGGCTGGGGTTGATGAGCCTGTCTCTAAGACGGTGCGTGACCTTGTGTTAGGCGAAGAGGGCGCCGCGCAGGCGCATCTTTTTGGCGGTAGGTCGGCGCCGTTGCGTGGGGCGGCATTGGTCAATGGCACCGTGTCGCATGCATTGGATTACGATGACACGCACTTTGCCCATATCGGTCACCCTTCTGTTGCGATTCTGCCCGCCGCGCTGGCGCTGAGCGAATGGGATGACCGCATCCTGGTCGATTTCCTTGAGGCCGCGCTGGTGGGGATGGAGGTTTCGATCCGTGTAGGGCTGTGGCTTGGACGGGATCACTATCAGGCGGGGTTTCACCAAACCGCTACGGCAGGCGCGTTCGGTGCGGCCGTTGCGGCAGGGCGTATCCTCGGCTTCGACGCGGATCAGATGCAAAAAACGCTTGGGTTGACGGCCACCCGCGCGGCTGGCCTCAAGACGCAATTCGGAACAATGGGCAAACCCTATAATGCTGGGCTTGCGGCCTCGGCCGGGGTCGAGGCAGCGTTGCTGATCGCTAAAGGCTTCACGCCGAACATGAACGCTTTGGAAGGTCAGTATGGGTTTGGTGCGACCCATAGCGGCCAGGCGGATGCGCAAACCGCTTTAGATGGGTTGGGTGATGAATGGCTGTTCGAAACAGTCAGCCATAAGTTCCACGCCTGTTGCCACGGCCTACACGCCGCGCTTGAGGCCGCGCGTGATCTGGACATCGCCGAACCCGAAGTGGCCGAGATCAAGATCAAGACCCACCCGCGCTGGATGAGCGTTTGTAACCAGATGTCTCCGACGACCGGGCTGGGGGCGAAGTTTTCATATCGCACCGTGATCGCCATGCAGGCGCTTGGCCATGATACGGCCTTGCCGGGGAGCTATTCGGAAAAGGTCTGTGCTGACCCGCGACTGATATCTTTACGCGACAGGATCGCGGTTGAGGCGGATGAGACCCTGACAGAAACGCAGGCGCATCTGACCCTGCTGCGCCGTGACGGTGCGCAGCTTGAGGTAACGCATGACCTGATGGCACCGATGACCCTGTCTGATCGCGAAGACCGCGTGCGCGGTAAGGCAGGCAAGCTGATCGGTGGCGAAGAGGCGGACGCGATCTGGTCGATGCTGCGCACCGGCGGTCGCGCCCGCGATTTGGCACGGATGCTGGCGGGTTAAACCACGCGCCAGTGCAAAGCGAAGCCCGGCTCAAACACCGTCACGGGGCCGTCCTCGGTCTCGATTTTGTTCGGGTATTCCACGGGGGCGCCTTTGGTCAGGGTAATGGTGTCTTCGTTCACCGGTAGGCGGTAGAACGCAGGCCCGTTGAGCGAGACGAAGCCTTCCAGCTTGTCCAGCGCACCTTGGGATTCGAACATCTCGGCCACCAGCGATATTGTGTTTGTCGCGGTGAAACAGCCGGCACAACCGCAGGCCATTTCCTTATTGGCATCCGTATGCGGCGCGCTGTCGGTGCCCAGGAAATACCGCGCATCGCCCGAGGTTGCAGCGGCCAGCAGCGCCAGTCGGTGTTCCTCTCGCTTGGCGACAGGCAAGCAGTAATAGTGCGGTTTGATCCCACCGACCAGAATGTGGTTGCGGTTGATGATCAGGTGGTGCGCCGTGATGGTCGCGCCCAGATCAGCGTTGTTCGATTTCACATAGTCCACACCGTCTTTGGTGGTGATGTGTTCCATCACCACGCGCAGTCCGGGTGTCGCCTTGCGGATCGGATCCAGAATACGGTCGATGAACACGGCCTCACGGTCGAAGATGTCGACCTCAGGGTCGGTGACCTCGCCATGGACGCACAAGGGCAGTCCGATCTCGGCCATCTTTTCCAACACCGAGCGGACATTGTCGAAATCCTGCACGCCCGAGGCTGAGTTGGTCGTGGCGCCCGCCGGATACAGTTTGACCGCTTTGACCAACCCGCTGGCATGCGCGGCGGCGACATCGTCGGCATCGGTGTCTTCGGTCAGATACAGCGTCATCAGCGGCTCAAAGCTCATGCCATCGGGCAGGGCAGCCAGGATACGGTCGCGATAAGCGGCGGCCTGATCGCCGCGCACGACAGGCGGCACCAAGTTCGGCATGATGATGGCACGGGCAAAATGTCGCGCGGTTTCGGGCAAGACGGCCTGCAGCATAGCGCCGTCGCGCAAGTGCAGATGCCAGTCGTCGGGGCGGCGGATCGTGATGCTATCGGTCATGGCGCACCGGCTAGCACAGAGCCCGCCGCCGGAAAAGACCTTGTCAACGACTCAGATCACCGTATGTCTGGAAAGGTTATGGCCTTGACGCTTGAACACAGCCATGACCAGTTGAGGCGAAGGAGAAGATTGACATGACACAGCCGGATTCCATCGACGCCGTTCAAAAAATGCTGGGCGCGCAGGGCTATGTCTGCGGGCGGGCCTTGGCTACGGTTGTGTTTCTGTCGCTAAAATTGGGCCGGCCGTTGTTTCTGGAAGGTGAGGCCGGGGTCGGAAAAACCGAAATCGCAAAGGCAATGGCCGCTGGGCTGAACCGACGCCTGATCCGGTTGCAGTGTTACGAGGGGTTGGATGCGTCCTCGGCCGTATATGAATGGAATTTCCCGGCACAGATGGTGGCGATCCGCACGGCCGAGGCGGCGGGCGGGGCAGACCGCGGGACCTTGCAGTCTGAGTTGTTCTCGGATGAGTACCTTGTCGAGCGCCCATTGCTGCAGGCCATGCGCCCGGATGAAAATGGTGCGCCGGTCCTGCTGATTGACGAGTTGGACCGAACCGACGAACCCTTTGAGGCCTTTTTGCTTGAAGCGCTCAGCGATTTTCAGGTCACCATTCCCGAACTGGGTACTGTTAAAGCGCCCCAGCCACCGATCGTGATCGTGACCTCAAACCGCACGCGCGAAGTGCATGACGCGCTGAAACGGCGTTGCTTATATCACTGGGTCGACTATCCCGATTTCGACCGTGAGATCGAAATCCTTCACACCAGAGCCCCTGAAGCGACCGAGGCGCTCAGCCGTGAGGTCGTTGCTTTTGTCCAACGTCTGCGCACCGAGGATCTGTTCAAGAAACCCGGCGTGGCCGAGACGGTAGACTGGGCCAAATGCTTGCTGGCGCTGGACGTGATCAACCTAAGCCCCGAAGTGATCGGCGACACGTTGGGCGCGATCCTGAAATACCAAGACGACATTCAAAAGCTGCAGGGGTCCGAGGCTAAGCGGATTTTGGATCAGGCGAAAGCTGATCTGGAATTGGCCTGATGGCCGAACAACTACCGCTTGATATCCCCGACAATCCAAAGCTGGCGCAAAACATCACTCATTTTGCGCGAGCCTTGCGCAAGGCCGGTTTGCCCATCGGGACAGGTCGGGTGGTTGATGCCATACGTGCCGTTCAGGCAGCAGGATTTACAGAGAAACAGGATTTCTACTGGACCTTGCACGCTTGTTTCGTGAACCGCCCCGAACATCGCACGGTGTTTGCGCAGGTCTTTCGCCTGTATTGGCGCGACCCGCGGTATCTTGAACATATGATGTCCTTGATGTTGCCCGCGATCCGTGGCGTGCAAGAGGAACGCAAGGCCGACGCCGCCGAAAAGCGTGCGGCTGAGGCGTTGTTGGACGGAGTCGAACGTGACCCGCCAGACGTTGATGAGGACGAGGGCGATACAGAGCTGGAGATCGACGCCTCAAAAACCGCGTCGACCGAGGAATTGTTGCGCAGCCTGGATTTCGAACAGATGAGTACTGCCGAGATCGCGCAGGCCAAACGCATGCTGGCGCGATTGGCTTTGCCCGTAAAGCCGATCGAATCTCGCCGTGGGCAAGCCAGCCATCTGGGGCACCGGATTGACTGTGCGCGGACCTTACGAGCGGCCATGCGTCAAGGCGGAGAACTGCGCGATATCGCCCGCCTAAAGCCCAAGCCGCGTTGGCCCAACCTTGTGGTGCTGTGTGATATTTCGGGATCGATGAGCCAATACAGCCGGCTTATCTTGCACTTCCTGCACTCTGTTTCGAACACCAAGGGGGCGGGATGGGCCAAGGTGCATGCCTTTACCTTTGGCACACGCCTGACCAACATCACCCGTCATTTGCAACAACGCGATGTGGATGCAGCACTTGCTGCGGCTGGTGCCGAAGCGCAAGACTGGGAGGGCGGAACCCGGATCGGAGAATGCCTGCACGCGTTCAACCGCGATTGGTCGCGCAGGGTTATGGGGCAGGGGGCGGTGGTTTTGCTGATCTCGGACGGGCTGGATCGCGGTGACCCCGATGCCTTGGGTCGAGAGGTGGAGCGGCTACATCTGTCGTCTCGCCGCCTGATCTGGCTAAATCCGCTGTTGCGTTGGGATGGGTTCATGCCCAAGGCGCAGGGCGTGGTGGCCATGCTGCCGCATGTGGACAGTTTCCGTGCCGGTCATTCAATTGCGTCACTGGAAGACCTAGCCGCCGCAATCTCAAAGCCTGATGATATGGGTGAGAAAGCGCGGCTGATGACCGCGCTTTCCGGCTGACCCTTAGCCCAGCTGTTCTTCGTTGCACTTACGCGCCATTTCCATGGCCTTGTAGGTGCCGGTCAAATCAACGGTGAAGGCGAATTCCTTTTCCGGGAACACGACCATGACCTTTTGTTTTGCAATATCCTCAGCGAATTGGGGATCATCTGACAGAACATAGCCGCCAGAATAGCCCTTGGTAATGTTACCCTTCATGCCGGTGGCTTCGCCGACATAAACGTTGTCGCCCAGCAGAATCGCCACAGCTTCTTTTTCGCCACGCTTGATGTCGGTCTTGGCTTTGGTGAATACGCCCACATAGCCTACGCCACGATCTTCGGTCAGCCCCATCTGCACCACGTTTTCAGCGCTATCTACGGCCTCGATCAAGCAGGATTTCTTTTCTTGGTCGATGAAGACCTTCCACCCTTCAACTTCGCCATAACGCAGGAATGTGTCCGCGCTTACGGCGGTTGAAGCCAACAGGGCGATTGCTGTTCCGAGTGTAAAAATGCGTTTCAAGTCTCTGTCTCCCTTGCGAAAATAAAATATGCGCATACTAGAATGCACTAGTCGCGCGTGTAAGCTAGAATCAGGCTCCGTGACAATCAATCCCTTGCGGTTATGGCGGGTATCCGGGCTAAATTGCGCCGAAGGTTCCGAACTTCGAACTCACGCACAGAGTTGATGACCGGGTTTCCTTTTCATATGGCGAAACCTGCCTATGTTGGGTCAGAACGCTGGCGGAGAGTGTTAATGGACAGATTCGACAACAGCCCGGAAGCGGCCTTGCGCTGGTTCAGTGAAGGGCAGCCCACAGCCCTGGCCACAGTGGTGGAGACCTGGGGCAGTGCCCCGCGCCGTGTTGGCGCGCAACTGGTCATAGGTGCGGATGGACGGATCGAAGGCTCGGTCTCGGGCGGTTGTGTCGAAGGCGCAGTTGTGGTCGAGGCGCTGGAGGCGATCGACGAAGGCGAAGCGCGCCTGTTGGAATTCGGCGTCAGCGACGAGGACGCCTTTGCCGTGGGTCTGGCCTGTGGTGGTACTATCCGGGTTCTGGTCGAGCCGGTGGGCAGCGTGCTGCCCGAACCTATGCTGCGTGAGCTGGTTAAGGCGCGTGCCGGGCGTGACCCCGTGGCATACGAAGTGAACATCGAAACCGGTCATCGAGCCCTGCGCCGCAACGCTTATGCAGACCGGTTGCGTATGGACCGTTCGGGGTTTGAGGAAGATGGCCAAACATTCGTCGCGGTCCATAATCCCCCGCTGCGGCTTATCATTGTTGGCGCGGTCCATATTGCGCAGGCGTTGGTGCCGATGGCGCGGATCGCTGGGTATGACCCGGCTATCATCGATCCTCGCGACGCCTTTGCCTCGGACGCACGATTTCCGGGTGAGAAGATTTTGACCGATTGGCCGGATGAGGCGGTGGCCAAACTGGGCTTGGACGCGCGCACGGCGGTGGTGCTGTTGACCCATGACCCAAAGCTGGACGATCCAGCCTTGGAATCAGCTTTGCAGGCGGGCGTGTTCTATATCGGCGCTCTGGGATCGACCCGAACTCATGCCAAGCGGGTGGTACGGATGAAAGAGGCCGGCTTTACCGACGCACAGATCGCCCGCATTCATGGCCCCATCGGGTTGGATATCGGGGCTGCGGGGCCTTCGGAAATCGCCGTGGCCATTTTGGCGCAAATGACAGCCGTGCTGCGAGGCAAAGCGTGAAGTTCGGCTCCGTTCCCGTCGATCAAGCTGCCGGAGCCATCCTTGCGCATTCCGTGCAGGTCCAGGACGCCAAACTGCGCAAAGGGATCGTTCTGACACCCGAGCATCAGGAACAACTGGCCGCCGCTGGGTATGAGGCCGTCACGGTCGCCCGGTTGGAGCCCGGAGATTGTCATGAGGACAAGGCCGCTGGGATGCTGGCCGATGCCCTGGCGCCCGATCCGAAAGCTGCCGCGCTAAGGGTGACCCAGCCATTCACCGGGCGCGTGAACCTGTTGGCGGACGGGCCGGGTGTTGTGGTTCTAAAAGTCGAAGCGCTTGAGGCGTTCAATCAGGTCAACCCAATGATCACAGTTGCCACCGTGCCGCAACATCAGCAGATGGGCACAGGAGGTATGGTCGCGACGATCAAAGTCATATCCTATGCCGTTCCAAGCGCGGATGTTCTTGAAGCCTCACAAGTGGCAAAGGGTGCCATCCGCCTTGCCACACCAGTTTACAAAAAAGCCGGGCTGGTGGTGACCGACATTCCCGGCGGGCCTTCGAATGAAAAAGGCATTGCCGCAATCCGGGGCCGGGTCGAGGCACTGGGGATGGAGATGACCGATGTCCGCATCGTCCCGCACCAGACGGATGCGATTGCGCAAGCTGTCTCTGAGATACAAGGCCAGGTAGCGATGATCCTGACCGGGTCGGCCACCTCGGATGTGGCTGATGTCGCCCCTCAGGCGGTGCGGGCTGCAGGTGGGCAAGTGGATCGGTTCGGCATGCCGGTCGATCCGGGCAATCTGCTATTTCTTGGCTCGCTCGGATCGCGACCGGTGATCGGGTTGCCGGGATGCGCGCGGTCACCAGCGTTGAACGGGGCCGATTGGGTGCTGTCCCGTGTGGCCTGCGGGATCAACACGACCGGAACAGACATTGCCGCAATGGGCGTGGGTGGGTTGCTTAAAGAGATTCCGACGCGGCCGCAACCGCGGGCATCGCGGCGATAGTTTGCCTTTCTGAGTCAACGTAATACTTATGAAGGCTAACCAAATGACCTCCTAGGCAAATCGCTAAATATTTTTGTTCTCAAACAAAAATTCCCGTGTTTAACTCGGGCCAGGGAGTTTCATTTTGGGAGGAGCGAATGACACAGGTCTCAATGACCGTGAACGGAAAATCCGTGAGCGGTGATGTCGAGGGCCGGACATTGCTGTCCAGTTTTCTGCGCGATCATCTGTCACTGACCGGAACGCATGTAGGATGCGACACTGCACAATGCGGCGCGTGTGTGGTCCATGTGAATGGCGAGGCGGTCAAATCCTGCAACATGCTGGCGCTGGAAGCTGACGGCGCAGATGTCGGCACGATTGAAGGGCAGGCCAACGACGATGGTTCGCTCAACACTATCCAACAGGCCTTTCAGGATCATCACGGGTTGCAATGCGGTTTCTGTACGCCAGGCATGGTGATGAGTACGGCGGCGTTGCTGAAAGACAATCCGCGCCCGACCGAAGCTGAAATCCGCAAGTATCTGGAAGGCAACCTGTGCCGCTGCACCGGATACCACAACATCGTCAAGGCGATCATGGCCGCGTCAGGCCAGGACGTCAGCAGCATCGCTGCCGAATGATGCCGCTGCGGGCGTAAGCGAGACGCCCGTGGGATGACAAAGGGTGCATAAGCATCCGTTATTGGGAGGAGAACAAGCAATGCCCAAAGACAGTGGCATCGGAGCCAGTTCCAAGCGCCGCGAAGACGTGCGCTTTCTGACCGGAGACGGCAATTATACCGACGATATTAACGTGGCCGGCCAGGCCTATGTACATTTTCTGCGTTCCGACATCGCGCATGGACGGATCAAAAGCGTCGACACCTCGGCCGCCGAGGGTATGCCCGGCGTGGTCAAGGTATTCACCGGTAAAGATTTCGAAGGTGTGGGGGGGATGCCCTGCGGCTGGGAAGTCACCGACAAGCATGGCGCGCCTATGCAAGAGCCGCCGCACCCCATACTGGCGCAAGGCAAGGTACGCCATGTGGGCGACCCGATTGTGGCGGTTGTCGCTGACAGTCTTGAACAGGCACGTGATGCCGCCGAGGCGATTGACGTCGACATCGAGGAATTGCCTGCCGTCATGGATATGAAAGCCGCCGCGCAGGATGGCGCGACGCTGGTTCATGACGATCTGAAGAACAACATCTGCTATGACTGGCAGTTGGGTGAGGCAGATGATGCCAAGGTAAATGAGGTTTTCGCCAATGCGGCGCATGTGACCACATTGGATCTTGTGAACAACCGTCTGGTGGCGAACCCGATGGAGCCGCGCGTGGCCGTAGCCGAATACAAGCGCAGCACGGATGAATACACGCTGTACACAACGTCACAAAACCCGCATGTGATCCGATTGCTGATGTGTGCATTTGTTCTGGGCTTGCCCGAACATAAGGTGCGCGTTGTGGCCCCGGATGTCGGCGGCGGCTTTGGCACCAAAATTTTCCACTATGCCGAAGAGGCGTTCTGCACCTTCGCCGCCAAGGCCTGCAACCGTGCGGTCAAATGGTCGTCCAGCCGGTCCGAGGCTTTTATGTCGGACGCCCATGGCCGCGATCACGTCAGCACCATTGAGCTGGCGCTTGATGCAGATAATAACTTTGTCGGTCTGCGCACCAACACCTTTGCCAATCTGGGCGCTTATCTGTCGACGTTCTCAAGCTCGGTTCCAACATGGCTGCACGGCACGCTGATGGCAGGCAATTACAAGACGCCGGTTATTCAGGTCAACGTGAAGGCGATGTTCACCAATACGGTGCCGGTGGATGCGTACCGGGGAGCAGGGCGGCCCGAGGCGACATTCCAACTGGAGCGTGTCGTGGACAAGGCTGCGCGCGAGTTGGGCGTCGATCCGATTGCCCTGCGCCGTCAGAACTTTGTCACCCAGTTCCCCTATGACACGCCGGTGGCGCTAACCTATGACACCGGGGACTACAACGGGACGATGGACAAGCTTGAGACTGCGGCCGATCTTGCAGGGTTTGCCGCGCGTCGTGCGGAAAGCGAGGCAAAGGGCAAGCTGCGAGGTTTGGGCATCAACTGCTATATTGAGGCTTGCGGTATCGCGCCTTCGAACATCGTTGGCATGCTTGGCGCTCGTGCGGGTCTTTATGATGCGGCGACCGTTCGGGTGAACGCGACCGGTTCGATCAGTGTCATGGTTGGTGCACACAGCCATGGGCAAGGGCATGAAACCGCCTTTCCGCAGGTTGTGGCTGACATGATCGGCATTGACGAGTCGATGGTTGAGATCGTGCATGGCGATACCTCCAAGATTCCATTCGGCATGGGCACTTATGGTTCTCGTTCGTTGGCGGTTTGCGGCTCGGCCATGGTCAAAGCAACCGAGAAAGTAATCGATAAAGCCAAGCGGATCGCGGCGCACCTGCTTGAAGCGTCCGAGGCTGATATCGAACTCAAGGACGGTCAGTTTAGTGTCGCAGGAACCGATAAATCGGTTGCTTGGGGAGATGTGACCCTCACGGCTTATGTTCCGCACAATTACCCGCTGGAGGTCGAACCGGGACTGGAGGAAACCGCGTTCTATGATCCGGCCAACTTTACTTTCCCCGCAGGGGCCTATGCCTGTGAAGTTGAGGTCGACCCGGAAACTGGACAGGTCAGCATCGAAAAGTTCACTGCCGCGGACGATTTCGGCAACATCGTCAACCCGATGATTGTGGATGGCCAAGTGCACGGTGGTATCGGTCAGGGAATTGGCCAAGCGCTGTTAGAGAATTGCGCATATGACGAGAACGGCCAGCTGCTGAGCGCCTCCTACATGGATTACGCCATGCCGCGTGCCGATGATGTTCCGTTCTATGCGGTCGACCACTCCAGCCAAACGCCCTGCACGCACAACCCGCTGGGTGTCAAAGGCTGTGGTGAGGCTGGCGCGATCGGTTCGCCGCCCGCAGTGGTGAACGCGGTGCTGGATGCGCTGAACTCGGGTGGCAAGGCGGTGGATCACATCGACATGCCAATGAGCCCATCGCGCGTTTGGGCGGCGATGAACAGCTGAGTGGTTTGGGGTGCGAGGGGCCATCCCTCGCGCTCTCCGAAATAATTACAGCCAGATGAAGGGCGGTTCCGCGCCTTTCGGAAAGGAAGACGAAATGTACAATTTCGAGTTTGAGAAACCCTCGACCATTGCGGATGCGGTTGCTGCTCTGGCGGTTGAGGATGCCCAAGCCCTAGGAGGCGGGCAAACACTGATTCCGACGCTGAAACAACGGCTGGCGGCACCTTCCGCTCTGGTCTCGCTGAGCGGGATTGCCGAGATGAAGGGTGTATGTGTCGACGACGACGGCTCGGTGTCGATTGGGGGAGCGACAACACATGCAACCGTCGCGGCAGAGGCGGCGGGCAGCTATCCTGCACTGGCGGCGTTGGCTGGTCAGATTGGTGACCCCGCGGTGCGCAATCGCGGCACCATTGGCGGTTCGGTTGCCAATAACGATCCTGCAGCTTGCTATCCGGCGGGCGTTTTGGGGTCGGGCGCGACAATTATCACCAATACGCGCCAGATTGCGGCGGATGATTTCTTTGAAGGGATGTTCTCAACCGCGCTGGATGAAGGTGAGATCATCACCACAGTCCGGTTTCCGGTGCCACAGGCGGCGAGCTACCAGAAGTTCCTCCAGCCTGCGTCGCGGTTTGCACTGGTTGGCGTCTACCTTGCACGTTTTGCGGATGGGGTGCGCGTTGCTGTGACCGGCGCCAGTGAAGACGGTGTCTTCCGTTGGTCCGAAGCGGAGGAAGCTTTGAACAAAGAGTTCAGGGCCGATGCTCTGATGGATCTACGTATCAATCCGGCAAACATGATCGGTGATCTGCATGGTAGCAAAGAATACCGCGCGCATCTTGTTGGTGTCATGACAAAACGGGCCGTCGAAGCCTGTATGTGAATGGTAGAAAACCCTTGAAGCCCCGGCCGCAAGTCGGGGCTTTTTACGTGCGGCGTAGTCTTGGAGGTTTTGAGGGCTGCCAATACGCGCCGGTGTCTTCGCGGGCTTTTTGATAGGCTTCCAGCCGTTGACGGGCCGCTTCACCTCCTGCGTCGAAAAGATGACCCAGCAGGCACTCCAGTACGGCCATTGCGCCGGCGAAACAGGAAAACGGATGCAGGGCGCGGGTGCTGACGGTGAAGGCAACATCAGGCTCGACACCTGGTGCAATCACGTCACTGTCCGAGATCAGGATCAGGCGCAGCCCCTGTTGCTTCGCAATTCGCATCGATTGGATTGTATCTGCCGAGTAGGGATGAACAGTGATGGCAATCAGGCAATCGCGATGGTCTGCGTCCAACAGATCATCAGTTGCAGATCCTACATGGCGCGGCACAAGTTGAATGCCCGGATGCGCCATGCGTCCTGTATAGGAAAAATAATATGCCAGCGCATAGCTGGCACGCGTGGCCGTCACGAAACACCGGTGAGACGTGTTCATGTACTGGATGGCCTCGCGCACTCCTTCGAGTTTCATAAGGCGCAGCGACCGTGTGACGACGTTCTGTTCGTTCTGCACCAGTTTGGCTTGAAAGGTGCCAAAAGTATCCTCGGATTGAAGGGCTGTCAGCCAATCTTGTCCCAGATCGCTTTCCCTGTCGGTAACCAGAGCATTTCGGAACGGGGTGCGGAAGGCCTCGAAACCATCGAAACCCATGCGTTGCGCCAATCGAACCAGAACATTCGAGCTGACGCCGATCCGGGTGGCTGTGGTACGAATCGGATCAAGGCCGAAGTCTCCGGGGTAGTCGATGATGTATTTGGCAGCAGCTTGCAGGGCAGCTGGCATCTGTTCAATCTCTTGACGCAGATGGTCGATGATCTGGGTTGGTGTGCTGTTCATAGCTGTAAAAGAACAAATGTTATGCAATTAGCAAGTAAAAAACAATTTTTTGCAGATTAGATAGGGCAAGTATTAGCCGAGGAATGTGCATGTCGGACTCGCAATCAAAAATCCAAACTGTTGGACGGCCCTATGTTCTTGTCGCCCCAAATGGCGCGCGGCGTGGGGTGTCGGATCACCCGGAATTACCGGTATCCACTGATCAGATCATCCAGACCGCACGCGCCTGTTTTGCGGCGGGCGCGAACGGATTGCATCTGCATATCAGGGATGCGGAGGGGCAGCATTCTCTGGACGCTGGTCAATACCGGGAAACGATGGCCGCGCTGCGTCAGAGTGTACCCGGGCTGGACTTGCAAATCACGACCGAGGCCGCGGGCGTGTTCGATGTGGTCGCCCAGTTTGCGTGTCTGGAGCAGGTGTGCCCGGATTGGGCGTCGATTTCCATACGGGAGATTGCGCGCTCGACTGAATCGGCCGACCGGGTTTACGGCCTGTGTGCTGCGCAGGGGACACGGGTGCAGCATATTCTGTACGATGCTGACGATGCCGACTTGCTGGCGCAATGGCAAAAGGCCGGAATTGTGCGTGAAAATCAGGCGGAGTGTATTTTTGTTCTGGGGCGCTATACGGCCGGCCAGCAATCTACCCCGCAGGACCTGGACAGATTTACCAAAGGGTCGTCGCCATGGATGGTGTGTGCCTTTGGCTCGCATGAACATGCCTGTCTGGCATACGCTGCTGGGGAGGGCGGGGACGTTCGCGTCGGGTTTGAAAACAGCCTGACCGATGAGAGCGGAACCCCTTGGAAAGACAATGCCGAGTCGGTGTCGGCGCTTGTTGCCAAGTTGGAAGGGGCAGTCAAATGAGTCACGTATTTCCACGCCATACAAAATCAGAGCTGCCGATCGCGGCTGGTGGGGACGGGTGTTACCTGTTTGATGCGCAGGGCCGCCGCTATCTGGATTGTGGTGATGCTGCGGTGTCGTGTCTGGGGCATTCCAATCCATCCGTCATCCGGGCAGTGCAGGAACAGGTGGAACAGATCGCCTTTGCGCATACCGGGTTCATGACCTCGGAACCGGCCGAAGCGTTGGCGGATTTGCTGGTCGAGCATGCTCCGGGTGACTTGGACCGGGTGTATTTCGTGTCGGGTGGATCCGAGGCGACCGAGGCTGCGATCAAGCTGGCGCGGCAGTACTATTTGGAAATTGGCCAGCCTGAGCGGCGACATGTAATTGCCCGGCGGCAGAGCTATCACGGGAACACTCTGGGGGCTTTGTCAGCCGGAGGTAACGCGTGGCGGCGGGCGCAGTTCGCACCGATGCTGATCGAGATGACTCATATCGCGCCCTGTTATGAATACGCGGAGAAACCCGACGGCGAGAGCAGCTTTGACTACGGTCAGCGCGTGGCCAATGAGCTTGAAGCCGAGATCCTGCGGCTGGGCCCTGATACCGTGATGGCGTTCATGGCCGAGCCGGTTGTTGGCGCGACCTTGGGCGCGGTGCCAGCGGTTGAGGGGTATTTCAAACGCATCCGCGAAATCTGCGACCAGTATGGTGTGTTGTTGATCCTGGATGAGGTGATGTGCGGTATGGGTCGGACCGGGCATCTGTTTGCCTGTGATCACGAAGGGGTTGCCCCGGATATTCTATGTATCGCCAAAGGGTTGGGCGCTGGATACCAACCCATCGGCGCGATGATGTGTACCGCACAGATTTTTGAAGCGATCCGCAATGGGTCTGGTTTTTTTCAGCACGGCCACACCTATATCGGCCATCCGGTCGCGACAGCGGCAGCCCTGGCAGTTGTCCGCGAAATGACACAACGCGATCTGCCTGCTCGGGTGGCGGTCATGGGTCAAAGGGTTCAATCCAAACTTGAGGCTGCTTTGGGCCAGCATCCGAATGTCGGAGATATCCGGGGTCGGGGATTGTTTCGGGGCATTGAACTGGTGGCGGATCGTGACACCAAGGCACCGCTTGACCCCGCGCTTGGGGTGGCTAGCAAGATCAAAAAGGCCGCGCTGGCCGAAGGCCTGATCTGCTATCCCATGTCTGGCACACGCGATGGGCAGCTGGGGGATCACATCCTGTTGGCACCGCCCTTCATCATCGAAGACGCGCAGATTGATGAGATGGTCAGCAAGCTGAGCAAGGCTATTGCGTCCGTGATCTAGCGGTATGGGACAGCGCGCTTGAAATGAAAAAAGCCCCCTTATGAAAAGGGGGCTTTGATCATTCATTCTGTGAGAACTTTATTTCTGTGGCAGAGGCCCGATCATCATGATCATCTGACGGCCCTCCATTTTGGGCATGTTTTCGATCTTGCCCAGATCCTTGACGTCTTCGGCCACGCGTTCCAACAACTCACGGCCCAGGTTCTGGTGCGCCATTTCACGACCACGGAAACGCAGGGTGACTTTGACCTTGTCGCCGTTTTCAAGAAACTTGAACACGTTGCGCATTTTCACATCATAATCATGCGTATCGGTGTTGGGTCGGAATTTGACCTCTTTCACCTCGATGATTTTTTGCTTTTTGCGTGCTTCGCTTTCGCGTTTCTGCTGTTCGTACTTGAACTTGCCGAAATCCATGATCTTGCAGACAGGCGGGTTCGCATTGGGCGAGATTTCAACCAAATCAAGTCCGACATCGGCGGCCATTTGCATTGCTTTGGCGGGATGAACCACCCCGACGTTTTCACCTTCGGCGCCAATCAGGCGAATTTCGGGGGCACGGATCTTATCATTGACGCGCGGGCCGGTGTCTCGCTGCGGCGGCGCGTTGTGAGGTCTGCGAGCTATTGGTTCATTCCTTTGATGATTGCAGAATTTCGAGCCCGAAATTTAGACTGCTGCGCGGCCCGTTTCAAGCGCCATCCGCGCGGAAATGGCTGAAATTCACAGGTTTGCAGCGGGTTTATGCGCGAGCCACGGTAATTCCAGCGGCCCGCGACAGAAGATCAGCCCACAAAGGCCTTTTCGATCACGAATTCCTTGGGTTCGGAATTGGCGCCTTCGCGCAGGCCGAACTCTTCCAGGATCGCCTTGATGTCCAGGTTGAAGGCCAGCGAACCGCAGACCATGGCACGGTCGGTGTCAGGGTTGATGCCGCCTTCGATGCCCAGATCGGCAAACACGGTCCCGTCCTTCAGCAGGTTGGTGATGCGGCCCATCTTGGGGCTCTCTTCGCGGGTCGTGGTGGGGTAATAGCGAATCTTGTCGGCAAAGCCTTCACCCATCAATTCGGCCAGCATCTCGTCCTGACGGATGCTTTCGATCAACTGACGGCCGTATTCCAGTTCCGCCACTTCGCGGCAGGTGTGTGTGATGATGACCTCGTCATAATCCTCATAGGTCTGCGGCTCGCGCAGCAGCGAAGCGAAGGGGGCAAAGCCGGTGCCGGTGGCGAAGAACCACAGGCGTTTGCCAGGCAGCAGGGCGTCATGGACCAGCGTGCCAACGGGTTTGGGCCGCAGGATGATCTGGTCACCTGGCTTGATGTGCTGCAGTTTCGAAGTCAGCGGGCCGTCCTGCACCTTGATCGAGTAGAACTCCAACTCTTCGTCCCAAGATGGCGAGGCGATGGAATATGCGCGCAACAGCGGCTTGCCGTTGTCGCCCAACAGGCCGATCATCACGAACTCACCCGAGCGGAACCGCAGCGAGGCAGGGCGCGACACCTTGAACGAGAACAGGCTGTCGGTCCAGTGTTTGACGTCGGTTACGGTCTGGGCGTCCGGCAGAACGGGGGCCTTCACGGCGGTTGCTTCGGTCACGGGCTTCATCTCTGTCATGGTTTCACTGTCGGTCAGCGTGACCGGCATCTCCGTTTAAACGTTGTTTCAAGGCAGGAAAAGGGGACAGTTTGCCCCCTTTAGTCACAAGCTGGCGATTGCGATCTCAGCCGCGCAGGCGGTCCTGATAGTGGTGATCTTTCCAGTTGGCGCGGGCCAGCCACTGATCTTCGGTCTGACGATTGGCAAGCGCGTGATCGATTTCAACCTCGTCAAAGCCACTGCGGCGGGCCATCGCGTATTGGTCGGCCAGCACATGACCCTTGGCACGCAGGCGACCGGTGTAACCTTTCAGGCGCAGGACACGCGCAATGGTGAAGCCGCGACCATCGGCCGAGGATGGAAAGTCTACACGCACCATTTTGGCGTTGCCTAGGCGGTCAAACAACTCATCCGGGTCCGTATCCGAGGCCACGTCAAGTGCGACCACATCATTGGCCGCATCTTCCAGTGTGACAAAGCCATCGGTCCAGTCATCGGGGGCGAACCCCGTATCCGTTACGATTACGTTCATGTTTTCTCTCCTGCGCGCACCATCTTACCATCGACAAAATGGATGCCGCATTCTTCCTTGTTCTGATCGCGCCAACGTCCGGCGCGGGGATCTTCGCCTTCTTTGACCGGCGAGGTGCAGGGCGCACAACCGATCGAAGGGTATCCTTTGGCCACCAGCGGATGCCGGGGCAGGTTGTTCTCTTCCATATAGGCGCGCACATCTTCGGGCGCCCAATGGGCCAGCGGGTTGACCTTGATCCGACCGGTTCCGTCCTCGACCTCAAAGAAATCCAGGGCGGACCGCGAGCCGGACTGGAACCGTTTGCGCCCGGTAATCCAGCCGTCGAATCCCGCCAGTGCCTTTTGCAGCGGGAAGGTCTTGCGCAGGTTGCAGCACGCATCCATGTCGTTCAGCCGCAAAGCACCGTATGGGTCGTCACGCTCAAGGTCTTCGTCCTCGGCCCGAATGATGCGGACATTCGACAGGCCCAAACGCTCGCTCACCTCCTGCTGGTATTCCAGCGTTTCGGTAAACAGCATTTGCGTATCCACAAACAAAACCGGTGTGGCCTTGTTCACCACTGCCGCCATATGCAGCAGCACAACCGATTCAGCTCCAAAGCTTGAGACCAGAGCAAGCTCGTCGATCTCTTCAATCGCACCGTGCATCACATCATGAGCGCTGTGATGGCGGAACTGGGCGTTCAGTGCTTCGACCTGTTCGGTCAGTTCAGCACGATCTTTACCCAGTTCCGTCTGGATTAGGTCAAGCGGCATTGGCCTGCGCCTCGGGGTAGAGGGCAGCCTTGAATGGTGCCATGCCTACCCGGCGATAGGTTTGCAGGAATTCTTCCTCTGCGCTTTCGCGTTGCTCAAGATACGTGTCAACGATGCGTTCCACGGCAGGCACGATTTCGTCATAGGCAAAGCCGGGACCCGTGCGATCGCCGATGGCCGCGTTCTCGGTGCCGTCACCACCCAGAGTGATTTGGTAGTTTTCGACGCCTGCACGGTCTAGACCCAGAATACCGATATGACCAACGTGGTGGTGACCACAGGCGTTGATGCAGCCCGAGATCTTGATCTTCAAGTGGCCGATATCATGCTCAAGCTTGAGGTCATCAAAGCGAGTCGCGATTTCCTGGGCAACAGGGATTGAGCGCGCTGTCGCCAGGGCGCAGTAGTCCATGCCAGGGCAGGCGATGATGTCGCTGATCAGGCCGATGTTGGCGGTCGCCAGCTCGTACTCTTTCAGCTTCGCGTGGATCGCGGGCAGGTCCGACTTGTGGACGTGCGGCAGGATCACGTTCTGCTCATGGCTGATGCGCAGCTCGTCATAGGCAAACTCTTCGGCCAGATCGGCCATCACGCGCATCTGCTCGGCAGTCGCGTCACCCGGTGTCGCGCCGTGTTTTTTGATCGAGATCGTAACAATCGCATGATCCGCGTTCTTGTGCGGCGCGATGTTGGTGTCGACCCACGAGCGGAAGACCGGATCGTTGGTGTAGGCGCTTTCAAACGACGCAACCGAACCTTCGCGGAAGGCAGGCGGGGCGAAGTGGCCCTTGATTTCCTCCAGCAGGGCCATATCGGCCCCTTTGAACTGCGAGCGAACCTGCAGGAAGCGTTCGTTAACCTTCGCGCGGATTGCGTCAATGCCGTGTTCATGCACGGTGATCTTGATGCGCGCCTTGTACTTGTTGTCGCGGCGACCGATCTGGTTCCACACAGAAACGGTGGCTTCGAGATACGCCAACAGGTCGTCAAAGGCGACGAATTCGGATAGTTCCTTGCCAATCATCGGCGTGCGGCCCAGACCACCACCCACGATGACGCGGGCACCCAGAACGCCGTCACGCTCGATCAGTTGCAGGCCAATGTCATGCGCCTTGATCACGGCGCGGTCCTCTTCCGAGCCGGTGATGGCAATCTTGAACTTACGCGGCATGAACTGGAATTCCGGGTGGTCGGTGGACCACTGGCGCAGAAGTTCGGCATAGGGGCGTGGATCGGCGACCTCATCAGCCGCGGCGCCGGCAAAATGGTCGGCTGTCACGTTGCGGATGGTGTTGCCCGAGGTCTGGATGGCATGCATGCCAACCTCGGCCAGCGCGTCCAGCATATCCGGAACGTCGTTCAGTTTCGGCCAGTTGTACTGAATGTTCTGGCGGGTGGTGAAATGGCCATAGCCCTTGTCCCATTTCTCGGCCAGCAGAGCCAGCTGGCGCATTTGCGCACTGGACAGCGTGCCGTAAGGGATCGCGACGCGCAGCATATAGGCGTGCAACTGCAGATACAGGCCGTTCATCAGGCGCAAGGGCTTGAATTCATCTTCGGTCAGCGAACCGTCAATGCGGCGCTCGACCTGGGCGCGGAACTGTGCGTTACGCTCTGCCAGAAAATCGTGGTCAAATTCGGAGTAGCGATACATGTCTAGCTGTCCTTAGTTGCAGCCCCGATACCAAGGGGCCTTGAAGGGGAGAGAGTAGGCCAGAGGTCAGGCCCGGGGCTGCGTTGCTGTTTCCTGCTTGCCGTGGGCATAGTTTGACGGGCCGGTACGGCGGAAATCCTCGCGGAAATGGGTGGGTTCGGGGCCGGTTGCGCCAGCGACGGCATCCGCCAGATAGGCACCGACAATCTTGTTGGCCTGGCGTTGGGCATCCAGCAAGCGAACCTGCGCATGTGCTTCGTCAGTGATCAGTTCCGCTTCGCGCAGATCACGCGACCAGCGGTCGTCCTCGGTCAGGTAAATAACGTCACCTTCCAACAGATCGTTGGCAGTCACTACTTTGGGGGTAAAAGCGCGGGCCATCAGGCGTGCTCCTTCTTGAATTCGGTCAGGGCCTGGGCCGCTTGGCGCGGGGCGAGGCCATAAAAGGTCAGGGCGGGGCCGTCCATTTCAGCGGCGGCCAGGTCATTAGGCAGTTGGTCCAGATTGGTGGCCAGAATGCGTTGGTCGGGGCGCGAGGCATTTTCGACCAGCGTCACCGGCGTGTCCCGGTCGGCACCGTGCATGATCAGGCGGCCCTGAATGAAGCGGGCGGATTTCTTACCCATATAGATCGCCGCTACGGAACCAGCACGTGCCAGTGCGGTCCAGTCGTGATCGGCAAATCCTTTCATGTCATGGCCTGTCAGGATGCGCACGGACGAGTTGCGGCCACGGCGGGTCAGGCTTTGACCAATCCCGGCGACAGCTGCCGACGCAGCAGTGATGCCAGGCACGATTTGCCAGGTGATGCCTGCGGCCTCAACTGCTTCGATCTCTTCATCCAAGCGCCCGAAAACGGTCGGATCGCCAGACTTCAACCGTACCACGCGCTGACCTTTCAGAGCGTAATCCACAAGCAGGGCATCAATGTCTTCCTGCTTCCATGACGAACCAAACCCGGCCTTGCCGACATCGACCAGAACAGCGGTCTTTCCAGCCAGTTCCAGAACCTCGGCGCTGATCAGGCGGTCATGCAGTACGACGTCAGCGCGCGCGAAGGCTTTCAGCGCCTTGAGCGTCAGCAATTCCGGATCGCCCGGACCTGCGCCGACAAAGTCGACGTGCCCTGTGCCATCATATGAATGCGTAAACTGCATGTTCTGTTCCGCTTGGTTTGACTTGACCTGCAATATAGGAAATATTCCCGGTATTGCGCCATATGGGCGACCAAATAAGGACAAATGTTCTTCTGGCATCGCCAATTGGGACGTTGGTTTCGAAACAAAGGGAAAATTGGAATGTCGGTGCGGATAGATGACACGGATCGGAAAATTTTGGCCGAGCTACAGCGCGATGCCAGCCAATCGCTGGATGAAATAGCCGCCCGTGTCGGCAGCTCCAAGACCCCCGTCTGGAATCGAATCCGCAAGCTGAAAGGGGCCGGAGTCATCGGTCAGCAGACCGTTTTGCTGGACGCCGAAGCGCTGGGGTTTGAGGCCACATTCTTCGTTCTGATCCGAACCTCTGAACATGAGGCAGAATGGCAGCGCAAGTTCCTCAAGGCCCTGCGTGACCGGCCCGAAGTGCAAGAGGCACACCGACTGGCCGGCGACATTGATTATATCCTGAAGGTGCGGGTCAAAAACGCGCGGGCCTATGACGTCTTCTATCAGACCCTAATTTCTGAGGTGCGCGTGCATAACGTGACCGCCTTGCTGTCGATGGAAGAGATCAAATCCACCACAATGCTGCCGCTGAATGCGCTGATCGAAAGCTAAAGCCGCTTAGAGCTGAACTATCAACCGGGTCAGCCCGTGGAAATGATAGGTATTCGAATACTCCGGTTCGTCGACCAAGCGCAGCTCTGGGCATCGGTCGAACAACGCTTGTAACGCAATTCGCATCTCTAACCGGGCCAGCGGGGCACCGACGCAGAAATGCAAACCGCCACCGAAACTGGTATTGGTGACAATCGGGCGCGAGGGGTCAAAGCGCCCCGGATCGCTCCAGATCAAAGGGTCACGGTTTGCGGCACCCAGTAGTAGGGCAACCTCTTCTCCACGTTTGAAGTCGTGGCCGAAAACCTCAACATCTTCATACGCATAGCGGGTGAACAAATGCAGGGGCGGATCGTAACGCAGGATTTCCTCGACCAACCTGTCCGGATCACAAGTTCGGGGATCAAATCCCAGTTGCAGAACCGTTTTCACACCGTTGCCCAATGAATGAACCGTCGCCTCATGCCCCGCATTCAGCAGCAATATGCAGGTGGCGACCAGTTCATCGTGCGAAAGCTTTTCACCCTCTTCCTCGGCCGCGATCAAGCGGGTGATCAGATCGTCCTGGGGATCGGTCCGGCGCTGTTCGATATAGTCAGTGAGGAAAAGTGTAAAATCACGCGCGGCGTCTGCGGCTTTGTCCTCGGTCTGGCGTGTCCAGCTGGCCTGATACATTGCCACCATGGCATGCGACCATCGTAACAGATCCGGCGACATTTCTTCGGGTACACCCAGAAGACGGCAGATGGTGATCACGGGAACCTGCGTGCAAAACGCGTCCAGCAGGTTGAAAGGCGTGCCGGGGAATTGGTCGATCAAGCTGTGGCTGAGGTCTTGGATGGAAGGTTCCAACGCGACAATCGCACGCGACGTAAAGGCGCGCATGACCAACGCGCGCAGCCGCGTGTGGCGGGGTGGTTCAGCCTCAAGCAGGGAATGCGCCTCGGTCATCAACCAGGGCGCCAAGTGTTCGGGCCCAGGGCGTTGCAGTTCGGTGGGAACTTCCCGACCAAAGCGGCGATCTTTCAGGAAGGCCTGTACAGCCCGGTGCGAAACTGCTGCGACCTTCTGGTAATCCTCCCAATATACAAGGTCCCCATGCGCACGAACGGCGTCATAGAACTGATAGGGGTTTTGAACAAAAACCGGTTCGACCGGGGATTGGAACACCGTCTTCATGCTCGGCAGACTTGCCATGTGGTCCGTCGAATGCAAGACCCTAAGTCATGCAAAGGGTTTGGTTGATCTTGGGTTTTCTGTGTGTCGTCGGGCTGTTGTCCGCCGGGGTGTGGTCTTATGGGTATCGGCAGGCGCTGTCGCAGCTGAGTGAAAAGGCCGAAGCGGATCTGGAATTGGCTGCAGATCGGCTCAGTACTCAGTTGCAGGTGTATCAGGAGCTGGCCGTTCTAATGTCAGGGCACCCTGAATTGCGCAACCTGAACAATCCTGTGGATTTGGCTGTTGCCCGTGCCTTGTTGCTGGAGGTTGCTGACAAAACTGCGGCTGTCGATGTTTTGTATGCTGATGCTTCGGGGCGCGTATTGGCGGCAGCGCATGACGTTGTAGGCGGCAATGTTTCGGGTCAACCTGCGTTCGAACGTGCGATGCAAGGCGCATTAGGCAGTTCCCACGGCGTCCTGCCCAAGATGGGAAGCCGGATTTTCACCTACGCTGCGCCGGACTTTGCACCCAATGGTAAAGTCTTAGGCGCTTTGATCGTCATCGCCGATGTCGAGGGTATCGAGCAGACCTGGCGCGGTAGCACCGAAGCCGTATACTTTGTTGATCGCACCGGCTTGGTGTTCATTTCCAACCGATCTGAATTGTTGTTTTGGCAACGCACAGAGGGGCAATTGGGATTGATCCCTCCGAGCGGTGAAAGGGTTGTGTTTTCCGAAACCCGCCTTGGTTCGTTCGAGTTATGGCAGCTTGGGTGGGGGCCATATCTGCCGCAGCGCGCCTTACATCTCAGTCGGGATTTGCCGGTGATCGGTATGACGGGCGAAGTGGTCATGGATGTGGCGCCCGCACGGCGACTGGCCGGATTGCAGGCGGCTACCGTTGCGGCGATCTGCCTGGCCTTTGGCGCCCTGCTGTTTCTGGCGACCGAGCGCAGGCGTACCCTGGCCGAGGCCAATTCGGAACTTGAGATTCGCGTCGCCGAGCGCACCCATGCTCTGACGGCGGTCAACACTGCTTTGCGCCGCGAGGTTCACGAGCGGCAAGAGGCTGAGGCCGCGTTGAAACACGCACAGGAGGAACTTATTCAGGCCGGCAAACTAAGCGCATTGGGTCAGATGTCGGCAGGCATCAGTCATGAATTGAATCAACCTCTGATGGCGATCCGTCAATTTGCTGACAATGGGGCTGCGTTCCTGTCGCGAGGCCGCGCAGAAAAGGCTGGCGAAAACCTGACACGCATTTCTGATATGGCCGCCCGGATGGCGCGGATCATCAAAAACCTGCGCGCTTTTGCCCGCAATGAAAGTGAACCAATGGGCAAGGTCGATCTGGTGCAGGTGATTGACACGGCTGTGGAGCTGACCGAAGCGCGCTTGCGTGCCGAGAGCGTCACGATGGAATGGCATCCCCCGGAAACGCCGGTATATGCGTGGGGCGGGGAAGTGCGACTGGTTCAGGTCTTTGTAAACCTGATCAACAACGCCGCAGACGCGATGAGCCAGCAGGATGATCGGCTTATTCGAATTGCAATCAACAACGGAAAGAAGCTGACTGTTACTGTGCGAGATATCGGGCCGGGCATTGAAAACACGGAAAAACTGTTCGAGCCGTTCTACACGACAAAGGCTGTTGGTTCGTCCGAAGGGATGGGTCTTGGCCTTTCGATCTCGTATGGTCTGGTACAGAGTTTTGGCGGTAACATTCGGGGGTCCAACGCCGGAACAGGTGCGATGTTTACAGTCGAGCTTGAATATTACCGGGAAGATAAAGTGGCATGACGCGCAAGGTTCTATTGGTCGATGATGACGCCGCCGTGCGCGAGGCATTGGCGCAGACGCTGGAATTAGCAGAATACCATCCGGTCACGGCGGGGTCGTTTGTGGCGGCCAAGGACCACATTCGCGATGATTTTCCGGGTGTGATCGTTTCGGATATCCGCATGCCGGGGCGGGACGGGTTTCATCTTTTGAACTACGCGAATGAGGTCGACCCGGAACTGCCGGTTGTTCTGTTGACAGGCGAAGGGGATATTCCCATGGCAGTGCGGGCCATGGGACAGGGCGCTTTCGATTTTCTGGAAAAACCCTGTGCGGCTGCGGACCTGCTTGAGGTGTTGAATAAGGCTTTTGCTGCTCGCGCTCAGGTTCTGGAACGGCGAGCCTTGAAGAACGAACTGATGCGCGGAGATCCGGCCGCGCGGTTGCTGTTCGGTCTATCCGCACAGGCCGAAGCGTTGAGAGAGCGTGTTCGGACTGTCGCCCCCACCGGGGCCGAGGTGCTGGTTACCGGGCCCGCAGGCAGCGGGATTTCGAAAGTGGCCGAGGTCGTTCATCTGATGTCGCCGCAGGTTCATGGCTCGTTCGTGAAACAGCCGTCATCGGGTTTGACGCCTGAGGCGCTGATCCAGGTCTGCGAAGATGCCGCGGGGGGATCACTGTTTTTGGATGAGATTTCAGCTATGCCAGAGGCCACTCAGTATGCCGCGCTGGAGTTGGTCGAGCAGGGCGTGGGCGCGCGTATTTTGGCGGGCACAACGGCGGATTTGGCCGCACTGTCTGCTGAGGGGCGGTTTCATGCGGACCTGTTCTATCGCTTGGATGTGATGCGCGTGCGCATTCCGTCTTTGGCGGAACGGCCTGAGGATATACCGGTGATCTTTCGCCATTATGTGGCTCAGGCCGCCGAACAGTCGGGCATTGCGGAACCCGAGATAACTTCGGATCATCTCGCCACGCTCATGGTCAGAGAATGGCCAGGGAACGCGCGATCCTTGATGTCAGCGGCGATGCGGTTTGTTCTGGGGATGCCCGAAGAGGTTTCACAAGCCGTCGACTTGGGGCTGAGCGAACAGATGGCGCGGGTTGAGAGGTCATTGCTGATTGCAGCGCTGGGGCGGCACAACGGCAAGGCATCAGAGGCGGCAAAGGCGCTGAAGCTGCCGCGCAAAACCTTCTATGACAAACTGGCCAGATATCAGATTCGCCCAGAGGATTACCGCAGGTAGTCACAGGTTCTCCCGCCCCCCCTTTGACCGCATTATCATGCGGTTAAATGCGTTGGGCAGGGCAGCCCGCTGGTGCGAGCTGCGGTTGGATCAAGCCAAGAGAGACGTGATTCTTTCGAAGTGATTCGAGAGAAGTGCGAGAATCCGCACAACGATCGTCAGGCGTGTGCGGATTTTCACACAGCGGGTCATGTTTCGTTATAGGTAAATCGAAAGCGCACCATTTAACAGATTAATTTAAAAGGGAAAAAATTCGAATGTGGCGCGCTGTAACAAATCGTTGAGCCGTACCTGCTGATTCAGTTCACTTCCCGGCATCCGGCGCTGATCAAGCGCCAATTGGAGTATCTAGGAAGTCCGGGAGGAAAAGGCTGATGAAATTTCTGACAACCGCTGCAACGGCGATTGCACTGTCCGCAATTGCGACGACTGGCATGGCGGCTTGCGACGATGGTGAAATCGTTGTGAAGTTTGCGCATGTGACGAACACTGATAAGCACCCCAAAGGCATCGCGGCATCGCTGCTGGAACAGCGCGTGAATGATGAGATGAACGGCGTGATGTGCGTTGAGGTCTATCCGAACTCAACACTTTATAACGACGACAAGGTGCTTGAGGCGATGCTGCAGGGCGACGTGCAATTGGCTGCACCGTCGCTGTCGAAATTCGAGAAGTTCACTAAGCAGTTCCGCCTGTTTGACCTGCCGTTCATGTTCAAGAACATCGACGCTGTGGATGCATTCCAGGCCTCGGCGGAAGGTCAGGCAATGAAAGACAGCATGCAGCGCCGTGGCCTGCAAGGTCTGGCGTTCTGGCACAATGGTATGAAGCAGATGTCGGCCAACAAACCGCTGGTTGATCCGTCGGATGCGGATGGCCTGAAGTTCCGCGTTCAGTCTTCGGACGTGCTGGTTGCACAGATGGAGGCCATCGGCGGCAGCCCGCAGAAAATGGCATTCTCGGAAGTGTACGGCGCGCTGCAACAGGGCGTTGTGGACGGGCAGGAAAACACCTGGTCGAACATCTATGGCAAGAAGTTCTTTGAGGTGCAGGACGGCATCACCGAGACCAACCACGGCATTATCGACTATCTGGTCGTGACCTCGGTGGATTGGCTGGACAGCCTTGATCCTGAAGTGCGTGAACAGTTTCTGACCATTCTGGCAGAGGTTACCGAGACCCGGAACAAAGAAGCCTTTTCTGTGAACGAAGCGGCCAAAGCCTCGATCACCGACGCGGGTGGAATCATTCGTGATCTGAACCCCGAACAGCGTCAGGCCTGGGTCGATGCGATGAAACCGGTTTGGGACAAGTTCGCCGACGACGTGGGTCAGGACAAGATCGACGCTGCTCAGGCAATCAACGCCGGGTTCTGATCCCGGTTGAGGCCGCGCGTCAGGGGGCTGGGGAGTTGCTGACGCGCAGGCCGGGCGGGCCGACATAACAGGCCCGCCCGCTATCACTCTCATCACAAAAAATTTGCGGGGACTAAAGAGATGTCTGGTGCGAAATCCGGCCAAGGCGGGCTGGTCGACCATATCGAAGAAACCCTGATCGCGTTGTTGCTGGGCCTGATGACGGTCGTGACCTTTGCCAATGTGATCGCGCGGTTCGTGTTCAATTCCAACATTCTGTGGGCGCTTGAGCTGACGGTGTTCACCTTTGGCTGGCTGGTGCTGCTGGGGGCGTCATATGCGGTGAAAAAGCACGCGCATCTGGGTGTGGATGCCATCCTGAATATGCTGGCCCCGGCGCCACGTCGTGTTCTGGCGTTAGTTGCAGTGGGGTGCTGTCTGGTGTTTTCGCTGCTGATGCTCAAAGGCGCGTATGACTATTGGGCTGTATTCGCTGATCTGCCGCCCACGTCGGGCCGTTGGTTCCCGACAGGTTTCAATTTCGACGCCCGTAGTCAGAGTTTCTACGAGGTCGACGATATCCCCATGGTCGCGCCGCTGCGATTCCTGGAAGCGATGATCAACTACGACGAGGCCTACGAGAAACTGCCTAAAGTCGTCCCGTATTTCATCCTACCGTTGTCGATGCTGCTGCTGGTGATCCGCTTTACGCAGGCCGCCATTCAGATTTGGCGGGGCGAGGCCGATCGCATTGTCGCCAGCCATGAGGTTGAGGACGAGATCGAAGAAGTGCGCGCTCAGCAAGGAGAGCATGACTGATGGACGTTGTATTCCTTTTCTCGATGGTCATCGGCCTGCTGCTGATCGGGGTTCCGATTGCGGTGGCTCTGGGCCTAAGCTCGACCCTGTTCCTGCTGATGTATTCCGACAGTTCGCTGGCTTCGGTGGCTGGCACGTTGTTCGAAGCGTTTGAGGGGCATTTCACACTGCTGGCGATCCCGTTCTTTATCCTCGCGTCATCATTCATGACGACGGGCGGTGTAGCGCGGCGGATCATCCGGTTTTCGATTGCCTGTGTGGGCCATTTGCCGGGCGGTCTTGCAATTGCGGGCGTGTTTGCCTGTATGTTGTTCGCGGCGCTGTCCGGATCGTCTCCGGCGACTGTTGTGGCCATCGGCTCGATTGTGATCGCCGGGATGCGCCAGGTGGGCTATTCCAAGGAATTCGCCGCCGGTGTGATCTGTAACGCGGGTACGCTGGGCATTCTGATCCCACCGTCAATCGTGATGGTTGTGTATGCCGCGGCCGTTGAAGTCTCGGTCGGGCGTATGTTCCTTGCCGGTGTTATTCCGGGCCTGATGGCCGGTCTGATGCTGATGATCACCATCTATGTCATGGCAAAGGTCAAGAACCTGCCGAAAGGTGAATGGAAAGGGTGGGGCGAGGTCTTTACTTCGGCGCGCGAAGCCGGTTGGGGTCTGTTCCTGATCGTCATCATCCTTGGCGGGATCTATGGCGGTATCTTTACCCCAACCGAAGCTGCGGCTGTGGCTGCCGTCTATGCGTTCCTGATTGCTAGCTTTGTCTACAAGGATATGGGGCCGCTTAGCACGGAAGATGGTCAGGCGAACCTGCCGCTGATCAAGAAACCCTATGCACTGATCACGGCCTTCTTCCACCCTGACACCAAACACACCTTGTTCGAGGCTGGTAAACTGACCGTCACGCTGCTGTTCGTCATTGCCAACGCCCTGATCCTCAAGCACGTGTTGACGGACGAACAGGTGCCACAGCATATCGCCAGCGCCATGTTGTCGGCGGGTCTGGGACCGGTGACGTTCCTGATCGTGGTAAACGTGATCTTGCTGATCGGTGGTCAGTTCATGGAGCCCTCGGGCCTGCTGGTCATCGTTGCACCACTGGTCTTTCCGATTGCGATTGAGCTGGGCATCGACCCAATCCATCTGGGCATCATCATGGTGGTGAACATGGAGATCGGGATGATCACGCCCCCAGTCGGTTTGAACCTGTTCGTGACATCCGGCGTGGCGGGCATGCCGATGATGGGTGTGGTGAAGGCGGCGCTGCCGTTCCTGGCCGTTCTGTTCGTCTTCCTGATCATGGTGACGTATATCCCGTGGATATCGACCTTCCTGCCCAATACCTTCATGGGGCCGGAAATCATAACGAACTAGCGAAGAGAACCCTTCGTTCAGGCCGGGCAGCGCAATCTGCCCGGCCTTTTTCTTTGCCAGCCACTTGAAGTTGTGGCCAACCTTCCCACATCGGTGGCAGAGGACGACCTCCCCATTAGGGTGATCATTCGGGACGACCCGAAGAGTTTCGAGGTGTCCTTATGTCCTGGATTTATCTGTTGTTCGCTGGCCTGCTTGAAATCGTGTGGGCCGTCGCCATGAAGCAATCCGCGGGTTTCACGCGGCTTTGGCCGACCGCCATCATGGGGGTGTCCATGGTTGGCTCGTTCGGTTTGCTGGCCATGGCGATGCGTACACTGCCCTTGGGCACGGCCTACGTCATCTGGACCGGCATCGGCGCAGTAGGGGCGTTTCTTGTCGGAATCATGCTGTTGGGCGAAACAGTAAATGCCGCGCGTATCATCGCGGCGGTTCTGATCGTGACAGGTCTGGTGACAATGAAACTGGCCTGAGCTGCCGCTCAGGCCTTTTGCAGCGCATCAATAATGCCCGAGAAGTCCTGCGCCTTCAGGCTGGCGCCACCGACAAGCGCGCCGTCCACATTCGACACGGCAAAGATATCGGCGGCATTGTCGGGCTTGACCGACCCCCCATACAGCAGGCGCACGGACCGCCCGACTCCTTCACCGAAGCGCCGCTCCAGACGGTTGCGGATAAAATCGTGAACCTCTCCGATTTCGTCCAGCGTAGGCACCTTTCCAGTGCCGATGGCCCAGATCGGCTCATAAGCGACGATCAGATTCTCACCGGTCGACTGATCCGGGATCGAACCCGACAATTGGCCGCCGATGATATCCAGCGTATTGGCGGCCTCACGCTGTTCCAGACTTTCGCCGACGCAAATGATCGCCTTCAACCCGGCATCCATGGCTGCGCGGGCCTTGGCGCGGACGGTTTCGTTCTGTTCACCGTGATCTTCGCGACGTTCGGAATGGCCCAGAATGACGGCATTGGCTCCGGCATCGACTAGCATATCCGCGCTGATATCACCCGTGTGCGCGCCCGAGGGCGCAGCGTGACAGTCCTGTCCTCCCGTGGCGACACCGGTCTCGCGTACAGTTTCGGCGGCACGGTGCAGCATTGTTGCAGGCGGGCAGATCAGAATGTCGATCGTCGGCGAAGGAAAGGCGCGCGCCAGAGCGTCCAACTCGCTCAGCGCTGCTGTGGTTCCGTTCATCTTCCAATTCCCAGCTGCCAGCTTGCGCCGCATATCCCGATCTCCTTGAAATTCGTAAATTCTGGAACCGGATAGCATTGCCAGCTCGGGCTGACAATTGCGGTTCCAGCGCAGCCATCAAAACGGCAGCTTCCACCGCAGTCGAAGGTAGGGGGTCGTTAACTTCGGGGGACTTAAGATTGAGAAGACAGTTTTTCGTCGAACTTAATCGATTCGCCACACCCACAAGCGTCAACGACATTTGGATTGCGGAACTTGAACCCGGATTCCAGCAGCGAGACCTCATAGTCGATCTCGGTTCCGAACAAGAACATCTGCGCCATCGGTGCAATCATGATCCGTGCGCCATCCTGTTCTACGACTTCGTCGTTCGTTTCTGGCTGATCGACATAGTCCATCGTGTATTCCATGCCAGCGCAGCCACCTTTTTTGATGCCGATGCGCAGGCCCGCATGGCCGCCAGTATCCATCAGGCGGGCAATCTGCTCTGCCGCCTTAGGCGTCATGGTCACGGCCTGTTTGCCGGGAATGCCGAACATTGTGATCTCCGTTGTCGCGCGTAGCCCTCAATTTAGTACCGACAGGACAATGGCTCAAGGCATAGCAGCCATTCTTACCTAACAATTCGGAGCGTTGGTGATTGTTCTTGCGTTTTGAAACATGCTGACCTTAGCTGAGCACGGGTAATTTCAGGCAGTTAGATATAGGGTGAAGCAAAATGACCAAGATTAATTTTACCTGCAAAAGCATTGCATTGGCGTCGGTTGTTGCCATGTCTCCGTTACTTGCAAGCGTGGCTTTAGCTGAGGCAAAGCTGGAAAGACACCCCGTTAATTGTGCAACTGCCGAAGGTGACCTGCGCGCAATTGCGGCCGAAAAAAAGCATGCGCAAGATCAACAGGTGGAAAGTGTCGTATCAATTCTGCCCGCTGGGGCGCTTTTGGGTCTTATAACAGGAACCGAAAACAAGAGATTGTCCATGTTGTCAGGCGATTACGTAAAAGCCTTAGATGAACGAGCGGCGGAAATTAAATCCAAATGTGGCGTGCAATAAGTTGCGCTTTGGCATGAAAAAGACCGCTCTCGGGCAAGAGCGGTCTAGTGTTCTGGTCGTTAAGCCGGGTCTTTAACGGGGGGGCAAGCACAGGCCCGGCCAGCGCTTGGTGGGGTGCAAGCATGGACACGTGGAAACTATCACCAGGTTTTGGTAACGGTTTTTCAACGCGGTGATGACAGAAATATAAAGCTTTTATGTCAGGGGGATATTTGCCCGGCTTACATAAAGCCAAGCTCAAGTCGCGCTTCGTCGGACATCATTTCCATGCCCCAGGGGGGTTCCCATGTCAGCTCGACGTCAACCTCTTTGATGCCTGCGACGGGCTCTACCGCTTCGACGATCCAACCAGGCATTTCACCGGCAACCGGGCAGCCGGGTGCGGTCAGCGTCATGATGATTTTCACTGCGTTTTCTTGATTGATATCGATCGTGTAGATCAGACCAAGGTCGTAGATATTAACCGGAATTTCAGGGTCAAAGACCGAGCGGCAGGCTTCTACCACGTTGTCATATAGGGGGTGTTCAACGCTCGAAGGTGCAATCAGCGGGGTGCCTTCTAGGTGTTCACTCGGATGAGTCATTTGTGCCTCGGGTCTGTTACCTGAGCAATTATATAGGGAAAGCCAACGGCAGCGTCCAGAGGCGCAATGACGCCCCCTGAGGGGCGCCAGAAACTTTTAATCGTTAATGTCGTGCCGGAAGGTTTTCACCTGACCATGGGGCAGGGAATACACCCGGCGCAACACCAACCAGGCGATCAGCGACAATGCCGCAAAGATCAACAGAAGGATTGGCAGTGATGGTGTGAGACCGGGGATAACCAGCAACACCCCTGTAACAGCGGCCCCGATCGCAAAGCCCAGAAAGATAAAGCCGGGCAGTACGATCTCAAGGATACCCAAGGCCAGCGCTCCGGCCAGCCATAACCACCAGGTCAGCCAGAAGGGATCGGCCATTATTTTCCTCCTTTTAGCATCTTGAAGGCGTCGCCAAAGGCCTCCAGCGCATTGGCGGGCACAACGATCGTTTGCGAACCGGTTCCGTTGCCCAGGGCGTTCAGAGCCTCGACCTGCTTCAGGGCAACCTGATATTGCGCGGCTTCAATGCCGTTGTCCTGAATGGCCTTGGCGACCACGCCGGTTGCATAAGCTTCAGCCTCGGCCTGAATGCGGCGGGCCTTGGCGGTTTGCTCGGCGGCATACAGTTCGGCATCTGCCTGCAACTCGACCGAGCGCTTTTGACCTTCGGCCTCGGTTACCTGCGCACGGCGGGCGCGTTCCGCGTTCAGCTGCTGCAGCATCGCGTCGCGGGTGGCCTGATCCAAGTTCACGTCCAGAATCTCGGCCCGGGTCACTTCGATACCCCAGTCATCCACGGCGGTTTCGACACTTTCCTGAATGCGTTCGATCAGTTGTGCGCGGTTCGATTGGACCTCATCCAAGTCCATTTTACCGATTTCCGCCCGTACAATGCCGGCCACAGTTGTCGCAATCGCACCGTCTACATCACGGATACGATACACCGTCTTTTCCGGTTCGAGAATGCGATAAAACACCGAGGTGTCGATCTGCACAAGAACATTGTCTTTGGTAATCGCATCTTGGGTCGCGTTGGGCAACTGGCGTTCCAAAATAGATATCTTGTGACGTGCAACATCCAGAAAAGGAACGATAAAATTGATGCCGGGGCCAAGCACCGAATGCAGGCGGCCAAACCGTTCGACCACGTATTTTTCCGATTGAGGGACGATTTTAATGCCCTTGAAAATGACAACGACGATCAGCACCGCCGCCAGCACGTAAATGATATTGGACGTCAGCAAGCCAATAATCTGGTCTTCGATCATATCTGTCCTCTTTTATTGTGTACTATGGTATACATGTGGGGATTGAGTCGCCCGATTTCAACTCTGGTATGGGGTGAACGGTCGCAGATGCAAATCTTTGAAGCTGCGGATGCGGGGTGGAAATTCAGGAATGTGACCGCTTTGCATCCCGACTTGTTTGCGGTATCGGGCGCTATGAAACTGATCATCGATACAGATCCCGGCATCGACGATGCCATGGCCATCGCTTATGCCGCTGCCGCGCCAGAAATTGACCTGATCGGTCTGACGACGGTCTTCGGCAATACACATATTCATCAATCCAGCCGCAATGCGCGGTATTTGCTGGACAAACTTGGGTTGGAAGTACCAGTGGCCGAAGGTGCGGCCTTTGCAGTGGGACAAAGTAGTCATGACCCCTCGGATCATGTGCATGGGCCTGAAGGTTTTGGCGATGTGACCGAGATTCCAGAGATTGGAGCCAATCATACGCTGACAGCAGCTGAGTTTTTGGTCGATATGGCGCGTGAACATAAGGACGAGTTAGTCGTTTGCGCAGTTGGTCCACTGACGAATGTCGCCGCTGCTATGCGTTTGGATCCGCAGTTTGCGACAAATATCAAACGGTTGGTGATTATGGGGGGCGCGGTTTACTGCCCCGGAAACGTCACTCAATTCGCCGAAGCAAACATCTATCACGACGCCCAGGCTGCAGATAAGGTATTCGCTGCACCACCACAGACCGTATTGGTGGGTTTGGATGTGACGTTGAAAACCCTTTATGAAACCGCGAATTTCGAGGCGTTGGCGGGCCGATCACCAAATATGGGTGGGTTCCTGCGCGATATCTCTCGGTTCTATTTGAAGTTCTACAAAGAGGTTGGCGGGCTAGAGGGATGTGGGTTACACGACTCGACGGCTGTGATTGCCTGCACCCATGAACCAATGTTCGATATGGTCGAAACAGGTTTGCGCGTGGCGACCGAGGGGGCTGAAGTTGGCGCGACTCGTCCCGATCCTTCGCGACCTCCGGTTCGTGTGTGTCGGGATGTAGATGGGGCAGGGGTGGTGAATCTGTTCACAGACCGCGTCGCCTCGCTTCCCTGACGGGTTGCATTGGACCGACAGATCGGGCAAATGCTGCCCGGTTCAGAGACCCCGAGGCACCCCCCCATGACCGAGCGTTTTTCATTTGACCTGAAAGCCACCGATGGCAAGGCCAGAACCGGTGTGATTAACACGCCGCGGGGTGAAGTGCGCACGCCGGCCTTTATGCCAGTGGGCACCGCAGCGACGGTCAAGGCGATGATGCCGGAAAGTGTGCGGGCGACCGGGGCGGATATTCTGCTGGGCAACACCTATCACCTGATGCTGCGTCCCACGGCGGAACGTATCGACCGGTTGGGTGGGTTGCACAAATTCATGAACTGGGACCGACCCATTCTGACGGACTCGGGTGGGTTTCAGGTCATGTCACTGGCCGGTCTGCGCAAGCTGACCGAAAAGGGCGTGACGTTCAAATCCCATGTCGATGGATCCAAACACGAGCTGACGCCGGAACGGTCGATGGAGATTCAGCGCTTGCTGGGGTCTGACATTGTCATGTGTTTCGACGAATGCCCCGCCTTGCCTGCCGACCGCGACCGCATCGCCGAGTCGATGCGCCTGTCGATGCGTTGGGCCGAACGCTCACGCGATGCCTTCGGGGATCGCCCTGGTCACGCGTTGTTCGGCATTATGCAAGGCGGTTTGGAACAGGACTTGCGCGAAGAAAGCGCTGAGGCCCTGAAAGCCATCGGTTTCGAAGGTTACGCAGTCGGTGGTCTGGCTGTGGGTGAGGGGCAGGAAGCGATGTTCGATTGCCTCGACTATGCGCCTGACTTCTTGCCCACCGATAAACCGCGTTATCTGATGGGGGTCGGCAAGCCGGACGACATCGTCGGCGCAGTTGCGCGTGGCATCGACATGATGGACTGCGTCTTGCCTTCACGTTCGGGGCGCACTGGCCAGGTGTTCACTCGCTATGGCGTTGTGAACATCAAGAACGCCCGTCACGCCGATGATCCGCGACCGCTGGATGAGGCATGCTCTTGCCCGGCCTGTTCGAACTATTCGCGGGCCTACCTTCATCACGTGTTCCGGTCTAACGAGATGATCTCGGGCATGCTGTTGACCTGGCACAACCTGCATTACTTTCAGGAAATCATGCAGGGCATGCGAGACGCCATTGCAGCCGGTATGTTCGAGGCTTGGCAGGCAGAGTTTCACGCACAGCGGGCGCAAGGCGATATCGAACCGCTGTAGCGCTGAACCCTTGATGACAGAACGTTGATTTTTTGGTAATCTACGGACTGATTAACCAAGAAATTTTCTGTTTTTCGTGGGGGGTTACGATGCCTCGCTTATTTGGATTCTTACTTGTTCTATCTGTGATTGTGACGTCGGCTTATGCCGACGTCTGGACTTTTGAAACTCCGTCGGAAAACATCCAATGCTCGGTTGGACAAGAGCTGAACACCGCAGATATCTACTGCACCATCATTGAGCGCCGGGGTGACCCAGCCCTGCCGCGCCCGTCTAATTGCCAATCCGATTGGGGGCATGATTTCTTCATGGCAAATACCGGGCCGGTCGAAATGCTGTGCCGTCCTCTCAACCGTCATCGCGACGGATTTGATCGGGCCGAATATGGTGTGACTGGTAAATTCGGTGGATTTGTTTGCCATTCCTCGAAGACGGGTTTGGAGTGCAAAAATGAGGACGGGCACGGGTTTTTTCTGTCTCGTGCAGTTCAAAGGGTGTTCTAACGCACGCATTCTAAGCCTTGTTGGCATGTTTTGTTAAATTCCGTGGATATGTTCGTTGGACGCCTTGCAGTCCGCTAAACCTCGGGCCATTCTGAATCGCGATACATGGCGGTAAGGTTGAAAAAGGGCGATGAGGCCCCACCTTTATCGTCCAAGACAGGAGATGGCCGAGCGTTGCCTGAACAGGGACCGGAGCCATCTTGCCAACGATAAGGATTGAGCATGCAAGAGCCCCTTAATTCCTCATACCCCGTACTTCCGCTGCGCGATATTGTGGTGTTCCCGCACATGATCGTACCGCTGTTCGTGGGTCGGGAAAAATCCGTCCGCGCACTGGAAGAGGTGATGCAGGACGACAAACAGATTTTGCTGTCTAGCCAGATTGATCCGGGTGATGATGACCCGGCAGAAGACGGAATTTACCGCTCGGGTGTTCTGGCCAATGTTTTGCAGTTGCTGAAGCTGCCCGATGGTACCGTAAAGGTGCTGGTCGAAGGTCAAGCACGCGTGCAGATCACCGAGTTCCTTGAAAATGAAGAGTTTTTCGAGGCTCGTGCCGAATATTTGACCGAAATTCCGGGCGATGTCACCACGACCGAGGCGCTTCTGCGAACCGTTGCGGATGAGTTCGAGCGCTACGCAAAAGTGCGCAAAAACATCCCCGAAGAAGCCTTGACCGCCGTTGGTGAAACCGCCGAACCCGCCAAGCTGGCCGACCTTGTGTCAGGTCATCTGGGTATCGAGGTCGAGCAAAAGCAGGAACTGCTGGAAACCCTCAGCGTTAGCGAGCGGCTTGAGAAGGTCTATGGTCTGATGCAGGGCGAAATGTCGGTTCTGCAGGTCGAGAAAAAGATCAAGACGCGCGTCAAGTCCCAGATGGAGAAGACGCAGCGCGAGTATTATCTGAATGAGCAGATGAAGGCCATTCAGAAGGAGCTTGGCGACGGCGAGGACGGCAGTAATGAAGTCGCTGAGCTAGAAGCCAAGATCAACGAGACCAAGCTGTCGCAAGAGGCGCGTGAAAAGGCCGAAGGCGAGCTGAAAAAGCTGCGCAACATGAGCCCAATGTCGGCTGAGGCCACCGTTGTTCGTAACTATCTGGACTGGATTCTGTCACTGCCGTGGGGCACCAAATCCCGCGTCAAAAAGGATTTGGGCCGGGCGCAGGACATTCTGGATGCCGATCACTATGGTCTGGAAAAGGTCAAGGAACGGATCGTCGAATATCTGGCAGTTCAACAGCGTTCGAAAAAGCTGAAGGGCCCGATCCTGTGCCTTGTCGGTCCTCCGGGTGTTGGTAAGACCAGCTTGGGTAAATCGGTTGCACGGGCAACGGGGCGCGAGTTCATTCGCATCTCGCTGGGTGGCGTGCGCGACGAATCCGAGATTCGCGGCCACCGTCGGACCTATATCGGCTCGATGCCCGGCAAGATCATCCAGGCGCTGAAAAAGGCAAAAACTACGAACCCGCTCATCCTGCTCGACGAGATCGACAAGATGGGTCAGGACTTCCGTGGCGATCCGGCCTCGGCCATGCTTGAGGTGTTGGATCCTGAGCAAAACAGCACGTTCATGGACCATTACCTTGAGGTCGAATATGACCTGTCCAATGTGATGTTCCTGACCACGTCGAACAGTTACAACATGCCAGGGCCTCTTCTGGACCGGATGGAGATCATCCCGCTGGCCGGTTACACCGAAGAAGAAAAGAGCGAGATCGCCAAGCAGCACCTGATCAGCAAACAAGTGAAAAACCATGGTCTGAAAGCCAAGGAGTTTGAACTGACGGATGAGGCGCTGCAAAAGATGATCCGCACTTACACTCGCGAAGCGGGCGTGCGGAACCTTGAGCGTGAGATCGCCAAGGTAGCGCGGAAATCGCTGACCAAGATCATCAAGAATGAGGCGGAAGAAGTCATTGTTACGCCTGACAATCTGGATGAATTCCTGGGCGTGCCGAAATTCCGTTATGGTCTGGCCGAACAGGATGATCAGGTCGGTGTGGTCACCGGTCTGGCGTGGACATCCGTAGGTGGCGACCTGCTGCATATCGAGGCGCTGAAACTGCCGGGTAAGGGTCGGATGAAGACCACCGGTAAGCTAGGCGATGTGATGAAAGAATCCATCGACGCGGCCTCGTCCTATGTGCGGTCAATCTCGCCTCAGATTGGGGTGAAGCCGCCGAAATTCGACACGTTGGATATTCACGTCCACGTGCCGGATGGTGCCACGCCCAAGGATGGCCCAAGCGCCGGTCTGGCGATGGTGACCTCGATCGTGTCTGTGCTGACCGGTATTCCGGTGCGCAAGGATATCGCGATGACGGGTGAGGTTTCACTGCGCGGTAACGCGATGCCGATTGGTGGTTTGAAAGAAAAGCTGCTGGCGGCTCTGCGTGGTGGTATCAAGACCGTTCTGATCCCGGAAGAAAACGAAAAGGATCTGGCGGAAATTCCGGACAACGTGAAAGAAGGGTTGGAAATCATCCCGGTTACACATGTCTCGGAAGTTCTGAAACACGCGCTGATCCGCGAGCCTGAGCCGGTCGAATGGGATGAAGCCGCAGAAGAGGCCGCCGCAGCAGCAGCCAAGGCGGCCGAAGGTGCCAGCCCGTCGGCAACAGCGCATTGAGCAGATCAAAGGCGGGGGAGACCCCGCCTTTTTTACAACCCGATGATGGGTTTTTTCGGGTCCAGAATCTCTTCTTCGTCGATGTATTCCTTGAACTTTTCCTGGGGCAGGGCAGAACGTACTGCCAACCCAAAGATCACAGCAGAAAACAACACGCACAGCGCAATATCCCACCCAAACGGGATTTGCTTCAGCGCGCCATCCCCGAACTGTCCGAGATATGAGATCAGGCCGACACCCACCAGATAAGGGAGCAGCCATAGCGCTTCGGTCACGTCCATCTCATCCAACCTATTGCGGAACCGTACCAGCAGCAGGGCCATCCCGATGGCAAGGGCGATACCCAGACGCCAGACCGTGTCCCAACCGCTCCAATAAACCACAAGGGTTGCGATGGCGAAGGCCGAGACAGCAACCAGTTTCACGGCGGGGATGCGGATGGATCTGGGGTGATCCGGCATCAGATGGCGCAGGCACACGACGGCTATAGGACCGACCGCAAAAGACAGCACGATGGCGGCGCCATTCAAGGCGATGACGGTGGTGAAGGGAACCGTCAAAAGAAACAAGGTGCCGATCAAGAAGTTTAGTGCCAGTGCCCAAAGGGGCACTCCGAACGACGACAACATCATCAGGCGCGACGGTAAAAATCCGTTTTTTGCCAAAGCCATAGCGATCCGCGCATTTGATCCGGTTGAGACAAGGCCATTGCCGAACGGACCGATGACCGATCCGATGTTCAGTACGCTCAGGAACCAGACAAACCCGACCGATATGATGACGCCGTCCAACGGGCCCTGACCGCCGAAACTCAGGCTGGCCCAACCGTTGCTCAGCATTTTCGAGTCGAGCGCACCGATAAAGGCGATTTGCAAGCCCACATAGATCAACGCGCAAAGCACGATGGACAGAATCAGTGAGGCAGGGATGGCGAATTTGGGGTTTCGAACCTCACCGGCCATATCAACCACATGACGAAAGCCGATGAAGGAGAAGATAACGCCTCCGGTCGAGACAGCAGCCATGATGCCTTGCAGCCCATAGGGTGCGAATCCATCTGGTTGAGTGAAGTTCTGAGTGTCGAACCGATTGCCGATCAACAAGGCGGCCAATACGATTGGAATTGCGATCTTGGCCCATGTCAGCGTCGCGTTCACCTGAGTGAAGAACTTGACGCCTAACGCGTTAACCGCGACGAACAGCAGCATGAAGAACAGCGCCACGGTGATTCCCGCGCCAGTCAGGTCACCTGTGTCTGCTGTGTGGAGCCAAGGGGCGTAGGGGGCCAGGTACTTCAGCATCGCCTCGACCTCGATCGGGGCGGTGGTGTTATAGCCGATCCAGGCGGTCCAACCCATCGTCATCGAGACGATATTGCCGTGTGAAAACTGCGGCACCCGCGCGATGCCCCCTGGGATCGGCAGCATGGCCGATATTTCGGCGAAGGTGATTGCCAGAATGAACATGGCCGCGGCGCCAATGATCCATGAAAAGATGGCAGCAGGCCCTGCATGTTGCACCGCCAGCAACGGACCGAATAGCCACCCAGAGCCAATGATTCCACCAACCGAGATGAAGGTTAGCCCAACGAGGCCGATGTCCCGCTTCAATCTGGCCACGTTCCTACTCCATCCCAAAGCGCCACAAAATTATGCGGCCGTCCAAAGCAGGATACGCAGCCCAGGAGAAATCTGGCAAGCATCAGTCAAGAAACGGAAATTTGGATGGTGCCTACCAATGAGAGGAATGGTGGGTGATAAGAGATTTGAACTCCTGACATCTTCGATGTGAACGAAGCGCTCTACCACTGAGCTAATCACCCATAAGCGCGCCTAATACAGAGTGTCCCGCAGGCTTGCAAGGGTGCCCGAAGTGTAAATTTTCTATGCTGCGGACACAAAAAAACAGGCAGCATAAACCTGCTGCCTGTTGATTTCGCATACAGCCTTACAGGATGAAGTCGTTCGCTGTCAGGTCGTGTAGGCCGACAATTTTGATCATCATTTCCGGATCCTGATCGCCGTCAGTATCAATATAGACAAAAGTTCGGTCGTAGATTGTGCCCGCTGGGTTGCTTTGGACATAGAAAACCTCACCCTCATCAGAAGCGGTTGCCGGTGCCGCACCGTTGAAGAGAAAAGTGTCATCTCCCGCTAGGACTTCGCTTGCATCAATGGCGCTCAGATCGATTTTGTCTACGCCGCGTGTGAAGTCCATAATCAGGTCAGCTTTTTGGCGAATAGCAGAACCTTCTGTAATGGAATTGAAAACGAATGTGTCTGCGTCAGCACCGCCTGTCATGATATCACGACCAATGCCCCCGACGATGGTGTCATTACCGTTTCCCCCATAGAGAGTATCCCAACCGCGAGCGCCCATTACTAGGTCATCACCCTTACTGCCTCGCAGAACGTCGTCTTTAATACCGCCATCAAGGACATCGTTACCGGCACCGCCGAGTAAATAGTTGATCTGATCATTGCCAGTTATGATGTCGTCCTGCGCCGACCCAACAACATGTCCGATGTTGACAATGGTGTCAGTCCCATAGCCGGTGTTTTGTGCAGAGGTATCCGACAGGTCCACGTTGGCTCCGCTGGTGCCCGTGTACCGCAACCAATTATTGCCTTCGTTGCCATTTATTGTGTCGTTGCCGTCCCCGTCTTTGTTAATGAAAGTGTCGTTTCCGTGCTCACCTGAAAGGGTGTCATTGCCGGTGCCGCCAGAGATTTTGTCGTTGCCGAAAGAGCCAAAAATCCGATCGTTACCCGCCCCGCCAAAGAGGCTGTCGTTGCCGTTGGCGCCGTTAAGGAAGTTATTGTATTCGTTACCGATTAGAAAATCATTGCCGTTTCCACCAAAAGCGTTTTCGATCTTTACGCTGTTGGCGATGGTGAACCCTCCTGATACGGCCTTCGCAAGAGAAACTGCGCCACCTGCATCACTTCCCTCGAGATCAGCATCATTGAGGTTGATGACCACTTTTCGATTTACTCCGATGGCCGAAATCGCGTCATTGCCTCCAGTATCCCAAATGGCTTCCCAATATGTTCCGGGAGCATTGGAGCCTTTCAAAGAATAGATGTTGTTGCCGGTATTGTTTGATTTGGTTCCGTAAATCGCTTGAAGAGCGGCGATGTCCAGTGCCATGGGCGAGGCCACGCCGCCGTAGTTGAACGAAGGCAGCGGCACAACCTGCGGGTAGCCAGAGTTATAGGACATGATCGTGTAGACGGCTTGGTTCTGACCATCGGTTCCATAGTCATCGAACGCTTGTGTCACACCGTCGAAGACGGTTGATTGTCCACCATTGTCATGCGGATGTGCAAGGCCGAGGCCATGCAGGATCTCATGCACAATGGTTGCAAATCCTTCGCCGCCCTTTGCCAGCGCGGATTGGCTGAACAGAGGAGTATCGTATGCGAACCAGCCAAACAGGGTGTTGATACCAAACCCTTGCAGAATGGGATCGCTTCCGGGCACTTGGTGTGCGCCGAGGCCGCCATCAAGGGATTGGGTTGTAACTAGACCCCACGAGATGTTTTCGTAATAGGGCGTCCCCTGAGGCGATAGGAAATTGACCTCGACAAAATCAATCGGGATGTATTGTTCGATCACGGCCAGGGCTTGGCGGAACGCCTGTTTTTCATGGGGGAGAAAATCTACGAAGCCCTGAACCGACGAGTCCCCGAATGAATAGGTAATCGTGCCAGCCGGTCCTCCGTTATTTGTGCCAAGGTTCCAAGAGGTCCCCCAAATCAATCCGTCAACATATTCATGACCGGTTGGGCTGGCGCCCGGGTAATTCTGATTTGCAACTGACATTCAGCTATTTCCATCATTAACAACGCAACCGATAGGTCATCACAAATCATGACTTTTGATTGCGTTAAGCTTCCTTCCGATCTCGTAAGCCGAGATTTTGTTATCCGCTGGGATACTTCACTTCGAGACTTGCCTGTGCAAGTTTGCCGACACGTATTTTTGATTTTGTGGGGGCAGTGTCGCCTCTTGCACACGCAATGTGGCTGAATAATTGCGGGGGTTTCAAGCCGCTCAAAAGGTCGTTTTGCTAGATACAGATATATCGAGGATTATGTTCGGGTTTTTCAGAAAGCATACAGCCTATGAGTGCCTTTCGAAGGAATCGTTTGAAAGAAAATCCTTGGATATTTCGACATTTCCAAATTTAAGAATCATTTTAGAGAAAGTGTGTTTGGGGTCTTGCGGTAGCTTCGGAAAGGTCTGGTTACGAAGAAGGTGTGTCGCGAAGCCCGGAAACAATTTCTGCCTTCTTTAAAAAAACTTCAAAACCCCGCTTGACGATGCCGGGGCGTGGCCATAATACACCCAAACGTTCAGCAACGAACGGGCAGCGGGCGGTTGTAGCTCAGTTGGTTAGAGTACCGGCCTGTCACGCCGGGGGTCGCGGGTTCGAGCCCCGTCAACCGCGCCATCGCTGCCAGCCTTTGATCCGGGTTAATGGATCGCACATAGACCCTAAATGCGCGGTTGTAGCTCAGTTGGTTAGAGTACCGGCCTGTCACGCCGGGGGTCGCGGGTTCGAGCCCCGTCAACCGCGCCATTTTCCTGAAATACCGAATATTCAATCAACCCCTTCCGGGGCACATATCGGATCGGGGTCATACTGTCAGGAGATGTCGGCAATAATCCGGTCGTTCACACTTTGTTCTAACTTTTTTGTTGGAGACTCGGAGCCGCTCGCCTATTTCTAGGACACTTGTGTGTTGGGGGCCAAAATGGCTGAGCTGAAAAATATCGAGGTGCGCGGCGCGCGCGAGCATAACCTCAAGGGCATTGACGTGGATATCCCGCGCGATCAGCTGGTGGTGATCACCGGGTTGTCGGGTTCTGGCAAGTCGTCTTTGGCGTTTGATACGATTTATGCCGAAGGTCAGCGTCGCTATGTCGAAAGCCTGTCGGCTTATGCGCGTCAGTTCCTGGATATGATGGAAAAGCCGGATGTAGACCATATCAGCGGCCTGTCCCCGGCGATTTCGATTGAACAGAAAACCACGTCGAAAAATCCGCGTTCGACCGTTGGGACGGTGACCGAGATTTACGACTATATGCGTCTGTTATTTGCGCGCGCGGGGACACCCTATAGTCCGGCTACTGGGCAGCCCATCGAAGCACAGCAGGTGCAGGACATGGTCGACCGCATCATGACGATGGAGGAGGGCACGCGCGGCTATCTGCTGGCCCCCATCGTGCGGGACCGCAAGGGGGAATACAAAAAGGAATTCCTCGAACTGCGCAAACAGGGATTCCAGCGCGTCAAGGTGGATGGCGAGTTCTACGAATTGGACGAGCCGCCCACGCTGGACAAGAAATTCCGCCACGACATTGACGTTGTGGTTGACCGCCTAGTCGTGCGCGAAGGGATGGAGACTCGACTGGCCGACAGTTTGCGCACCGCTTTGGATTTGGCAGATGGGATCGCGGTTCTGGAAACCGCCCCGCGCGAAGGTGATCCAGAACGCATTACATTCAGTGAAAATTTTGCCTGCCCGGTCAGCGGCTTCACGATCCCCGAGATTGAACCGCGCCTATTCTCATTCAATGCGCCTTTTGGTGCCTGCCCGGACTGTGACGGCCTGGGGGTCGAACTGTTTTTTGACGAACGTCTTGTGGTGCCGGATCAGACGCTGAAGCTTTACGACGGGGCACTGGCCCCGTGGCGCAAGGGCAAGTCACCCTATTTCCTGCAGACGATCGAGGCGATTGCCCGCCATTACGAATTCGACAAGAACACCCCATGGAAAGATCTGCCTGCAAAGGTACAACGGGTGTTTCTGCGCGGCTCGGGCGACGAAGAAATCCAGTTCCGTTACGACGAAGGTGGCCGGGTCTATCAGGTGACACGCAGCTTTGAGGGCGTGATTCCCAATATGGAACGCCGCTATCGCGAAACCGACAGCGCTTGGATACGTGAAGAGTTTGAGCGATACCAGAACAACCGGCCGTGCGGCGCATGCCACGGCTATCGCCTGCGTCCCGAGGCACTGGCCGTCAAGATCGCAGGCTTGCATGTGGGGCAGGTCGTACAGATGTCGATCAAAGAGGCTCTGGCTTGGGTCGAGGATGCTCCGAACCATCTCAGCGTTCAGAATAATGAGATCGCACGGGCAATCCTTAAAGAGATTCGTGAACGGTTGGGATTCCTGAATAACGTTGGATTAGAATATCTTACGTTGTCCCGTTCAAGTGGAACACTGTCTGGGGGCGAAAGCCAGCGGATTCGTCTGGCCAGCCAGATCGGTTCCGGCCTGACCGGCGTTCTGTACGTGCTGGACGAGCCCTCAATCGGGCTGCACCAGCGGGACAACGACCGCCTTCTGGGCACGCTCAAGAACCTGCGCGATCAGGGCAACACGGTGATCGTCGTCGAACATGACGAAGAGGCAATCCGTGAGGCCGACTATGTGTTTGATATAGGACCTGGAGCCGGTGTTCATGGCGGACAGGTGGTCAGTAAGGGCACACCTGAACAGATCGCTTCAGATGCAGCCTCTATGACCGGTCAGTATTTGGCAGGCACACGGGAAATTGCCGTTCCAACTGAACGGCGCAAGGGGAATAAGAAAAAGGTCTCGGTGGTTAAGGCGACGGGCAACAACCTGAAGAACGTCACCGCCGATTTCCCGCTGGGTAAGTTTGTCTGCGTTACCGGAGTGTCGGGCGGTGGCAAATCGACATTGACGATTGAGACGTTGTTCAAAACTGCTTCGATGCGTCTGAACGGTGCGCGCCAAACTCCGGCACCCTGTGAGACGATCAAGGGACTGGAACATCTGGACAAGGTCATCGACATTGACCAGCGGCCTATCGGGCGGACTCCGCGTTCGAATCCAGCAACTTACACTGGGGCCTTCACCCCGATCCGTGATTGGTTCGCCGGTTTACCCGAAGCCAAGGCGCGTGGTTACAAGCCGGGTCGGTTCAGCTTTAACGTCAAGGGCGGCCGGTGCGAAGCCTGTCAAGGTGACGGCGTCATTAAGATCGAGATGCACTTTCTGCCCGATGTTTACGTAACCTGCGAAACCTGCAAGGGCGCGCGCTACAACCGCGAAACGCTTGAGATCAAGTTCAAGGGTAAGTCCATCGCCGATGTTCTTGATATGACAGTGGAAGATGCGCAGGAGTTCTTTAAGGCCGTGCCCTCGATCCGCGACAAGATGGATGCGCTGGCACGAGTCGGGCTTGGCTATATCAAGGTCGGTCAGCAGGCGACTACGCTGTCTGGTGGTGAGGCGCAGCGGGTGAAGCTGTCAAAGGAGTTGTCCAAGCGTTCAACCGGGCGGACTTTGTATATCCTGGACGAGCCGACCACCGGTCTTCATTTCGAAGACGTCCGTAAGCTGTTGGAAGTGCTGCATGAACTGGTCGATCAGGGCAATACGGTTGTGGTGATCGAACACAACCTGGACGTTGTGAAAACCGCCGACCACATCATTGATATCGGCCCCGAAGGTGGCGATGGTGGTGGTGAAATCGTCGCGACCGGCACGCCCGAGGATGTGGCTGCAGTGGAACGCAGCCATACGGGGCGGTATCTGAAGCAGATGCTTGAGGGCGCGCGTGTTGCTGCGGAATAGGGGGCTGATCCTCAGTTGAGGATGTCAGCCACCGCACCGATCAGGTTCAGCACTTTTCGTGTATCAGGATCGACGCGATAGACATAGTCACCTGCGCGGATGTAGCTGCCACGGTTCAGCCCATAGCGATACGGGTCGTTGATCCAGCGATAGTCGCGGTTGATGTAGTCGCCCGTGCGATAGAGGTTCTTAACCTGACCCGGCGGCACACACGGAACGGCTTTCTTGGCCAGTCCAGGAGGGCAATGCCCGGCTTTCCCTTTGCCGTTCCCGGCGGCGGCAAGCCCAGCGCTGAGCGCGAGCGCGAGGATTGACGTGGAAATAGTTAAGACTCGCGACATCTAACTTCCCTCTGCAAACATGCTGTAGTTAAAGACAAATGGCCGTTGGTTCCTGTATGGTCAACCCCGTGGGCAAGAAGCCGCCCACGCAGCGCGCCTAACTGCGACCGCGCTTTTCGAACCGCGGCAGCATGGCAGAGAAGTCCATGCCCAATCCGCCCTCAGACTCAACGAACTGTTCATAAAGCGCGGTTGCGGCCTGGCCCATCGGCGTATCGGCATCCGAGCTTTCGGCGGCCTGTTGGCTTAGACGCAGGTCCTTCAGCATCAATTCAGCGGCGAAACCGGGTTGGTAATTGTTGTCTGCCGGGCTTTCCGGCCCCACGCCGGGCGCGGGACAATAGGCGTTCATGGTCCAGCTATAGCCCGAGGATGTGCTGACCACATCAAACATCTTTTGCCTGTCCAGGCCCAGTTTATCTGCCAGCGCAAATGCTTCGCACGTGGCAATCATGGTGACACCGAGGATCATGTTATTGCAGATCTTGGCAGCCTGCCCGGCGCCGGATTCACCGCAATGAACGGCTTTTTGACCCATGATATCGAACAGCGGCGCGGCTTTCGCAAATGCGGCATCGCTGCCACCTGCCATGAAAGTCAAAGTACCAGCCGCTGCGCCGCCGATCCCACCCGAAACAGGGGCATCTACCGCCAGAATTCCAGCCTGTTTTGCCTGATCCGCGACAGCGCGGGCGCTGTCGACATCGACGGTTGAACAATCGATCCACACAGACCCGGATTGCATTGCAGGGATGATCTCATCCCCGACAGCGCGCAAGATTTTTCCGTTTGGCAGCATGGTGATGACGATATCGGCGTTTGCGGCAGCTTCGGCACCCGAACCGGTCATGGCGACACCAACGACACTGACCTCGGCCATGTCAAAACCAGTCACCTCATGCCCGGCTTTTGCCAGATTGGCGGCCATTGGATTGCCCATGTTGCCCAGACCGATAAACCCGATTTTCATCTCTCAAACCTCCTCAAATGTCAGCATGTCTTTGCCCAGTGGCTGCAGCATTTTCGACACCGCCACCGCTGGTACGGATTGGTCGGCAAACCGCCATTGTGGATTACGGTCCTTGTCGATGATCTGGGCGCGAATTCCTTCCAGAAAGTCGCCATGCTCCATCGCGCGGAACGTATAGCGGTATTCCAGTTCCAACGCCTTGCGCAGCGTCAGGCTGGGCCCCCGTAGGCGATGCAACGCTTCGATCGTACAAGCCATCGACAGCGGCGAATTGCGGCCCATCAGCGTCAGCGCGTCCGCAGCCATTGCGTCGTTGGAATGGGTCAATGCGTTTAGGACATCGCCCAGGCTTTCCCCGGCGAATAGGGCTTCGATAACGGAGTGCTGTTGTTCCAACGTGCTTTCGGGCGGCGGCGTGGAATGTTTTGCAATCAGTTCGGCATCACCCGAAGCCTCGAGCATCTCGATTAAGGCTGACCAATCCGATATCGGGATGAAGTGGTCGGCAAAACCGGCAAAGACGGCGTCTCCGGGGCCCATGCGATGACCGGTTGTGCCTAGGTATTCGCCTAGACGACCGGGGGCCAGCGCCAGCATCAATGTGCTGCCCACATCCGGCAAAAGCCCAATCGAACATTCCGGCAGAGCAATCTTCGAGCTTTCCCCAACGATCCGGTGGCTGCCATGGCATCCAATGCCCACGCCACCGCCCATGGTGAAACCCTGAAGAAAGCTGATGACCGGTTTGGGGTATTCGAAGATCAGCGCATTCAGCCGGTATTCATCGCGCCAGAAGGTACGTCCAAAATCGAAATCCCCCTTGCTGCCTGACGCGTAAAGGTCGGCGATATCGCCGCCCGCACAAAAGGCCTTGTCGCCTTCGGCGTCCATGACGACCAGATCCACGGCATCATCTTCGCGCCAGTTGCGCAGGGCCGTGTCGATGGCCATGCACATATCATAGGTCATCGCGTTCAGGGCCTTTGGTCGGGTCAGGGTGATGCGCCCGGCGCGACCAGTGATGCGGATGTCGATGTCTGGCATGAGTTCCTCAGTGTTCGGCAAGCATTTGACGAGCGACGATGACCCGCATGATTTCATTGGTGCCTTCCAGAATCTGGTGAACGCGCAGATCACGCACCAGTTTTTCGATGCCATAATCGGCCAGATAACCATAGCCACCGTGCAATTGCAGGCATTGGTCGACAACTTTCGATCCAGTCTCGGTCACAAATTTCTTGGCCATGGCGCAAAACTTGGTGGCATCGGGCGTGCCCTGATCCAACTTCCAGGCGGCCTGCCGCAGGAAGGTACGTGCGGCTTGCAGTTCGATCTCCATATCCGCCAGCCGGAATTGTAGCGCCTGAAACTGGTCGATCGATTGGCCGAATGCCTTGCGTTCAGACATGTATTGCAAGGTCATGTTGAGCCCGGACTGGGCAGCCCCCAGGGAACAAGAGGCGATATTGAGCCGCCCGCCATCCAGACCTTTCATCGCATATTTAAACCCATCCCCTTCGGTGCCCACCAGATTTCCGGCCGGGATGTGGCAGTCATCGAATTGCACCTGCGCTGTCGGCTGGCTTTTCCAACCCATCTTTTGTTCCAGCGCGCCAAAGCTGAGGCCCGGCGTGCCGTCCTCGACATAAACCGTTGAAATGCCCTTTGGCCCATCCTGGCCGGTGCGCACCATGCAGACATAGGCATCAGAGTAACCACCACCCGAGATAAAGGCCTTGGTGCCGTTCAGCGTATAGCCCTCATTCGTGCGATCCGCGCGGGTTTTCAGTGCAGCTGCGTCCGAGCCTGATCCGGGTTCCGTCAGGCAATAGCTGAGGATGGTATTGAGGCTTAGCACATCCGGCATGATGCGGGATTTCAGATCGTCGCTTCCGAAACTGTCCAACATTTTGGCGCACATGTTGTGGATCGACAGAAAGGCCGCGACGGAAGGGCAAGCCATTGACAGCGCTTCGAACACCAATGTCGCGTCCAGACGGGTAAGGCCGGACCCGCCGCCGTCTTCCGAGACATAAAGCCCGCCGAACCCCAACTCGCCGATTTGCGGCCAAAGGTCTTTGGGTATGGTTCCGTCAGCCTCCCACTGGCGTGCGTTCGGGGCGATCTTGTCCTGCCCGAAATCATACGCCATGTCGAAGATTGCGGTTTGCTCTTCTGTCAGTGCGAAATCCAAGGCTTGCCTCCCACGCTGCCGAATGAATTGAACGACTGTTTATTTCCGAATTCTTACAGAAATTTTGCACGGCCAGCAATCGGCAGCGGCATTAAAGATCGTGATGAAATTCTTCGATCAGGTGCTGCACGACGGCTTTGCCGGGATCATCGCCGCGTGCTGCAGCTTCGGCATGGACGCGGCGCTGTCGGGTGGCCGACGTGCCGGTCTGTGCGATTTGCTGCAGGCGCGCCAGCTCGGTCATGGTGCCTAGTGCCTCGGCGTCTTCAGCCAGCATTCCCATCAGTTCACCCATCAACTCGGGCATGGGTTTTATTGAACGGTCGCCAAAGTCGATCAGACCTTCGCCCACGCCGTAGCGCTGCGCGCGCCAACGGTTTTCGCTGATCAGGAACTGATCGTAATGCCGCCAGCGCAGATTGCGGTCCTTCAGGCGGCACAGCATGCGGGTCAACGCCTGGACCAGGGCCGCCAACGATAGTGTGTGCTCTAACCGTGGCTGCACATCCATGATGCGCGTTTCCAGCGTGGGAAATCGGTGTGACGGGCGAAGGTCCCACCAGATTTTTGTCGTGTCTTCGATCACGCCAAGTTCAACCAGAATACCGGTAGTGCGTTCATAATCCGACCAGCTGGCCAAAACCGGCGGCAAACCCGTGCGCGGCAGGTTGTCAAAAACGGTCAGGCGATATGATGACAGGCCAGTGTCCTCTCCGTTCCAATAGGGCGACGACGTCGACAAGGCCAACAGATGCGGCAGGAAGTAGGACAGCTGAGGCATCAGGTCAGCGCGCATGGCAGGGTCTTCGACACCTACATGAACGTGCATCCCGCAGATCAACATGCGCCGGGCCACGCCACCAAGGGCATGTTGCAGCGCGTCATAGCGATCCTTGCGGGTGTGGTGCTGTTTCTTCCAGTCGGCAAACGGGTGGCAGGACACGGCAATTGGCGCGAGGTTGTATTCTGCGGCCCGGCCCGCAACGCATGAACGCAGGCGTTTCAAGTCTTCTCGGGCTGACTTGACTGTTGAATGTGGCCGGGTGCCGACTTCGATCTGGCATTGCAGGAATTCGGGGCTGACCTGTCCTTCGAAATCCGCTTGGCAAGCCTCCATCAGAGCGGTGGGCGCTTGCGCAAGTTGCAGGCTGTCGCGATCAACCAGCAAATACTCTTCTTCTATGCCCAGCGTGAATTCCTGCTGCATGGCGACCCTCGTACTACTAATCCGACCAGTGAATACGGAAATTTCTGTTTTGCCAAGCGTTTGGGGTGGCTCATCTTGCACAAGCCCGGCCCGCACGGGTATGGAACACGCGAACCGCAAATTGGAGCCGTCCGTGAAACCCAGAAAATTCCCACAGATCAATGCAGCCCTTGATGAGTTGGGGGTGAAGCTCGTCGATAAGGTCACGGAACTGGACGAGCGTGCGCGGCTTGAGGCGTTTGAAAGGGCAGGCGGGTTGACCCGCCCGGCCTATGCCTTGTCGCCGGGGATGGAGGGATTTGATATCACCGAGCTGGTTGCAGAATATGGTCAGCACGCTGCCGCACTGGAGGCGTTGAAAGACCCTGCGCGCAATCAAACCGGTTATCGCCTGGGCAATGGATATTACGACAGCCCGGATGCTGACGCGTTGTACCTGATGATCCGGCGGTTCGCGCCCAAACGCGTGATTGAGGTCGGCTGCGGCAATTCAACCCGCGTCACCCGGCAGGCCATCATCGACGGCGGTATGGATACGCAGATCACTGCAATTGATCCGTATCCACGAGCGGATATCGTGCATGTCGTCGATCACTTTGAACAGAAGCGGTTGGAAGAGGTCGACCCTGCGCTGTTTGATCAGCTTGAAGCAGGTGACATTCTGTTCATCGATTCCAGCCACGTCGTACGGATGAGCAACGACGTGGCACACCTGTTCTGCCGCATCATTCCTGCGCTAAAGCCGGGTGTGGTGATTCACGTGCATGATGTTTTTCTACCCTACGAATACCCCAAGCGGTTCTTCTATGATTGCCCCGGCTGGGGAGAGCAGTACATCCTGCATGCTTTGTTGCAATCTGGCGCGTATTCATTGCTTTGGCCGGGATACTTCCTGCAACAGGATCGTCCTGATGCGGTTGAAGCATTGCCGTTTCTGAAGGACGGGCGCGCGCAGAGTATCTGGATTCAAGTCAAAGAAAAGTGATCCGGGCTGGCTGAACCTCCGTAACCCTTTTCATAACAAGCTGGAGAGGAGATAACAGCCATGTTTCGCCGCACATTCATGGGCGCCGCCGCCGCACTTGCACTTGCACTGCCCGTCAAGGCACAAGCTGCCGACATCGTGGACACCGCCGTTTCGGCCGGATCGTTCAACACTCTGGTCGCCGCTGTGCAGGCCGCAGGTCTGGTTGACACGTTAAAAGGTGATGGACCGTTCACCGTTTTTGCACCCACAGACGAAGCTTTTGCCGCGTTGCCTGAAGGCACGGTTGAAACGCTGCTGTTGCCGGAAAATAAGGATCAACTGGTCGAGATTTTGACCTATCACGTGGTCCCGGCCAAGGTGATGTCAGGTGATATTGCCGGCAAACGCGCCAAGGTTCGCACGGTACAGGGCGACCAGCTGAGCGTGAACGCCAAAAAAGGCGTCAAGGTCAATGACGCCAAAGTTGTGCAGGCCGACATTGAAGCCAGCAATGGCGTGATTCATGTAATTGATGCGGTGATCCTGCCGGAATAACGACCCCCGCTAAGTAGAAAGCCCCGGTCCTGGTGGCCGGGGCTTTTTTGTCAAACCAGTCTGACCTGAGTTCCAACCTGGACCAGAGGGTACAGTTCCTCAACGTGCTGGTTGTAAAGGCCGATACACCCTGACGAGCTTTGGCGGCCAATCTTGCGCGTGTCATGGGTGCCATGCACCAGATAAGCGGGCCAGCCCAGATACATGGCGCGAGTCCCCAACGGGTTGCCGGGATCGCCACCTTCCATGCGTACGGGCAGGGACGGATCACGTTCACGCATAGACGCGGTTGGAGTCCAGCTTGGATTTTCAGTCTTGCGCTTGACCTCGGTATAGCCGCGCTTGGTAAGCTCTTCGCTCATCGGAACTGAGCTGGGGTACAGCTTATACGTTCCGTCCGGTCCCCAGTAATGCACTGCTCGGCTGGTGATATCGGCCAGCAGGCAGCCAACGCCCAGCTTATCGAAGTGATCCTGCCAGTTCTGCTGTGAGAACGATGATACATTGCGGCGTACTGGCAATTGCGTGCTGATGGCCTCTTCATCCACCGGGAAGGCATCAGAGCTTTGAGCGCGCACCAAGGCGGGCGTCGCCAAAAGAGAAGCTGCGCCCAACAGGGCAGAGCGGCGGGTCATGTACGGATTTGACAAAGCGGCCTCCGGTATTCGTACTGCTCGAAACTAGGAAATTGGCAACAAACTATTGTCGTCTTAGTTGCTTTTCCAGTGCCAGAGCTGTGAAATTATCGTGAAGCCCGGAATTTCTTATCCACTGTGGCAATACTTCGCCAAAAAATACCGGCCCGTTGGGGGCCGGTATTGGTGGTAGGCAGTTTTGCGAATGCAGATCAGTCCATCGCTTTGAAGTTGAACTCGCCACCTTCTTTGATGCCCGACGGCCAGCGCGAGGTCACGGTTTTGGTGCGGGTGTAGAACTTGAAGCTGTCTGGGCCGTGCTGGTTCAGGTCACCAAACATGGACTTTTTCCAACCACCAAAGGTGTGATAGGCCAGCGGAACCGGGATCGGAACGTTGACGCCGACCATGCCGATGTTGACACGGCTCGCAAAGTCACGCGCGGTATCGCCATCGCGGGTGTAGATCGCGGTACCATTGCCATATTCATGGTCCATCGCCAACTTCAGCGCTTCTTCATACGAACCTGCGCGAACGGTGGACAGAACTGGGCCAAAGATTTCTTGGGTGTATATGTCCATGTCGGGTGTGACATGGTCGAAGAGGTGCGGGCCAACAAAGAAGCCGTCTTCATATCCCTGCAAGCTGAAATCGCGGTTGTCGACGACCAGCTTTGCACCTTGTTCAACACCCGAGTTAATAAGGCCAAGAATACGCTCTTTGGCAGCACCGGTTACAACCGGTCCCATATCAACATCGTCCCCGGCGGTGTAGGGGCCAACCTTCAGTTTCTCGACACGCGGGATCAGTTTCTCGATCAACGCGTCGGCGGTCTCTTCGCCTACGGGTACAGCAACCGAAATTGCCATGCAGCGTTCGCCAGCTGCTCCGAAACCAGCTCCGACCAGCGCGTCGGCGGCTTGATCCAGATCGGCATCCGGCATGATGATCATATGGTTCTTCGCACCGCCAAAGCATTGTGCACGCTTCCCGTTTGCGGTTGCGCGGGAATAGATATATTGCGCGATCGGTGTTGAACCGACAAAGCTGACGCCTTGAATGATTTCGCTGTCAAGCAGAGTGTCGACCGCTTCCTTATCGCCGTTCACGACCTGGAATACGCCCTTGGGAAGGCCAGCTTCGACGAACAGTTCTGCCAGCATCAGCGGCACGGTAGGATCGCGCTCGGACGGTTTCAGTACCACCGCGTTGCCGCAGGCCAAAGCCGGGCCGACATGCCACAGAGGCATCATGGCCGGGAAGTTGAACGGCATGATCGAGGCGACAACACCCAAAGGCTGGCGCATCGAATACATGTCAATGCCGGGACCTGCGCTGTCGGTAAACTCACCCTTCAGCATCTGCGGTGCGCCGATGCAGTATTCGATAACTTCCAGACCGCGCTGAAGATCACCCTTGGCATCGGGGATGGTTTTGCCGTGCTCGCGGCTCAGCGCTTCGGCCAGTTTGTCCATGTCGCGGTTCATCAAGCCAACCATTGCCATCATCACGCGGGCACGTTTCTGGGGGTTCGTTGCTCCCCATTTAGGCTGAGCAGCAGCGGCATCGGCAATCGCAGCTTCGGTTTCGGCAACACTGGCCATCGGGCAATGGGCCTGAACCTCGCCGGTGGCGGGGTTGAACACGTCGGCGAAACGGCCAGATGTACCTTCTACATTCTCGCCGTTGATATAGTGGGTCAGGTTCTGCATGACAAATTCCTTCCGGGTAGACCTGCCGGCAAAATAGACTTGCAAAAATTTGGTGAACAGAGGCAATGTTTCAAAATTGCTTTGCAAAAATGCAAAAGGGAAAATATGAATCCGAACTGGGATGATATGCGGGTTTTCCTGGCCGTCGCGCGCGAGGAAAGCCTGTCATCGGCGGGCCGTATCCTCAAGATTGATCCTGCAACTGTAGGGCGGCGCATTGCGCGGCTTGAGACAACATTGGATGCGCTGTTGTTTACGAAGTCGCAACAGGGATACATCCTGACCGCCGCAGGTGAACGCCTGTTGGACCACGGTTTGCAGGCCGAAGAGGCGATGCGCGCGGCGGCTGGTGTGGTCACTGGGTCAACCAAATCCCTCAGTGGGCAGATACGGATTGGTGCGCCCGATGGCAGCGCCAATTACCTGTTGCCTCAGGTTTGTGCGAAAATCAGTGATGCCAACCCTGATCTGGACATCCAGATCCTGGCGCTGCCAAGGATCATCAACCTATCCCGGCGCGAGGCCGACATGGCCGTAACTGTCAGCGCGCCCACAGCAGGAAGGTTGCTGGTCAAGAAGATCAGCGATTATAAGCTGCATATGGTGGCCACGCAGGATTATCTGGATCGCCATGCGCCTATTGGTTCAATCAACGATCTTAAGGGGCACCGCCTGATTGGTTACATCCCGGATATGATCTTTGACCGAGAGCTGGACTATCTCAACGATATTGGCGTTGACCGTGTCGCACTTGCATCGAATTCGGTCTCAGTTCAATTGCGACAGGTTTCGTTGGGTACCGGTGTTTGTGTTGCCCATGACTTTACTTTGCCGTTCCATCCAAACCTGCGGAAAATCTTGACGGATCAAGTGGGTTTGACGCGAAGCTTCTATCTTGTCCGGCATCAGGGCGATCAGCGCAACGAACGGTTAAACCGCTTTGCCGAGGCTTTAACGCAAGGCATCCGTGACGAAGTTGCGCGGCTTGAAGCCGATGCCAACGCTTGACAGGTCGACACAATCGCGCAACGCTTTGGATAAATTCATTATTCCGGAGGTGCTTTCATGCTCGTTCAGGGCATTCTAAAATCCAAGGCGACAGACAGCGTCGTGACGGTCGAGCCTTCGATGACTGTGTCGGAGGCTGCGAAAATCCTTGCGGAAAAGCGCATTGGTACCGTCATCGTTTCCGAAGATGGTGGTCAGACGGCAGCCGGCATTCTGTCTGAACGCGATATCGTTCGTGAATTGGCTGCCAGTGGCAGCGGATGTTTGACGCAGCCGGTCAGCTCTTACATGACAAAGGATCTGATCACGACCACACGACAGGCCACGGTACAAGACATCATGGCCCGCATGACCGAAGGCCGCTTTCGCCACATGCCCGTGGTCGAAGAGGGTAAGCTGATAGGCATTGTGACCCTGGGCGATGTGGTCAAGGCGCAATTGGCCGAGCTGGCGATGGAAAAGGATGCCCTTCAAGGTATGATTATGGGTCACTGACGGGGCTGGTTGCGATAGCAACCTCTTGCGCCGACAGCAAAGTTATGTTTGCTGACGCAGAATTTCCAGAACGCAGGAGAGCGTGATGCGGGTTGGTCTATACCCCGGAACCTTTGACCCGATAACTCTGGGCCATATTGACATTATCCGGCGCGCCTCGGCTTTGGTCGACAAGCTGGTGATCGGAGTAGCGATCAACCGCGATAAGGGACCGTTGTTTTCTCTGGAAGAGCGCGTGGCCATGATCGAGGCGGAATGTGCGCTGTTGTCTGAACAAACCGGAACCGAAATTGTCGCTCATCCGTTCGAAAACCTTCTGATCGATTGCGCCCGCGATGTGGGTGCACAAATCATTGTTCGCGGGCTGCGGGCCGTGGCGGATTTCGAGTATGAATTCCAGATGGTCGGAATGAACCGTGCTTTGGACGATTCAATCGAAACCGTCTTTCTAATGGCCGAAGCACGGCATCAGGCCATCGCATCGAAACTGGTTAAGGAAATCGCGCGCCTGAACGGGGACGTGTCGAAATTCGTGACGCCCCGCGTTCATACTGCATTGAGCGAAAGGTTAGGCTAACGCGCCCATCGCGGCGGCTGTGTCCAGCATCCGGTTCGAAAAGCCCCACTCATTGTCATACCAGGCCAGAACGCGCACCAATGTGCCGTCGGTGACTTTGGTCTCGGCCAATGACACAGTCGAGCTATGGGAATCGTGGTTGAAATCCATCGACACCAGTGGGCGGCTTTCGGCGGCCAGAACGCCCGGTATTTTGGCGGCGGCTTCGACGAACAGCGCGTTGACCTCTTCTTCGCTGGTGGGGCGCGATACTTCGGCCACCAGATCGACAACAGACACGTTGGGCGTCGGAACACGGATGGCCTGACCGGTCAGCTTGCCTGCCAATTGCGGCAGGACAAGACCGACAGCCGCTGCGGCACCCGTGGTGGTCGGGATCATCGACAAAGCCGCAGCGCGCGACAGATAGGGGTCTTTACCCGCGGCATCGTGAACTGGCTGGCTGGCGGTATACGCATGGACCGTGGTCATGTTGCCATGGACGATGCCAAGCCCGGCATCCAGCGCGGCGGCAACTGGCGACAAGCAGTTGGTGGTACATGAAGCATTTGAAACAACGGTATCCCCGGCTGTCAGCTCATGCTCATTCACACCATAGACGATTGTTTTGACGGCACCTTCGCCCCGCGCAGGCGCAGAGATCAGGACTTTCTTGGCACCGTTTTTCAGGTGACGTTCAGCCGCTTCGCGGGTGCGGAAAACGCCTGTGCATTCCAGAACTACGTCGATATCCGACCAATCTAGCGCTTCGGGGTCGCGCTCGCTGGACAGACGAATGGGGCCTGCGCCAACGTCCAGGCGTTCGTCGGTCAATGTCACCTTGTTGGAATAACGGCCATGTACGCTGTCGAACTCGAACAGATGAGCGTTCATCTCGGGTTTTGCCAAATCGTTGATGGCAACAATTTCTACATCTGTGCGTCCCGATTCCATCACTGCACGCAGAACTCCGCGTCCGATCCGACCAAATCCGTTGATTGCCAGCTTGAGTGTCATGTTCCGCTCCGTCCGAATTTCGACTTTAGTAAAGTTAGCGCTAACAAAGCCAGATGAGCGGAAAAGTCAAGCAAAACCTCTGTCAGCGCCAGAAAGCCAGCCAATCCAGAAAGGCGTAAAGCTTTTTCCCGAGGAAAACCAAATGTTCGGGTCCAAAGATGGCGTAGTCCAGAATCAACCCACCAAGGATCAAGAGGCCAAGCCAGATAGCGATTTGGTTGGTCATAGCGGCCCCGAACGAAAATGCCCGCCCAGATAACCTGAGCGGGCAAAAATGTTCAAGATTTCAAACCGGTCTTAGTTAAGCCGACCCATGGCAACGGCGACATCGGCCATGCGAACCGAGAAGCCCCATTCGTTGTCGTACCAGGCCAGAACCCGGACAAGGCGGCCGTCTACAACGCGGGTTTGTTCCGGCGCAAAGATCGAGCTTTCTTCGGTGTGATTAAAATCGGTCGAAACCAGCGGCGCGGGTTCATAACCCAGAACGCGCTGCATCGGGCCAAGCGCGGCTTCGCGAACGATTTCATTGACCTCTTCGACAGACACTTCGCGTGAGGCGCGGAAAGTCAGGTCCACCGCCGACACGTTCGGGGTAGGTACGCGGATGGCGGAACCGTCCAGACGGCCTTTCAGGTTCGGCAGAACCTCACCAAGTGCTTTCGCAGCTCCGGTCGATGTCGGGATCATCGACATGGCAGCGGCACGGGCACGATACAGATCGCTGTGACGGCGATCCAGGGTCGGCTGGTCGCCAGTATAGGCGTGGATCGTGGTCATGATGCCGTTTTCGATGCCGACACCTTCGTCCAGAACCTTGGCAAGCGGAGCAAGGCAGTTTGTGGTGCAAGACCCATTCGAGACCATGTTGTCGTTGGCGGTCAGCGTGTTGTGGTTCACACCAAACACGATGGTTTTGTCGACGTTCTTGCCCGGTGCGGACAACAGAACCTTGCCGGCGCCACGCTCGAGGTGCGTTTTTGCCTTGGTGCCGTCATTGAATTTGCCGGTGCATTCCAGAACGACGTCGCAGCCTTCCCAATCCAGCTCGTTCATGTCGTAGGTCGAGAACATCTCCATCGGGCCGCGGCCCAGATCCATGGTGTTGCCATTGATGGCGATGTCGCGCGGAAACCGTCCATGAACGCTGTCGTATTTCAGCAGATGAGCCGAAGTTTCCAGCGGCCCGGTCGCGTTGACCTTGATAACTTCGATATCGTTCCGGCCTGACGCTGCGATATGCGACAGGGTACAGCGGCCGATACGGCCAAAACCATTGATGCCGACCTTTATGGTCATGTGACGTCTCCAAATGCGCTTGCCTTGCAGGCCATATAGCCGCGATTGGTGAATCTCAAAAGAGCAAAAGCGGCATATTTTTAATGTGTTAGCGCAAACTTCGTACGATTGCGCTAACGCTTGCACTGGCTGTAAGATTGGGTAGGTTCCTGAGGCGGCAGGTGACAGGAAAGGTAGCGCGATGAGCGGTCTTTTGGCTCTTTTGGATGACGTGGCGGGGATCGCCAAGGTTGCAGCGGCGTCGGTGGACGACGTGGTGGCGGCGGCGGGAAAGGCCGGGGCCAAGACGGCAGGGGTGATTATTGACGATGCAGCCGTCACTCCGAAATACGTTCAGGGTTTTGCGCCTGCGCGCGAGTTGCCAATCATCTGGCGGATTGCGCGTGGATCGGTATTCAACAAGATCGTGCTGTTGCTGCCTGTGGCCCTTTTGCTGGCCAATTTTGCGCCCTGGCTTATTACGCCGCTGCTTATGATCGGTGGGTCTTACTTATGCTTCGAGGGGGCTGAAAAAATATTTCATGTTCTGTTTCCACATGGCAGCCATGCCATTGATGAAGACATGAACGTGCGCGACCCTGGTCATCTAGAGGAGCAGAAAGTCAAAGGTGCGATCAAAACGGATTTCATCCTGTCCGCCGAAATCATGACCATCGCACTGGCCGCGATCGAGGCGCCGAATCTGTGGATGCAGGCGGCGACTCTGGCGGTTGTGGGCATCGGGGTGACGGTGGCCGTCTATGGCTCGGTCGCGTTGATCGTGAAGATGGATGATGTCGGATTGTTTCTGGCAAACAATGCCCCGACACCTGTCGGGCGCGGGCTGGGGCGTGGATTGGTCAAGGCAATGCCCGGTGTGATGAAGACCCTGTCTATTGTTGGAACCGCGGCGATGCTGTGGGTCGGCGGGTCGATCATCATTCACGGGATGGAAGTTCTGGGCTTCGGCTGGCTGGGCCATCACATCCACGACTGGGCATATGCGATTGGGCATTCCGTGTCAGACGGCTGGGTAGGGGCTGTCGAATGGATTTCCAAAGCAGCAATGGATGGTGTGTTTGGTCTGGCGTGGGGCTTTGTTCTGATCCCTGTAGCCACCAAGGTGATCGGGCCATTGCTGTCAAAGAAGGCCGCAACACATTGAAATAAAAATAAAAAGGGCGGCTGATGCCGCCCTTTGACTTATTCTTCGTGTGCTGGATTACAGTCCCAGCAATTCCTTGACCTTAGCAACGGTCGCCTCGGCAGTGATGCCAAAATGCTTGTACAGCTCATTCGCCGGAGCGGACGCGCCGAAGCTGGACATACCGATGAAGCCGGCCTTGGCTTCGCGGCCACGCTCACCCAATAGCCAGCGATCCCAGCCACCGGCGCGAACGGCGGCTTCGATACCGACGCGGACCGGACCACCAGGCAGAACGCGCTTGCGATAGGCTTCGTCCTGCTGTGCGAACAACTCCATACAGGGCATGGACACGACGCGAGTACCGATACCTTCAGCCTCAAGCATCGCTTTGGCTTCCATAGCCAAAGAAACCTCGGAACCCGTTGCGATCAGGATGGCCTGACGTTTGCCTTCGGCATCAGCCAGCACATATGCACCTTGCGCGGTCAGGTTCTTGGCTTTGTGTTCCGTGCGTACGGTCGGAACGCCCTGACGGGTCAGCGACAGAACCGAGGGGCTGTCCTTGAACGTCAGCGCCAGTTCCCACGCTTCGGCGGTTTCCACAGAATCTGCGGGGCGGAACACATAGGTGTTCGGGGTCGCGCGCGAAATTGCCAGATGCTCGACCGGCTGGTGGGTCGGACCGTCTTCGCCCAAGCCGATCGAGTCGTGAGTCATCACGAAGACCGAAGGAACCTTCATAAGCGCCGCCAGACGCATGGACGGACGGGCATAGTCGGTGAAGGCCATAAACGTGCCGCCATAGGGGCGAATGCCGCCGTGCAGCGCCATACCATTCATTGCCGCGGCCATGCCGTGTTCGCGGATTCCGTAATGGATGTAACGACCCTTACGATTTTCCGGCAGGAAGACACCCATATCAGCTGATTTGGTGTTGTTCGACCCGGTCAGATCAGCCGAACCGCCCACGGTTTCGGTCATGATCGGGTTCACGACATTCAGAACCTTTTCGGACGAAGCGCGGGTGGCCAGTTTCGGTTGATCTTCCGAGATCTGCTTTTTGAACGCGCGGATCGCACCGGCCAGTTTTTTGGGCGCTTCAAACGCATAGGCGCGGTTGAATTCGGCTTGCTTGCGCTCGGACAATTGCGCGAAACGTTCTTCCCAAGCCTTACGCTCGGCGACGCCGCGGGAACCGATGGCCTCCCATGCGGATTTCACTTCGGCGGGAACATGGAACGCGTCATGCGGCCAGCCATAGCCTTCTTTCGCAGCCTTCAGTTGGTCCTGATCGGTCAGCGCACCGTGACCTTTCGAGGTATCCTGAGCTGCGTGACCCAAAGCGATGTGACTTTCGCAGGCGATCATAGTCGGCTTGTTCGACTTTTTTGCCTGCACGATGGCTGTATCGATGGCTTGCGGATCATGCCCGTCAATCTCGATCACGTGCCAGCCCGAAGCTGCGAAACGGCGCACCTGATCGGTGCGATCAGCCATATCGACGGTGCCGTCGATTGTGATGTTGTTGTTGTCCCAGAAGACGATCAGCTTGCTCAGCTCATGACGACCGGCCAAGGTGATTGCCTCTTGGCTGACGCCTTCCATCAGGCAGCCGTCGCCGGCGATCACATAGGTATAGTGATCCACAACCTTCTTGCCATAATGCGCGCGCTGGATTTCTTCGGCCATGGCAAAGCCCACAGCGTTCGAGATGCCTTGGCCCAGCGGGCCGGTCGTGGTTTCGATGCCATCAACCAGGAAGTTCTCCGGGTGACCGGCTGTCTTTGCACCCAACTGGCGGAAGTTCTTGATTTCCTCAAGGGTCACATCGCCGTGGCCGGTCAAATACAGCAGCGAATAGATCAGCATCGAACCGTGACCGGCCGACAGGATGAACCGGTCGCGGTCAGGCCAATTCGGGGCCGAGGCGTCGAATTTCAGGTGCTTTTCGAACAGCACGGTCGCAACGTCGGCCATGCCCATCGGCATACCGGAATGGCCGGAATTGGCGGCGGCGACGGCGTCAAGGGTCAGGGTGCGGATGGCCGCAGCTTTGTCCCAGTGTTCGGGGTTTGCATTGCGCAGCGCAGTCAGGTCCACGGGCGTTGTTCCTTTGGATTACAGGCAGATGTGGCGCTCAATACCATCCAGCCTCCAAAGTGCAAGTAGAACCGGGATTTCTGATGAGGTAGTGGTTCAAGAAAGCTGCCCAAGTTGTTGAAAGCAAACAGTGGGTATTTTCCGCCTCGTTAGGTTAGACTAGGGCAAGACGTGGATGATATTGATTCGGACTATCCGCGATACAAGGAACCTTGGTTAAGAGGTGGCAGGGGCATGAGCCAGATCGAAGAATTACATCGCCGTATTGTTGCTGCAATGGATCGGATAGGGACCGGCGTCGATACGCTGCGGGATACGTCTCCGGTCAGCGGTGGTGCAGATGACGCTCTGCGGACGGCATTGGATGATGAACGTGTCGCCAATGCGCAGTTGGAAGAACGTCTGAAATCGCTGAAAGAGCGCCACGAACTAGAAGTCGACGCCATGCGTTCGGACATGGAACGGCTGCGGACCACGCCCGTTGAAAGCCCGGAAAACGGGGCATTGCGCGAGCAATTGGCAGAGGCGCAGGCAAAACTGGCCTCGGTTGAGGCCGCCCGCGCCGAGTTGGCCGCGGCTAAGGCCGCGTTGGAAAATCAGGATGAGGTTGAGGCGCTAAAGGCCGAAAATGCGCAGCTCAAGGCCGCAGCGGCTGCGACACAGGGTGTCGAAGCAGAAAACGCGCGCCTGCGGTCTGAACTGGCGGACAGCGAACGCGTCGCCGAGTTGAGCGCCGAGCTGGATATGTTGCGCGCTGAGCGATCCAGTCATGGGGCGGCGATGTCCCGTCTGGATGACGATCTGCAACGCATGCGCAAGGCGAATGAACAGTTGCGGCAATCGGTGGATGAACTGCGCGCCGCCGCCGAAGACGGCGTGCCGGATGCTGATCTGCTTAACCGCGCAACAGTGGCCGAACTTGAGGCGACGCGCGCTGCACAAGCAACCGACGCTGCCGAAGCGCACGCAGTTCTGGCGCGATTAGAGCCGCTGCTGTCGAAGGCGAAACTGGCGGAAGGAGAGGTTGAATAATGCCCGAATTGACTATTCAAATCGGTGGCCGCGGCTTTGATGTTTCGTGCCAGGAGGGGGAAGAGGCGTTCCTGCATTCGGCTGCCAAATTGCTGGATGACGAGGCGCAAGTTTTGTCCGATCAGATCGGGCGCATGCCAGAATCGCGGATGCTGCTGATGGCTGGGCTGATGCTGGCCGACAAGGCCGCCGGAACCGATGACAAGATCAAGGCGCTCGAGGCAAAGCTGGCCGAGGTTGAGACCGAGCTTCGAACCCTCAGAAACATGCCACAGCCCGAGCCTGAGCGTATCGAGGTGGCCGTGGTACCTCCGTCAGTGACGGACACGCTGGCGGAAATAGCCGCGCGGGCCGAAGCCTTGGCATCCGTGATCGAGGAGAAGTCAGCGGGATGAACTCTGTAAAGACGGTCGCCTGCGCCGTGGCATTTGCTTTGCCCAGTGGCTTGGCTTGGGCTGAGATCGACATTCTGCCAGTGACATTCACATGCCAGAACGGCGTGCCATTGGAAGTGGCCTATTTCAACGCGCCGGACGGGTCGAGTGCAGCAGCAATGATGGTGGATAACCAATTGGTCACTCTGCGTCAGGTCCAAAGCGGTTCCGGCATACGCTATGAATCCGACGGAGAGACAGGGACGTACATCCTGCGCTCAAAAGGATGGGACGCAACCGTGAGCTTTCTGGCGACAGGATCGGATGCCGCCAGTGAGCAGGTCATTCTGGATAATTGCGTCAGCCGCTGATCAAGCGTTTGCTTCGCGGATCTTGTCGGCTGCTTCTTTGTTGTAGCCGACACCGTTGTCGTCAAACAGCGTGTCCAACTCGCCAGAAAGGGTCATCTCGGTGATGATATCGCAGCCACCAACGAACTCGCCTTTGACGTACAACTGAGGCACGGTCGGCCAGTCGGAATAATCCTTGATGCCCTGACGCACGTCTTCATCGGCCAGAACGTTCACGTCAGTGAAATCCACACCCATATAGTTCAGCACACCGGCCACGCGGGACGAGAACCCGCATTGCGGCATCTCTTTGGTGCCTTTCATGTACAGCACCACGTCGTTGGCTTTGACTGTGTCGTCGATCTGGGTCTTAACGTCGGTCATCTTGCTTGTCCTCTTTGCCCGCATCGGGGGCAGTAATTTCATTCTGTGACGGGTCGGGGTCCCATCCTTCTTCCTCTAACCGCCGGTGTTCGGCTTGCGCCAGGGCCAGCGGGTCCAGCCCGTATCTTTCAATGCCGCCGACCTTACTGATTTTGTCCGGGTCCGGACGCATATCGGCGAGGTTGCGTTTTCTGTTCCGCTTCACATAGGCTTCGATCAGAGCAGCGGCAACTATCAATGTTGCGATTACACCTATCCAGAACAGCCAGCCGCTCATTTTTTCGGGGACATTGCTTTAGTATATTGCTGAGGATCTCCAGGTATTGGCATTGCACTAACGCCACCGCCTTTACCCGTGTCTGTTGTAGACGCAACTAAGCTCGCGTTCTGGCTGGGTGTTGCGCCGCGCTTCTGTTTGTATCGGGATTTGCCGAAAGTTGATTTCAGAATCAACACGAAACCGGCGCATGTCAATAAGCCGCTAATTGTATAAATCCAGAACGTGATCGTCATTCAGGCACTTTCGTTGTCAACGCCAGCGCGTGAAGCTCTCCATCCGGGCCATCCATTTTACCCTTCAACGCTGCGTAAACCGCGCGTTGTTGCTGCACCCGGTTTTTCCCGCGAAAGCTTTCGTCCACGACCATGGCGGACATATGAACGCCGTCGTGCCCGCCGACCTGAATTTCCGCATCCGGAAAGGCTTCGCGCAGCAAGTGTTCGATTTCGTGGGTGCTCATCGGCATGTAGATAACTCCTGAAGATCTTTCTCAAGATGTAGAGCGCTCGGACAGGGCGTGCAAGGGTGTGATGAGGGGCTTGAAACGACAAAACCTGCGCCAATATGGGCGCAGGTTTCGCGAATTAGCTTCAAGATATGATCAAGCCACGGCGGCGGCAAAGCTGTCGCGGAACGTGTTCGTCAACTCGGCCAGAGGGGCCTCGGAATTGCCGACTTTGACAACGTCACCAGTAAAGCGACCGACCGAGACCAGTGGAACACCGGCCTGACCTGCTGCGATCATCAGCGCCTCGGCCTGGTCAAAGTTGCAGGCGACCAGATAACGGGCCTGATCTTCGCCAAACAAAAACTCGGTCGAGGCTTCGTCGAGGTGAACGCCAACGCCTGCGGCTTCGGCCAGTTCGAAAGCCGCCAGGGCCAGACCACCATCACCCAGATCGGTGCAGGCTTTGATCATCTCGCGATTGGCGCGGATAAACTCACCATTGCGCTTTTCGGCGTCGAGATCGACATGCGGCGCGTCGCCGTCTTCGCGGTTGAACACTTCGACCAGAAGGGCCGACTGACCCAGATGCCCATTTGTTTCGCCAATGACCAACGCGACGTGGCCTTCGCGGACCTCGTTACCGATGATTTCGTCGGTGTGGTCCAACAGGCCAACCGCGCCAATGGTCGGGGTAGGCAGGATCGCTTGACCGTCGGTCTCATTATACAGCGACACGTTGCCCGACACGATGGGCATGTCCAGCGCGGCGACCGCAGCGCCGATACCCTGAATTGCGCCAACAAACTGGCCCATGATCTCGGGCTTTTCGGGGTTGCCAAAATTCAGGTTGTCGGTGGTGGCCAGTGGTTTTGCCCCAACGGCAGTCAGGTTGCGGTACGCTTCGGCGACGGCCTGCTTGCCACCCTCAACCGGGTTGGCGCGCACATAGCGGGGGGTGACATCACTGGTGAAGGCCAATGCCTTGTCTGTGCCATGCACGCGAACCATGCCCGCACCCAGACCCGGCGTGCGCGCGGTGTCGGCCATGACCATGGTGTCGTATTGTTCGTACACCCATTGCTTGCCCGCATAGTTCGGCGAAGCGAGGAGGGCGCGCAGGCCGTCGATCGGGTCGATCTGCGGAACCTCGGCCAGTTCTTCAGCTTCGGGTGTAGGCTCCCACGGGCGGTCGTATTCCGGTGCGGTGGAAGACAGCTTCGACAGCACAAGATCGGCTTTAACCTCGCCGTTATGGACAATCAGGAAGCGATCTTCGGCGATGGTCTCGCCGACAATGGCAAAATCCAGATCCCATTTCTCGAACACGGCGCGGGCTTCGGCCTCTAGCTCAGGCTTCAGGACCATCAGCATGCGTTCCTGAGACTCAGACAGCATCATCTCGTACGCTGTCATATCCTCTTCGCGCTGAGGGACGTTCTCCAGATCGAGGCGCACACCCAGACCACCTTTGTCGCCCATTTCAACGGCGGAACAGGTCAGACCAGCCGCACCCATGTCCTGAATCGAAATCACGGCACCGGTTCGCATCAATTCCAGCGTCGCCTCCATCAGGCGCTTTTCGGTGAAGGGGTCACCGACCTGAACGGTTGGACGTTTTTCTTCGATCGTGTCGTCAAACTCGGCCGAGGCCATGGTTGCACCACCAACCCCGTCGCGCCCGGTTTTGGCACCCAGATAAACGACGGGCATGCCAACACCCGAGGCTGCCGAGTAGAATATCTTGTCGCTGTCGGCCAGACCTGCAGCAAAGGCGTTCACAAGGCAGTTGCCGTTATAGGCAGGATGGAATCGCACTTCGCCACCGACACAAGGCACGCCGAAGCAGTTGCCATAGCCGCCGATGCCTTCGACAACGCCATTGACCAGCTGGCGGGTCTTGTGGTGGCCGGGCTCGCCAAAGGACAGTGCGTTCATTGACGCAATGGGACGCGCACCCATGGTAAAGACATCGCGCAAGATACCACCAACCCCGGTCGCCGCGCCCTGGTAGGGTTCGATGTAAGACGGGTGGTTGTGGCTTTCCATTTTGAAAACAACCGCTTGCCCATCGCCAATATCCACGACACCGGCGTTCTCACCCGGACCGCAGATCACCTGCGGACCCGAAGTGGGCAGGGTGCGCAGCCACTTTTTCGAGGATTTGTACGAGCAATGCTCATTCCACATGGCGGAAAAGATGCCCAGCTCGGTGAATGTCGGCTCGCGGCCGATGATCTCAAGGATCATGTCGTATTCGTCGGGCTTCAATCCGTGGGCGGCAATCAGATCCGGTGTGATGGCGGGCTCTTGCATCGTCTGTCCTGTTCTCAAGGTGGCCGAGATTGCGCGCCTTTTAGGGCAAGGGCGCGTCGGTGGAAAGGGTTAAGACCGGGGTCTGATGGTTTCCTGTGCCAATCCGATGAAAAAAGGCCGCCCTCAGGGCGGCCTTTGCGTGTTTGTAGTGTCAGGTCGTTATTTTGGCGCACCGTGTTCCGAACCCGATTTCTGACCCTGCTGTTCCGCTTGTTGGTTTGCTGCTTCTCCGGCTGCTGCACCGATAGCGGCCTTTTGTTCCTCGTTTAGGTTATCCACGTCATCCAGGCCGGGGATCGCAACGCGCACCTCGCGGCGGGCAAAGTCGATGCCGTTTTCCTTGAACGCGGCCTTCACACGGTTGAAGATTTCCTTGCGCAGGGTGAACTGCTTACCCGGCTTGGCCATGAACTTACCGCGGATGATCATGCCGACATCATCAAAGTCGAACACGCCTTGAGACTTGAAGGGCTGCAGGAAACCGTCCTTGTGGGTTTCGTCCTCCATCATCTCGGCACCGATCTTCTTAAAGATCTTCTTGACCTTGTTGGGGTCGGTGTCGAAGGGCACGGTGAACTTCAGCTTCATGATGACCCAGTCACGGCTGTAGTTGGTCAGCTTTTGAATCTCACCGTAGGGAATAGTGTGAACCGGCCCGCGGTGGTGGCGCAGTTGCATCGAACGGATCGAGATTTTTTCGACCGTACCGGTGGTGCCGCCGACATCCACGTATTCTCCAACACGGAAGGCGTCATCGACCAGGAAGAAGATACCGCCCACGATATCGGCCACCAGCTTTTGTGCACCAAAACCAATGGCCAGACCCAGGACACCAGCACCGGCCAGCAGGGGGGTGATGTTGATCCCCAACGCCCCAAGCGCCAGCAGCACAAAGATGACCGCGATAGCGACCTGAGCGGTCACACGCAGCAGGGGCAGTACAGTGGCTAACCGTGACCCGCCCGAGCCACCACCTTCGCCAGCCTCTTCATCCGGGCTTTGATCGGCTGCTTGTTCTTTGGCCAGACGGCGATTGACCCAAAGCGACACAAGCTCATTGAGGATGTAGCCAACGGCAATAATAATAAAGAACTGGATAACCTTGCTGCCGGATTCATCGCCGCCGCCTGCGATTTCCCGAAGATCAAGGTCCCAGGCGTTGGCGATCATCAAGATGACCAGAATGCCAGCCAAGACCCGTCCGATGCGGATATAGCTGCGCTTGGTCGATTTATACGCCTTTTCGGCCACGGGGCCTTCGCCCTGCATCGGCGGCTGCAGATGGCGCACCAAACCACGTATCAGCGTGTCCAGAGCGGGTGCAATCAGCAGCCAGAACATGGTGGTGAAATGTGCACCCTGCAGCAACAAGGCGCGCAACATCGGGTCGCGCTGAGCAGCCAGGAACTCGACAAGTAGCCAGATCACCGCAGATACGCCGATGGCGAAATATGGGTAATAATGAGCGACTTCCTCGTCGAACTTGGTGTGGTCCGGGTCTGTCCCCAGCATCATCTGGGACAGGCCTTCACGGGCTTTCCAGGCAATCACTCCGATATAGATGTGGATTGCACCGTTCAGCCAGAACCCGATCCGGGTTTCACGCCCGGTGATGCCGTTCAATTCGTTGAAATGGATAATGAACAACGTCAACCCGATCAGGATCAACAGCCCGATCAGATTACGGTGCAGGTATTTTGCCCAGTGGTCGTCAATGTTGACCAGCCGATATTGGGGTTGGTTCGGGGCCAGTATGAACCGCGAGGCAGCCGCGCCAAGGCGTGGAACCCAGATCAGGTAAAGGACGAAAGGTGCGGCGTAGGTCAGTTGTTCAGGCGTCAACAATCCGCGTCCCAAGGCGCGGATCACGACATAAAAAACAACTAGCCCAGCAATCTCGCGGCAAAAGCGGCGAAACAGGAAGCTTACCGCACCCCAAAGGTCACTTTCCTCGGTCGCACTTGCTTGACTGTGCCATCTGTTGGTGAGCAGGTAGAAAAGCTTTTCCGCAATGTAGCCTGCAATCAAAACGCTCAGAATCAAACCCATCAGCGTAAGAGCGCCGCTTGATCCGAATGTGCTTATAAAGTTCTCGGCCGCATGGGCCTGAGCACTGAATATATTCGGCACCGTGACCACGACCTGCGTCCAGGACGTCACCATTGCCGCCCAAATTGCGCCGATTTCCTTGATGGGATCTTCGCGATCCTCTGCTTCGGCAGCCTTTTGTTCAGCGACCGCGTCCAAACGCTCAAGCAAAATAGCGCGGACCTGATCGTCAGACATACGCGCGACCAGATCGTCCACCTGTTCAGGCGTCAGATCATCGGGAATGCTGATAGTGGTTGAGGAACCGGTCGATCCGCTATCCTGCGCAAGAACCGGCCCTGAAAGGCAAATGACGGAAAGTATCGCCAACAAAAGGCGAAGGGGCTGAAACATCGAATCTGTCCTCGAACACAAGTCTTCGTGAATTTTTCGTGATCATAGGTCTAAGTGCCCGAGTTTCCCAGATGTTTTGCCAGCCGAACACAGCGCGCGTTGCCGAATGGCCAAAAAAAAGGCCGAGCACTAAGCTCGGCCGTAGTCCAACAGGGAGGTATGAAGATGATGAGCGTTTCAGCATCACCGCCTTCGAGAGTTCATTTAGGGATCACTTTGTGAACGATCAAGAGATTTCAGAATGATTGCTGATCAACCCCGCTATGCCAGTGGTGCATAGCTAGAGTTTTCCCATCTGCTTCAATTGTTTGCGCTGCGTTATGATCTCATCCTGAACAAAGTCACGGAAGGCCGCGACGCGCTTGGAATGGCGCAGTTCCTCGGGATAGGCGAGGTATACGGGAACATCCGCACTTTCGATATCCGACAGGATCGGCGCGACATTGGGAAGCCCTTGGGTAACGTAGTCTGGCAGGACGCCAATACCCAAGTTATGCAGCACACCCTGAAGCACACCAAAATAATTGTTCACGGTCAGCAGGGATCCTGGATTGTACGTCATCAGATGGCGCACCATCGCAGCACCCGCACCAACCTGCGGTGCCGAAGGTGTCTGACAGATCAGCCGGTGATTTTTAATTTCGTCCAAAGATTTCAGCATACCGCCATGGGTATCGATGTATTCCTGCGTCGCGTACAGCTGCATCTGCACGGTCATCAGGCGTTTGCGGACCAGATCGGCCTGGCTGGGCTCTTTCATGCGGATGGCGACATCAGCCTCGCGCATGGGCAGGTCTAGCACGCGCTCTTCCAGCATCAGGTCGATATTGAGATCGGGGAACTGCTCGTACAGTTTCGGCAGGCGCGGTGCCAGCCAAAGCGTGCCAAAGCCGTACGTAGTTGTGACGCGCAGAACGCCAAACACTTCTTCTTCGCTGTCGCGAATGCGCGCAGCAGCAGCGTCCAGACGTTTTGTCATGGCCGAGGTTGCGTCAAACAACAACTCGCCCTGTTCTGTCAGGATCAACCCGCGCGCGTGGCGGTGGAACAGCGTCGAATCAAGCGACTCTTCCAACGCTCTGATCTGTCGGCTGACGGCCGATTGCGACAAGTTCAGCTTGTCACCTGCATGAGTCAGGCTGCCTGCATCCGCAACTGCGTGAAATATTCTAAGCTTGTCCCAATCCATCGCCGCAACTTTCGTTATCTTTCGAACTGCCTATATGAAATAGGTAGCAACTTCTACATTCAAACGGTGAAATCCTTAGGTTTCAGGGGATAAACCCTATACAGGTCAGAATTTATGACCTAAAATGTAGAAATATATAGCACACTGATCTGACGTGGGGAGGCGTTTGATGAGTCAGCCGCAAATATCGCTAAATGATCGTTACGATCTGGATAAGAACCCAATTCTTTTGAACGGCACGCAGGCGCTGGTTCGCCTGATGCTGATGCAAAAGTCCCGGGATACGCAGGCAGGACTGAATACAGCTGGATTGGTTACCGGGTACCGCGGCTCACCGCTGGGCGCGGTGGACCTACAGATGACGCGGGCACAGAAACAGCTGACTGAAAGCGACATCACATTCCAGTACGGTTTGAACGAGGACCTAGCCGCCACAGCGCTTTGGGGCAGCCAGCAGGCTGGACTGCGCGGGGATGGGCGGTTCGATGGTGTTTTCGGTCTCTGGTACGGCAAGGGGCCGGGTGTAGACCGGTCCGGTGACGTGATGCGCCACGCCAATATGGCGGGTACGGCCAAACATGGCGGCGTGCTGGTGGCGATGGGTGATGACCATACTGGCGAAAGCTCGACCGTTCTGCATCAGTCGGAATGGTCTTTGGTTGATATGTACATGCCAATTGTCAGCCCTGCGGGTGTGCAAGAGATTTTAGACTATGGCGTTTACGGTTTCGCGCTCAGCCGGTTTTCGGGGCTTTGGGTTGGCCTGAAGACGATGAAGGACACGATTGAGGTCACGTCGGTCGTTGATGGCAGTGCTGACCGGATGAAGCTTGTCGTGCCCGAGTTCGACATGCCCGAGGGCGGATTGAACATACGTTTGGGCGACACGCCGCACCTGCAAGAAGGGCGGATCATCGACCACAAACGTTTCGCGGCGGAGATGTTCTCGCACGCCAACAAGATGGACAAGCGTGTGTGGGGCAAACCCGGCGCCAAGATCGGGTTTGTTGCGGCCGGCAAGAACTGGCTGGATCTGTCCCATGCCATGTCGTTGCTGAACATCGACGCGGATGAGGCTGAACGGTTGGGGATCACGACCTACAAGATTGGTCAGACCTTCCCGCTAAACATGACTGGATTTCATGACTGGGCTGAAGGACTGGACCTGATTGTTATCGTTGAAGAAAAGCGAAAATTGATCGAGGTTCAGGTCAAAGAAGCCATCTTTGACGACCGTCGCGGCCGCCGTGTGTACGGCTGGTATAAGGGCGGGGCCGGGACCCTTCACCGTGAAGAGCTGTTTCCGACCCGTGGTGCGCTTGATCCGAATATGATCGCCGAGAAGCTGGGTGAGATTCTGATCGAAGAGGGCCACGACACAGAAGGCGTCCGCGCCGGTTTGGCCAAACTGTCCGAGGCCCGCCGAGCCGACAACGCCGAAGAAATCGCGACTCGTCTGCCGTATTTCTGTTCGGGCTGTCCGCATAACAGTTCTACCCGGTTGCCCGACGGCAGTCGCGCCTATGCGGGTATTGGCTGTCATTATATGGTGCAATGGATGGACCGCGAGACCACCGGGTTCACGCAGATGGGGGGTGAGGGCGCAAACTGGATTGGCGAAGCGCCATTTTCGACCACCAAGCACGTGTTCCAGAACCTTGGTGACGGGACGTATAACCATTCCGGCGTGCAGGCGATCCGGGCGGCGTTGGCTGCGGGCACCAACATCACTTTCAAAATCCTGTTCAACGACGCTGTCGCCATGACCGGCGGTCAGGAAAACGAGGGAGGACTGTCGGCGGAACGGATTGTTGCCGAGGTCAAGGCTATGGGCGTGCAGAACGTGGCCGTAGTCTATGATGAAAAGGAAGATGTGAATTTCAAGGCGATGCCTGCTGGTGTGGAAACCTTTGAGCGTGCGGATTTGATGTGGGTACAAGAACAGTTCCGCGAGACCGAGGGTGTTTCGGTCATCGTCTACATCCAAACCTGCGCGGCCGAAAAACGGCGTCGGCGCAAACGAGGTGAGTTTCCAGACCCCGATAAGCGCGTATTCATCAATACTGACATTTGCGAGGGATGCGGCGATTGCGGCGTGCAATCGAACTGCGTCTCGATTGTGCCGAAAGAGACGGAGTTCGGTCGCAAACGGGCTATTGATCAATCAAGCTGCAACAAGGATTTCTCTTGCCTCAACGGGTTTTGCCCGTCGTTCGTAACCTTTGAAGGTGCAAAAATCCGTAAGGAAGCAACCACCGATATCGATCTACCGGATCTACCTGAACCAGTGCTGCCTGAAATCAAAGGGACACATAACGTGGTGATCACTGGTGTTGGCGGCACAGGTGTGGTGACGCTGGGTGCGATTTTGGCACAGGCGGCACAGATCGACGGTAAAGGCGCCGGAATGATGGAGATGGCAGGCCTTGCTCAAAAAGGTGGTGCCGTTCATATCCATTGTCGCTTGGCAAACCGGCCCGAGGATATCAGCGCTATTCGCGTTGCCACAGGTGAGGCACATGCACTGATCGGGGGCGATCTGGTTGTCTCTGCCGGGGCCAAGACGCTGGGTCTGACGCGCGCGGGTCAAACCGGGGCCGTGATCAACAATCATGAGACGGTGACCGGAGATTTCACCCGCGATACCGATTTCCGCATTCCGGGTGACCGGCTTGAACTGGCCTTGCAGGCGCGGTTGAAGGATGACGTCTCACTGTTTGACGCAACCGATCTGGCGCGCGCGGTGATGGGCGACTCGATCTATTCCAACATGATGGTTTTTGGTGCGGCCTGGCAGAAGGGCTTGCTGCCCATCAGCCATGATGCCGTAATTCAGGCCATCGAACTGAATGGAACTGCGGTCGAGCGCAACAAGCGTGCTTTTGACATAGGGCGTTGGGCGGTTCTGCACTCGCAGGAGGTTGCAGGCATTTTAGAGCCTAACGTGTCAGATATGCCAAAATCTTTAGAGCAAAAGATCGACTATCGTGCGCAGCACCTGACAGAGTATCAAAGCGGTCGGTTGGCCAAACGATATCGCAAAATGGTGGACATGTTTGATGATGAAGCAATCCGCGAAGCCGTGGCAAAAGGCTATCATAAGTTGTTGTCATACAAGGATGAATACGAGGTTGCCCGGTTGATGTTGGGCAGCCGCGAAAAAGCTGTAGCCGAGTTTGACGGGGATTTCAAAATGACCTTTCACCTGGCCCCGCCCATCCTTGGCGGAACTGGTGCTGACGGACGTCCTCGCAAACGTTCCTTCGGTGAGTGGATTTTGAAGCCGATGAAACTGCTCACGCGGTTGAAGTCACTGCGGGGAACACCTCTGGATATTTTTGGTTACAGTGCAGAACGGCGGATGGAACGCGCCTTGATCAAGCAATATGAAAATGACCTTAATGAGATAAAACCTCTTGTTACACCTCAGACCCGCGACGCAGTGATTGCGCTGGCGCAATTGCCGCTGGACATTCGCGGGTTCGGGCCGGTGTTGCAGGCCAACGAGGCCAAGGCGGCCAAACGGCGCGAGGAATTACTGGCCACCATACGGAACGGAGGGCCAGAGCTGCGCGCTGCCGCCGAATAAACCGTAACGGGATTGTCACGAAACCTAGGCAAAATTGCCGCTTATACTTATCTTGCAGGCCGCAAACTCTCGGAGAGTCGTATGCCCTCGCGCCGCCATATCGCTCGTGACATATCCTATGCCTATTCCGCCGCAACCAAAGGGGGGCGGATGGTGATCAAGCTGATGGAGAACACCACTGGGCGTTTGCGCCTGATCAAGCGCGCAGACGGGTATGAGAAAGAGGTCGCTAAAGGGCGCGACTTTTGGTCGGTCATGGTGGGTCGCTATGGTCTGTCGTTGGATATTGTTGACGGTTCGTTGACGAATATTCCGACGACCGGGCCTCTAATTCTGATTGCCAATCATCCTTACGGTATTCTGGACGGGTTGATGATGGGCCACATCCTGTCTCAGACACGTGGCGATTTCCGAATTTTGGCCAATCACGTGTTTCGCAAAGCCGAGGATCTGAACAAGATCGTCCTGCCGATTGCGTTTGACGAAACCAAAGAGGCGATGAGACAGAACCTTGAGACGCGCAAAGCGGCGTTGAAATATTTGGACGAGGGCGGAGCCATCGGGATATTTCCGGGTGGTACGGTCAGCACCGGGCTCAAACCCTTTTCACACCCGATGGATCCAGGCTGGCGTGGGTTCACGGCAAGAATGGTGGCCAAATCGAACGCCACTGTAGTGCCGGTCTTCTTTGACGGTCACACGTCGCGCTTGTTCCAGATTGCCAGTCATTTGCACAATACTTTACGCATGGGACTGCTGATCAAAGAGTTCAAAAAACGCGTGGATACGCCTGTCAAAGTGGTGATCGGAGAGCCCATCGGCCGCGACGTTCTGGACCCATTGGCCACGGATACGCGCAAGATGATGGATTTCTTGCGCAAAGCCACGTATGAGCTGTCCCCGACGCCGTTGAAATCTTATGATTACGGCTATGAATTCGAGGAACGGCATCGCGCCTAAAGAGGCTAATGGCAGTAGGCATTTTTGATTCTGGTTTGGGCGGTTTAACCGTTCTTGACGCCGCGCAGAAACGTCTGCCGGACGTGGATTTTCTGTACTTTGCGGACAGCGCGCATGCGCCCTATGGCGTGCGGGACGCCGAGAATATTTATGCTCTGACACGGCACGCTGTTTACAACTTGTGGGACCGTGGCTGCGATCTGGTGATTCTGGCCTGTAACACCGCCAGCGCCGCCGCGCTGCGTCGGATGCAGGAAGAGGGTGTGCCTGCCGGCAAGCGTGTCCTGGGAGTCTTTGTGCCTTTGATCGAGGCATTGACTGAGCGGCAGTGGGGCGACAACAGCCCTCCGCGTGAGGTTGCCGTAAAGCACGTTGCCTTGTTTGCCACGCCCGCAACGGTGTCTAGCCGAGCCTTCCAGCGAGAGCTGGCGTTCCGAGCCATCGGCGTAGACGTCGAGGCGCAAGCGTGCGGCGGCGTGGTCGATGCCATCGAAGACGGCGACATGATCTTGGCCGAGGCACTGGTACGCAGCCATGTAGATGCGCTGAAACGGAAAATGCCAGAACCGCAAGCAGCCATTCTGGGTTGCACGCATTATCCGTTGATGGCGGAAACCTTTCAGGCCGCCTTGGGCCCGGATGTTCAGGTTTATAGTCAGGGCGCCTTGGTTGCTGAAAGCCTTGGGGATTACCTTCAACGTCACCCCAACATGCAGGGCGAAGGCAAGGGTGGCTTCTTGACTACTGGAAAGCCAGATTTTGTCAGCGACCGGGCGACGCAGTTCCTCCGACGACAAATTTCGTTCGAGGCCGCCTGACTTAGGTCAAGGACGCTGCTGCACACTCTCCTTTATTCGAAGACCGTCACATCGGCGGTCGTGATTTGTGACACACTGGAACAAGAGGTCTGACATGACCCATAAAATCGCAATTTTGGGCGCATCCGGCTATACCGGCGCCGAACTGGTGCGGCTGATCGCAGAGCATCCGAATATGGAAATCACTGCCTTGGCCGCCGAGCGGAAGGCCGGCATGTCAATGGCACAGGTCTTTCCGCATCTGCGTCACATGGATTTGCCAGACCTGTGCAAAATCTCTGAGATCGACTTTTCCACGGTCGACCTGTGTTTCTGCGCCTTGCCACACAAAACTAGCCAAGAGGTCATTCGTGACCTGCCGCAAAACCTCAAAATCGTTGATCTGTCCGCGGATTTCCGTCTGCGTGACCCGGATGAATACGAAAAATGGTACGGAAACCCGCACACCGCGCTGCAACAGCAGGACGAGGCCGTCTATGGCCTGACCGAGTTCTACCGGGATGACATCCGCAATGCGCGGTTGGTCGCGGGAACCGGGTGTAATGCAGCGACGGGTCAGTATGTGCTGCGTCCGTTGATTTCTGCAGGTGTTATCGATTTGGATGATATTGTGCTGGATCTGAAATGCGCCGTTTCGGGCGCAGGCCGGTCGCTGAAGGAAAATCTGCTGCATGCGGAACTCAGCGAAGGCTACAATGCGTATGCCGTTGGCGGTACGCACCGGCATCTGGGTGAGTTCGATCAGGAATTCTCGGCACTGGCGGGGCGTACGGTGCATGTGCAGTTCACGCCGCACCTGATCCCGGCTAACCGGGGAATTCTTGCGACGACTTACGTCAAAGGGGACTCGGCAAGTGTGTATGAGACACTTGCCAAAGCCTATGAAGATGAACCCTTTATTCAGATGTTGCCGTTCGGCGAAACACCTTCGACCCACCATGTGCGCGGTTCGAATTTCTGCCATATCGGTGTTGTCGGCGATCGGATCGAACGCCGCGCCATCGTGATCGGCGCATTGGATAACCTGACAAAAGGTAGCAGCGGCCAAGCCTTGCAGAACGCCAACCTGATGTTAGGTGAAGATGAAACCCGGGGGCTGATGATGGCCCCGCTATTCCCGTGAGGACGGTATGAAAACGCTCAAGAAACGTCGTCGAGTACAAGTCATTCTTCTGGCCGTCGTGGCATTGGTCTTGGCGACGGGGTTGATTGGGTTTGCGATGCGCGATGGCATTAACTTTTTCCGCTCTCCCAGCCAGGTGATTGCTGAACCCCCGAAACCGACAGAAGTGTTTCGTATCGGCGGTCTGGTCGAGGAAGGCTCGATCATTCGCGGGCAGGGCGAGACGGTGCGTTTCGTCGTGACCGATGGCGGTGAAAGTGTGCCGGTGGCGTTTACCGGGGTTCTGCCGGATCTGTTTGCGGAAAACCAGGGCATGGTAGGGACGGGTTCTTACGTGAACGGTGTATTCGAAGCCACAGAAATTCTTGCAAAACACGACGAAACGTACATGCCGAAAGAGGTGGTGGATGCCCTGAAAGAACAGGGTGTTTACAAAGAGGCTGGTGAAAGCTGATTTACCTTAGCTAACAAGCAAGAACTGATGGGCGTTGCGCATGCAGCGCCCTTTTTCATTGCGCCAAATTAACCGGTTAGCCTCAGCGTTTGGTCAACGGCAGGCGGAGGGTGCGATGCAGACGGTGCGACAGATTGCAACTGAGATCGTGGCGCGAGAAGGTGGCTTTGTGGACGATTCGGACGATCCCGGTGGCGCGACGAAATACGGGGTGACCATTCACACGATGCGGCGTCTCGGGCTTGATCTTTCAGGTGACGGGATAATCAACCGCACCGATGTTTGGATGCTCAGCAAATCTCAGGCCATTGATATTTTCGTGCAGCATTATTTTGAACAACCGCGGTTGGACCTCTTGCCGCACGAATTGCGGGCTTCGGTTTTTGACATGTATGTCAACGCTGGCAGTCACGCGGTCAATATCCTGCAACGTCTGTTGCGCGATATGGGGTTCGAAATCGTGGTTGATGGGGCAATTGGTCCCAAAACCGCGCGGGCCTGCCGGGATGCGGCTGACCCCGATCCGGATGCACTCAGGGATGCGTACGGTGTGGCGCGGCGGAACTACTATTTCCGTCTGGCAGATCATCGACCTGCGTCACGCAAATATGCCCGCACTCGGGCGGGCCGCAAGGGCGGTTGGATTCGCCGGGCCGAGGAATTTGTTTCGCCGATTTACCACCTGAGTGACGCGGAATTTCAAGCGAGGGTTTCAGGATGGGTTTGATCACGGACGTGTTGACGTTTTTGTTTGGCGGTAGCCGAAATGTCGTGCGGGAAACTGCTGAAATATTCAGGGAAAATGCTGAAAACGGGGCAGAGCGTGGTCTGGCTTTGCGACAGCAGGCGATGGTTCAGTTCGGAGATGAATTTGAGGGCCCTAATAAGGGCGCGTTTGACCGGTTCATGGATGGGCTCAACCGTCTGCCGCGACCGGCTATGGCACTTGGTACTTTGGGTTTGTTTGTCGCGGCGATGGTCGATCCGCTGTGGTTTGCGGCCCGAATGCAGGGGATTGCCCTGGTACCGGAACCCCTGTGGTGGTTGCTGGGGGTGATTGTGTCCTTCTATTTCGGCGCGCGTCATCAGGCCAAGGTGCAAGACCTGCAGCGAGAGATCACCGCAACGATGCAGCGCACGCCTCAGGTTTTAGAAAACCTGCAAGCCCTGAAGGCAATGCATGGCGACGCTGTCGGCGCAGCAAATCCCGGAACGGACGCCGAGTTGGCGGAAAAGGCAGGCCGTCCGGACGCAAATCCGGCGCTTGAGGATTGGCGACGCAATCGCGTGGCCTAAACCGCGACACTATGCTCGCCCCAAAGGGGCGAAAGTGATTGGTGCTTGCCCCGGAACAGGAATATACCCGGGCCATGATTACCGAACTTGGCCACTTTGCCCTGATCCTCGCTTTTCTGGTTGCCATCGTGCAATCGGTGGTTCCACTGATAGGCGCAGCGAAACGCTGGCCTAGCTGGATGAATTTCGCTGAACCGGCGGCAATCATTCAATTTACGATGGTTGCCTTTTCGTTCGGTGCGCTGGTCTGGGCCTTTGTGACGTCCGATTTCTCGCTGAGGATCGTGGTTGAAAACAGTCACTCGGCCAAACCAATGTTGTACAAGATCAGCGGAACATGGGGTAACCACGAAGGCTCTATGCTGTTGTGGGTTCTTATCGTGTCCTTGTTTGGCGCGATGGCCGCGTTTTTTGGGGGCGGTTTGCCGCCGACTTTGAAGGCGCGGGTATTGGCGGTGCAAGGGGCAATTGGGGTGGCGTTTTTCGCGTTTATCCTATTCACCTCGAACCCGTTTGACCGGCTGATCGTGGCCCCCTTTGACGGGCGCGATCTAAACCCGTTGCTGCAAGACCCCGGTTTGGCCTTTCATCCGCCGTTTCTGTATCTGGGCTATGTGGGGCTGAGCATGGCGTTCAGCTTTGCCGTCGCCGCCCTGATCGAAGGGCGCGTAGACGCCGCGTGGGGCCGCTGGGTACGCCCATGGACGCTGGCGGCTTGGGTATTTCTGACCATCGGTATCGCGTTGGGGTCCTGGTGGGCCTATTACGAGCTCGGCTGGGGCGGGTTCTGGTTCTGGGACCCTGTCGAAAATGCCTCGTTCATGCCATGGCTGCTGGCCGCTGCGCTGTTGCATTCGGCCATCGTCGTGGAAAAACGCGAGTCGTTGAAAAGCTGGACGATCCTGCTGGCAATCATTGCTTTTGGCTTTTCGCTGATTGGTACCTTCATTGTGCGTTCGGGTCTTCTGACTTCGGTCCATGCGTTTGCCAATGACCCCGAGCGTGGCGTATTCATCCTGATCATCCTCGTGATCTTCATCGGCGGCGCGCTGACCCTGTTTGCCGCGCGGGCGCAGGCGATGGAGGCCAAGGGCGTTTTTGGCATGGTCAGCCGTGAAAGCGCGCTGGTGCTGAACAATATCCTGCTGGCCGTCAGCTGTTTCGTCGTATTCGTCGGAACAATGTGGCCGATGGTGGCTGAGATGGCCTTTGACCGCAAACTCTCGGTCGGCGCGCCGTTCTTCAATTCGGCATTTACGCCCTTCATGGTGGCGTTAGGGATTGCTTTGCCAGTGGGTGCGATGTTGCCGTGGAAGCGCGGCAAGCTTGGCAAAACTGCCTATTCGCTGCGCTATGCCTTTGTTCTGGCCGTTGCGCTGGCATTGCTGGTCTGGGCAATGCAAACAGGGCGCAGTGCGTTGGGTCCGGTTGGGCTGTTCCTTGGCGCGTGGATCACCTTTGGCGCGGCGGTTGATTTGTGGAGCCGTACGGGCCGCAAAGGCAATCTGAAACGTCTGTTTCGTTTGCCCGGTGCGGATTGGGGCAAGGCCGTTGCTCATACAGGTATGGGCGTGACCATGTTCGCCATCGCCGGGTTGACCGCGTGGGAGGTCGAAGACATTCGTGTTGCACAGCCAGGTCAGCCGTTCGAGGTGGGGCAGTTTATTCTGACCTTGGAAGATGTCCGGCTTGTGGAAGGGCCAAACTATTTCTCGACCACTGCTGACGTTCGGATCGAAAAGCATGGACGGCCTATGGGAACATTGCATCCTGAAAAGCGCGATTACCCAGTGGCACGGATGCCCACGACCGAAGCTGCAATTGATTATCGGTTCCTGGGGGATCTTTACGTGGTAATCGGCGATCAGCAAGCGGATGGTGGCTGGGTCATGCGGACCTATATCAAGCCGCTGGCCAACTGGATCTGGGGTGGGTGTATCCTGATGGCTCTGGGCGGGCTGCTCAGCCTGTCGGACCGCCGGTTCCGTGTGGCGGCAGGTGCGCGCAAGGCGCCATCGGGCGGAGTACCTGCGGAATGAAACGTCTGGTCCTGGTCCTGATCCTGTCCCTCATCGCGTCGCCCCTGTTTGCCGTACAGCCGGACGAAGTGCTGGACGATCCAGCGCTGGAACAACGGGCGCGCGACCTTAGCACCGGCCTTCGCTGTCTGGTTTGCCGCAACGAGAGCATCGACGAAAGCAACGCCGAACTGGCCCGTGACTTGCGCCTGTTGTTGCGTGAGCGACTAGTGGCCGGGGACACGGATGACGAGGCAATCGCTTTCATTGTCGATCGCTACGGTGAATATGTCTTGCTGAAGCCAACCACTTCGGGATCGAATCTGATGCTGTGGCTTGCGGGCCCGATCATGTTGTTGATCGCAGCCGTCATGGGCTGGAGTTTCCTGCGAAAACGGTCCCGGGTTCAGATCACGGGTGAAAAGGACACGCTCAGCGAGGCTGAGAAAGAGCGTTTGCGCCAGATTCTTGAAGACTGACCCCGCGTTCATCTTTTCCTTCCCCTCCATTTCGGTCAGGGTTCCGAAAAGTTTGGAATTGGGGGAAGGTTCATGGAATACGAAACAATCCTTTTGGACATCACGGATGATTTGGCTGTTGTCACCCTGAACCGGCCCGACAAGATGAACGCGATGACCGCGCAGATGCGGGCCGAAGTCACTCATGCAATGAAACATGCGGCGCGTCATGCAAGGGCGATCGTTCTGACCGGAGCGGGAAGCGCCTTTTGTTCAGGACAGGATCTGGGTGATGCGTCCAGCACCGGCAAGGTCGATTTAGAACGCACGCTGCGTGATGAATATGAACCGATGCTGGAAACGATCTATGATTGCCCGGTGCCCACCATTGCGGCTGTGAACGGACCGGCAGCCGGGGCAGGGGCAAACCTTGCGCTGTGCGCTGATGTGGTGATCGCCACCGAAAGCGCATACTTCCTGCAGGCGTTCGCCCGGATCGGGTTGTTGCCGGATGCGGGCGGTACGTGGTTCATGCCGCGTCAGATGGGGTTCGCCAAAGCGATGGGGGCCGCCTTATTCGCGGACAAGATCAGCGCACGGCAGGCTGATGAATGGGGTCTGATCTGGGAAGCCGTGTCCGACGACACATTCGATGCCCATTGGCGCAAACGTGCAGCCTATCTGGCGAATGGTCCCACAGCCGGCTTTGGCGCGATCAAACAGGCCATCCGCGGGACGTATGAGAAAACGCTGCCACAGCAATTGGCCGCCGAAGCACATTTACAAGGGGAATGCGGGCGCAGCCGTGATTTTGCCGAAGGTGTCGTCGCCTTCATGGAAAAACGCCCCCCGAAATTCGAGGGGCGCTGAACCGTTCAGGCGCGGCGGCGGCGGCGCGTGCGCCGCTCGGGCGCGTTGGCTTCGTCGCCGGTACCATCCGAAGCCGAGGAAAACGGCCCCAGGGCATCCGTAATCTGATCCAAGGTCGGGCGTGACCCGCGCGGTTTTGTGTCCAACGCTTCGCGCATTTTGCGCAGGTGGTCGGGCATGGTACCGCAGCAACCGCCGATGATTGTGGCCCCAGCATCGCGCGCCATGGCGGCGTATTCACCCATCAACTCGGGCGTCCCGTCATAGTGGATGTGGCCATCCACGTATTTCGGAATACCGGCATTGCCCTTCGAGATCACGGGCCGCTCGGTGCCTTGCGCGGCAAAGCCCAGAACGGTGCGTAGGATATCCGACGCACCGGTGCCGCAGTTGGCCCCGAAAGCAATCGGCGGGTTGGGCAGGGTTTCGACCAGTTGGGCCAGGTCGGACGAAGTAACACCCATCATGGTACGCCCAGCGGTGTCAAAGCTCATGGTGCCGCACCAGGGCATATCGGCCAAAGCGAACGCCTCGGCAGCGGCGCGGAATTCTTCAGGGGCGCTTATGGTTTCCAGCCACACAACATCGGCGCCACCAGCCTTGAGCGCGTCGGCCTGTTCATGGAACATTTCGACGGCGTCGGCATGGGTCAGGCTGCCAACGGGCACCAGAATCTCGCCGGTTGGGCCGACCGATCCGGCCACAACGATCGGGCGTCCGGCTTTGTCAGCAACCTCACGTCCCAACTCGGCACCGATCCGGTTCAACTCGGCCACGCGGTTTTGCGCATCATGCAGCTTTAACCGGGCCGACGTGCCCCCGAAAGTATTGGTCAAGAAAAGATCACTGCCCGCGTCCACCGAGCTTTGATATAGAGCGCGGATTTTATTCGGCGCGTCCACGTTCCACAATTCGGGCGCATCACCCGATTGCAAACCCATGTTGAACAGGTTGGTCCCAGTTGCACCGTCTGCCAAAATGGCATCTTTGGTCTTGAGAAGTTCGGTCAATGCATTTGTCATTGGGGTTATCCGGAAAAAGGCGCAAGTGGCCTGATAATAACAGAGGCGCCCCGTGTCTCATGACCGGGACGCCAAAGCAAACTCATAAATCTCATGAAGATCATGAGGTGGGGCAAAAGCCCTTAGTCAGTCTCGCTAAGAATCTGCGACTTGGCTTCGGGCAGAAGCTCGGCCATCTTGGCGCGAATTTCATCGTCAGACGACAAAGCACCCAGATCGCCGGAAACCTTGCGCACGACGTCTTCGTGACCGGCTTCTTCAAAATCGGATTTCACGACGGCTTTGGCGTATTCTTCCGCTTCGTCACCGGTTTTGCCCAGCTTTTCCGCGGCCCATAGGCCAAGCAGTTTGTTGCAGCGGGCCTGTGCCTTGAACTGCATCTCTTCATCATGCGCAAACTTGGCTTCAAATGCGTATTCGCGTTCGTCAAACGTCGTCATAGGTTGGGGACCTCTTCGAGTAACATATCGTTGATGTTGATATGACCATACAGGACGCCGCGTGCAAGGGATTTGCGTTGTATCAAAGTCTTTCTTGTGTGCGAACTTGCGGGAAAGGGGGGCTTGCACTATGAGGACGCCAACGTGAGGGGACTCATTCCCTCTTACCAGACTGGAAGGGTCGCTTATGGCGCGTCGCAAGAAAATCTACGAAGGTAAAGCTAAGATTCTGTATGAAGGCCCAGAGCCGGGCACCATCGTGCAATATTTCAAGGATGATGCCACCGCGTTCAACGCCGAGAAAAAGGACGTGATCGACGGCAAGGGCGTGCTGAACAACCGCCTGAGCGAGTTCTTCATGAACGGCCTGACCCAGATCGGCGTACCGACCCACTTTATTCGCCGCCTGAACATGCGCGAACAGTTAGTGCGCAGCTGCGAGATCGTGCCGCTTGAAGTGATCGTGCGCAACTATGCCGCCGGTACGATGTCGAAACGTCTTGGCATTGCCGAAGGAACGCAGTTACCGCGCCCGATCGTGGAATACTGCTATAAGGATGATGCGCTGGGTGATCCTCTGGTAACCGAGGAACACATTGCCGCCTTTGGCTGGGCGAGCCAGCAGGACATGGAAGATATCCTGAGCCTTGCGCTGCGCGTGAATGATTTCCTGAGCGGCGTGATGCTGGCCGTGGGCATCCGTCTGGTCGATTTCAAGATTGAGATTGGCCGCGTTTATGACGGCGACTATCAGCGTCTGATTATCGCGGACGAGATCAGTCCGGACAGCTGCCGCCTATGGGATATCGAAACCGGACAGAAACTGGACAAGGACGTGTTCCGCCGCGATCTGGGCAATCTGACTGATGCCTATTCAGAGGTCGCACGACGTCTGGGCGTTCTGCCAAAAAGCAACGTGACCAAGCCCACGCTGATCAACTAAGCCGGTTTTCAGATGTAAATTCTGTCAAAAGCGCCGTTTCTAAGACGGCGCTTTTTTCTTTTGCTCTGGTGGTTTGACAGACGGTCCGCACCTTCGCATTGTCGGGGCAGGTGCAATCAAGGATAGTCACGAAATGGCCGAATTGTTCGATCAGGCGGTTTTTCTGAAATTCCTCGCGGCGTTACTGGCGATCTTCAATCCGCTTTACGGTATCCCGATCTTTCTAAGTATGACCGAAGGCTACTCGGGTCCCGAACGCAAGCGCGTGGCACTGGTCGTAACCGGAACAGTGGTTGTCGTGGCCTTGATCGCGGTATTGGTTGGCGAAGAGATTCTGGCGGTCTTCGGCATCGACATCCCGTCCTTCCGCATTGCCGGCGGGTTGATCATTCTGGGGGTCGGCATGTCGATGCTGAACGCGTCTGACCCGCCAAAAGGTGATCAAAGGGCGGTTGCAGAGGGCGAAAAGAAGAAAAGCAACATTGCCGTCGTACCGTTGGCAATACCCCTGACCATCGGACCCGGCACGATTGCCACGACCATCGTGTTTGCTCATACGCTGTCGGATGGGGCCGAGATCGTGACACTAGGCTCCGCCGTACTGATCGCCTGCGCCATTGTGGGGCTGGGGCTGCTGTTCGCCGACCCGATCTCACGGTTTTTCGGGCCGACAATGATTAACGTGATCACCCGCGTTATGGCAATCATTCTTGTGGCCGTGGCTGTTGAAATGGTGCTGACTGGAACGTTTAACGCCATTGATGCGCGTTACCCCGGATTAACCGGCAGTGGCTGAGCGTCACACCTGCGGCAAACTGTGTGCGGACAAGGGTTGTCGAACGCGGTTTGTCGCGTTATCCCCCGCGCAACGGAACGGGCCCGGAACCATGGCCCTTAGCTGGAGTTGCAGGAATGAAAGCACGGGTGCATGTGATGCTCAAGAATGGGGTCCTTGACCCGCAGGGTGAAGCAGTGCGGCACGCATTGGGCGCTATGGGCTTCGACCAGGTCGAAGGCGTGCGTCAAGGCAAGGTGATCGACCTTGAGCTGGCTGCAGGCGCGACCGAGGCCGACATCACCGAGATGTGCGAAAAGCTGTTGGCCAACACGGTCATCGAACGCTACGAAATCGAACTGGTCTGACCCTTTACTCCGGAGGCCCCGCCATGCGCGCTGCTGTTATTGTATTCCCTGGGTCCAACTGTGACCGGGACCTTGCCGTCGCTTTTGAACAGGCGGGGTTTCAGGTCGACATGGTCTGGCACAAGGATGCCGCGCTGCCCGCGGGCATCGACATCGTGGGCGTTCCCGGCGGGTTTTCCTATGGTGACTACCTGCGTTGCGGCGCGATTGCCGCGCAATCGCCGATCTGCAAGGCGGTCGTCGAACATACCAACCGTGGTGGTTATGCCGTGGGTGTCTGTAATGGCTTCCAGATTCTGACAGAAACCGGCGTTCTACCGGGTGCATTGCTGCGCAATGCGGGTCTGAAATACATCTGCAAAACTGTCGGTCTGAAGGTGGAAACCAGCGACAGCGCCTTTACCCAAGGTTACAACGCCGGTGATGTGATCGGTATTCCGATTGCACACCATGACGGCAATTATTTCGCGGATGACACCACTCTGGCTGCGTTACGGGATCAGGATCGGATTGCATTCACCTATACCGAGAATCCAAACGGCTCGGTCGGTGATATTGCTGGTATCCTGTCGGAAAACCGCCGGGTGTTGGGGATGATGCCGCATCCTGAACGGGCGGCGGATGAAGGTCACGGCGGCACTGACGGAACGGCATTGTTCCGCGCATTGTCGGGGGTCCTCGCACCTGCGTGACTTGAGGTTGCGATCAAGCCCGCGTAATTTCCCGGGATGAGTTCTGATGTTCGCTCTGGCTGGTCCATTCTGACAAAACCTTTTCGCGGCGCGCCCCTTGGGTGGCGCCTGCGATTGGCTGTCATTACACTGCTGGTGGTCGCTGTAGCGACAATTTGGGTCACAAACCGGCTGCTAACGGACAGATTTACTGAGTCCACCCGCAACCGCGCCGAGTTGCGTCTAGCCCTGTATTCCGGCAACCTGCTGAGCGAACTACGCAGAAATGCGATTGTGCCGCAGCTGCTTTCGCGGGATCCCACGCTGATCTCAGCGCTTCAATCCAGCGATTATTCTCTGTCGACCCAGCGACTGATCTCATTTGTGGAAGAAATTGGAGCAGCCTCGCTGATGCTGTTGGATGGGGATGGGCGTTCGGTCGCCTCCACCGATCGCAACCGTTTGGGGGAGGCACACAGGAGTTTGCCTTATTTCATTGATGCTGTACGCTCAAACGCCACGATCTTTACGGTAATCCCGAAGGAATCCGGCGGCTATAGCTTTGTCTATTCGCGTCGTATGGAAGCCAACGCCGAAATCCTTGGCGTCATCGTGGTTGAGGTCGATTTGCACAAATTCGAACTGGCCTGGGCAGGGATTTCGGACGCGGTGATGGTGGCGGATAGTACCGGCACGATCATCTTGTCGACCGAACCACAGTGGCGCGGCGTGCAAGAAGGCGAGGCGATGCTGCGTCAGCCGCCCGAAGGGGCCATCCAGCGCGCAATCCGGGCAACGACCGATTGGACCGCCTTGCCGCCTGATGCCTACCTGCAGGGTGAGGCCGTGATGCGCATGGAGACGCGCATTCCATTCCGCGGTTGGCAAATGACGTCATTCACCACCTATGCGTCGATCCGGGAAAAGGTGAACAGCGTTCTGGCGCTCGAAATCATGGGATTCGCTATTCTGCTGGCGCTGGCCTTTTACGCGCTGAGCCGCCGGGCGACGCTGCGGATGGCGTTGTTCCAGCGCGAGTCGGCAGAGCTTCGCGCATTGAACATGCGGCTACAGCGGGAAATTGCTGAACGTGAACGGGTTGAAAAGACACTGGAAGTTGCCGAGCAAACGCTGGCGCAGAGTTCGAAACTTGCGGCCTTGGGTGAGATGTCGGCCGCTGTCAGCCACGAGCTGAATCAACCGCTGGCTGCAATGAAAACTTATCTGGCAGGCGCGCGTCTGTTGCTGCGCAGAAACCGCCCCGAAGAGGCGTTGGCCAGCTTTGGTCGCATCGACGGCTTGATCGAACGGATGGGGGCGATCACCCGACAGCTTAAATCCTATGCGCGCAAGGGCGCGGATGCGTTTTCACCAGTAAATCTTGGCGAAGCGCTGGCTTCCAGCCTGTCAATGATGGAACCGCAGCTGCGGCAGCGACACGTTAAAATAACGCAGATCCTGCCCGAAGAACCCGTTATAGTGATGGGGGACCGGATGCGGATCGAACAAGTGATGGTGAACCTCTTGCGCAATGCGCTGGACGCCACCAAATCTGTATCAGAGCCGGATGTTGAAATCATCCTGGCAGCTGGTGACATGGCGGTGCTGACCGTCCGCGACAATGGTCACGGGATCAAGAATATCGAGAATCTGTTCGAGCCCTTCTACACCACCAAGCAGCCCGGCGATGGGGTCGGGTTGGGGCTTGCCATCTCGTCGGGTATCGTGAACGACCATGGGGGACGGTTGACTGCGCGCAACGGCCAGCACGGCGGCGCGGTGTTTGAGATGCAATTGCCGATACTAGGAAGCGACGGCCTGGAGGCCGCTGAATAACAAAGGAATGACTATGGCACAGGCCATGAAAATCGCCATTGTGGATGACGAACAGGACATGCGCCAGTCGATCAGCCAATGGCTGGCACTGTCGGGATATGACACTGAAACGTTCTCGAGCGCCGAGGACGCGCTGAAGGTACTGGGACCGGATTATCCGGGCATTGTCATCTCGGACATCAAGATGCCGGGAATGGATGGCATTCAATTGCTGAAAAAGCTGATGGGGGCTGATAGCACCTTACCGGTCATCATGATCACCGGTCACGGCGATGTTCCGATGGCGGTTGAGGCGATGCGCGTGGGCGCGTTCGACTTTCTTGAAAAGCCTTTCAACCCGGACCGCATGTCAGAACTGGCAAAACGCGCCAGCAATGCACGCCGTCTGACATTGGACAACCGGGCCTTGCGGCGCGAGCTGTCCGGCGGCACTCAGATCATGAACAAACTGATCGGGGCCAGCCCGGTGATGGAGCGCTTGCGAGAGGATATCCTGGATTTGGGGCAGGCGGACGGCCATGTTCTGATCGACGGTGAGACCGGCACGGGTAAAACCCTGGTTGCGCATGCTCTGCATGCTGTTGGCAGCCGGGCGGGCAAGAAATTCGTTCTGGTTTCGTGCGCAGCGCTGGAAGAAGAGGCGCTGTCGAAACGTCTGTTCGGTCCGATGATGCCCGAAGACGCGCAACTGCCCGCGATTGAAGAGGCGCGCGGTGGGACGTTGGTGCTGGAAGATGTCGAAGCCCTCAGTGACACGCTTCAGGCCCGACTGCTGAGCGTCATGAATGATCAGGGTACACCGGCCGAGACGCGGATCGTTGCGATTTCGAACCTGCAGGAGGCGGGTAAGACCAGCGAAGATGTCCTGCGCCCGGACCTGTTTTATCGCCTGGCCGCGCTTCGGATCACCATGCCGCCCTTGCGCCAGCGCGGAGAAGATATCCTGACGCTGTTCACGCGCTTGAGTGAGCAATTTGCTGAAGAATATGGCTGTGACGCACCGCAGGTCAGCGCGCAGGAGGCCGCGCAGTTGCTGCAGGCCCCGTGGCCAGGCAATGTGCGCCAGTTGATCAACATCGCCGAACGCGCCGTGCTGCAATCTCGCCGGGGCTCCGGGACGATTGCCTCGTTGCTGATGTCGGATCACGAAGAAATGCAGCCGGTTATGACGACTGAGGGCAAGCCGCTGAAGGAATATGTCGAGGCGTTCGAACGGATGCTGATCGACAACACGATGCGCCGTCACAAGGGCTCGATTGCGTCCGTGATGGAAGAGCTATGCCTGCCGCGACGGACGTTGAACGAGAAAATGGCCAAATACAGCCTGCAGCGTTCGGATTACCTGTAAACACCAGAGAGGGGTCAACCCCTCTCTTGGCCCTTTGGACCAATTCACTCCCCCAGGTATTTTTGGCCAGATGAAGCGATCCTGGCCGGTGTTCGGAGTGAACCGTGCAGTTTGCCCATTGTCTTTTCCACAGGACTACCTTTATGGTGGCGGAACGGGCCGGGCCTTTTTGCGCTCTTAAACCCCAAGCTTTGAGTTTCGCTGCTCTGCCGCGGATGGTGATGATCCCCACGAGGCAAAGCAGACCGATTATGCCCTTAACCGGGCAGTTGAACGCCTGAGCCCGCCTGAGCGGGCGAAAGGAAAAAATGGGCAGGACGCGGCATTCCGCGCCTGTCGGAGAAGAACCGCGATGACGCGCGCGCAACGATCGAGTGTACGGGCAGGGGGCCACAGCGCCAGACCCTGCCGCGCGCCGTCCGATATCGCCCTGACAAGACACCACCCCAAAAGCGCCTGTCCTCCCGGACGGGACAGGACAACGCGTTTGGCGCGGTGCACCAAGGACAAATGGCTAAGAAAATGCTTATCGATGCCACCCACGCGGAGGAAACCCGCGTTGTGGTGGTCGACGGAAACAAGGTCGAGGAGTTCGATTTTGAGTCCGAAAACAAACGTCAGCTTGCTGGCAATATCTATCTAGCAAAAGTTACGCGAGTAGAACCGTCCCTTCAGGCGGCCTTTGTGGATTACGGCGGGAACCGGCATGGGTTCCTCGCGTTCTCGGAAATCCACCCGGATTACTATCAGATTCCGGTCGCCGACCGCGAAGCGCTGATGGAAGAAGAGCGCGCCTATGCCGAGGCGATGAAGGCGCGGGACGAGGCGGAAGAAGCCAAGCCTAAAAAGCGCCGGTCCCGGTCGCGGACCAAGGCGGCGGATGTGAAATCTGACGACGCAGTCGAATCCATCGAGGTTTCGTCTGAGCCAACAGGCATGGAAACGATTGATCTGGATGAGGGCGAAGAAGGGGCTGATCTGTCTGTTCCAGAAGGCACCTCTCCGATGGATCATGTCGCTGAGACGCCGGTTGAGGAACCCAGCGATGACGCAGAAGCCTCGGATGAAGTTGAGGCACCTGCCGCTGAGGCAGAAGAGCCTGCGACCGCGGAGGAGCCTGCTGCCGAGGCTGAGGAAGCCGCCACGGAAGAGGAATCTGCGGTGCCTGTAGAAGAAACTGCAGACGTAGAGGCGAAAGATGCCTCTCCCGAAGGGGAAGCTGAAGCCGAAAGCGCTGCGGACGACAACGCAGACGACGCGCCTGCTGCGGAAGCCACCAAAACCGACGCCGAAGACGAAGACGAGGCCGAAGAAAAACCTCGTTCAGATGCATCGGCTAAAGATGACAGCATTGAGTCAGTTGCTGATGAGGACGACAGCGAGGACATCCGTCCGCCGCGCAAGCCGCGTCCGCGTCGCTATAAGATTCAAGAAGTGATCAAGGTACGCCAGGTTCTGCTGGTACAAGTCGTCAAGGAAGAGCGTGGCAACAAGGGCGCCGCGTTGACCACATACCTGTCGCTGGCGGGTCGCTATTGCGTTCTGATGCCCAACACCGCGCGTGGCGGTGGCATCAGCCGCAAGATCACCAATGCCCCGGATCGTAAGAAACTAAAGGAAATCGCGGCTGAAATTGACGTGCCGACTGGTGCGGGCCTGATCATTCGGACTGCGGGGGCCAAGCGCACCAAGTCCGAAATCAAACGCGACTATGAGTATCTGCAGCGCATGTGGGAGCAGATCCGCGAGCTGACGCTGAAGTCCATCGCGCCCGCCAAGATTTATGAAGAGGGCGACCTGATCAAACGGTCGATCCGCGATCTCTATAATCGTGAGATTGATGAGGTTCTGGTCGAGGGTGAAGGCGGTTACCGCATCGCCAAGGACTTCATGAAAATGATCATGCCGTCCCACGCGAAGAACGTGAAACGGTATGAAGACGCCCTGCCGCTGTTCGCACGCTATCAGGTCGAAAGCTATCTGACCGGCATGTTCAATCCGACGGTACAGTTGAAATCCGGCGGTTATATTGTGATCGGCGTGACCGAAGCGCTGGTGGCGATTGACGTGAACTCGGGTCGGGCGACCAAGGAAGGTTCGATCGAGGAAACCGCGCTTAAGACCAATCTTGAGGCCGCTGAAGAAGTGGCGCGGCAACTTCGGTTGCGCGATCTTGCAGGTCTGATTGTCATCGACTTTATCGACATGGACGAGCGTAAGAACAACTCGGCCGTTGAAAAGCGTCTGAAAGACAAGCTCAAGACAGACCGCGCGCGTATTCAGGTGGGTCGGATATCCGGCTTTGGCCTGATGGAGATGAGCCGACAGCGTCTGCGCCCTGGCATGCTGGAGGCGACAACACAGCCGTGCCCATCCTGTCATGGCACCGGGTTGATCCGGTCGGATGACAACATGGCGCTGACCATCCTGCGTCAGATCGAAGAGGAGGGCACTCGCCGCCGCTCGCGCGAGGTTCTGGTGCGCTGCCCGGTCAGTATCTCTAACTTCCTGATGAACCAAAAGCGGGAACATATTGCGCAGATCGAAGCACGTTATGGCTTGTCAGTTCGCATCGAAGGCGACGTGCATCTGGTCAGTCCCGATTTCTCGATGGAGAAGTTTAAGACCGCCAGCCGTATCGTGCCTGAGGCGACAGCGCCGGTTGTATCCGTGGACGCAACGCTGATGGATCTGGTGGATGCGGACGAGGACGAAGCCGTCGAAGAAGAAACGGCGGTTCAGGCCGAAGAAGAGACTAAGCCCAAGCGCAAACGTCGCCGCCGTCGTCGTAAGAAAAGCAACGGCTCGGGGGATACACCTGAAACTGGTGCAGAGGACGGTGAGACCGCAGCCGAAGCTACGGATGAAGCATCTGCTGAGGCTCAACCCGAAGAACCTGCTGCGGAAGAAAAGGCTGAAAAACCGAAGCGCCGCCGTGCGCCGCGCCGTCGTAAGAAGGACGCGGAAACGGTTGAAGCAACTGACGAAACACCCGCTGATAAAGCTGAGGAAGCAGTCGCTAAGCAGGCCGAGGAAACCACTGCAGAAGAACCTGCGCCGGAACAAGCCGTTGAACAGCCCGAAGCTGCTGAGGTGGTGACCGAACCGGTTTCAGCGGAACCCGATGCGCCGACAGCGAATGAGGTAACCGAGACAGAAGTGATTACCGAAGTAGCTGTCGAAGCTGAAGAAGCTGTGGAAGAGGTTGCCGAGACTGTCCAGACCGCTGAAGTCGAAGTAGCGCTGGAAGAGCCGGTTGCAGAAACGCCTGAGCCTGTTCTGGAAGTTGTGGCCGAAGAGCCTGAGCAACCCAGCGAACCGCCCAAGCCGAAACGGCGCGGGTGGTGGTCCTTGGGGCAATAAATAAGAAAGGCGGGCTTTGAGCCCGCCTTTTTCTTGAACCAGACGTGTTTCCACCTCAGCCTGATTTTTGTATCAGGTAGATCTGATGTCCGTCCGCATCCTCTTGTGACACCAGCTGGTGCCCACTTTCGGTGCAGAAATGCGGAACATCGATGATGGCGGCAGGATCATCGGCCAACACGCGCAAAATTGCCCCCGAGGGCATAGATTTAAGGCGTTTTCTGGCTTTCAGGACGGGCAAAGGGCACAAAAGACCCAGCGCATCCAATGTTTCAGTGGGGCTAGACATAATGTGCAGATATTTCCAAGTTGACGCAGTGTCCAGCGTCCAAGCACGGGGATGTGACCGAATGGCCCCGTGACGTGGCGGGGTTGATACCATATGTGCTGATTTATGTTCGGAATTGATATCATAGACGCGGGCCTGCTGCCCGCCATGTTCATCGCGATGCTGGGCGGGCTGATCAGCTTCTTGTCGCCTTGCGTTCTGCCCATCGTGCCACCTTATCTGGCGTATATGAGCGGTGTGACCATCAACGAGATGCAGGATGAGGCGCGTGCGCGGCGTAAGGCGACGATGTCGGCGCTGTTCTTTGTGCTGGGTCTGTCCACGGTGTTCTTGTTATTGGGGTTCACAGCATCGGCCTTTGGGGTATTCGTGCTGCAGAACCAGGTGCTTTTCGCCAAACTCTCCGGTGCAGTGGTGATTGTCTTTGGTCTGCATTTCCTGAATGTTTTCCGCATTCCTTTCCTGGATCGTGAGGCGCGGATCGAAACCGGAGATTCCGGTGGCTCGGTTTTTGGTGCCTATATCCTGGGTCTGGCCTTTGCGTTCGGCTGGACTCCGTGCATCGGACCGCAACTGGGTGCGATCCTGTCGCTGGCGGCGTCCGAGTCCTCGGTGGCGCGGGGTACGTTGTTGCTGGGTGTTTATGCGGCAGGTCTGGGTATTCCGTTCCTACTGGCCGCGATGTTCCTAAACCGGTCGATGTCAGTGATGAACCGGATCAAGCCTTACATGGGAACGATTGAAAAGGTCATGGGGGGTCTGCTGCTGTTCGTCGGCATCATGCTGATCACTGGCCTGTTCACCGAGTTCAGCTGGTGGCTGTTGGAAACCTTCCCCGCACTCGCCAATTTCGGATGATCTGACTTACCTTGGCGGCAAGGCTGCGTTAACCTGCGCCGCAGAAGGTAAGGCCATGAGCAGTCACACAAATCAGCCTCAAGTAAGACGGCGTCGGGTTTTCTACATACCCGGCTACGATCCGATTCACCCTCGGCGATACCGAGAGCTGTACCGAAAAGAAGGTCGGACGCAGGCGAAAATCTCAGGCTACGAGATCTCACTGGCGCCCAAATCAGGTGACGGTCCGTACGGCTGGCATGTCCGCTCGCACCAGGATGGCGTCGACGTCGAGGCAGATATTGAGGTCTTGGTCTGGTCGGACATCGTGCGCGACAGCATGTCGAATTCGATCCCCGCGGCCTACTTGCAGCTTGTGCGCACGGCCTGGATTTACATTGAGTCAGGGGCATTGTGGCGCCTTATGCGCTTGCGCAAAGGGCCAGTGATTGCAGCGTTGTATCCTGTCGGCATGCTGATTGCGCAATTGGCCCTGTCGCTAGGCGTGCTGTGGATATTTGCGGCGTTGCTATGGCCTGTTGCTGGGTGGTTGGCCATGGTGCCGGCAATAGCGGCCGCTTATGGCTTGCTGCATTGGTTTCGCAAGATCGATAATCGCTTGTTTGCGTATTACCTGATGCACGACTATGCCTATTCGGCCGCGTTGAATGGCGCCACCCCAGCCGAGTTACGCTCACGTCTGGCCGACTTTGCCGAACATATTCAATGCGCACTTGAGACGGATGTGGATGAGGTTCTGGTCGTTGGCCATTCATCGGGGGCGCATCTTGGTGTGATGGTGCTGGCTGATCTGATCCGTTCGCAAAACCTTCCCAGTGACGGCCCGATCCTGTCCTTTCTAAGCCTTGGGCAGGTGGTGCCTATGGTCTCATTCCTGCCAAGCGCCAGGGATTTGCGCACCGATCTGCAATTTCTGTCGACCCGAAGTGAACTCACCTGGGTTGACGTGTCCGCCCCGGGGGACGGGTGTGCCTTTGCTCTATGTGACCCAGTGGGCGTCAGTGGCGTTGCCCCCGATCAAAAACGTTGGCCGCTGGTGCTGTCCGCGGCCTTTACACAGACTCTGTCGCCAGAACGCTGGCACGAGCTGCGCTGGCGGTTTTTCCGGCTGCATTTTCAGTATCTCTGCGCGTTTGATCGCCCTGGCGATTATGACTATTTCCGCGTTACCGCAGGGCCGCTTTCATTGGCGCAAAGGTTTCAAGGCCGTGATCCGTCAAAATCGCGTATCGACCAGCCGGTTTCGAAATACAGGTCGGTTCTTCCGTGAAGCCGCCCAAACCAACATCCCGCCCGGATAAGGTCTCTCTGTGGCGCTATCTGAAACTGTTCCGCAAGGACCTGTTATCGGCCCAGCCACAGCGCCTGTACCGGGCCTGGATGGCCGAGTTCCGAACGCCGTTCTTTCGGTCCTACATGATCAACCAGCCCGAGCTTGTGGAAACCGTCCTTAAGCAGCGCCCCGACGATTTCCCGAAATCTGGTCGCATAAGCGAGGGGTTGCGCCCGCTATTGGGTGACTCGGTCTTTCTGACCAATGGTGAGACCTGGAAACGGCAGCGCCGCATCATCGACCCGGCCTTTGAAGGCGGGCGGTTGAAAGACACATTCCCAGCCATGCTGGAAGCCGTGCAAGCCTGTGTCACGCGGTTGAAAGGGCAAGCGGGGCAGGTGATTGAATGCGAGGAGGTTACCAGCCACGCCGCGGCGGACGTGATTTTCCGAACGCTCTTCTCAGTTCCGATTGAACATGAAGTAGCCGCGCAGGTGTTCGAAAAGTTCCGAGCCTATCAGCGGCAACAGCCTTTGTTGAACCTGGCGGCCTTTATTCCGGTACCGAAGTGGGTGCCCCGGTTGCATGCGCGCAATACACGCAGAAACGCGCAGGATATCCGGGCTTTGATTTCGGGTCTAATAGCAGAGCGTGCCGATCTGATCGCCACGGGTCAAGCGCCGGACGACTTGGCAACCAAGATCATGACCACACCTGATCCGAAAACCGGTCATTGTTTCGACACGCAGGAGATGGTGGATCAGGTCGCCATCTTTTTCCTGGCTGGGCATGAAACCAGTGCATCAGCGCTGGCCTGGACGCTGTATTTGATGGCGCTTTACCCCGAATGGCAGGAAAAACTAAGCGCTGAGGCGGATATTCTGAATGATCCCAGCTTTAGCGCAGTGTCCAGATTGAAGCTCAGCCGCGATGTATTTCGCGAGGCGCTGCGCCTGTACCCTCCGGTACCGATGATGGTGCGCGAGGCGACGTGCCCTGAACAATTCCGGGGGCGGGACATTCCCAAGGGCGCGCAGATCGTTATCAGCCCCTGGCACCTGCATCGGCAAGAGCGTTTGTGGGATCGACCCGATGATTTCGATCCTACTCGATGGTCTACCGAAAACGGTAAAACCTGCCAGCGCTACGCATATATCCCGTTTTCCGCCGGTCCCCGCGTGTGTACCGGGGCCGGGTTCGCCATGGTCGAAGGGCCATTGCTGTTGTCGATGTTGTTGCGAAATTTCCGGTTCGAACTGGTTGAAGATCGCACACCAGTGCCAGTGGCGCATCTGACGGTACGGTCCAAAGATGGCATCTGGCTGCGCGTGGTTGAGCGCTAACACGCTACCATCGCCCGCCGCCTTGCTGTATGCGAGTGCAAAATGCGGAATCATTGTTAAACGGGAAAGTCTTATGTCCAAAGCAGAACAGCGCGAGCAGATGTCCAACGGCGCGGGTTTCATTGCGGCCCTGGATCAAAGCGGCGGGTCGACGCCCAAGGCGCTGGCTCTTTATGGGGTTGAGGCCTCGGACTATAGCTCGGACGAGGAAATGTTCGGTGAAATCCAGAAGATGCGCGCCCGCATTATTCTGGCTGACGACTTTACCAAGGACAAAGTGATCGGCGCGATCCTGTTCGAACGCACGCTGGGCGAGGAAATCGATGGCCGCAAAGTCGCCGATTACCTGTGGTCGCAGAAAGGTATCGTGCCGTTCCTGAAGATCGACAAGGGTCTGGAAGATCAGGCCAACGGTGTACAGATGATGAAACCGATTCCTGGCCTGACGGAAACACTGGCCAAGGTGGATGGCGTGTTCGGCACCAAGGAACGCTCGGTGATCCATGAAGCCAACGCCGAAGGAATTGCCGCCGTAGTTGCCCAGCAATTTGACGTCGCGCGCGTGGTTGTTGCCGCAGGCATGGTTCCGATTGTCGAGCCCGAAGTGAACATCAATTCCGCCACCAAGGCCGAGGCCGAGGATATTCTGAAGGCCGAAATCCTGAAGAACCTCGATCAACTGGACGAGGGGCAGGACATCATGTTGAAACTGACCATCCCCACCAATGCCAACCTGTTCGACGAACTGGCCGACCACCCTCGTGTTGTCCGCGTAGTGGCCTTGTCTGGTGGTTATTCGACCGAGCAAGCCTGTGATCTGCTGAACCAGAACGGCAAGATGATTGCGTCGTTTTCGCGCGCGTTGACCGAAGGGCTGTCCAAACAGCAATCAGATGCTGAGTTCAATACGGCTCTGGGCGGCAATATCGACAAGATCTTCCGCGCCTCAGTCTAAGAGGCGCTATTCCGGCTTGATGAATTCGCGGCGCATCTGCGCCGCTTTTTCACGCATGGTACAGCCGATTGCGTGGTCGTTGACCAACCCCATGGCCTGCATGAAAGCAAATACCGTGGTTGGCCCAACAAACTTCCAACCCCGCTTTTTCAAATCCTTCGACATTGCAATGGACTCGGCCGAGGTTGACGCAGTTTGCGGCGCAGGCGGGTTGTCGGCCTCGTATCGCCACACATAAGCGGCCAGAGACCCCTCGGCCACGATAAGGTCCTGCGCGCAGCGGGCATTGTTGATCACGGCCTCGATCTTGCCGCGATGACGTATGATGCCTTCGTTCTGTAAGAGACGCTCGATGTCTGCATTAGTAAATGCAGCTACAGCGTTAAAATCGAATTGATTAAACGCTTTGCGAAAATTCTCGCGCTTGTTCAGAATTGTTCGCCAACTAAGTCCGGACTGAAAGCTTTCAAGGCACAGCTTTTCGAACAATCGCTGATCGTCCGCGACCGGATAGCCCCATTCTTGATCGTGATACTCAAAGAACTCAGGGGCGGCTTGGCACCAAGCGCAGCGCGGTTGTCCATCGGGTCCGGTTACAGTCTTGCTCATATGATGTACCCCTTTTGTTCCGGATCAGGGTACATGCAAAGGAAACAGGGTGACAAGCATCAATCGCGGGTGCGGTACCAATTCAGAACATAGACGCGAATGGCTGAAGCTAGACCGATATCGGGGTCACGTTCGACGTCAATCTCAGCCGCCAACGCATTTATTGCCATTTCTTTTTCTTTCGAAATGTCGCGAAAGGCTTGCCAGAACTCATCCTCAAGGGACACCGAAGTGCGATGACCTTTCAAAGTCAGTGAGCGTTTGACCGGGCGACCGCTCATTCATCCAACTCGTGATTGTCCATGTCGCGGCGCTGTTTGTCCTGCTCGAACTTGGCCTCGACCTTTTCGACCTTGTTGCGCCCGAATTTGACAGCGTTCTGGTCGGCGCGGGCCTTTTTCTCGGCCCGAGCCTTTGCTTTTCTGTACCGGTTCAGATTGACCGGCTTACCCATCAGTCTTTCGGGCCGATCATATGTTCGGGGCGGACAACGGCGTCAAAGGTCTCTTCATCCACAAAACCCAGGGCGATGGCCTCTTCCTTGAGGGTGGTGCCGTTTTTGTGTGCGGTTTTGGCAACCTTTGTGGCGTTGTCATAGCCAATCGTCGGGGCCAGAGCGGTCACCAGCATCAGCGATTCCTTCATCAGCTTGTCGATGCGCGGCTCATTAGCCTTGATGCCCAGCAGCATCCGCTCGGTAAAGCTATCGGTTGCGTCGCCCAGCAGTTGAATCGATTGCAGCAGGTTATAGGACATCATCGGGTTATAGACGTTCAGCTGGAAGTGACCTTGCGAACCGGCAAACTTCATCGCTGCGTCATTGCCCATGACATGCGCGGCCACTTGGGTCAGCGCCTCGGCCTGTGTTGGGTTCACCTTACCCGGCATGATTGACGAACCAGGTTCGTTTTCCGGCAAGATCAACTCACCCAGACCCGAGCGCGGGCCGGAACCCAGCAGACGGATGTCGTTGGCGATTTTATAGCAAGAGCCCGCGATGGTCGCCAAAGCGCCCGACAGGAACACCATGGCGTCATGGGCGGCCAGTGCCTCGAACTTGTTCGGTGCGGTGATGAAGGGCAGGCCGGTGATGTCTGCCATGTTCTTGGCCACGGCCTCATCCCAGCCGTTATGGGTGTTCAGGCCAGTACCAACAGCCGTACCACCTTGCGCCAGTTCATAAATTCCGGGCATCGACGCATGGACACGGGCGATACCCTGACGGATCTGGTGCGCATAACCGCCAAATTCCTGTTCTAGCGTCAGTGGCGTCGCGTCCTGAGTATGGGTCCGGCCGATTTTGATGATGCCTGCAAACTCTTTTGCTTTGGCTTCCAGCGCCGAAGCGAATTTTTCAAGACCCGGCAACAGCACATCGCGCACGCTCATCGCGGTGGCGATATGCATGGCAGTGGGGAAGGTGTCGTTCGACGATTGGCCCATGTTGCAGTGGTCGTTGGGGTGAACAGGCTCTTTCGAACCAATAACGCCGCCCAGGATTTCGATCGCGCGGTTGGCGATCACCTCGTTCGAGTTCATGTTCGACTGCGTACCCGAACCGGTCTGCCAGACGACCAGAGGAAAATTGTCGTCAAACTTGCCTTCGATCACTTCGCCAGCGGCTTGAATGATAGCATCCGCGATCTTTGCATCCAGCTTACCAATGGCTTTGTTTTCCATCGCACAGGCTTTTTTGATCACGCCCAGCGCGCGCACGATGGCAACGGGTTGCTTTTCCCAACCGATCGGGAAGTTCATGATCGATCGCTGCGTTTGGGCACCCCAATACTTGTCAGAAGGAACCTCCAACGGGCCAAAGCTGTCGGATTCGGTGCGGGTCTGAGACATCTGTCACTCCGTAGTGTATACGTTCGTATGCCATTTACCCGCAACATAGTTGCAGAGCAATCGGCCAGTTGCGCGCACCATAAACTTAAGGGTGCCAGAGGTATAGGTGGAAGGGACGGTGAAATTTCTTGTGAATCGCATTGTGCGTGCATACGTGTCCGCTACAATAATAGGATCACCATATTGGAGGCTCCGGTGGGCAAATTGGTTCAGACTTATTTCTTGAAATATATAGTCTTTTCGCTGGGCTTCCTGTTTTTGATCGCATTATCTGGCGTTCCTGTCCAAGCGGCGGATATTTCGCCTTTTGTCGGCGACTATGTTGGATCTGCAAGTGTTGTCGATGATGACGGTACCGAAACGCCACGCGACATGAGCGTGTCGATTCACGAGATGAAGAACGGTTTTAACATCAGTTGGACCACAACGACCTACAAGGCGGATGGCCGCATCAAGGAACAGAAATTCTCGATTGATTTCAAACAGTCCGACCGGGCAGATGTTTTTTCGGCTGCGATGAAACGCAATGTGTTCGGTCACGAAGTACCGCTTGACCCGATGCAGGGCGAACCCTTTGTCTGGGGCCGGATCCAAGGTGATACTCTAACCGTATTTTCCCTGTTTATCGGCGAAACAGGCGACTACGAATTGCAGCAATATGACCGTACATTGGCTGAGGGCGGTCTGGACCTGTCGTTTTCGCGGTTCCGCAATGGGGAAAAGTCCCGTTCGGTCGAGACTTTTCTTAAAAAACAATAGTCTATTGAGCAATTATTTGCGGAAACTGTCCAGCGAGACGACCTCGGCGTCTTGTTGATCTGCCCCTTCCTCAACCTCGATTGATTCCTCGATGATGGGGTCGGCTTCTTCCTCATCATCGGGGCTTTCAAACCGCAAGCCGAATTCGACGGATGGGTCGACGAAGGTTTTGATCGCCGCATATGGGATGTATAGCGGTTCCGGTGCGTCTCCAAAGTTCAGCGTGATGGCAAAGCCTTCGTCGCCGACCTCTAGATTTTCGAACCAGTGCTGCATGACAATTGTCATCTCTTCAGGGTACCGCTCGCGCAGCCAATCCGCCAGCTCAACGCCATCCTGACGCGTATCAAAGGTGATAAAGAAATGATGCGCCCCAGGCAGGCCATTATCGGCAACGCTGTCCAGAACGGATTTGATGAGCCCGCGCATCGCGGTGTGCATCAGGTTTCCATAATCGATGTCTTGCGACATGTGTCATCCTCAAAAGTGGTTACCCTCAGCATAGGGGATTTCGACGGAAACGAAAGACCAGGTATGCGAGGATTGTTCAAAGGAAGTGAATTCCCGTTCCAATCATGGCCATGATGACCAGAGTTGTTGCCATCCCAAATTTAAACTTAAAAATCAATAGCCCAGCCAATAGTGTCAGGATCAGAGCGGCAGGATCCAGGGTGGCTGGATCGGGCCTGGGGATGGTCACCGGACCCCAGGACTGTTGGGGAATAGTCTGAAACAGAACGTTCAGGCTGAACCACACTGACAGGTTAAGAATCACACCTACCACAGCGGCAGTAATCCCGTGCAGCGCGGCGGACAACCTTGGACGGGTCGCCAATTGGTCCAGATAGGGGGCGGCCAAAAAAATCCAAAGAAAACACGGTACAAATGTGGCCCAAAGGGCAACCGCTCCAGCCGCAATCGCAAGCGGCGCCCCGCCGTTGATTTGACCGGTCAACATGGCGACAAACTGTGTCACCAGAATCAACGGCCCCGGAGTCGTTTCGGCCAGACCCAGCGCGTCGATCATCTGATCTGTGCTGACCCATTGATATTTTTCAACCACGGTCTGGGTCATATAGGCCAGAACGGCATAGGCCCCGCCAAACGTGACAACGGCAAGGCGAGCAAAAAACCAGCCCAGATCGCTCAACAGTTTTTGTCCCGCCAAGGTCAATGCCAACAGTGGCCCCAGCCACAGAACCAGCCAAATTGCGGCGGTGCCGAGCATTCCTTTGACCTTTGGGGCAGGGGGTGCATCTGCGGTGGTGACCTCGCCGTTAAACGTGACATAGCCCCAGATAGCTGCCGCCAGAATGATCAGCGGAAAGGGAAGGTTCAGCGCGAAAATCGCAAGAAAACCCAACCCAGCGATCGCACGGTGTTGCGTATCGGTCAGCGCTTTGCGCGACAGGCTCCTAAGGGCCTGAAGAACGATGACAATCACAGTCGCTTTCACACCCAAAAAACCAGCCTGCACCACTGGCAGGTCGCCAAACGCAGCATAAAGCCCCACGAGAATGGCGATGACAAATGCACCCGGTAGTACGAAAAGGGCACCTGCGATCAACCCGCCGGTCACACCACGCAGACGCCAACCGGCATAAGTGGCCAGTTGCATGGCCTCGGGGCCGGGCAGAAGCATGCACAGGGACAAGGCGCGCAGATAAGCCTGTTCGTCCAGCCACGGGCGTCTCTCGACCAGTTCCTGGTGCATCAGTGAGATTTGCGCGGCCGGCCCTCCGAACGACAGCAACCCGATGCGGCCAAACACCCGGACAAGGTCTGAAAGGGATGGCGTCATGATTTGCGATCCGTTGGCCAGTCGTGCCCCTCGTCAAACCCGTCCCGCGCCCAGCGGTACAGTGCGTCATACAAGTGCAGCCCTGCCTCGAGGTTTTGGTGATCGTCGCGGTACTGGCGTGACAAGCCGACAGAGATTGCCAATAGCCCGGCGGCTTCGGGGGCGAGATCATGGCGATTGGTGTCGGCGGCCCGAACGACCGTGGCTAATCGGTCAAGCGCCGGCATGCGCAGCTGAAATTCGTCCAGCATGGTGTCAAATGTGCAGCGATCCTGTCTGTGGGACCAAAACGTATCCTCTATATCGAACGGCGTTGCGTCAAAGGCCTCGGCGGTGGCTTGCACCTCGGACGGTGCCACGAATAGAAACTGCGCGTCCGGGTCGACAAAGCGGCGGATCAGCCAGGGGCATGCGATCCGATCGATTTTGGGCCGGTGACGCGTGACCCAGACGGATCGACCACCCTCGTGCCATGGTACGGCCGAGGCTGGAACCCGCGGCGCGTCGGGCATTTCCCGCCAGCCAAACATACCACCTTCCAGGTATTCCGCCACACAACCTTTGCTTCTCAGCCAAGAGACAACCCCTTGGCTGAGCTTTTTGCCCTTTTGGCAAATGATGACAGCCGCACGGTCGCCAATCCTTTCGGCGATCCCGTCGATATCTTTGCCGGGATGACGCAATGAGCCGGGGATCAGAAAGGGATCGGCTGTGAAATCCTCATCCAGACAAATGTCGACCAAAACCGGAGCCTGTGGCGTTCCGAGTAGGCGCATCAGCTGTTTAGGTGTAATTGAATTGGGCGCAGGCATAGCATGTCTCCTGTTTTGGGCGGATACATGCGAAACTTGGGCTGGCGCCTCACGGGGCGTTCGCAATCTTACCCCATGATCTTTGCTTACGGCTAAGCGCCAAAGGGGTCAAGATTGCCTGAACCGTGTTACACCCAATCGAGCCTTTGACCTGTCATGCAGACAGGCAAGGTGTCTTGCGGAAACTGCCCGAGTTGTTCGAACAAAGAGATGAAGTCGAATTGGTTATAAGCCTCGACCATGCGACCGTCCTTGACCCGCGCGAACACGCTGCCAGTGGCCATTAGCGGGGCGCCATTGTCGGCCCGCGTCGTGCTGACATGCAAAATGGCAGAAACCCAGTCCCCATCTTCGACGATCTTTGGAATTTCGACCTTGATGTCCCCAAGAACGTGACGAAACGCCATGACCAGATCGCGGAAATCATCCGCGCCGACCTGCATTTCGGGGATCAACCCTTCGGCCATCGTATCAGCGCTAAAATACTGATCTATCGCATCAAGGTTCCCGTTTTCCCAAACCTCGGAATACCATCCTTTGACGACATCTGTATGGGACATCCCGACTCTCCTTTTTCTGTCGGGGTCAGCATGAGACCAAAGGGTGAATAAACTCTGAACGTGAACAAGATCAGGGTTAAACAGCAGACATTAGGGAGAAAATGCAGGTTTCTGTTGCCAGGTACCTGCGAACCCCGCCTTACGCGGCTAGGCGCAAGGACTTAAGTTTCGGTCTTGTTACTGCTTACGCAGCAACTGCAACCGGAGCACGATTGTCGTTTGCAATTGTACTATTTTCGCCGGTAACGGTGGCAGACAGCCGAGACAAAGCTAACCCCTTTAGACGTTCGTCGATCCTATTTCGGCCCCAAAATCCTCAAACGAAGGATGGTTGGTGGAGCCGCCGGGTACCGCCCCCGGGTCCGATCCGCTTATTACGAGCGCGTTTATGTCCATAGTCCCGAAAGACATATCCTATATAGGTGAGCGCGCGCGTGGATGCAAACTAGGAATTCCAATCTACGCTTGCTTTAAAAACAGATGCTTACGCAGCCCTGTTGATGTTCGCCAAGATCAACCACAGCGACAGGGCCAATTCGATTCCTCCAAATGTCATGGCTTTGATGAGTGGCGGATTATCAAAAATGACCGAGACAAACCTCCCAAGCGCCGCGCCCGCATAAACAACGCCCAACATGGCATAAGCCATAGGATTGTTCAGCCACAGCACCACCGCGCCGGTTACGACAAATAGCCCACCGACTGATGCGCGCATCTCGCTGAGACCCATGTTGCTGTCGGTTGGTGTCAAATCCAACGAGGCCGCAGTGAACGCGGGCGCCAGAAATCCGAAGAGGCCAAAACCTATGGTCAAGAGGGCGGCAATTACGTTCAGCGCTGTTGTCATCTGTCCCTCATCAAGCAGGTTTACGATGTTGCTGGGCGACATCCTGGGCCAGCTTACGGGTGTATTCTTCTAGCTCAACTAGTTTTGCATCTACCTTTGCCGCATCCCTTTCTTCCAGCGCATCGGCAATCTGATTGTGCAAGGAGATGATTTGTTCACGCGATCGGGCGGTGAAGGTGATCATGTTCATCAAGGGCTGCATGGCCTCGACAGCGCCGGCCAACTGGTAAGAGAGCACCGGGTTGTCGGCACCATCTACCAAGGCCCGATGGAATGTGACGTCTGAAGCGCAAAAGGCCTCATCCGAAAGCCCAGGCTGTGCCTGACGGAAAATCTCGGCCCGCATGGTGGCCAGTTGATCCGAAGTACGGCGTTGCGCAGACAAAGGCGCGCAGGCGCGTTCCAACGAAAATCGGGCCTCGCAGGCAGTATCAAAGCTGACCTCATTCATCGACAATAACAGTGTTGAGGTTGTGATTTGCTGCGAATGCGCATCCTCAAAGCTGATCCGATTAACAAAAGCCCCCCCGCTGGCACCCCGCTGCGTTCGGATCAAGGATTGCGCGGCTAGACGTTTCAATGCCTCGCGCACCGTGGGGCGTGAGACCTGAAACTGATCGGACAGTTCTGCCTCGGACGGCAAACGCTCATCCACGATCAATTCACCCGAGATGATGGCATCACGGATGGCCTGCGCGATTTGCGCAGACAAATCGGCGGGTTTTCGTGGGTCGATTTTCATATTCCGGGGACCGTTGGTAAGATTTTATTTGTCTGACATTTAAAAGTCTGACATTTGAATTGCAAGGACTGAGTCGGGAGGGACGCATGAGTCGCGCAGTTCTACGCAGCGGTTTGTGGCTTGGGTTTTACAGCCTGATTCTGTGGGCCTGGTGGATGATGTTCACCATGAGCCGCGGAATGGATCTGGATTGGATCGGGCGCCCCGGCCCAATGGGGCAAGCGATGGCCGCCATGGATCCGCGCATGGATATGTACATGCCGATGGCCGAATTTAGCCCGCTGTTCTGGATGTGGGCCATCATGATGGCCGCAATGATGTTGCCGACCCTTGTGCCGACCTTGCGCAGCTATGATGACCTGATCCACAGCGCCAATGGCACACGAGCTGGTTGGCTGGGCGTTCTGGCGGGGTATTTCATCGTCTGGGTCGGGTTCGCGGCGCTGATCACGGGGGTTCAGCTGGTTTTACTGTTCGGTGGCGTTGTCGACATGCTGGGCATCGCCAAATCCAGCTTTGTGGCCGGTGGTTTGATGATCGCAGTTGGCGCTTTTCAGTTCACCCGCGCGAAAGAGGTCTGCCACGGAGTTTGCCACGCGCCCATGACCTATTTTCTAGTTCATTGGAAAACCGGTTTCACAGGCGGGTTGCGCATGGGCCTGGGGCTGGGCGCTTTCTGCGTCGGATGTTGTTGGGGCTTTATGGCGCTGGGTTTCGTTGGAGGCGTCATGAGCTTGCTTTGGATGGGGTTGGCGACTCTGTTCATGGTTTTGGAAAAATTGCCTCAGATCGGTCACGCAGTGACGCGACCAATGGGGTTTGCTCTAGTTGCAGGGGGAATTCTCCTGTTGATCTATCCCTTTATTTTCGGAGGATAAGTATATGGCTAAGAACAGAAAACCTGAAGCCGACAGGTTGCCGATCAGCCAACGTATCGACAGTCGTATGCCAAATCCCAAGCGGCGCGAGATGAGTCCTACTGATTGGGTCATCAAGGGAGAGTTGATCCTCAACTGCTCGTGCGATGTGTTTTGCCCCTGCGTTGTATCACTGGGGGCGCATCCTCCGACCGAAGGGCATTGCCACGCGTGGATGGGGGTCATCATCGATGAAGGCCATTACGAGGGCGAGGACCTGTCGGGTTTGAACGTTGGTCTGCTGGTCGATATTCCCGGTCGCATGGGCGAGGGCCAGTGGAAAGTCGCGGCCTATGTCGATGAACGCGCTAGCGGCAAGGCCTATAACGGTCTGCTGCAAATCTTCAGCGGGCAGGCGGGCGGTACAACTGGTCTGTTCACCATGCTGGTCAGCGAGATCATCGGGGCCGAGCGGGCCCCTGTCCAGATCGAACGCGATGGCAACAAGCGCCGCATCGTAATCGGTCGCAAGATTCAGGGCGAGATTGAGATGTTGGCGGGTAAAGACCCCGAGCATCCGGTGATGGTTTCGAACTCGAAATACTGGATGGGACCGGATATCATCGTAGCGCGTGGAACCAAATCCAAGGTGCGTGATTACGGCCGCGTCTGGGATTTCGGCGGTAAATCGGCCGAGATTTGCCCGATTGACTGGCATGGACCAAAATAATGATCACCGGGGCCTATGCACAGGAAATGGCGCGGTATAATCAATGGCAGAACAGCCAGTTGTCCGCTTTTCTTCAAGACCTGACACCCGAGGAGTTAGCGAAAGATCGCGGCGCTTTTTTTGGCTCGATCATGGGGACTGCTAACCATCTTTTGTGGGGTAACTGGATTTGGATTTCGCGTTTTGATCAAAGCGATGGTCCAGGTGGCGGCATCCCGGAAAGTGTGTCTTTGTGCCCTGATCTGGCCGAGTGGTTGCCGCTGTGCAAAACAGTCGACGCCCGCATCTCCAATTGGGCTGGATCGCTTGAAGAGGACCTTCTGACTGGTGAATTCACGTGGTTCTCGGCGGCAAAAGAAGCTGACGTTACATTGCCCTACGCGCAATGCGTCATCCATATGTTCAACCATCAGACCCATCATCGCGGGCAATTGCACCAAATGCTGACCGAGACCGGATCAGCCGCACCTGTTAGCGATTTGGTGTTTATGCCAAAGGAGGTTTGAATGCCGCAAATTTCCTTATCCCGCCGGTTGCGGCGTACGCCCTTCTCAGACGGTGTCGAGGCTGCGGGAGTTAAAGCATACACGGTCTATAACCGCATGTTATTGCCCACAGTTTTCGAAAGCGTCGAGGCAGATTACAGGCATCTGAAATCCCACGTTCAGGTCTGGGATGTTTCCTGTGAACGGCAGGTTGAGCTGCGCGGCCCGGACGCGGGCAGATTGATGCAAATGCTGACGCCGCGTGATCTGCGGGGGATGCTGCCGGGGCAGTGCTTTTACGTGCCCATCGTCGATGAAACCGGTGGGATGCTGAACGATCCTGTGGCGGTGAAGTTGTCCGATGATCGTTGGTGGATTTCCATTGCTGACAGTGACCTGCTTTTTTGGGTCAAAGGGGTCGCCAACGGGTATCGGCTGGATGTTCTGGTGGATGAACCCGACGTGTCGCCCTTGGCGGTTCAGGGGCCCAAGGCGGATGACCTGATGGTGCGCGTATTCGGGGATCGCGTGCGGGATATCCGGTTTTTCAAATTCGATATGTTCGAATTCGAAGGGCGTGACCTGGCCGTGGCTCGGTCGGGTTATTCAAAACAGGGTGGGTTCGAGATCTATGTCGAAGGCACTGAAATAGGCATGCCGTTGTGGAACGCCCTTTTTGCGGCGGGTGAGGACCTACAGGTGCGGGCGGGCTGTCCCAACCTGATCGAGCGGATCGAAGGTGGTTTGCTGTCTTATGGCAATGACATGACCGACGACAACACGCCGCACGAATGTGGTTTGGGCAAGTTCTGTAATACTCACACCGCGATTGGGTGTATCGGTCGGGATGCATTGTTGCGTGTGGCTAAGGAAGGCCCGGTACAGCAGATTCGTCCAATTGCGATTGAGGGCAACGCAGTACCGCCCTGCGACCGACCGTGGTCTGTGTTCGCAGGTGGAAGGCGTGTGGGGCAGGTGACCTCAGCCGCGTGGTCCCCGGATTTCGGGACGAATGTCTCAATCGGCATGCTGCGATTAAGCCACTGGGAAGCAGGAACGATTGTCGAGGTTGAAACACCAGACGGCATGCGCCGCGCCACAGTGCAGGAGCGTTTCTGGATCTAAGGGAGGGTTTGGGCGTCGCCCTCGTCGCTACACGGCGCACCCGAACTCATTCAGCCAGGCGTAGAACGGCCTGGCGCTAGGAAAACGAAAGGAAATCGGATGTTCAACGCATTGGTGATGGAAAAGGATGAAGAGAGCGGCTTGGCCAGCCCCTCGGTCAAGCAGTTGTCTCTGGATGATTTGCCAAATGGTGACGTGACCGTGGCGGTCGAGTATTCGACGGTGAATTACAAGGATGGTTTGTGTACGTCGCCAAAGGGTGGCGGGCTGGTGCGCAACTACCCACATGTACCGGGCATTGACTATGCCGGGACCGTCGAAGCGTCATCAGATGACCGCTATAAGCCCGGTGACAAGGTAGTTTTAACCGGCTGGCGCGTGGGTGAGGCGCATTGGGGCGGGTATTCGCAGAAAGCCAATGCACTGGCCGATTGGTTGGTGCCCTTGCCCGATGGCTTGGATGCTCGCCAGGCAATGGCTGTAGGCACGGCCGGATTTACTGCGATGCTGGCTGTGATGGCGCTTGAGGATCACGGAATGACACCCGATCACGGGCCGGTTTTGGTAACCGGGGCCGCAGGTGGGGTCGGATCTGTGGCCACGGCCATTCTGTCCAATCTTGGCTACGAAGTGGCAGCTGTTACCGGTCGACCCGAGGCGGGGGATTACTTGAAATCTCTGGGGGCCAGCACAATCGTCCCGCGGGAAGAGCTGAACGAAACCACCAAGCGGCCTCTGGAAAGCGAAAGCTGGGCTGGCTGCGTTGATGCGGTCGGAGGAGAGATGCTGGCGCGCGTCCTGGGGCAGATGAAATACGGCGCCTCGGTCGCGGCTGTGGGGTTGGCGGGTGGTGCTGCTTTGCCTGCGACGGTCATTCCATTCCTTCTGCGCGGCGTAAATCTGCTGGGCATCGACAGCGTGATGCAGCCTTATGAAAATCGTGTCCGGGCGTGGCAACGTATCGCCACCGATCTGCCGATGGATAAGCTTGAGGCAATGGTTCAGCCTGCAACCCTTAACGATCTGCCGCAACTGGGCGCCGATATTCTGAAAGGTCAGGTCAAAGGCCGCGTCGTCGTTGACGTAAACGCCTGATCGGAAAAGCTTCCTTCAGACCCGCCGACTAGGATGTCGGCTGGTCTGTTTGGTATTTAATCAACCGAAAAAATGCTGAAGACACCTCTGGTCAATGGCGCATTTCCACATCATCATTGCTATACATCCCAATTGCGATGGCTTAGAAGCCATGCAAACAGCACCTGAATACGGGGAGTGAGCAGCATGTCTGACGATTTCGAACTGGATACCGATGATCTGAAACGGCGCATGGAAGGCGCCATGGCCAACCTCAGAACCGAATTCGCCTCGCTTCGGACCGGGCGGGCGTCGGCCTCGATGCTTGAGCCGGTGATGGTGGATGCCTATGGCTCGATGACTCCGATCAATCAGGTTGGGACGGTGAATGTACCCGAACCGCGCATGGTGACCGTCAACGTCTGGGACAAGGGTCTGGTAGGCAAGGTTGAAAAGGCGATCCGCGAAAGCGGGCTGGGGATCAATCCGCAGCTGAACGGTACGATCATCATGCTGCCGATCCCGGAACTGAACGAAGAACGCCGCCGCGAATTGGGCAAAGTTGCCGGGCAATACGCTGAACACGCCCGTGTCTCGATCCGGAATGTGCGCCGCGACGGGATGGATCAGGTCAAAAAAGCCAAAGCGGACGGTATGTCCGAGGATGATCAGAAATTCTGGGAATCCGAGGTTCAGGACCTGACCGATGAGATGATCAAATCTGTAGACGCCGCGCTTGAGACCAAGCAGGCCGAGATCATGCAGGTCTGAGACAGGGAATGCTCAACACCCCTCATACTTCGCCCGCGCTTGGGCCGCGCCATGTCGCTATTATCATGGACGGAAATGGTCGCTGGGCGCAGGCGCGTGGTCGGCCAAGACTGTTCGGACACCACGCCGGGGCGCGGCGCGTGCGCGAGGTGGTTGAGGCCTGCCCGGAACTTGGAATCAAATACCTTACGGTTTTTGCCTTTTCGACCGAGAACTGGAAACGCACGCAGGCCGAGGTTGCCGGGCTGATGAGCCTATTTCGGCGCTACATCATCAAAGAAACCCGGACTCTGAAGGAAAATGGTATCCGGGTTCGGTTCATTGGGGATCGCGTTCGATTGGACGCCAAGCTGATTGCCTTGATGGACGCGCTGGAGGAAGAGACCAAGAATAACGATCTGGTTCACTTGACAGTCGCCCTGAATTACGGCGGTCGGGATGAGGTTGCGCGTGCCACCAAACGTCTTGCGCTGGACGTGGCCGAAGGACGGTTGCGCCCCGAAGATGTTGATGAAGAAACTCTGCCCAAGTATTTGGACACGCATGTTCTTCCTGATCCCGATCTGGTTATCCGGACCAGTGGTGAGGCGCGGATATCCAACTTTCTGCTGTGGCAATCGGCCTATTCCGAATATGAATTCATCGACACGCTCTGGCCGGATTTCACAGCGGCCGAGCTGGAACGGCTGTGTCGCAACTTTGGCTCTCGCGAGCGCCGGTTTGGGGCAGTGCGGGTATGAGCGACGGCCGATGGTCTGACCTAAGCGCCCGGATTCTGTCCGCAGCCGTTTTAATTGCCATCGGTTCGGTCGAGGTTTGGCTGGGCGGCCTTTGGTTCGAAGCATTCATCGCAATTGCCTGCGGTTTGATGACCTGGGAGCTGGTGCGGATGATCGACCCGGACAAGGTCGGCGTGCGCGTTCAGCTTGGCATTCTGACCGGAGTGGCCGTCTTGATCAGCTACCACGTGCCGCCGCTTTTTAAGCTTCCGGTTCTGGTGGCTCCGGCTTTGGTTGGGGCGGGGCAGGTCGGTCGTTCGAAAACGACTTATGCGCTATTTGCCGTCTGGATTGCGGCAGCTGGTCTGGGCTTCATCTCTATCCGCGAGACGATGGGCTTTGGCTGGATGGTTTGGCTGATTTCGGTGGTCGTGGCGACGGATGTCGCCGGGTATTTTGTTGGCAAAACCTTTGGGGGCCCAAAGTTTTGGCCCAAGGTCAGCCCCAAGAAAACATGGTCGGGCACTGCCGGAGGCTGGGCCGCAGCAGCCATTGTGGGGGCTGTTTTTGCGATCTATGCCGGATTTGGGTTCATGTTTGTTGTGATCTCGGTTTTGGCCTCGATGGCCAGTCAAGCCGGAGATATCGTCGAAAGTGCGACCAAACGGAAATTCGGGGTCAAGGACAGTTCGAACCTGATCCCGGGACATGGCGGATTTCTCGACCGGTTTGACGGGATGATGGGGGCGGCCTTGTTCGTTCTGATTGCGGGTTTGATTTACTCCCCCGGGGGCATGTAATGCGCAGAGTTTCCATTTTCGGCGCGACCGGATCGGTCGGACAGAACACAATCGACCTGATTGACCGGAATCCGTCGGCCTATGACGTGGTGGCATTGACCGGCGGTGCAAATATCGAAAAGCTCGCCGACGATGCACGCCGACTGCAGGCTGATTTGGCCGTGACCGCGCATGAGGATCAGCTCGAGGACCTGCGTGCTGCACTATCCGGCAGCGGTGTCGAGGCTGCGGCCGGACAGGCTGCGCTGACCGAAGCGGCAGCGAGGCCAGCGGATTGGGTCATGTCGGCCATCGTCGGTGCGGCCGGATTGCCACCGGGTCTTGAGGCATTGAAACAAGGTGCGACCCTAGCCCTGGCAAACAAGGAAACGCTCGTTTGTGCCGGACCGTTGGTGTTGGAAACGGCGCGAAAACACAATGCCCGACTTTTGCCGGTGGACAGCGAACACTCTGCCGTGTTCCAGGCGCTGGTGGGCGAGGATATGGATGCAGTTGAACGGATCATTATCACCGCCAGCGGTGGCGCGTTCCGCGATTGGCCGTTGAGCGATCTGGTCAATGCCACGGTCGAGCAAGCCTCGAGCCATCCGAACTGGGATATGGGTCAGCGGATCACCATAGACAGCGCTTCGATGTTCAATAAAGCGCTAGAAGTGATTGAAACGCGGGAATTCTTTGGTGTTTCCCCTGATCAGATCGAAGTGTTGGTGCATCCCGAATCCATCGTGCATTCGCTGGTTGGGTTCAATGACGGCGCGGTCATGGCTCATATGGGCGCACCGGATATGCGCCATGCAATTGGCTATGCGCTGCACTGGCCGGATCGGCGCAAGCTACCGGTCGAACGTCTGAACCTGGCGAAACTGGGTCAGTTGCGCTTTCAGGACCCGGACGAGACCCGCTATCCAGCGCTGCGCCTCGCCCGTAACGTGATGCAGCGCGGCGGTCTGTCAGGTGCGGTGTTCAACGCCGCGAAAGAGCGGGCGCTGGACCTGTTCATCGCACGCGGGGTCAGTTTTCCAGAGATGGCCCAGATCGTTGAAAGTGTATTGGACAGATTTGAGACGTCAGACGGCCTTCTTGATGCCTCTTTAACCCTTGATAACGTACTGCAAACGGACCATCTGGCACGTAAGTGGGCAGAAGAAGCCGTGATGCAGAAAGCAGGATAGAAACTTGGACGTACTCTCTCTGATCCCTCAATTCGGCAACTTGCTTTATACCATCGTTGCCTTTGTGATCGCCCTGTCCGTCATCGTCGCGGTACATGAATACGGCCATTATATCGTCGGGCGTTGGTCCGGTATCCATGCCGAGGTGTTCTCGGTCGGGTTTGGCCCGGTATTGTGGAGCCGTATCGACAAACGCGGAACACGTTGGCAGATCGCAGCCTTGCCTTTCGGCGGGTATGTCAAATTCCTTGGGGATGCCAACGCCGCATCCGGCAAGGACGAAGGCGCAATGCAGGAAATCACCGAGCAAACCCCCGAAGAGCTGCGCCGCACCATGCACGGCGCGCCCTTGTGGGCGCGGGCAGCTACCGTTGCCGCAGGGCCGGTGTTCAACTTTGTGATGTCCATTGTGGTGTTTGGCCTGATTTTTATGTCTCAGGGCGTTACGCGCGATCCTTTTACAGTCGGCGAATTGCGCTCGTTGCCCGGTTCGGTGCAGGAATTGCAGGACGGGGATGAAATCGTCGCAATTGCGGGTCTTCCCGTTCCTGATTTTGATCAGCAGGGGGCCTGGTCTGATTTTACGGATGCACTGCCTGTTGAACCGGAGTTGGATTACACGGTGATCCGCGATGGGCAGACACTGGATGTATCCGGCCCCTGGTTGTTCCCGGCGCTGATCCAACAGGTCGTTCCACGCAGTGCAGCCATGGATATCGATCTAAAGTCGGGCGACGTTATCACGGCCGTCAACGGCGATCCTATCTTTGCCTTTGAGCAGCTCAAAGAACATGTAGAGGGATCGGACGGCAAGGTTCTGTTGCTGAACGTTTGGCGCGACGGGGCCGAGCTTGAATTTGCCCTGGCCCCGCGTCGCACGGATGAGCCGCAGCCGGAAGGTGGCTTTGTGACCCATTGGCGCATCGGGATTGTGGGTGGAATGGCTTTGGAACCAGCGACGGAACCCGCGGGCCTTCTGGCATCTCTTTCCGGCGGTGTGCAGCAGACCATTCGTATCGTTGACGGCTCTTTGTCGGGCGTCTGGCATATGGTGACGGGGGCGATCAGCACCTGCAACATTTCCGGTCCCATCGGCATTGCGGAAACTTCGGGCGCTATGGCCAGTCAGGGTGCTCAGAATTTCATTTTCTTTATTGCCGTTCTGTCAACCGCCGTAGGCTTGCTGAACCTGTTTCCCATTCCGGCATTGGATGGGGGCCATCTGGTATTCTATGCGTATGAGGCTATTGCAGGCAAACCACCCAGCGACGGTGTACTGCGCGTACTTATGGGGGTTGGCGTATCGTTGATCCTTGGACTTATGGTCTTTTCGGTTACGAACGATCTGTTCTGCTGATTGTGGCATCGTTCACAAGAAAATGCCCCAATTCCGCCCCAATTCCAGCTTAGGTTAATAGCCGGTAATTGAACCGTGTCAGAGGTAGTTATGACAAAGGCCCTGCGTAAATCCGCCAAAAGCTTTGGGTGCTTGTTCGTGTTGAACTGGGATACATTGCTGTTCTTCGGTGTGACTGCCGTGGCAATGGGCGGTTGGGCCTATTTGATCACTATGTGATTCTTAAGACCTGTTATTGAAACTACACAAGGCGGCCTACGGGCCGCTTTCTGTTTTGGTCTTTTGACAAGGCTAAATATTCTCGCTAATCAGCTTTAAAGTCCAAAAATATTGGGTAGTGAAAAATATGACTGATAGGCGAGGCGCGGGCACATCCTGCGGTGGGCAGAAGCCGAAAAACAAGATTTTGTGGCGGTCACTAACGTTAATATTCCTTCTTACATTGGTAGGTTTTGTACCGTTTCCGCAGGCCGCGTGGGCGCAAAATTTCGTCTTTAATTCGTTCGATGTCGAAGGCAACCGACGTATCGAAACCTCGACCATTATTGAACGTACAGGAATCGAGCCGGGCCAGTCGGTCACAGCGGGCGAATTGAACGATGCGTATCAGCGTTTGCTTGACAGTGGTGTTTTTGAGACAGTCGAATTGACGCCGCGTGGCAGTACGCTGGTTATCGAAGTTGAAGAATATCCGACAATCAATCAGATCAGCGTTGAAGGTAACAGCCGCGTAAAAGACGACGTGCTGCTTGAAGCGATCTCATCAGAGCCACGCCGCGTCTTTACACCGCAAGTCGCGGAGGCTGACGCCGACCTGATCGCCGAGATCTACTCGTCTCAGGGACGGGTGTCTGCAACGGTCATTCCCCGCATCATTCGCCGCAGTGACAACCGTGTCGATCTGGTATTCGAGGTCGCAGAAGGGACCACGATCGAAGTCGAGCGTGTGAGTTTTGTCGGCAACCGAGCTTATTCTGACCGGCGCCTGCGCAGGGTTCTGGAATCGAAACAGGCGAATATCCTGCGGACGTTTGTAAGCAGCGATACTTTCATTGCTGACCGGATCGAATTCGACAAACAGGTCATTCGGGATTTCTACTTGTCGCGTGGTTATGTCGATTTCCGCGTGAACAGCGCAAATGTGGAATTCACTCGCGAGCGCGACGCTTTCTTCTTGGTGATGAACATCACCGAAGGTCAAAAATTCTCATTTGGGCAGATCAGCACTGTCAGCGAAATTCCGGGTGTGGATCCTGCTCCGTATCAGGATGCACTGAAAATTCGACCGGGAGTGACTTACACTCCGATGCTGATCGAAAACTCGATTGCGCGGATGGAACGTCTCGGCATCAAGCAGGGCGTCGATTTCCTGCGTGTGGAGCCGCGCGTGACGCGCAACGCACGTGACCTGACTCTGGATGTGCAGTTTGTTCTGACCAAAGGCCCAAGGATTTTTGTCGAGCGGATCGATATCGAAGGCAACACAACCACGCTTGACCGCGTGATCCGTCGTCAATTCGATACGGTGGAAGGTGACCCCTTTAACCCGCGTGAGATCCGTCAGGCCGCCGAACGTATCCGGGCCTTGGGTTTCTTTGCTGCGGCCGATGTCGAACCGCGCGAAGGGTCTTCGCCCAGCCAGGTGATTGTGGATGTGGATGTAGAGGAACAGCCGACGGGTTCGCTGAGCCTGGGTGGTAGCTACTCGGTTTCTGATGGTTTCGGGGTTGCGATTGGCCTTCAGGAATCTAACTTCCTGGGACGCGGGCAAACAATTGGCGTCAATTTGTCGACTGCCCAGGATGCCGAACAGTACACGTTGAACTTCTCGGAACCTTACCTGCTGGGGCGCAAACTTCGGTTTGATCTGGGATTGGGTCTGTCGACGACCAATTCAAGCTTTGCCAGTTATGACACTGAGACGCTATTCTTCCGGCCTCAGTTGAGCTATGCGATTGGCGAGTTGTCATCCCTGCGTCTGCGCTATGGTTGGCAAAACAGCGAAATGACCCAGCAAGGTGACGAAACTAACGGTGCAGTCATTTCGTCGGAAATCGATCAGGGTGAGCGTACCACCAGTTCTCTGGGTCTCTCGTACGTTTATGACAGCCGGATCGGAGGTCTGAACCCGAATGCAGGCGTCCTTTTTGAGGCCGGTATTGATGCTGCAGGACTGGGCGGCGACAACGAATACTTCAAGACGACGGCCCGTGGTGTCGCCCAGACACGTGTCTGGAACGAAGAAGTTGTTCTGCGTGCGTCGATGGAAGTCGGTGCGCTGCACTGGAGAGGTGATGATTTCAGCCGCACTATCGACCGCTTTGTTTTGGGGCCCAGCATCTTCCGCGGGTTCGAGCCCGCGGGTCTTGGTCCGCGCGACTTGTCCAACGGACAGGATGACGCGATCGGGGGCAATTACTATTGGGTTGCGCGTTTGGAGTCGGATTTCCCGCTGGGTCTGCCCGAAGAATTCGGTCTGCGTGGCGGCGTGTTCTACGACTTTGGTAACTTGTACAATCTTAACGACGTCAATACGGCCGGTGCCAATATCGTCGGCGAAGACGGCTCGATCCGCCACGTAATTGGTGTGTCGGTTCTGTGGGAAACGCCGTTTGGTCCGCTGCGCTTCAACTTCTCGAAAGCGTTGAAAAAGGAAGACTTTGACAAAGAGCAGAACTTCGACCTGACGGTTCAGGCTCGGTTCTGATCCTGAATGTTGAAAACTGTGTTCATGAAACTGCAGGGCCCTTTATGGGCCCTGTGTGTATTTCTGACCCTTGTCTTTTCGGAGCCAGTAGCGGCCCAACAATTGGGGGTTCCGCAAAGCAGCGTGGTGACGTTGTCCAGCGAGCGTTTGTTTGCTGAATCTGCCTTTGGTCAACGTGTCCTTCGAGAGATCGAGGCCGAAGGCGTTCTTTTAGGGGAAGAAAACGAACGGATCGTGGCCGAGCTGAGCCGAGAGGAAAAGGTTCTGACGGAACAGCGTGCGACCATGACGGCCGAAGAATTTCGCCCCCTGGCCGATGCCTTTGACGAAAAGGTTCAGTCGCATCGGGAGGGGCAGCGCGCAAAACTGGACGTGTTGGCACGACGCAGTGAAGAGGCTCGGCAGATGTTTCTGGAACTTGCACGGCCGGTTTTGATTGACCTGCTACGCGAATCCGGCGCTTCGATCATTATTGAACGATCCAGCGTTTTCCTCAGTTCGGATCGAACCGATATCACCGATGCCGCCATTGCGCGGATCAATGCGGCGATCGGCGACGGCAGTGCCGTTGAAAATGGGGCCAGTGAATAGGTTTGCTTGCCCTTAGGGCGCGGTATTGCTAACCACGCCGCAAACAGAAATCCAGAATGGGACTACAACACCATGAGCACGGAAACCAAAAGCGCCGACATCCAGTTGATCCAACGGATTTTGCCGCACCGCTATCCGTTTCTGCTGGTCGACAAGGTGGTTGATATCTCGGGTTATCAATCGGCCGTTGGCATCAAGAATGTCACAATGAACGAACCACATTTTCAGGGCCATTTTCCCGGAACGCCGATCATGCCCGGCGTGACCATTGTTGAAGCGATGGCGCAAACTGCAGGTGTGATGCTGGGCGTCGGTATGGACGTGATCGACAGCGAATTGCTGATCTATTTCATGAACATCGACAAGTGCAAATTCCGCCGCAAAGTGATCCCTGGCGATGTGCTTGAAATGCACGTGGATACCGTGCGCGGTAAGAAGGGTGGTAAGATCTTCAAGTTCAGCGGCCGGGCGACGGTTGATGGCGAAGTCGCAGCCGAAGCCGAATTTTCGGCCTATGTCGACTGGGACATGGAAAAGACAACATGAGCGGCATCCACCCAAGCGCAATCATCGAAGACGGTGCGCAGATCGGTGAAGGCTGCTCCATCGGACCATTCTGCTTTGTCGGCAGTCAGGTTAAGCTGGGCGACCGGGTAGAATTGAAGTCCCATGTCGTCGTGACCGGCGACACCCAGATCGGTGATGAGACCGTGATCTTCAATTTCTCGGTAATCGGAGAAATTCCGCAGGACCTGAAATTCGGGGGTGAGAATACGCGGCTTGAGATCGGCAAGCGTAACCGCATTCGTGAACATGTGACGGTGAATACCGGAACCGAGGGCGGCGGCGGTGTGACCCGGATCGGCGACGATTGTCTTTTGATGGCAGGTGTGCACGTGGCGCATGACGTTCAGATCGGGGATCGTGTGATCATGGTGAACCATTCCGGCGCGGCGGGTCACTGTGTCATCGAGGATGATGTGATCGTGGGCGGAATTTCCGGCCTGCATCAATGGGTGCGCGTGGGCCGTGGCGCGATCATCGGCGCACTGACTATGGTGCCCAATGACGTGATCCCATATGGCCTGGTTCAGGCGCCTCGGGGTGAGTTGGACGGACTGAACCTGGTTGGCTTGAAACGGCGCGGTGTCTCGCGCGAGGATATCTCGGCCCTGCGTGCTGCATTCCGCGAATTGTCGACTGGCGATGGCACGTTTATGGAACGCGCGCACCGTGTAGGTGTGGACAACGAAAGCGAATATGTGCAGCGGATCGTGGATTTCGTGACCGGGCAATCCGATCGCTCGTTCCTGACGCCGAGGAAATAGGTCGATGCTGGCATTGATTGCTGGAACAGGCGCATTACCGGGCGAAGTGGTTGACCAACTTTCCGATCGCCCTCTGATTTGTGCGATGGAAGGGTTCACACCGGACACTTTGACTGCGGATATCGTCTTTCCATTGGAACAGTTGGGAAGCTTCCTTGCGGATTTGAAAGCGCGCGGCGTGACCGAGATTTGCATGGCTGGCGCGGTGCGCCGTCCCGCGATTGATCCATCGCGGATTGATGCGGCCACGATGCCTCTGGTTCCAGTACTGCAACAGGCGATGATGTCCGGGGATGACGGGGCATTGCGCGCCGTGATCGGCATATTCGAAAACTCTGGACTGACCGTTCGTGCCGCTCACGAAATTGCCCCGGCGTTACTGCCGGAACTAGGGTGCCTTACCGAAACGCAGCCATCCGAGGCTGAACTGTCCGATGCAGACAGGGCAGCGGGTATTCTGCGGGCCATGGGAGCTGCGGATATCGGTCAGGCTTGTGCGGTGAACAAAGGGCAGGCGCTTGCGGTCGAAAGCATCTACGGCACAGATTGGATGCTGCAATCCTTGACCCAACGACCGGATGCGGGGGGTGGCGTTTTGTTCAAAGCGCCGAAACCCGATCAGGACCGACGTGCTGACTTGCCGACCATTGGCCCTGGGACCGTTTCTGGTGCGGTGGCAGCTGGGCTAGCGGGTATTGTCATCGAAAAAGGTGGCGTGATCGTGTTGCAACAGGATCGTGTGATCGACGAATGCAACCGTCTGGGCCTGTTTCTGTATGTGCGTGAGCGGGCGATCTGATGCGAGTCTTCCTGGTCGCCGGTGAACCTTCGGGCGACCGTTTGGGCGGCGCCTTGATGGAAGGGTTGCGCAGTCTCGTACCCGATATCCAGTTCGATGGCGTTGGCGGACCGCTGATGCAGGCACAGGGTTTGGACAGCCGCTTTCCAATGGCCGAACTGTCGGTGATGGGGCTGGTTGAGGTTTTGCCCAAGTTCTTCCACCTGAAACGCCGGATTTCTGAGACCGCTCAGGCCGTTCTGGATACGCAGCCCGATGTATTGATTACCATCGACAGCCCGGATTTTTCACTGCGCGTCGCCAAGCAGGTAAAAGCGCAGAGTGATATCAGAACGGTGCATTACGTCGCCCCCAGTGTCTGGGCATGGCGCCCCGGGCGCGCGGACAAGATGGCCAAGGTGATCGACCAAGTTCTGGCGTTGTTACCATTTGAACCGCCCTATATGGAACGTGCGGGGATGGAGTGTGATTTCGTTGGTCATCCGGTGGCCAGCGAACCGATAGCTTCGGATCAGGATATCCAGGATTTTCGCGCGACCTACGATCTGGGCGACGCACCGATCATACTGGCGCTTCCTGGTTCGCGTGGAGGCGAGATTGAGCGTCTGGCTCCGATCTTTGGTGAGGCGCTGCGCCTTTATCTGAATGAACGGCCGTGCGCACGTATTGTGGTGCCCGCGGTTGCGCATATGGTGGATACCGTCACCGAGTATATGCAAAGCTGGCCCGGAAACCCTGTTGTCGTCGATCCGCGCGAGATGCCTTCGGATCAGGCACAAGCACAAAAGCAGGTCGCGTTTGCGGCGGCAGAGTTGTCACTCGCCGCTTCGGGGACGGTTTCGTTGGAACTGGCCGCGCAATCGACGCCTATGGTGATAGCGTATAATCTGAACTGGCTGACCACTCTGATTGCCAAGCGGATGGTCAAGCTGGATACTGTAACGCTCGTCAATCTGGTGTCCGAGACCCGAACGGTCCCCGAGTGTTTGCTGGATGATTGCCAGCCTGAACAGATAGCAGAGGCGTTGAAACAGGTCGCAGCTGCCCCCGATGCGCAGCGCGATGCCATGACCCTCACGATGGAACGTCTGGGGCGCGGAGGTGAGGCCCCCGGTTTGAGGGCCGCCCAAGCCGTTCTTGATCGGATGACTCCGTAATGCTGGATTTCGTGCTGTTCGGACTTTCCGCCTTTATGGCTCAGATTCTGACCAATCTGGACAATCTGGCGGCGCTGCTGGCGCTATCGCTGGTGTCGGGGGCCAAACGCGCGGTCTTTGGCTTTCTGCTTGCGCAGGGGATCGTGATCAGCGCTGCGCTCTTGCTGGCGTTGGGGGTTGAGGATGTCGTGCCGCACTGGGCCGGGTATCTGGGTCTGATACCTCTGAGTTTGGGCATCTTAGCCTTGATTCGGCAAAGGCGGGGAACCGAGACTGAAACGCACGCAAATCTGGATACCGGGGCGTCGGTGATCATGGTCACGCTGCTGTTCATCAGCCTGTCGATGGATACGTTTGCCGTCCTTGCGCCTCTGCTGGCCGACTCGGCCCCCACGTTCAGAACGGCTGGTGTTATCGGGGCCGTGTTGGCGGCACTTGGTCTGGCAACCGTTGCGCTGTTAGGGGCCAAAGCGCCGTTCATGAGCGGCACGCTGGCCCGGCGGTTGGAACGGTTGGTTCCCTATGTGATGATTTGCGCCGGGCTCTATATCCTTAGCAACTCGTGGACGGACGCGATTTAGTACCCGCGCCAGATCCAGCCGCCGCCAAAGATACGGCTGCCTTCCGACGCGTAAAACACACAGGCCTGACCGGGTGAGACACCTTCTTCGGGCGTCAACAGCTCAACCTCTGCCGTGGTATTGGACAAAGGTCTTACGATCGCCTCGCGCGGGGGGCGGGTCGAGCGGACCTTGACCAGAACATGCCATTCATCTCGTGAGGTGAAGGGTTCATCCCCAAGCCAGTTGATTTCACGCACAGGAATGGTTCGGGTGGCCAGCATCTCTTTGGGGCCAACAACGACTTGTTTCGCATCCACATCCAATTTTACGACATATAATGGCTCGCTAAGGCCACCGATGCCCAGACCGCGGCGTTGTCCGATGGTATAGTGGATCACGCCGTTATGTTGCGCCAGAACGCGACCGTCCGCATGCACGATCTCACCGGGTTCTGCCGCACCGGGGCGCAGTTTTTCGATGACGCTGGCATAATTGCCGTTGGGCACGAAGCAGATGTCCTGACTGTCCGGCTTGTCCGCCACGGCCAGCCCGTATTGCGCGGCCATCTCGCGGGTGGCGTCCTTCGAGGGCAGGTGGCCCAGAGGGAAACGCAGGAAATCCAACTGCTCGGGCGTGGTCGAGAACAGGAAATAGGACTGATCGCGGTTCGCGTCCTCGGCGCTATGCAACTCTGGCCCATTGGAACCCATTTTGCGTTGGATATAGTGACCGGTGGCCATGCAGTCGGCCTCAAGATCCTTGGCGGTCTCCAGCAAATCCTTGAATTTGACCCGTTCGTTGCAGCGGATGCAGGGCACCGGAGTAGCACCTGCCAGATAGCTGTCAGCAAACTCGTCGATCACCGCGTCTTTGAAGATGTTCTCGTAATCCAAAACATAGTGGGGAAAGCCGCGTTCCTCGGCCACACGGCGTGCGTCATGGATATCGATCCCCGCACAGCAAGCACCTTTCTTGGCCAGCGCTGCACCATGATCGTAAAGCTGTAGCGTTACACCAACCACGTCATAGCCCTGGTCGGCCAGGTGGGCCGCCACGACAGAGCTGTCTACGCCACCGGACATGGCAACAACCACCCGCGTTTCCGAGGGCGGTTTGGCAAAGCCAAGCGAATTGAGTTGGGTCTCGGCAGCGAGGGCCATGGTGATTCCAGTGCGGGTTAAGAAAGACCGGCAGAATATAGGAAAATTCTACACACTCTCAAGGGGCGGTTTCACTCAGCATTAAGTAGGGTGGTGTCAGCTTTGTCGCAGCACGAAGAGGGTCATAAAATGTTTTTGCACAAAGTTGAGGGGCCAAGATCCATAACCTTACCGGATGGAACAGTTTTATCGCGCGCCGATCTGCCGCCAAAGGATACGACACGCTGGGTCGCATCGCGCAAGGCAATCGTCGTGCGGGGAGTGGTTTATGGGCTGATCACACTGTCAGACGCCAAAAAGCGATACGACCTCAGTGATGAGGAATTTAACGCGTGGGTTGCGGCCGTCGCAGAACACGGCACAGACGCTTTAAAGGTGACCGCGATAAAAAAATATCGACAACCTAAGGGTGAAAGGGAATAAATGATTCAACGGTAACGTCAGATTAACCATTTTTGAGCAGGCTCAATTTGAATTGGTAAATTGACCCGAATTGGAGCAGTAAATGCGTATACTTCTTGTCGAGGATGATCCGACTACGTCCAAAAGCATTGAATTGATGCTGACACACGCAAACCTCAACGTCTATGCAACGGATTTGGGTGAGGAAGGTATCGATCTTGCAAAGCTTTATGACTACGATCTGATCCTGCTGGACTTGAATTTGCCGGACATGAATGGGCATGAAGTCCTGCGGCAACTGCGCATCGCTCGGGTGGAAACACCGATCCTGATCCTGTCAGGCGCAGACGACACGGAAAGCAAAATCAAAGGTTTTGGGTTCGGTGCCGACGATTATATGACCAAGCCCTTCCATCGAGAGGAGTTGGTGGCCCGAATCCATGCCATCATCCGCCGCTCAAAAGGGCATTCGCAATCCATCATCCAGACCGGTCGCGTTGCGGTTAACCTCGATGCCAAAACGGTCGAAGTGGAAGGCAAGGCGGTTCATCTGACCGGTAAGGAATATCAGATGCTTGAGCTGCTCAGCCTACGCAAGGGCACCACGTTGACTAAAGAGATGTTCCTGAACCACCTTTATGGCGGCATGGACGAGCCCGAGTTGAAAATCATCGACGTTTTCATCTGCAAGCTGCGTAAGAAACTCAGCAACGCCACCAGTGGTGAAAATTACATCGAGACAGTTTGGGGCAGGGGCTATGTCCTGCGTGATCCGCAAAGCAACAGTGTTGACGAAACGCGGATGGCGGTTGGGGCCTGATTTGAACATGGTCGCCCGTGGTCCGGGGCGACCGCTTTCACTCACTGAACAGCACGTCTGGACCTGAACATGACCTCGCCCTATCACTGAGGTCCAAGACTAAGTGACAGGGCGAGGCCATGAGCAAATTGATTCCGGTATCTGACCTGACTGAACAGTCCGCGCGCGCTGAGTTGGCGCAATTGGCCGAACAGTTGGCGCGGGCAAACACGCTGTATTACGGCGAAGACGCCCCCGAGATTTCGGACGCCGAATATGATGCGCTCAAGCGTCGAAATGCTGAAATCGAAACGCGGTTTCCGCAACTAAAGCGCGCCGACAGCCCCTCGGATCAAGTCGGCGCTCGCCCGTCTGATGGTTTTTCGAAAGTTACCCATGCTGTTCGCATGATGTCGCTGGGCAATGCGTTCGACGACGAAGACGTGCAGGATTTTGACCGCTCAATCCGAAAGTACCTCGGGTTAGAAGCATCTAAACCTTTGTCTTACACGGCTGAACCTAAAATTGACGGTCTGTCGCTTTCCTTGCGGTATGAGAAGGGCAAATTGGTTCAGGCGGCCACCCGCGGAGACGGCGAAGTTGGTGAAAATGTCACGGCAAATGCCCGGACGATTTCAGATATTCCCCAAACCTTGGAAAATGCGCCGGACATTTTGGAAGTTCGGGGCGAGGTCTACATGTCTCATGAAGACTTCGAAAAGCTAAATGCGCGGCAGGAAGAGGCAGGTGAAAAGCCTTTCGCCAATCCACGAAACGCAGCAGCGGGTTCCTTGCGGCAATTGGATTCGTCCGTCACGCGATCCCGTCCATTGCGGTTCTTTGCCTATGCCTGGGGTGAGCTGTCCGAACCGTTGGCAGAAACCCAAATGAAGGCAATCGACCGGTTGCGCGGTCTTGGTTTCGCCACCAATTCCCTGACCCAGCTGTGTGAAACGACGGATCAGATGCTGGCGCATTACCGCGAAATCGAGGCCCAACGATCCACCTTGGGTTATGATATTGACGGCGTCGTCTACAAAGTGAACGATCTGTCCTTGCAGGGTCGTCTGGGATTCCGCTCCACAACCCCCCGCTGGGCGATTGCGCACAAGTTTCCTGCAGAACTGGCCTGGACCCGACTTGAAGCGATCGACATTCAGGTTGGCCGCACTGGGGCGCTCAGCCCGGTTGCCCGCTTGCACCCGGTCACGGTGGGTGGTGTGGTCGTGTCGAATGCCACCTTGCACAACGAAGATTATATTGCGGGTCGTGACGCCAAAGGTGGTACTATCCGCGACGGCAAGGATATTCGGGTCGGTGATTGGGTGCAGGTATACCGAGCCGGTGATGTGATCCCGAAACTTGCCGATGTCGATATCTCGAAACGACCTGAAGGGGCAGAGCCGTTTCAGTTCCCCAAGACCTGCCCCCAATGCAACAGCGACGCGGTCCGCGAAGAGGGCGACGCAGTGCGCCGCTGTACCGGGGGTGTAATTTGTCCGGCACAGGCGGTTGAAAAGCTGAAGCACTTCGTTTCTCGCAAGGCCTTCGACATCGAAGGTTTGGGCGCCAAGCAGATCGAGATGTTTTACGATGACCCGGATCTGCCAGTCAGAACGCCGGTCGATATTTTCACCCTGCAGACACGCGACGCGGCAAACCTGAACAAACTGGCCAATCGCAAAGGCTGGGGGGCGCAAAGTGCGGGTAACCTGTGGGAGGCCATCGACGAGAAACGCAAAATTCCCTTTGGTCGGCTACTGTTTGCACTTGGCATCCGCCATTTGGGTGAGGCCGCGTCGAACCTGATCGCGACACATTATGGAAACTGGGGTGACTTTGAACGGGCCATTACCTCTGCGGCGGGGTTCGAAGGCCCCGAATGGGACGACTTGTTGGACGTGGATGGCGTCGGCGAGGTTATGGCCCGCGCTCTCATATCAGCCTTCGCGCAAAAGGCCGAGCGCGCCAGCATTGATGCGCTGGTCGCCCAGCTGGACATACAAGAGGCGAAACGCCCCGACACAGCCGGCAGTCCGGTCGCAGGCAAAACGGTCGTCTTCACGGGCACGCTGGAAAAGATGACTCGCGCCGAGGCCAAGGCCCGCGCCGAGGCATTAGGGGCTAAAGTCTCGGGTTCGGTCAGCAAGAAAACCGACATTCTGGTTGCCGGCCCTGGTGCTGGCTCCAAAGCCAGAAAAGCCGCCGAACTGGGTATTGAAACATTGGATGAGGATGGCTGGTTGCAGCTGATCGGAACCGCATGAGCGGGCGCCCAGAAAGCCTGTTTCCGCTGTTCGCGGGGTTGGAAACATTGGATGGAGTTGGGCCGAAGACAGCTCAGGTCTTGACCCAAGCGGGGACGGAGTCGCCGCGCGATGTGCTGTTCAGCCTGCCATATGCCGTCATTGACCGCCGTCGGCGCGATACGATTCAGGGTGTTGACCTGCCGACCACTCTGACAGTTGAAGTGACTGTTGGTACGCACCGGCCCGCCCGCAGTAAGGGCGGCGCTTACCGGGTGCATGTCGAGGATAGCCAGGCAGATTTCCAGTTGGTGTTCTTTCACGCGCGTGGTGACTACCTGAAGCGTATTTTGCCGGAAGGTTCACGGCGGGTGATTTCGGGCAAGCTCGAACTGTTCGATGGCATGGCGCAGATGGTCCACCCGGATCATATGGTGCCTGTGGAAGAGGCGCAGGAAATTCCGGATTTTGAACCGGTGTATCATCTGACTCAGGGGATCACGCAGAAAACGGCCTATAAAGCTGCCCGCAGCGCGTTGGCGCGGGCCCCGGAATTGGCTGAATGGATCGATCCCGCCCTGGTGGCTAAGCAAGGGTGGTCAGCCTGGGCCACTGCAATTGCAGCTGCGCATAACCCGCAGGGGGCAGATGATGTGGCGCCTCATGCTCCGGCACGGGAACGTCTGGCCTATGATGAGTTGTTTGCGCATCAATTGACGTTGGCCTTGGCCCGTCAGCGAGAGCGGAAAGCGCGGGGTCTGGTCAGTGTCGGAACGGGGGCTTTGCAGGCCAAGGTTCTTACCAGCCTGCCATATCAACCTACCAAAGCGCAGCTGCGGGCCCTTGACGACATAGGTGGCGATATGGCCTCGGACGCGCGTATGAACCGGTTATTGCAGGGAGACGTGGGTGCGGGCAAGACGCTGGTGGCCTTCATGGCCTTGCTCATCGCGGTCGAGGCCAAAGGCCAGGGCGTCATGATGGCGCCTACCGAAATTCTGGCCCGGCAACATCTGGAGGGATTGCGCCCGTTGGCCGAAGAGGCTGGGGTCGTGCTGGAAATCCTCACTGGCCGGGACAAGGGCGCGGAACGACGTGCAAAGCTGGCGGCGCTGAAGAATGGCGAAATTCAAATCCTGGTCGGAACTCACGCGGTATTTCAAAGCGATGTTGAATTCAGGGCGCTCCGGCTTGCGATTGTTGATGAACAGCACCGGTTCGGTGTTCGGCAACGAATGGAGTTGTCGGAAAAAGGGCAGGGCGCGGATGTGCTGGTGATGACCGCCACTCCGATCCCTCGCAGTCTGGCCTTGGCGCAATATGGCGATATGGATGTTTCGGTGCTAGACGAAAAACCGCCGGGACGAAAACCCATCAAGACTGCCATCATCAGCACAGATCGCATGGACGATGTCGTTTCGCACCTACGTCGAGCGATTGATGAAGGACGACAGTGTTACTGGGTCTGTCCGTTGGTCGACGAATCCGAAGTTTCGGACCTTACGGCAGCCGAAGAGCGTTTCAAGCGCTTGCGCGCCATTCTGGGCGAAGGAGTGGTCGGGTTGGTGCATGGCCAGATGCCATCGGTCGACAAAGATGCCGCCATGAAGGCCTTTCAGGACGGGCAAACCAAGGTACTGGTCGCCACGACCGTGATCGAGGTTGGGGTCAACGTGCCAAATGCCTCAATCATGGTTATAGAGCGCGCTGAGATTTTTGGGCTTGCGCAACTGCACCAGTTGCGCGGCCGTGTTGGGCGGGGCGAGGCGGATTCAACCTGTTTGTTGATGTATCAGCCTCCGCTCAGTGAAGGAGGACGCAAACGATTAGAAGTGCTGCGCGAAACCGAAGACGGGTTTCGCATTTCAGAAACTGATCTGCAGATGCGTGGTGCGGGTGATTTGATCGGGACAGCGCAATCCGGGTTGCCGAAGTTCCGGATTGCGGACCTGGAACGTCAGGCTGGGTTGATGGCAACAGCGCAGACTGATGCCCGTGCGTTACTGTCTGCTGATCCCCGTTTGAAATCGGACCGTGGGCAGGCGGCACGTGTTCTGCTGTGGCTTATGAAACAGGATCAGGCAATCCGTTTGATTTCAGTAGGTTAGAAACTTTGTTCCACTAAGTTCACAAATGTTCTCAAAAAGTTCTTTACCGACTCATCAAAATATGAGAACAAAAGGTCAACAAAGGATTAAATCTCGACCGGAGGTGAGACCATGCTGACCCAGATCAAGACTGCCCTGAGCCGCTCGCAATCGACGATTTTGCAGGATGCTGTGGGGGCCGTGTCTTTGGTGGTCATGTTGATGGTTGCCCTGCACCTGCCCGGAGCGTTCTAAGCCTTTCTGCCTGCGATCTCGTGCCGATCATACCGCGCTGTCATCCCCATTTCAGTCAAGGGTGACCTGCCTGTCCCAATTCCCTTGAGGGGCCTGCCTCGGCCCCGTGCGGCTATCCGGACCCCACGCGAGACACGCACAACCTGCCGCCGCCCTTTCCGCCCGGAAGGTGCGGCGGTTTTTTCTTATAACTGCCCGGTTTTCATGATCTCAAGAAGCGCGGACAGAACGGAATTCACTGCGACCGAAGCCAAGATCATTCCCATGACCCGGCTGATAATCGCCGCACCCGAAGAACGGATTACACGGATTATCGGGTCCGCCAGCAGCATCAGAATAAACGAAATCAGAATAACGGACAGCATGACCAGCGCCGTAATACCCTGATCCGCGGCGCTGTAACGGTTATTGTCGGTGAGAATGACAATCGCCAGCATTGCACCGGGTGACGCCAAGGACGGTACTGCCAACGGGAAAATCGCCGGATTGGGTTTGTTGGCGGAAATCTCCATTTCCTCTTCAGCTTCATGCTGTTCGACGACTTGTTTGCTTTCGCCAAAGATCATTGTCAGCGCAAAAAGGAACAGGATGATACCACCAGCGACCTGAAACGAATTCAGTCCGATATCCAACGCCTCGATCAGCAATTGGCCGAAAATCAAAAAGAACAGAAGGACACCAGCGCTGACCAGCGCGGCGAGCAGGGCGGTTTTGCGACGGGCCGCTGCAGTCAGGCCCGCTGTGACGGCTATGAAAACAGGGATTGTGCCAATCGGGTCAATTACGACCCAGAGTGTAACAAAGTGTTCAAGCAATTTTTCCATCCAATCCCCCCGACATCATGCGGGGTGATTAAACCGGATTGCCCGCAAAAATTCCAATGTTATGCGCAATTTGCCTGTTCAGCTTGCCGCATCGCTTCGGCGGTGGCCTCAAGGGCCAGCAGTATCGATGCGTGGCGGTTCTTGTAGTCCCGCGCAGGGATCAGAACTTCGAGCCCATCAAATGGTGCATCAGGTACGGGCCCGTCTTTCTTCAACATGGCGGCCAATTGATCGCACGCAGTTTCCACCTGCGCCCGAGTCGCCCCGATGATGGCACTGCCCACGACTGAGGCCGAAGCCTGGCCCAAGGCACAGGCTTTGACGTCCTGCCCGAACTCCGAGATCTTGCCGTCCTGTATCTTCACATCCACGGTCACCGTCGACCCGCACAGGGGTGAGCGTTTTTTCACCGTAGCATCAGGATTCTCAAGCCGGTCCAGATGCGGAATATCCGCAGCCAGCGCCAGAATGCGGCCGGAATAGAGCTTTATCAGGTCGTTCTCGCCGGACATGGCTTTCCCTCGTTGTCTGTTCCCCATACATAGTGAGCATCTACCGGGATGCAAAAGGTTTTTCTCATGTCTGCCACCGTCGCGTTTGATCCGTCCTCGCTGAAGTTTAATGAGGCCGGGCTGATCCCTGCCATCGCTCAGGATGCAAGCTCGGGCGAAGTGTTGATGATGGCTTGGATGAATATTCAAGCCATTGAGAAGACGTTGGAAACCGGGCGCGTCACATATTGGTCGCGGTCGCGTCAGTCGTTTTGGATCAAGGGCGAAACCTCGGGCCATGTGCAGGAATTGGTGGATTTCCGCTTTGATTGCGACCGCGATTGTTTGCTGGTTCTAGTGCGTCAAACCGGTGCTGCGTGCCATACAAATCGCCGTACCTGTTTCTATACCGCGGTACGAGACGGCGACGAGGTCGAGCTGATGTCACCCATGGAGTGACCGGTTCACAGTCCAACCATCGCCCGGATATCTGCTGGCGACGCCCCCTCGGCCCGGTATTTCGAGATCGCCCGCGCATCGTCACGCTTGGCTAGACGTTTTCCTACGTCGTCGCGGATCAACCGGTGATGAAGGTACTGCGGTGTCGGTAAACCCAGCAAGGCTTGCAGCACAACATGAATACGGGTCGATTCGAACAGGTCCTGTCCGCGTACAACGTGGGTAATACCCTGTGCGGCGTCGTCCAAGACCACTGACAAGTGATAAGACGTTCCCATATCGCGTCGCGACAGGATAACGTCGCCGATTGTGTCTGTCAGATCGCCTAAAGAAAACGGGATGGTGCCCGTCTCTCCATTTGGTCCCGCGCCGGATTCGTGAAATGCGCCGACTTTTGCACCGGGTTGGGCCGAACCCGTAAGCACGCGGCCTGCAGCGGCCATATCCAATCTCAAAGGAATGTCCGTGGGACGTTGTGTGTCTCGACGTTTGCCATGGCACGTCCCAGGGTAAATGATCCCATCAGGCCCGTGCAGCGGTACACCTTCTTGTGGGGCACTGGCCGCAGCGGCGATATCTTTGCGGTTGCAGGTGCAGGGATAAAGCAGGCCCCGCGACCACAAGTCATCCAATGCTCTGTCATATACTGCCAACCGGTCGGACTGACGCATGATGGGTTCAGGCCAACACAGCTCAAGCCACCGCAGGTCATCATAAATTTGTTCTTCCCAGTGGGCGCGCGATCGAGATTGGTCGATATCCTCGATCCGCAGCAGGAATTGACCGTCTTCAGACCCGGCTAGATCATGGGCGAGCATCGCTGAATACGCATGTCCCAGATGCAACGGCCCTGTGGGAGATGGCGCAAATCGGGTTTTAAATATCACGCTTTTTCAACGATATATACGTCTGACTTAAGGTCCATTCCTGGTAGGTGAGGACCGTATTCCCGAAACAGCAAACGAGCTGCCCCCATATCAAGCCAATCATTCAAGCGTGAAGTGTAAGAGACGTCCTCAAGCGCATGATCATTAAAGGAAAAGCCAAGCAGGCCACCTTCGGGAAGCGCGCGCATCAGCATATCGAAAACCTCGGGCGGTGCTGCGCCAACCCCAATGACACCGATTGCGGTGATCGCCTTGTAGGCTCCTTGATCCAACGGATCGGGATTGGTGATCTCAAAGGTTGAAAGACTTCTATAGACCCCCTTGGCCAGAGCGCCTTCTAGCATCTTCGGAGTTGGATCAACGCCGTCAATCACTTCGAAACCCGCCGCACGCAAGGCTACACCGGACAATCCGGTGCCACAGCCATAATCCAGGATCGGTGTTTGCGGCTCGGGCAGTCTTGACCATAACGCCTCGGCCACCCGCCCGGGGGTCGCATAGCCATGCGCGCCAACCTCGGCATCATAGGAGGACGCCCATTTTTGATAGTGCGCATGCGTCTCTTGCGGGGTGTCCAGATTATAGACGTCTTTGAGGTACTTATCGCTCATACACGGATACTACGCTGCATGAGCCAACAGCGTCCAGTCAACACTGCTCCAGCCAGTTAGTCCACTCGGCCTTGGCGCGATCCGTATAAGCTTTGTAGCGGTCCTTGCGACCGCGCCGACCGCCTTTTAGCCCGTCGACTGGTCGGAATAAGCCGAAATTGACGTTCATGGGCTGAAAAGTCTTGGCCTCGGCCCCGCCGGTGATGTGGTGGATCAGGGCGCCCATGGCGCTGTCCTGCGGAACCTCGGGCAGGGTCCGGCCCAGAATCTCGGCCGCGGCCAGACGACCGGCCAACAGGCCCATCGCCGCGCTTTCGACATAACCTTCGACCCCGGTGATCTGCCCCGCAAAACGGATATTTGGTTTCGATTTCAACCGCATCTGCGCATCCAAAAGCGTCGGAGAGTTGATAAACGTATTGCGGTGAATACCGCCCAACCGCGCAAAGCTGGCGTTTTCCAGACCGGGGATCATACGGAACACTTCGGTCTGCGCGCCATATTTCATCTTGGTTTGAAAGCCGACGATATTGAACAGCGTGCCAAGGGCATTGTCGCGGCGCAGTTGCACCACCGCATGCGGTTTGACGTCAGGCTGATGAGGATTAGTAAGGCCGACCGGCTTCATCGGGCCGTGGCGCAGCGTTTCGCGACCACGCTCTGACATCACCTCGATCGGAAGGCAGCCGTCGAAATACCCCGCCGTTTCGCCTTCGTGAAACTCAGTTTTGTCAGCGGCCAGCAGAGCGTCGATAAATGCCTCATACTGATCGCGGTCCATTGGGCAGTTCAGATAGGCGGTGCGTTCTTCCTCGGTCTCGCCTTTGTCATAGCGCGATTGCATCCAGGCTTTGCTCATATCGATGCTGTCGGCATAGACAATCGGGGCAATGGCGTCGAAAAATGCCAGGGACTCTGCACCCGTTTCGGTTCGGATGGAGTCACCCAATGTTGCCGATGTCAAAGGACCAGTGGCAAAGATCCAGTGGCCGTCATCGGGCAGGGCAGTGACTTCTTCCCCTGTAACCTCGATACGCGGATGGGCCTGCAGTTTGGCGGTAACCGCCTCGGCAAAAGGATCGCGGTCTACAGCAAGCGCACCACCCGCGGGCAGCCGGTGCGCGTCCGCTGTTGTCATGATCAGGCCGTTCGCGGCGCGCATTTCCCAATGCAGCAAGCCAACGGCGTTCTGTTCATCATCGTCTGAGCGGAATGAGTTCGAACACACCATCTCGGCCAGATTGCCAGTTTGGTGCGCAAAGGTGCCTACTTTGGGTCGCATTTCGTGGATCACCACATCTACGCCCATTTCCGCCGCCTGCCAGGCGGCCTCGGACCCGGCCATGCCGCCGCCCACGATATGCAGTTTTTGTGTCATGCGCTGCCACATAGGACAGTGAACCGTGCAACGCAACACAGGCCGCTTAGTTTAAGAATTTAAGGGAATTTTGGGGTCGCCGCTGCGGGAATGTCGACGCCGGTGAGAGAAACCAGCTTGGAGGGACCTTCCGCCCACGGCGACCCAAAAAGTGTATCTAGAGCCATAGCCCTGTCCCAGCATTGCCACAGTGTCGCCCTTTTGGGAAGTGCAAAATTACGAACAATCGTAAAAATTGTTGACAATAATCGCTTTATTGGTGCCAGTTCGGCGGCCTTTTTTCGATAAATGCAGATATGCCTTCTTCGGTATCGCGATGCAGCATATTCTGCGCCATTACGTCTCCGGTATAGTCATAGGCCTGCTCCAGAGGCATTTCCAGCTGCTTGTAGAAGGCCTGTTTGCCGATTTTCACAGCCGAACCCAATTTGGCCGCAAGCTGATCGGCAAGCGACACGGTTTCATGCTCCAACAGCATTTCGGGCACGACGCGATTGATCAGACCCAGCTCGGCTGCGGTTTCGGCCGAGATAAAGTCGCCAGTCGTCAGCATCTCGAACGCGCGCTTGCGCGAGATGTTCCGGCTGAGGGCAACCATCGGTGTCGAGCAGAACAAACCGATATTCACACCGTTCACGCCAAACCGCGTACCTTCAGCCGCGACGGCCAGATCGCAGGTGGCGACCAACTGGCATCCCGCAGCGGTGGCGATACCGTGGACCTGTGCGATGACCGGTTGGGGCAGGGCCCGGATTGACAGCATCATCTGGGTGCATCTGGCGAACAAGCCCTGGAAATAGGCTTTGCCGCCGTCCTCGGCCTGACGTCCGGCTGTCATCTGTTTCAGATCATGACCTGCACAGAACGCTTTGCCTTTACCGCGCAGGATAACCGCCCGAATCGCGCTGTCGTCGCGCAGGCTGTCGAACTCGGATTGCAGGGCAGCCAGCATTTCGTCGCTCAGGGCGTTCAGACGATCGGGCGCGTTCATTGTCAGTGTGGCGACTGCGCCTGTGTCGTTACGTTCCAAAATTGCCATCTTGCCCTCCGTAGCGATGTTGGGCCAACTCTAGGTCGGCAAGTCGAGGAGGGGAAGCATGTCATTGGCCATGAGCCGGGAAGACCTGATGGAATACCTGCGGCAAATCTTCCCACAGGTACATCGGGATTTCGTCGTGGAAAAGTTGGATGAGGACTCGATCGAGATGCGTTTGGTTGTCGAAGATCGCCATCTGCGCCCTGGCGGTACAGTTTCAGGGCCATCCATGTTCGGGCTGGCGGATGTTAGTGTCTATGCGATGATCCTGGCGCGCAAGGGACGCCAATCTTTGGCCGTTACCACGAACAGCTCCTTGGATTTTCTAAGAAAACCCGAGGGCGGCAAAGATATTATTGCCCGATGTCGACTGCTAAAGCTGGGCCGCAGTCTGGCTGTTGGGGATGTGCTGATGTTTTCAGAAGGGTCGGACAAACCCGTCGCGCGCGCCACGATGACCTATTCATTACCTCCCGAAGGATCGGCCGCGGCGGCCTTCGGATAAAAAAGGCCGGGCGAAGCCCGGCCAGGAAGAGGTCCCATCAAGGGACTGGGGAAAACTCAACCCTGCCAGAATGGGCGGGTGAATTCCTGTCGAGCCTGATATCTTGTCAGACCGACATCCTTAAGAAGCCTGTCATCCAGCTTGGACAGATTGAGCCGGCTACGGCGTTGACGTTCCCATTTCGTGACCGTCGCCGCAAACCGCACGGCCAGCGCGGCGATCAGCGGCAGCCGGGGGCTGTCGTTCAGCAGCAAGAGGGCGGGGTTGTGCATCGAGCGTGTCATCAGGGTATCCTTTCAAATTGTATTGACACAAAGTTAAAGTGTTCGGTATATGTGCTTGATACATTCAGGATTGTGCCAAAATCAAAGGAAGAATTGTAATGGATACAATTTGGCCGGAATCGCTGCCAAAATCCAAGGGGCCGAAATATACTCTGGTCGCTGACACAATCAGAAAAGCGATTGATAACAAGTTGCTGGAGGTCGGGACAAAGCTGCCCCCAGTGCGTGAATTGGCGTATCGGTTACAAATCACGCCGGGCACAGTTGCGCGGGCTTATACGATTCTGACGGATGAGGGATTGTTACACGCCGAGGTCGGACGTGGTACATTTGTCGCCCCGCCCAAATCGCCAATCCTGGATGATGTCTGGGCCCGTCAGCTGCATTTGCAAGACAACAAGTACAATGCCAATGTCAGTCTTTTCAGCCCACGATTGGCGGATGTTGGACAGGTCTCGCTAATCCGGGAGTGCCTGCAAAAAGTGGCCCAGGCTGATCCGGGCCTGTTTTTGAACTACCCGACCCGCGACGCCTATCAACCCATGCGGCAGGCGGTGGTGGAGTGGCTGTCTGACCTACCTTTGGGTGCATTGTCGCATGACGATATTGTGCTGACGCATGGGGGGCAAAATGGGCTGTGCCTTGTGTTTCAAACAATCCTGCGGGGGCCAAAACCGGTCGTTTTGGTCGAAGACCTTTCCTACGCCGGGTTCCGCCGGGCCGGGGAATTGATGCGCGCTGATGTGGTTGGCGTGAAAATGGATAAGTGGGGCGTCGATCCGTCCGCGATGGAACATGTCCTGCGCCAGACATCAGCACAAGCCATCTGCGTTTCACCAGAGGTACAGAATCCGACCGGCGCTCATACACCGCTTGAACGTCGGAAAGAAATTGTCGATGTGGCCCGGCGCTTTGACCTTCAGATCATCGAGGATGATTGTTATCGCATGGGCGACGCTCGTGAACCCAGCTTTCGTGCTTTGGCACCGGAACGGGGGTGGCATGTATCTTCAATCTCGAAAACTCTGACACCTGCGCTGCGTGTTGGGTTTGCCATTGCCCCGCGCGAGCGCAGCGTCGACCTGCGGCGTTCGGCGGAATACGGGTACTTTGGTTTGGCGCAGCCGTTGGCGGAATTGACCAGGTTGCTGCTGTCTGATCCTCGTACGCTGCAGATTGCAAGGGACGTGCGGGTTCGAATGGGTGAATATGTTCGCGTTGCGGTCAACGCCTTGGGCGGGTTCGATTTGAACTGGGCGCCGGATGTGCCTTTTGTATGGCTGAACCTGCCTTCGGGCTGGCGCGCCGCAGCCTTCAGCCGTGCGGCTGAACGAGAGGGGATACAGCTCCGGTCTGCCGATGAGTTCGCTTTGCGGGACGGACGAGCCCCGAATGCGGTTCGTATCGCCATGAACGGGCATGTGTCCCTGGAACGGTTTGAAGATGCGATGCACAGGTTGCGGCGTCTGCTGGACAATCCGCCGGAACAGATCAGTGTTTGATCGTTCAATTCAGTGAGGCCGGATCACCAAAGAAACCCGCCAAATCGGATATTTTACCCTCGGCATCCAAACGAACAAAATCGTGGCCTGACACAACGATACCGCCATCCGGACCGATCATGTGCCAAGTAAAATGGACAACATCGTGATGGTTGGACGGTTCGCTTGTCAGTTCAACACGTCCACCAGAACTCTGTAGAACTTCCCCGATATGATCGCACAGGTTCACGCGGCCGTTCACTTCGGCAGTCGGGTCGACATAGCGGCCGTTTTCAGCAAAGCACTTTGTCAAAAGCACAAGGCGCTTATCCGGGTCCGTCTCTTGCCAGGATGCGCCATAGTCAGCGATGGTTTGTTGCCACTCCATAGTAGTCACGCTCCTTGAATCGATTTGCTTATTCAGTATAGCGGGCGAGGCGGGGCGGGGGGTAAATGGGCTTAATTATGGGGTAAAATAATACCTATTTTATAACCCATTGATATTACTATATTTAAAAGAAATTAGTGTTGTTGACCTGCGCTGCGGGGGCCTCTAAATACGCTCCATCGAATTCGGGCCGCTCTGATTTGGGGCGGTCTTTCACATCAAACAGGACTATCCTGCCATGAAAACCTTTTCTGCAACACCTGCAGACATCGACAAGAAATGGATCCTGATCGACGCCGAGGGCGTTGTTCTGGGCCGTCTTGCCTCGATCGTCGCCATGCGCCTGCGTGGCAAGCACAAAGCGTCGTTCACCCCGAATATGGACATGGGCGACAACGTCATCGTGATCAACGCTGACAAAATCCAGATGACCGGCAAGAAGCGCGAAGAAAACTTCTACTGGCACACTGGCCACCCGGGCGGCATCAAGTCTCGCACCAAGCAGCAGATCCTCGAGGGTGCACACCCCGAGCGCGTCGTGACCCAAGCGGTCAAGCGTATGCTGCCGGGCAACCGCCTGTCGCGTCAGGTTATGACCAACCTGCGCGTTTACGCCGGTGCCGAGCATCCCCACGAGGCGCAAGCGCCCGAAGTTCTGGACGTTAAGTCCATGAACAAGAAAAACACCCGGAGCTAATGACCGATGGCTGATCAGATCAATACTCTCGAAGAGCTGAGCGCCGTCGCAGGCGTTGAAACCGTGGCCGAAGAAGTCATCGTGCGTGAACCCGTGCGTGACGAGCTGGGCCGTTCCTACGCCACCGGCAAGCGTAAAGACGCTGTTGCCCGCGTTTGGATCAAGCCGGGTTCCGGCAAGGTCACCGTAAACGGCAAGGATCAGGACAAGTACTTTGCTCGTCCCGTTCTGCAGCTGATCCTGCGCCAGCCGTTCCAGGTTGCTGGTGTAGAAGGTGAGTTCGACGTTGTCGCAACCGTCAAAGGCGGTGGCCTGACAGGTCAGGCCGGTGCGGTCAAGCACGGCATCTCGAAAGCGCTGCAACTGTACGATCCGTCGCTGCGTGGCGCACTGAAAGCCGCTGGCTTCCTGACCCGCGATAGCCGCGTTGTGGAACGTAAGAAATACGGTAAGCGCAAAGCGCGTCGTTCGTTCCAGTTCTCCAAGCGTTAATCGCTGCAAAATACAAATTTCAAACGGTCGCAAGAAATTGCGGCCGTTTTCTTTTGGGCAATCAATATTTGACCGATACCCAGTGAGTATTTTCTTTGGCCAAAGAGAGGTTTGTTGACTAACGCTCTGACTTGGTGAGCAAAGCGTTCTCGGCAACCGTCGTAAATTTCTCTCTGATCTGATTGATCTTGCGCCGGTTCAAAGACCGAAACCAGCGGCGAACGGGGATGATCTGCTTGCTACCAAAACTGTCTATCCACACCCAGCGGCCAGACCCGTCAGAAAACGTTTGATAGACAATATTGCCGGTATTCTTGTTGCTGATAAGGACCTGTTCTTCGATCAACATATCGAAGTGTTTGTGCAGGGAAGCCAAATGTTCTTGCGTCAAGCCCCCGCTTTTCGCCAACTCCTTCAGGCTGGGCGACAACTGCCCATCGGGTTCGGAAATTCGTTCATAGACGAGGGCAAGGCCGATATCGGTTTGCACAACACCCCGGACCTCACAAACAGGAATAGCCTCATCCCTGTGCTGGTAACGCACCATAAGGTCAAAGGATTCGTGAAACTCGCGCAGGAAACCTTTGAATACAGTAGATCGCCGAAACGTTCGATCGAACCAAGTGTCACCCAAAAGACCGTCCTGGCCATCCGTCGTGTCCGGTTGCGGGACTTTTAGAAGCGCGTCAGACGCATCAGGGTGTTGGTAAACAAACTGCCGATTACCCTGAGCTATCACCTCAGAGTTTTTGAGCCTTACCAAGTTTTCGATTCGAGCGGTTGCCATGCCGCCAAATTATAACAGTTTCGTGAAGGTGCAAGCCGAGGTCGGGCCTCAGAACATCCCCCGGAAAAACACAGGTGATCGGGTGAATTTCCGAAGTTGAAATAGGTTACATAATACGTTGTTAAGTAATCATTTTCAGTAATTTGACATATTTGTATGCGAAGCTGGAATACGAGCTTCGGCCCGCCGATCAGCAGCAACGCGCTGACCGGTCAAACCCTCTGGCACAGCGAGAACAACACTCTAAACGCGCCGAGCATACCCCCTCAACCAGAGCGTCTTTTTGCTAAGGCGAGATGATCACCTTTCCATCGCTCTTTTTCGAAGCACTGGTCAGGCTTGAGACCACATCTTTCAAAGCAAGCCTTTATGAATGTCGGTTTGCCGGCGTCCATCGGTGAAACGGGTTTGGAACTTGACCGCAACCCGCGCCTGATTTTCGTGCCGGTGGCCTCACCGGAAGGTCCGTCTTGTGTCAGATCGGTTCCGAACATGGTCGGGGGCAGGGTGGTCATAGTCGGTCTTTCCGATTGAGCGGCACAGCGGCAATGGACTTGGTGTGCGTTCCGCTGGATCGCAACCAATCAAATGCAATGTGGAAGACCAATCGACACGCAAGATGACGTGATTGGAATAATGAATACGCCAAAAGAGGACGGGCTACCCCGAATGGCAGCCCGCCGAGTTTCACTGTCCTGACAGCAGATTGCTGAGTTCTTGGATTTTTGTCGCGATCGTTTCAGGCGATGCTTTGATATCGTCCAGAATTTGGATGGCTTCTGTTTTAAGGTTCTGCGCCAGATCGCTTTCCTGAACCGAGGCGACCAATGTGTCATAGTCAAAATTATCAAGGGTCAGTGCGCCGTCTTCAATCCATGAATTTAGCAGATCCTGGCCCTGAGTTGCCAAGGCGGCAACTTGATCACTGGCCTGATCAGCCAGATCCGTGGCTGTTTGCCCTGCTTGTTCAGCCGCATCTGAGGCCTGTTCCGAGATGGAAGACGCGGCCTCACTGGCTTGCTCGGTCACAGAGCTTGCCGCTTCGCTAACAGCCTCAGAAGCGTCCTCTGCCGCCGATTGCAATTGTTCGGCGGGTGTGGGGTCTGGTTGGGTAGTGTAAAAATAAATTCCTGCGCCAGCGGCAATGATGACCACGGCCAATATGATAGTACGCGACATGTGTCTCTCCTTTGGAAAATGTGTCGCCGAGATGGGTCAAAATTACCCGAGTTCAAAGGGGAAATCCCGGAAATTCTTTTCAAATCCGTGGATTGAGCCATGCTATGCCTATCCGCGAAGAGCGAGCGGCAATAACACGCCGCCATACATTTAGATGCGCGGTTTCACGGCTCAGCATACGGATTCGTCCGTTTTAAAGGGCGATCGGAAGCTCAAGCGTGATGCTTGCTCCTTTTTCGACTTGGTCGATCGACACCGATCCCCCATGCCGTTGAGCCACGGCTGAAACGATTGACAACCCCAACCCGCTGCCTTCGGAATAGTCCAGCTGCGAAAACCGGCTGAAGGCCGCTTCGCTTTGATCGGGCGAAAGGCCCGCTCCGTCATCAGCTACGGTTACACTGACCGCGCATTCGTCACGCTGCAGCACAACAGAAATTCGGCTCAACTTGGTGCCGCCGTGCTTTACAGCGTTGTCCAAAAGGTTCTTCAGGGCCTCAGTTAAAAACACCCGATCACCGGACACCATGATCGCCGCCTCGGGCATCGTAACGTCAAACTCGATACCCTTCGTCAGGATGTGAACACCCATCTCGGCACATGCTTCTTCCACAACCAAGCGGAAATCAATCTCATCCATTTGATCCTGGTGCGTCGGTTGCCTGAGCCTTTCAAGTGACAACAGTTGTTCGGCCACCGTTGCCGAGTTCTTTGCGGCTGACACAAGCTCGTGGATGCGTTTTTCTCGGTCTTCATCCGTTTTCGCATCCCGAAGCGCCTCGGCCATCGACTGGACTGCGGCCGCCGGATTCCGCAACTGATGAGCTGCTTCGGATATGAAAACTTGATGGGCGTTGATGCTGTGTTCGACCTGCCCAAAGAGCCGGTTCAAGGTCTTTACAACACCTTGCACTTCGTCCGGTACAGGACGCTTAATCTCACTTAAGTCATCTGGCGAACGAAGGTCGATTGCGTCCTGCAAATCCAGCAATGGTCTCAGGCCACGCGCCACGCCGAACCATACCACAACAGCCAAGGTGGCCAGCAGGATGCCCATGACAATTCCGGCGCGAATAGACAGTTCGTTGGCAAATGCGTTGCGATCCGCCATCCGTTGCCAAACCGTGACCGTCGCATCACCTACAAGATTTTCCAAGGTCACACGTTCTGTCATCTTTAAAACGCGCACCGGTTCATCGCGGTAGATCGCTTCGAAAAACTGTGGCTTGTATGCCTCTTGCACCGACGAATTCGCGGATGCCGGAGGGTAGGCATAACCCGTCACGTAAATGCCACCGGGGCCAGTCACATGATAGAAGATCTCACCGCCCGATGCGTCGCGGATCAGACTGCGTGTTGTGGGCGACAACGCATCACCGCCCGAAATCGCCACATCCCGCGAAATTGCCAGGCCAGCTGAGAGTAGACTGTCGTCAAAAAGCTCCTGAGCGGTCTTCTGGGCAACCATAAAACGCCAAAACCCAAGCAGCACTGCAAGCAGCACCAAAGGTGTCAGGATAAGAATGAACAGCCTTAGCCTGAGCGAGCCGTGGTTGATCACTTCTGCACCTCAAGCAGATACCCCAGGCCGCGGGCTGTCTTAATCTTTATACCCAGGTTTTGAAGGCGCTTTCGTAGTCGCGACACATGAGGTTCAACAGCCGAAACCTCGACATCCGCCCCTACACCATAGACGTAATCAGTTAGTTGGCTTTTGGGAACGATCCTGCCCCGACGCTCCAACAGGCATTCCAGCACCGCTATTTCCCGTCGCGGAATATCCATCACCTCACCCTTAACGCTGACCTGACGAGCAGTGCGGTCGAACTCTAGGCTGCCGATGCTTTCCCGCGCTCCGTAATCAAGCTGTTTGCGGCGTGAAAGCGCCCGGATGCGTGCCTCCAACTCGTCCATTTCGAAGGGTTTGACCAGATAATCATCGGCCCCCATGTCCAAACCAGACACCCGGTCGCTTGTCTCAGTGCGTGCTGTCAGCAGAATTACTGGCGCACTGTCTCCACGGTTGCGCAGCGATTTCAGGACTTCCAACCCGGACCGACCTGGCAGGTTGATGTCCAGAACGATCAAGTCCGCGCTTTCCTGTTCAAGATACAGGTCCGCTGCGTCGCCGTCGGTCAGTACATCTGCTGCATGTCCGCGGTCTCGCAGACGATAGGCAATTGCGTTGGCAAGGGGTTCATTATCCTCGACGATGACGATCCGCATCGGGTCTCCTGCAAGTTTCGCGCAAGGTTGGCACTCCATGATTGCCAGATGGGAGGGGGAATCAACCCCACAGTTCTATTTACGATCATGGTGGCGCGACAGTCGCTGGCGTGGTTGTCTGGTCAACAGGGAGGAACCAATGGCCATTACCAAATTCACCCGTCGCGCCGTCGTGGGGCTGATAGCCGCCGCCGGTCTCACGGCACCCGCCGCAGCCGAGGTCGACTTCTCAGGCAAGACTATCGAATGGGTCATCCCGTTCTCGGAAACGGGCGGTTCGGCCAAATGGGCCAATTTCTTTGCACCACTTCTGTCCGAGGCTCTGCCAGGACAGCCAACCGTGGTTGTTAAGTTCATGCCAGGCGCAGGTTCGACCAAAGGTGCCAACTGGTTCCAGGAACAGGCGCACGATGATGGAACTTTGCTGTTCGGCACATCGGGTTCGACACAGTTCCCGTATCTGCTGAGCGATCCGCGCGTCCGATATGAATACAATGACTGGATTCCGGTGATGGCGTCCGGCACCGGCGGTGTCGCTTATCTGAACGCCGAGGACGGCGCCAAGTTTGATGGTTCCGCAAATGCACTGAAAGATACCAACTTCATTTACGGTTCGCAGGGCGCGACCCGGCTGGACCTCGTGCCGCTTTTGGCATGGCAAATGTTGGGTATGAATGTTGAGCCGGTATTTGGCATCAAGGGTCGTGGCGACGGCCGACTGATGTTTGAGCGCGGTGAAGCCAACATCGACTACCAGACGTCGTCCGGGTATCTGGGCGGTTCGGCACCGCTGGTCGAGGCCGGTCAGGCCGTGCCAATGATGACGTGGGGCGCACTGGACGCTGACGGTAACATCGTACGCGACCCGACCTTCCCGGACATTCCGACCTTTAAAGAGGTTTGCGAGGCCACTGATGGTTGTGAAACCAGCGGCGAGGCCTGGGACGCATGGAAAGCCTTCTTCGTTGCTGGTTTCCCGGTACAGAAACTGGCCTTTCTGCCGGGCGACACACCGCAGGAAGTGGTCGATGCTTATACCGCCGCATTTCAGGCTGTGACCGAGCGCGGGGATTTTGCTGATATCTCCTCCAAGCGCGTTGGGAAATATCCGGTTTTCGTGGGTGACGGTTCTAAGTCGGCGCTGCAGACGGCAACCAATGTCGACGACAATGCCAAGGAATATGTCCTGAATTGGCTGAAAGAGGCCTATGGCGTCGAGCTGAACTAAGCCGATAAGCCGCAGCGCGCGCCTGTAACGAAGGGCGCGCGCTTTTCCATACACAAGACAATTTATGAAAGGCGGCCGCTATGGAGGTTTTCGCCACCGCTCTTCCTGCGCTTGGAGAGGCGTGGGGTCTGATCCTGCAACCCATCGTTCTGGGATACCTAATATTGGGTGTTGTCATGGGGCTGGCCGTAGGGGTTTTTCCTGGCCTCGGTGGAATAGCCGGTCTTTCCCTGTTGCTGCCATTCATGTTCGGCATGGACCCGATCCTGGGGCTGGCGCTGATGATCGGAATGGTCGCGGTAGTGCCCACTTCGGACACGTTCGCATCTGTTTTGATGGGTATTCCCGGCAGCTCTGCTTCGCAGGCCACGGTGCTGGACGGGTTCCCCATGGCGAAAAAGGGCGAGGCTGCGCGGGCCTTGTCAGCAGCCTTTTCGTCTTCGTTGTTTGGCGGGCTCGTTGGCGCGACCTTCCTGACCATGTTCATTCTGATCGCGCGACCAATCGTGCTGGCCTTTGGCCTGCCCGAGATGCTGATGATCACCATTCTCGGCCTGTCGATGGTTGCTATTCTGGCGGGGCGCATTCCGCTGAAAGGCGTCGCCGCTGCGGGTTTGGGCCTGATGGTCGGCACCATCGGTGAGGCCGATGCGGGCGGGTCGCTGCGGATGGCGACTTACGACATTCCTTATCTGACAGACGGTCTGAAACTGGTCATCGTGGGCTTGGGTATTTTTGCCGTCCCCGAAATAGTCTCCTTACTGCGACAGGATCGATCTATCGCCAAGGGGGCCTCGCTGGGGGCTGGATGGTTGGATGGTGTAAAGGATTGGGCTGCGAATATCTGGCTGTCGGTCCGGTGTTCGATCATCGGTGTGGTTGTCGGTGTCATCCCCGGCCTCGGAGGTTCGGTCGTCGACTGGATCGCCTATGGACACTCGGTGCAAACCACCAAGGACAAGAGCAACTTTGGCAAGGGCGAAGTGCGCGGGGTCATTGGCCCGGAAAGCTCGAACAACGCGAAAGAGGGTGGTGGGCTTGTTCCTACTCTGCTGTTTGGTATTCCCGGTTCGGGATCGATGGCGATTTTCATCGGTGCAGTTGCATTGTTGGGGTCTGGCGACATTGAGGTTGGCCCGAGCATGCTCAAGGACAATCTCAACATTACCTATTCCATCGTCTGGCTGTTGGCGTTGGCCAACGTCGTTGGAACCATTCTGTGTATCGCCGCTTCGGGCGGTATCGCCAAACTGACAACCATCCGCTTCACCTATCTGGCGCCGTTCCTGTTCATGCTGATCAGCTTTGCGGCCTTTCAGTCTGGTCAGAATTTCGAAGATCTTCTGGCCTTGTTTGTCATCGGTCTGATTGGCATCTTCCTGCGCCGTTTCGACTGGTCGCGCCCGGCTTTCCTGATCGGTTTTGTCCTGTCAAACCCGGTTGAGAAGTTCACCAATCAGGCGTTCCAGATCGCCTCTTTCCGGTTCCGCAAAAGCTTTGGTGAGGGGATGGAGTACGTGTTCAGCCCAATCGTCATCGTGCTGATCGTGGTTACGGTTGTTTCGATCATTCTAGGTATTCGACAAGCCAAGATGATCATGGCCGAGGGTGAGGTTCAAGCAGGCACCAAACGTGCGCCGCTTATCTTCCTGCTGGTGATCATGGCCTATCTGATCGTCGCTTTGGTGAACGCCAATATGATCCCCGACTACAACATGACCGACAAGATCATCCCGCTGGTGATCGGCAGCGTGTCTTTGTTCTGTTGCGTTGTATTGCTGATCCAGATGATGCGGCGGCCCGAGGGTGATCCAATCTTTGCAGACAAAGAGATCGCCGGCGAGGACGCGAGCGCGCCTCACGGCCTCTGGTCTACGTTGGCATGGTTCGCCAGTCTGATCGCGGCCACGTGGGTTGTGGGTTTCATCCTCGCCTTGCTTGGGTTCCTGATCGCCTTCTTTCGCATTCGTTCCGGGGCGGACTGGCGGTTAACTCTGATCCTGACCGCCTGCGGCATTGGCTTCATGTGCTTCATGGCAGGTGCTCTGAACCGGGATTTCCCGCCGGGTCTACTGCAAGACATGGTCAGCTTGCCTTGGCCACTGAAGTAAGCGGTCCAATGATGCCCGGTCTGATGAACAGCAGGCCGGACAGGGCTGAATTCAAAAAAAGTCTCACACGGTTTGTAAAGGACGGTTCGCTATGACCCAGACAGCAATCCCGTATATTTTCATGCGTGGCGGCACTTCGCGGGGGCCTTATTTCCGCCGCTCTGATCTGCCCGAAGATCGGGACAGGTTGGCCGACGTTCTGGTCGCGGCCCTTGGGGCAGGGCAATCAATCAACATCGACGGGATCGGTGGGGGCACAGCGGTGACCACAAAGGTTGCAATGCTGTCTGTCAGCGACGATGACTGGGCCGATATCGACTATTTCTTCGCGCAGGTTTCGGTTGAAGAGAAGTTTGTCGATTTCAAACCCACCTGCGGCAACATCCTGTCCGGCGTCGCTCCGGCTGCGATCGAAATGGGTTTGTTCCAGCCACAAGGTGATGTGACGGAGGTTTACATTCGCGCAGTCAACACGGGTGCCCGTGTTGTAGCCAAAGTGCAGACGCCGGGGGGAAAGCTGGTCTATGAAGGCGATGCAGAAATCGCCGGGGTACCCGGGCAATCAGCGCCGATACAACTTAGTTTCATGGGAGTTGTAGGATCAGCCACTGGTGCATTTTTGCCCACCGGAAACCTGCGCGATACAGTGCAGGGGATCGAGTTGACCTGTATGGATGTCGCCATGCCGATGGCCATCGCGCGGGCCTCAGATTTCGGCCTGACAGGGTATGAACGCGCTGATGAGTTGGATGCCAACCGCGGTTTCTTTGACCGGATGGAGGCGGTTCGGATCGAAGCCGGAAAATTGATGGGCATGGGGGACGTGTCAAAATCAGTGACACCCAAATTTGGCCTCGTCGCGCCTGCCAAGGAAGGTGGAACCCTAGCAATTCGTTATTTCATGCCGTGGAAGACGCATCCGACCATGGCCGTTACCGGCGCGCAATGTATGGCGTCTTGCGCTTTGACACCCGGAACAGTCGCCGACGGTCTGTTGGATCGACCCAAGGCAAGCCCGGCTGATGTTGTGCTGGAACATGCCTCGGGCAAGATCGACGTGTTGGTGGACTTCTCAAATGACCAGGAGTTCAAAGTCAACTCAGCAGGTCTGGTGCGGACCGCGCGGAAGTTGGCGGATGGACATGTCTATGTGCCGGAATCTGTGTGGAACGGCAGTTGAAATGGGGGTCTTAATTAAGTATACTACGGTATACATAATAAGGATGCCGCGATGGATGACTATTCTGAATGCCTTGATATTGCGCGTCAGGAACTCAGGTTGGCGCAGGCGGCCCTAAGACGGGACATGGCGGAATACCCAACACCGATCGCCGGATGCGATGAGCAGTTCAATCATTTACTTGATCAAAGCGAACGCGTTCGAAATGCGCTTGCCGCACTCGACGCGCAGCATTTTGTGCCGACACCAAGAAAGCTGACAACAGGGCAGAGTATAGAAAGCCGATGAAGGTTCACATTCTGGATGATTGGTTTGATACGCTGCAGGGTCTGCCCTGTTTTGGGAAGCTTTCCAAACATGACGTGAAGGTCTGGACCGATCATGTCGAAGACACCGACGAACTGGCCGCGCGCTTGCATCAGGCTCAGGCGCTGGTTCTGTTTCGCGAACGCACCAAAATCAGTCGCGCCTTGATTGAAAAACTGCCCAACCTGAAACTTATCAGCCAGCGCAGCGTGTACCCCCATGTCGATGTGCAGGCATGCTCGGACCACGGCGTACTGCTGTGTTCGAACATGCATGGCGGGACGCCCTCATATGCCGCTGCCGAACTCACCTGGGCGCTGATCATGGCCGGGATGCGCGACTTACCTGCACAGATAGCCTCGGCCAAGGCGGGGCATTGGCAGGCCGGAGTAGGCAAAACACTGAGGGGGCGGCAGCTGGGCCTTTATGGCTATGGCCGTATTGCCCGCGCCGTCGCTGGTTATGCCGAGGCGTTCGGTATGAACGTCGTCTGGTGGTCTTCGGACGAAGGACGGGCACGGGCACAAGCAGATGGAGTACAGGTCGCGCCCGACCGCGACGCGTTCTTTGCCAACAGTGACGTCGTCTCGATCCATGTGCGCCTGAAACCAGACACGCATGGGATAGTCACGGCGTCAGATTTCGCGCAGATGCAAGCAGACGCGCTGTTTGTGAATACATCCCGTGCAGGGCTAATTGTTCCCGGTGCGTTGCTTGACGCGTTAAACGCGGGTCGTCCTGGCAAGGCCGCAATTGATGTCTTTGATACAGAGCCCCTTACAGATCCGAATGATCCGTTGCTGTCGCATCCCAACCTGATCGCAACCCCGCATATCGGTTTCGTCACCGAAGATGAGTTCGACCTGCAATTTGCCGACATCTTCGATCAGGTGAACGCCTATGCCGAGAAAGCTCCGATTCACATGATCAATCCCGAGATTTGGACCAACGCAAGATAAGATTGGCCGCGATGGGCGCGCCGATGATGACCAGAACGATCCGCGTCAGGTGGTGGGTGATCACAAAGCCAAGATCTGCCCCGGAAACGATGGCTAGAACCGTCATTTCAGCCTGTCCGCCGGGTGCGAAAGCAAGAAATGCCTCGACCGGCTGACCGAAGCCCAGTGTAGTGACGACAGCAGTAAAGGCGGCCGCAAGTATGGCTAGCACGACGACATAGGCAAAGCCTGCTGCCACAACCCTGCGCAATTCAACCCATGTGACGCCAACAAATTTTACACCGATCCCGCAGCCGATAAAGAACTGCGCCGCAAGGATGGCCTCGCGCGGCGGGCGAGTATGAATGAAGCCCCCCAGAGACAGCGCCGCAGTCAGTATCATTGGTCCCAGTATGGACGCGCCGAACAGGCCGATCCGTTCGCCGCCTTTCCAGCCGACAAAGGCCGCCAGAACCATAAGCGCCAGTTCACGCAAGGGCAGGTCGCGGGCGGGCTCTCCGATTGGGTTGGTGAGTTGTGCGTCGTAAAACACGGTTAAAAACAAAGGGGCCAGCGTCACGATGATCAGCACACGCGTACCATGGATCAGGGATAGGGTACGCGGGTTTGCCCCGGCTTCGGAACCGAAGATGATCATGTCCTGCAATCCACCGGGCATAGCCGCGTAGAAAGCGGTTGTGGTGTCAAAGCCCCAGACTTTTCGAAAGAATGGCACCCCAACCAGCGCGATCAAAAGGATGAAGAACGGGATCAGCGCGATCGATGCTGCCATCTTTGGCAATTCAACAAACAGGGCCGGTGTAATAGACGCCCCAACCGCCACACCCAATATTGTGCGAGCCGCGACTGAGACCTGACCGAAACCCGCCATGGGGGCATGAGCCAAGGCAGCAATCAGACAAGCGCTCATTGGGCCGAATAGAAAGGGCAAAGGCAAGCTCAATGCCCAGAATACTCCCGTTCCCAATACTGCAAGGCCGAGTGTTACGGCCCGTCTTAACAACAGAGAAGATGTCTTTAACTGGTCGGACAAGGGAAGAATTCCGGCGTTGTTGACTCACAATGTATCCATTTGTATACATCAGGACACACAATGACAAGAGAACCAGCAATGACAATTCAGGACGACCCTTTCCAGCCCGGTCCGCAAGGAAATTCCGCGTATAAGCGTTTGCTGGAAGAAATTCGCGAAGGCACGCTTTTGCCCGGCGAACGCCTGCGCGAGGTCGAGTTGTCCGAACGGTTAGGCGTCAGCCGTACCCCCGTGCGTGAGGCGATACGGCAGCTTGAGGCCGACGGCCTTGTTACCCATGTTCCCCGGCAGGGCGCGACCGTTCGAAGTCTGGATTACGCCGAGATCATGGAGCTTTATGAAATGCGCGCGGTGTTGGAAGGTACCGCAGCCCGGCTGGCAGCTCGCGCGGCGTCAGAAGTCGAGCTGGATGAGCTGGACGTGCTGACAGACCGGCTGGCCGAAGCGGGCACCGGTACAGATACGGCACGGATTAACAGAGTTTTTCACGCCACTTTGCTTGACGCGGCCAAGAACCGGTTTTTGACGAAATCCATGCTGTCGCTTCAAAAGGCGCTGTTGATCCTTGGGCCATCGCAACTGCTGGATGGTGACAGGGCTGAGGCGGCAGTGGCCGAGCATCGACGCATCATGATCGCGTTGAAGGCCCGTGATGGTGCTGCGGCCGAGACGGAAATGCGTGCGCATATTCAGGCGGCGCAACGGATGCGGATACGTGCGTTGCAGGAACGAGACCGCACAATTAACGAAAGCCAGTAGGTAGTCAGGACATGCCTCCCCAAAATGAAGCTTACGATATCGCTGTGATTGGCGGCGGCAATGCTGCCCTCTGTGCCGCGATGACCGCTGCCGAGGCAGGCGCCCGAGTTCTGATCCTTGAAACGGCACCAAAACCGTATCGAGGAGGAAACTCTCGCCACACGCGTAATTTCCGCTGCATGCACAGATCTCCTCTTGGTCCACTTATAGAAGAATACAGCGAAGACGAATATCTCTCGGATTTGATGAAAGTCACCGGCGGAAAGACCGATGAGCATCTGGCCCGGCTGGCAATCCGTTCTTCAGAAGAGTGCCTAACGTGGATGAAGGAACATGGGGTTCGCTTTCAGCCATCATTGTCAGGAACGCTGTCTTTGGCACGGACCAACGCATTCTTCATGGGGGGTGGCAAGTCGTTGGTGAATGCCTATTACCGCACGGCGGCTGGTCTGGGCGTTGATGTGCTTTATGAGGCTGCGGTTACGCATCTGGAACTGAGCGGTGACCAAATCGAGTGGGTCGATTACACCTTTGAAGGCCAGTCGCATCGCATCACACCCAAAGCAGTGATTGTCGCCTCGGGCGGGTTTCAGGCCGATACCGATTGGCTTACGCGTGCCTGGGGAGAGCCAGCAAAGAACTTTTTGATCCGGGGAACGCCCTATAACCGGGGTGTAGTGTTGGCAGACCTTCTGGATCAAGGCGTCGAGAGCGTTGGAGATCCGACTCAATGTCACGCCGTTGCCATCGACGGACGCGCGCCGAAATTCGATGGCGGGATTGTCACTCGTCTTGATTGCGTTCCGTTTTCCATCGTTGTGAACAAAGATGCCGAACGGTTTTATGACGAGGGTGAGGACGTCTGGCCTAAGCGCTATGCGATCTGGGGACGACTTGTAGCAGCCCAACCGGATCAGGTGGGCTATGTGATTATCGATGCCAAATCGCTGAATTTGTTTATGCCGTCAGTGTTCCCGCCGTATAAGGCGGATACGTTGGAAGAATTGGCCGGGATGATGGACCTGCCAGCCGACAAGCTGACCGGGACTGTCAGCAAATTCAACGCAGCTTGTGGTGACACAACGGGCTTTCACCCAACTGAATTGGACGGTGTTACAACCTCTGGCCTGACACCGCCCAAGACCAACTGGGCCCGCCCGATCACCGAGCCACCGTTCTATGGTTATTCGCTGCGCACCGGCGTGACCTTCACCTATCTGGGGTTCAAGGTAGACGATACCGCTCAGTGTTCGACCCCTGACGGAAAGATCAAAAACCTTTGGGCCGCCGGAGAAACCATGGCCGGGTCGATCCTTGGACAGGGTTATCTGGCGGGCTTTGGCATGACCATAGGCACCGTTTTTGGACGCATCGCAGGACGTGAGGCCGCCGCTTATGCAAACTGAACTGATTCATGAGGCCCGTCGTCAGGCCGAAATTTGCAACGCCTGCCGGTATTGCGAAGGCTATTGCTCGGTTTTTCCTTCTTTGCATGCCGAACGCGCGTTTTCCGATGGGGATATCACGCAGTTGGCTAACCTGTGCCACAACTGCCGGGGTTGCTATTACGCTTGTCAGTACACAGCTCCGCATGAGTTCGACCTGAACCTGCCCAAAGCTTTGGCTGAAGTGCGGCGGAACAGCTGGGAATGCTTCGCCTGGCCGCAACCTCTAGCGCGTCGGTTCCACACCCATGGTGGCACCATAGCCCTGGCGCTTGTAATTGGATTTGCCCTGCTGTTCTTGGCCATTCGCGCCATTGGATCGAGCGGAGGCGAGGGGTTCTATGCCGTCCTGTCGCATAATGCGATGGTCGCGATCTTTGCGCCTGCCTTCCTGCTGCCGCTCTTTAGTTTAGCCATAAGCCTAAGGCGCTATTGGGTCGAAGTCGGCGGCAAACCTGTTCAAATTGCGGACGTGACAGCTTCTTTCAAGCGCGCAGGAAAGATGCAGGATCTTGCTGCTGGGCACGCAGAGGGCTGCAATTTTGAGGACGAAGACCGCTTCAGCCAAGCGCGGCGACACCTTCACCAAGCTATAATGTACGGCTTCCTGTTGTGCTTTGCGTCAACTTCAATCGCAACAGTGATGCACTACGGCTTTGGCATGCATGCGCCCTATGGGTTCTGGTCATTGCCTAAACTGTTTGGGATTTCCGGTGGTGTTTTGCTGACAGTGGGGTGTGGCGCTATGGTGTATCTCAAACAAAAATCCGACCGCGATCTCGGTGACCCTATGGCGTGGGGAGGGGATATCGCCTTTACCCTTTTGCTTGGATTTGTTGGGTTGAGTGGACTTGGTCTTTACGCCCTCGGTTCAACAGCCATGATGCCAGCGCTGCTTGCCATCCATCTTGGATCGGTCCTGACGTTCTTTGTTTTGATGCCGTATACCAAGATGGCGCACGGTTTCTATCGGCTTGCAGCTCTTATCAGGGATGCGCAAAGGAAAAGAGATTTGATGTCAGCCGGTTAAAAACCAGTCTCTGCCGGGCGCAGGGAGGGCCGTTTCGCATCATTGGTCCGAAAGTATCGTAGCCAAGGGACATAATGCCGGAGAGACAGGAATTCGAACCCTGGGTGGGCTTGCACTCACAACAGTTTGCTATTCCGATTTCGACATCAAACGGAAGTCCTTGGATCAATACAACAAGGGCTTTGTGACGGCAAAAATAGTCAAGCACGGCGCTGAGGGCAGTCATTCGCGGCCATTGCATACGGCTCTCAATTTTATAGATAAAGCAGGTAAACAGGCTATTGCGAATTTGAGAAAACAGCGAGTAATTTGCCACTGACCGGTGAAGGCGAACATTGGGGCGCACAGAATACGGTTGTATCCGTTGAAGCATCGCAGATGGCAGTTGGCGTTCAAATGTGACGGGCGACGGAGTAAGCACTCTACCGCCCGTTACGCGGTCACGACCTCAGTCCAACGCAAGCTCTGTGATTTCGCGGCGGAATGGCAAGTCGTCACCAATATCTTTACCGTCAAGCTCACGCGCATAGCGGTGGCCGGCATAGGTTGCCCAGGCGATTGGGCCCGGTGCGTTGGCATCCCCAATCAACTTGACCGACTTGATACCTGCGTCCGCCCATTCGACCTCGCGGGCTTTCAGGTCATTGAAAACGGTGTTGTTTTCAAGACGTGACGCCACCACCACAACCGCATCCGCCTCGATCTTCCAGATTCGGTCGGTGTAGACGCAGTTCGAGACCACGTGATCCGGGTGGATTTCAGTGACACCCTGGTTGAGGACGATTTCGACACCTGCATCCACCAGCCGCGGGTGGATTGCTATTTGCTCAAGCGTGTTGTTCGTCCAGTCACTGACATAAGCCGACGGAGTGATCAGTGTCACCTGCGCACCGTTTTTGGCCAGAAGTTCGGCTAGAACGCCGCCCATGTAATAGTGGTCATCGTCATACACCACCACGCGGCCCGATGGGATTGTGCCATCCATCAGATCGTCCGGTGTATAGACCTTGGCGCCTTCGACAATCGGCATTGGCACGACGTGCTGACGCGAGACCCCGTCCTTGCGCCATGTGGATCCCGTGGCAATGCAGACATTTTCAAAACCGAACTCCAGAATGCTCTCGGCACCCAACTCGCTTTCGCGATAGATTTCCACGTTCGGACGTTGGCCAAGTTGATAGTCGCGATAGTCCACGACACGGCCCCAGGCCGCCAGCCCCGGAAGCAGACGTTCGCGGGCCACGCGACCGCCGATCACATCACGTGCCTCGGCCACGGCGACGTCATACCCCCGGCGACAAAGAGCCCATGCAGCCTCAAGCCCGGCGGGGCCAGAACCTACGACAAGCACGTTCGAGCTATCCCCCTTGTTGTTCATCTTCTCCGGGTGCCAGCCTTTGCGCCATTCTTCCATGAAGGTCGGGTTTTGGGTGCAGCGGCTGATTGACATAGTCATATCGCCAGTGATGCAGATGTTACACCCGATACACTCTCGGATGTCCTCGATCCGGCCCTCTTCGATCTTTTTCGGTAGAAACGGGTCTGCGATCGACGGTCGGGCGCAGCCGATGAAATCCAGAGTGCCAGACTTGATCATCTTGGCCATAACATCGGGCGAAGTGAACCGTCCGACCCCAACGATCGGTTTTTCGGTCAATTCATGAATGCCACGCACCAGTTGTTCCTGGGCAGCCTCTTCTTTGAACCGCGAAGGGCCAGAGCAATCCTCCCAAGTACCCTGCGCAAGATCCCAGAGGTCGGGCAGGTCTTTGTTCATTTCGATGTAGTCACGCACCTCGGCATTCGAGAAACCCAGATCGCCAATGGTCTCGTCCAACGACACCCGAAGCGTGATCGCCATCGTATCGCCCACGGCGTCGCGCATATCGGCAATAACCTCCTGGCTGAATCGGGCGCGGTTTTCCAGTGAGCCACCATATTCGTCGCTGCGCTGGTTGGTTGCCCTGCTGAGGAAGTGTTGGAAGATACCAAACCCATGCGCGCCATACAGGCAGATCAGGTCGAAACCTGCTTCTTTCGAGCGTTTTGCGGCATTCACGAACCACCGGCGCAAATCCTTGATGTCCTGCTTGTCCAATGCGCGCGCCTGCACCGGATCATTGGTAAAGGTCCGGATCGGCATGGCAGAAGGGGCCAGTGGCACCTCTTTGGTATAAAGGTTGGGACCGTTGATGCCTGAATAGGCAAGCTGAATGCCAGCCAGGGCACCATGGGTTTTCATGCGCTCGGACATCTTGCGCAATTGGGGGATGTCTTTGTCTTCCCAAAGGCGCAGCTCGATAAATGGGGTGATTTCAGATGTATGGTGCATTTCGCACTGTTCGGTGAAGATCACGCCCCAGCCACCCTCAGCCTTGATGCCTCGCATCGCAGCCGCCGCCGATGGGTCGCGATATCCACCACCGTTGCAGTGAGGCACCTGATAGAACCGGTTCTTGGCTGTTAGAGGACCGATTTTCGTCGGTTCAAACAGGATGTCATAGCGTGGATCGCGCATAGCTGGCTCCTTATGGATGGCTAAGATGATGAAGGGGCCGTGTCGCCCCAAAAGCGGGATTACAGACCAGCGGCGACTTCGGTGATGGCGTCTCGCAGGATGGTTTCGATACGGTCAATCATCGGCTCGTCCATGATCAGCGTCGGAGACAAGATGAGAACGTTGCCGAGCTGACGAGCAATCAGACCGCGTTTCTGACAAGCGCGTGCGACTTTCAGACCAACTTGCGCCTCTGCCGGATGGCCTTCCTTTGTGTCGCGATCCTTGACGAATTCGACCCCCATCATGAAATGGCTGCCACGCACTTCGCCGACCATTTCGATATCGGTCAGGCCGCGCAGGTTGTTTTCAAACTGCTTCCCGGTTGTCTGCACGCGCTTAGGAATTTCTTCACGCTCCATAATTGCGATATTGGTCAGACCCGCTGCCGCAGCAGCTGGATGGCCCGAATAGGTCATGCCGTGCAGGAACATACCGTCGGGGCCTGAGATGACCTCGTGAATATCGTCAGAAACGATCGTAGCAGACAGCGGCTGATAGCCTGAGGTCAGACCTTTGGCCGTGGTGATGACGTCGGGCACCATGTCAAACACGTCTTCTGATGCAAAGAAATGCCCAAGGCGCCCAAAGGCGGTAACGACCTCATCAGCAACGTATTTGATGTCGTTGGCTTGACAGACCTGCCACGCGCGCTTGTGGTAACCAGCTGGCGCGGTCACGACACCACCCGCGCCTTGGATCGGTTCGGCGATGAAAGCACAGATGTTCTCGGCACCAATACGCTCAATGCTTTGCGTCAGATCGTCGATCAGCGCGTCGAGGAACTCGGCCTCGGTCATATCACCGCCTTCGCGCCAGTAATGGGGCGAGCGCAGATGGTGCACCAATTCACTTGCCGCGTGCCAGCCTTCGGAATAACCGGGCGTGGTCATCGCCATCGCCAGATGGGTCGAGCCGTGATAGGCCCCGTGCCTTGACAGAACCAGTTTCTTTTCCGGCTTCCCTTTGCGGATATTGTAGTGATGCAGCATCCGAATGGCACTGTCATTGGCGACGGAACCGGAATTGCCAAAATACACGGCATTCAAATGACCCGGTGCAAGTTGCGCAATCTTATCAGCCAGTGCTGCCGCTGCCGGGTGCGTGAAATTGTAAAAGGTCGAATAATAGTCCAGCGTTTTCAGCTGATTGGAAATCGCCTCAACCATTTCATCATTGCCGTGGCCGATATTGACACACCACAACCCGCCGATGCCGTCGATCAGTTCATTGCCATCGCTGTCGTAAACATATGCGCCCTTTGCGCGCGAGATCACGGTGCGCGCGCCTTGTTGCTTAAGTGCGTTTAGATCAGCGAAGGACTGAATCAGGTGTTCGTCCTGTGCAAGAATGTCGAGTGTATCTTTGGCCATGATCAACCCCTTTGTTTTCGCGATGCAATTTCGCTGATCCGGTGAGGCTTGTTAGAAACCACGAACGTGTTGGCGATTGCATACCACCTATATTCATTTCAAAGGTTACTTTCGCTCATTTGAGGGGTATATACCCCCAGGGGGGTATTCGAAATGTCAACTGTTGAAGCACCAGACGCTCTATCAGCCGCTATAATGGCAATAGGATCAGAAGGGTTCGGCGATGCGCTCTACAGGTGGCTGGATGCAACCTGTTCCTTCGACAACTTCGCAATCATCGCATTTTTTCGGCGCAGTAGCCCGATGGTACTAATGACCCATGCCCGCGACAGCCGCGTTTTTGAACGGATCGACAGCCACTATGTCAAAGGCGCTTATCTGTTGGATCCGTTTTATGGCCTGCATCAAAGCCGCGCGGCGGACGGTCTTTACAGATTGACCGAAGTTGCCCCAGATCAGTTTCAACGGAACGAGTACTTTAAATCCTATTACACAAACACGACGCTGACGGACGAGCTGGCCTTTTACGCCGGTCTCAACCCCATGAGTTCGATCACTGTTTGTCTCGGCAGGGACGCAACCACCGCGTCGCGTTTTTCCAGCAAGGATTTTGCCATCGCAAAAAATGTCGCGCCGATCGTCAATGCGCTGGTGAGAAGGAATTGGCCCGATCTGGAGCCCTCGAATGAAAAAAAGCCGGAAGATATCGTCGCGCAACTGCGTCAGCGTTTGTCTGTTGAACAAGATATCGGTTTAAGTCCGAGGCAGGCGCAGGTGGCGTTGTTAATCCTGCAGGGTCATTCATCGATTTCCATTGGCCTGACACTGGGTATCAGCCCTCAGACCGTCAAGGTTTTGCGTAAGCAACTCTACCGGAAATGTCATATCTCTTCGCAGGGTGAACTATATTATCTGATCGCGCCGTATCTGTCGGAAAGCGGACAACCGGCTGGGAAACAGGGGCAATTCCCGACGGGTTAGTCAAAGCCTAATTAAGAGTAAGTTAGACAGTAATTTCGTCTGTTCCCAACTTGTGAAACCTTTACCCGGAAACGTGCAAAACGTGCTGGAATGGCACAGGAAACGGAACGCCAAAGCGGCCCTTGTTCGGTGTTGGCCGATGCGATGGCTCCGCTCTGATGTCTTCTGTTTTGAATGTGCAAGGTCTTCGGCCGGTTGTGGTCGTTCGTCCATCCAGGCAGCGCAAGATGCACGCGCACAACGACCTTTTCAGGTCAATTCGAGACGCAGTAATAGGGAACCGACACATGTCCATTGAGAAAACGGATACGCTGGTTGTTGGCGGCGGGCAGGCGGGTATCGCGCTAAGCGAGCACCTTGGAAACAACGATGTGCCCCATATCATTCTGGAAAAGAACCGAACTGCCGAGGCGTGGCGCACCGGCCGTTGGGATGCATTGGTTGCGAATGGACCATGCTGGCATGACCGTTTTCCCAGCCTCCAGTTCAACGGGGATGACCCGGATGCGTTTGTGCCAAAGGACCGTGTCGCCGAATACCTGGTAGAATACGCAGAAATGGTGAACGCCCCAATCCGCGAGGGTGTTGAGGCGCTGAACGCTGAACGGTTGCCCGGCGAAGGTGGGTTCCGTGTTGAGACGACCGCCGGTGAAATCCATGCCAAGCGCATTGTCGCCGCAACAGGCGCTTTCCAGCACCCGGTTATTCCGCCCATTGTGCCGGAAACGGCTGGCGTCGAGCAATTTCATTCCTTTTACTACAAAAACCCCGAGCAACTGCCCGAAGGGGCGGTGATGGTTGTGGGCGCCGGCTCGTCCGGTGCTCAGATTGCGGATGAGTTAAATCGCGCCGGTCGCAAGGTGTTCCTGTCTGTTGGTCCTCATGACCGCCCCCCGCGTCGCTATCGTAGCCGCGATAATGTTTGGTGGCTGGGCGTTCTGGGACTCTGGGATATGGCTGCACAGAAACCAGGTACTGAACACGTCACGATCTCGGTCAGCGGCGCGAATGGCGGCCACACGATGGATTTCCGCCGCTTGGGAAATGAAGGGGTGACCCTTACCGGGATGACCAAAAGCTTCGAGAACGGTATTCTCAGCTTTGCCGATGATCTCCAAGGCAACGTCGCTGCGGGCGATGCCAACTACCTTGAAATGCTGGACATGGCGGACGCCTATATCGCTCGTACTGGTATTGATTTGCCCGAAGAGCCAGAGGCACGAGAGCGGTTTGCTGATCCCGATAGCCTAACCAATCCTCTGACTTCAGTCGATTTTGCTAAGGAAGGCATCACGACAATTATCTGGGCGACAGGCTTCCGTCAGGATTTCAGTTGGATCAAGGCCGACGCATTTGACGCCAAAGGCGCACCGATCCATCAGCGAGGCGTTTCTGTCGAGCCCGACATCTATTTTCTGGGCCTGCCATGGCAATCGCGACGCGGTTCAACCTTCATTTGGGGTGTCTGGCACGACGCGAAATACATCGCCGATCAGATCGCTATTCAACGCGCTTATGCCGAATACGACGGCGAAGCTGCGATCATCGCCCCCGCCGCGGCGGAATAAGTAGTCAGGACTTCGAAATGGCCCATACACGCATTCGCAAATTCAACACCAAAGAAACCTATCCTGAGCAAAACCTGGACAACGATCTGTGTCAGGCCGTTGTGACACAGGGCGGCAAAACGGTTTACTTGCGCGGTCAGTGCCCGCAAAATCTGGATGATGCGGTAAATATCGACAGTCATGATCCGGTCGAACAGACCCACAAAGTGATGCAGAACATCAAACAGTTGATCGAAGAGGCCGGCGGCTCGATGGAGCATCTGGTCAAGGTGGTCGTCTACATCACCGATGTGCGCCACCGTGAGGCTGTTTACCGCACTATGGGCGAGTACATCAAAGGTGTTCATCCTGTTTCGACAGGGCTGGTCGTTCAGGCACTGGCGCGTCCCGACTGGTTGGTTGAAATCGACGGAACCGCCGTTATTCCCGATTGATCCACCAGATCAACCACCTTAGCCGGACCGCGCCACCTGTTCTCCTCCAAACAGGCGCGGTCCGGACTTTCTATTTTCAGGAGATCCGAATGACTTTTTCACTGGTCGCCCGCTGCGCTGAAACCGGTATGTTCGGTTTGGCGATTTCGTCATCGTCACCCGCCGTGGCTGCGCGCTGTTCTTTTGTGCGGGCAGGTGTTGGCGCGGTTGCATCGCAGAACGTTACAGACCCAAGCCTCGGTCCGTTGACGCTGGACCTGATGGAGCAGGGCAAGACAGCACCTCAAGCAATCGAGGCCATGACCGCAAAGGCAAAATTCATCGAATACCGGCAGGTTCTGGCGGTGGATACCGCCGGGCGCACGGCGATCCATTCCGGTCCCAACAGCCTTGGTATCTGGACGCAAGCACAGGCTGAAAATGTTGCCTCGGGCGGCAACCTTTTGGCCAATGACGGGGTCCCGCAGGCCATCGTCGATGGCTTTCTGTCGGCCTCGGGCCATATCGGCGACCGTCTGATCGCCGCCATGCGCGCCGGATTGGCCGCAGGGGGCGAGGCTGGCCCGGTGCATTCCGCAGGCATGAAGATTGTCGACAAAGTCAGTTGGCCCGTCGCCGATCTTCGCTGTGACTGGACCGAGGATTGCCCCATTGAGGCCATCGCGACCGCCTGGGACATCTATAAGCCGCAACTTGACGCCTATGTCCAGCGTGCGCTCGACCCGCGCGAGGCACCGTCTTATGGCGTCCCCGGCGACGAATAATCAGGGAGAAACAAAATGTTGGACAATACCCACGCGGATTGGAAAAGCCTCGCCGCCGGTCTGTCGTTCCGGGATCAAGCCTTTATCGACGGTAAATTCACCGATGCCGTGTCAGGCAAGACTTTTGACAGTATAAACCCGGCCACAGGTGCGGTTCTGACACCGGTCGCCGAATGTGACGAAGAAGACGTCAATCGTGCCGTTTCCGCAGGTCGTGTTGCCTTTGAGGATGGCCGCTGGTCGCGTATGGCTCCGGGTGACCGTAAGGCGGTGATGCTGAAGCTGGCTGACTTGATCCGAGAAAATCTGGAGGAGATGGCGCTGCTGGACAGCCTTGATATGGGCAAGCTGGTAACTGATGCGGCGACTATCGACGCGCCGGGCTCGGCTCATTTCTTTCAGTGGTACGCCGAGGCCATCGACAAGGTCTATGATGAAGTGGCCCCAACCGGCCCTGGCGATGTGGCGTTGGTCAGTCGCGTGCCGCTGGGCGTTGTTGGTGCCGTGACCCCTTGGAACTTTCCGCTGGACATGGCGACTTGGAAAGCCGCGGCAGCGCTGGCTGCGGGAAACTCGGTTGTGCTAAAACCCGCAGAACAATCGCCCCTGTCAGCACTTCGCCTGGCAGAGCTGGCGGCTGAAGCCGGTGTTCCGGATGGTGTATTCAACGTTGTTCCCGGTTTTGGGGTGACTGCGGGCAGGGCACTTGGCCTGCATATGGATGTCGACTGCCTGGCCTTCACTGGTTCTACCGCAATTGGTAAAATGTTCATGCAATATTCGGGCCAGTCGAACCTGAAACAGGTCTGGCCGGAAACGGGCGGTAAAAGCCCCAATCTGGTCTTCGCCGACTGCGATGATCTGGAAGCCGCCGCGGACATGGCTGCCTTTGGCATCTTTTTCAATCAGGGCGAAGTGTGTTCGGCCAACTCTCGGCTTTATGTGGAGCGCTCGATCAAGGATGCGTTTGTTGAAAAGCTGATAGCCCGCGCGCAAGCAATGCAGCCTGGCGACCCGCTAGACCCGGCATCGAAGATGGGAGCGATCGTCGATGAGAAGCAAACACAAGGCATCATGCGCGTTGTGGACGAAGGTAAGAACACGGCCAATCTGGTGACAGGGGGTGAACGTGTCACCGTGGACGGTAAAGGTTGTTTTGTTCAACCGACCATCTTTGACGACGTGACCCATGACAACCCATTGGCTCGGGATGAGATTTTCGGCCCCGTCTTGTCGGTGATCCCGTTTGACACAGAAGAGCAGGCGGTCACGATGGCAAATGACTCGATCTATGGGTTGGCCGCGTCAGTCTGGACTGACAACCTGTCTCGCGCTTGTCGGGTGTCTGACAAGCTGATGGCGGGAACCGTCTCGGTCAACACGGTGGATGCATTGTCAGCCATGACACCATTCGGAGGCATGAAACAGTCAGGTTTTGGACGCGATTTGTCATTGCACTCACTTGAAAAGTATACTGCTTTGAAGACCACGTGGATCAAGTATAAGGCTTAATCCACGGCCAAGCGGAGATGTACCATTGCCTTTCAGATACACGCTGCGACAGCTTGAGTATTTTGTTGCAGTCGGGAAGGCGGGCAGTATCGCTGCGGCCAGCGACAAGCTGAACGTGTCGTCGCCGTCGATTTCGGCGGCGATAACTCAGCTTGAGGTCGAATTCGGCGTTACGTTGTTTGTGCGCGAACATGCGCGCGGTCTGTCGCTGACGAAGGCGGGACACAAGATCATGGAACGAACCGAGTTCGTTCTGCGTGAAGCCGAACTGCTGGCCACGCTTGCTGGGGAAATCACGGGTAAGGTTCAGGGCATTCTGTCCGTAGGGTGTCTTGTGACATTCGCTCAGATCGTCTTGCCGGGCTTGCGGCGCGAATTCGAGGACAGCTACCCTAATGTATATATTGAACAACGTGAATTGAATCAGGCTGACATCTTCAGCCAATTGCGCCGGGCCGAGCTGGACATTGCACTGACATACGATCTGGACATTCCCACTGATCTTGAATTCCAACCTCTGCACGCGCTCCCGCCCTATGTGGTTTTGGGAGAAGACCATCCCTTGGCGAAGCAGGTCGAATTAACGATTCCAGACCTGCAGGACAGCCCGATGGTTCTGTTGGACCTTCCATTCAGCGGTGAGTACTTCTTGTCGTTTTTCCGCGAGGCCAACATAAAGCCCAATATCGCGGAACGCACCGCAGATATGTCGGTGATGCGTTCACTGGTTGCCAACGGATTCGGCTTTTCCATTGCAAATATTCGCCCCTTGAACAGCTTGTCACCGGACGGAAAGAAACTGATTTTTGTGCCTTTGGCTGGAGAGGTGCGCCCCATGCGCCTTGGTCTGCTGCGCGCCCGGGCCGAGAATGAAACAAACACTCTGAAAACCTTTGTCGATCATTGTGCGCACGCCGTGAAATCGGGAACCCTCCCGGGTTTGTGCATTCCAGAGAACGAGTGATCGCAGGTCCTTAGAATTCTCCTAACCTCTGCTTCGTCATTCCCAGATTTAAGTATTCTGCCTGTCGTATAGGCTAATCTACAATCCCGAACGCAGAGGGGATCAAACCGGTCGGCAATCCGAAAAGCAGGTTCAAGTCGCATGACGTCTACACTGGGTATTCTCGATAAACTGGTTGGCTTCGATACTGTCAGCAAGAACTCGAACCTCGAACTTGCCGCTTATGTCGAAGAGTTTCTAGAGGCGCGCGGCTTTGCGGTTCATCGCATCACCGATCCCGGCGGCGACAAAACTGGGCTCTACGCGGAAAAAGGCCCTGACGGTGACGGAGTTCTGCTGTCTGCGCACACGGATGTTGTCCCAGTCGAAGGCCAAAGCTGGACCAAAGACCCGTTTTGCCTGACGCAAGAAGGTAACCGTGTTTACGGTCGTGGCACCACAGATATGAAGGGTTATGTGGCGTCGGTTATGGCTTTGGCAGACCGGACTGCCGGGGTTGACCTGCGAGAACCGCTTAAGATCGCGTTGTCCTATGACGAAGAGGTGGGATGCGTCGGTATTCAACACATGCTGGATCGGCTCGCCCCAATGCTGGGTCAGCCCCGCGCGTGTTTCGTCGGCGAACCGACAGAAATGCAGGTCGCTATCGGGCACAAAGGCAAAGCTGCGCTGCGCGCTGTTTGCCACGGTCAAAGCGGGCATTCCGCGCTGGCCCCTAAATTTGTCAATGCACTGCATCTTGCAACCGATTTTGTCGCCGAGTTGCGTGCGCTACAAGACGTTTACGCCAAGAGTGGTAACAGCGACCCGGCTTACTCGGTGCCCTATACGACCTTCCACGTGGGTATACTGTCGGGCGGCAGAGCCCTGAATATTGTGCCCGACCGCGCTGAGTTGACCTTTGAATACCGTCATCTTGCTTTGGATCATGGCAAGGATATTCTGTCACAGATCCAAGACGCAGCGGTCAGGGTAGGGGCCCGGTATCAGGCCCTATGTTCGGAGGCGCGCATTGAGGTCGAACAGTATAACGCCTATCCCGGACTGGATGTTGTCGAGACCGAGGGTGTCATCGCTTACGCCCAGAAACTTGCGCAAAGTAACGCAACCACCAAAGTCGCCTTTGGCACCGAGGCTGGGTTTTTCAGCGAGTTGGGGATTCCAACTGTTGTCTGCGGGCCGGGTTCCATGGAACGTCAGGGACACAAGCCGGATGAATACCTTGAAATCGAGCAGCTGAACGCGTGCGACGTGATGATGGATCGCATCCTCGAAGACATCAGCCGCTAAACAACAGCCAGTTAATGAAACCGAAAAAGCCCCCGGAAAAAACGGGGGCTTTCGCGTCAGGAATAGGGCCTGAATTACTTCTTCAAGTTGGTCCAGATTTGGTCATAGACCGCCTGGGTTTCCTCATCACATACTTCGATGAACACGCCCGAGCCTGCATTGGCATGAGGGTTCTTTTCGGGTTGTTCAGCCAGCTTCGGGTCTAGGAATTCACCCACACCGTTCACACCGGCGTTGTACTGCGCAAAATTGGACACTGCTGCGATATTCTCGGGCTCCAGCAGAAAATCCATGAATATCAGCGCGTTCTCGCGGTTGGGGGCGTCTTTTAGCAGAACGACATTGTCCATCCAGGCGATGTAACCTTGTGTCGGAAAGGCGTATTCCACATTGGCGCCTTCCTCGCGCGCCTTGGCAGAGAACCCGTCATAGATCTGGCCTACGGCTGCGTCACCGGAAACCAGAACCTCCTTCGCGGTATCCGAATTGAACGACGCCCAGTGCTGCTTAGCTTCTTGCAGCATGGCATTCAGCGCTTTCAACTGCTCGCGGTCAGTGGAACATTGCGGGATACCCATATGCAACGCGGCCATGGCCATCACTTCGCCCTGGCTGTCCAACATGTTGATACGACCTTGCAGCTCAGCTGGCGGATTGAACAGAATATCGGTGGTTTGAATATCGCCGTCAAACGCATCACGGCTGACTGCAAAACTGGTCGAGCCCCACTGATACGGGATCGAGGACTGCCGACCGGGATCAAAACCGGGATCGGCCCATTCCTCGGCGATGTTGCCCTTGTTCTTCAATTCACCGTCGGCGATTGTGTCCAACATGCCTTCGCCTGCCATAATCGACACCATGTAATCGCCGGGAACCGATACGTCATAGGTCCCGATACCACCGGCCTTGAGCGAGGCCAGCATCGCCTCGTTCGAGTCGTAGGTGTCCATGGTGACATTGATGCCGGTTTCTTCGGTGAACTTGTCCAGCAGCTCTTGCGGGATGTACTCAAACCAATGGTACAGAACCAGTTCACCATCGGCGGCGGCAGCGTTCGCGCCGATAGCCAAAGCAATGGCAGCAACGCCGCTTCTCATCATATGTTTCATGTGTCTCTCCATCTGTTGGTTATTTTGTGTTGTCAGACTTGCTGACGAAATAGCTGATCGTGACCATGAGAATGGACACACTCAGCAACATGGTCGAAATCGCCATGATATTCGGTTTGATCCCTTGTTTGACCGAGCCAAAGATCGCCGTTGGCAAAGTCTCGACCCCGGCACCTTTCACAAAGTTGGTGATGATGAAGTCATCCAGGCTGACGATGAAGGCCAGCAGAAAACCTGATATGATGCCGGGCATCATTAGCGGGAGGAGGATCTTAGTGAATGCTTGCCGTTTAGTAGCATAGAGATCCAGTGCGGCCTGCTCATAACTGTCCTCGATCCCCTGCATACGGGCCGAGATCGGCAGATAGGCAAACGGAATACAAAAGGCGATATGGGCAAGTAGGATGGTAAGTAGCCCGCGTTCGAATCCGATCGAATTGAAGAAGATCAGGGTCGCGACGGCCAGAACGATCTCGGGCACCATCAGCGGCAGGCTGATCAACCCAAAGGACAATGTGCGAAAGCGGAACTTGCCACCTCGAACCATGCCAGTTGCGGCCAACGTTGCAATTGCGGTTGCCGTGGTTGAGGCAATGATCGCAATGATAAAGCTGTTCCTGGCAGCCGTCTTGAACTTACCGCTTTCAGGCCCGGTGAAAACATCCGCATACCAACGGAGCGAAACGCCTTCCCAGTTGGTCAGTGATTGGGACGCGTTGAAGCTGTAGATCGTGACCACAACCAGCGGCGCATAGAGAATGACCAGACACAGCAGGGTGATCCCCTTGAAGCCAGTGTAAGACTTGATGTCGAATTGCTTGCTTGCCATTGGTCAGCCCCCCGCCTTGTCGGCTTTGGCCTGCTGGCGGGCCGAGAACATCAGGATGATCAAAACCATTGTCAGCAGGATCATCGACGCGGCCGCGCCAAACGGCCAGTTGCCGGCGTTGCCTTTGAACTGCTCCTCAATCAGCGAGCCGATCATAAAGTTTTTGGCGCCACCCAGAAGGTCGGGTGCAAGAAACGACCCCATCGACGGAACAAACACCAAAATACAACCCGCAAATACGCCTGGTTTGACCGCAGGAAGCAGCACGCGGCGCAGTGTGGTCCATTTCGACGCGTATAGGTCGGCCGCGGCTTCGGACAGGGCAAAGTTGTACCGCTCTACCGCTGCATAGATCGGCAACACCATGAAGGGCAGGTATGAATAGAACAGGCCGAGCTGCACCGCAAAATTGGTGTTAACGATATGCAGGGGGCTGTCGATCAGGCCGATATTCATCAGAAAGTCGTTCAACGGCCCCTGATCGCGCAGAAGGAATTTCATCGACACAGTCCTGATCAACAGGTTCACCCAATAGGGGATGGTAATCAGGAACACCCAAACCGGACGCATGCTTTCGGATCGGGTGGCGATGAAATAGGCCGTTGGAAAGCCAATAACGAGGCTGAGCAATGTAGCAGCACCTGCCTGCCAAATCGAGCGCCAGAAAATCGTGATATAGGTCCATTCTATCTTAGGGGGGTCGTCACCGAACAATCCTCGATCAAAGAAGAACTGATCATAAGCCGCCAGCGAGAATTCCCAAATGACGCCGCCCCGGAACTCTTTTGTCAGGAAAGAGTAGATCAGCATCATGATGACCGGCGCCAGAACCAGAATGGCCAGTGTCACCCATGCGGGCAGCAGAAGCCATGTTCGCGCCTCTTTATAGGTATCTGTCGTTGCGCTGCCGCCGCTTGCCGCACCCGCCGCCATTAGTCGACCAGGAGGCGACCAGCCCCCAGCTCCATGTTGACATACATTTCGGTGCCCGGCTCAAAAATCCGCTTGTTGCCGCGGTCTGAGTTTGAGGTGCGTACGACAAAATCTGGGCCATCCTGCAAATCCACGATGGTTGTGATATCTGTGCCGACAAAGATGTTTTCCTTGATCCGCCCTTTCAGGCTTTCGGTTTCGGCAGGGCTGTCCGACATAAACAACCGTTCTGGCCGGATTGACATGTGAACCTTGGAGCCGACGCCAACCCCCTCAACCGAGTTACAGGTCAACTCATGCCCGCCGCCAAGGTGGCAGGTCGCACGGCCATTCGAGATATCGTCAACGGAAACCTCCAATAGGTTGGTCTCGCCAATAAAATCGGCCACAAACATGTTGTGCGGACGCTCGTAAATGTCCGTCGGAGACCCCAGTTGCTGCAGCTCGCCAGCGGACATAACCGCGATGCGATCGGACATGGTCAACGCTTCTTCTTGGTCGTGGGTCACGAAGATAAAGGTGATCCCGGTTTCACGTTGCAGATGCTTCAGCTCAAGCTGCATTGCTTTGCGGAGCTTCAAATCCAGTGCAGACAGGGGTTCGTCTAACAACAAAACCTTGGGCTGAGGCGCCAGGGCACGTGCCAGCGCAACACGCTGTTGCTGGCCACCTGACAACTGGCTGGGCTTGCGGGCCGAGAATTGAGAGAGCTGTACCAATTCCAGCATCTCACCCGCTTTCTTACGCGCTTCGGATTTCGAGGCCCCACGCATTTCCAAGCCGAATGCAACATTGTCCAAAATGGTCATATGCGGAAACAAAGCATAGTTTTGGAAAACTGTGTTCACCGGGCGCTTGTTGGGAGGCAGGTTCTCGATTTCATCTCCGTATAGGTAGATCGCACCTTCGGTTACGGCCTCGAACCCGGCGATCATTCTGAGGAGAGTTGTCTTGCCGCAGCCAGACGGACCCAGAAGGGTAAAGAACTCATTGTCCATGATCGACAGCGAGATCTTTTTGAGCGCCGTAAAATCGCCATAACGTTTTACCGCGTCCCGCACGTCAATCGCGGTATTTTCTTTGCCAGACAATTGCGCCTCCCCTGAGCATCGCGAAATTCCATTCAGGTATATACGGGCTGCGTTGCCGTCCTAAGAATTGACTTCCTCACTAAACATTAGGATTTGCCTAATCATTTCTATTATCGCTTATAAATCAATGCGCTATCGTGGTTCAGCAGCTTTTCAGCAAAAAGAAAAGCTCAGTGAACATATGTGAAGTGTCGCATTTTTTCCTGCGGTGATCTCGTCAAAAATGGGAGCAACCGCTATTTAACGCGAGAGATTTTCAGTGTCCTAAATTTCAGAACTTTTGTTTTCCACCTTCAATTTCGCGTCTGATGGCTGAAAGTAGTTTGTCTGATTGGTGCGTAACCTGCGGCTTGGGGCAGAGCGTTTCACGCACCTAAACGTAGTTTTATGAACTGTCTGGCAAATTAGCTTTCAGAACATTTCTGGCGGTTGCCAAGGTTCCCTTAACTAATATTGGTCGGGAAGGGGAGTTCAATAAGTAACGCCCGCCATGCGCCTTCGATCACACCGGTCTACGCGCCCAGACGTATTGGTGACATCGCAAAGTTCTGTGCGGATGTCAGCGCTCTTAAACTAGCCACGGGATGGGAGCCAGTTCACAGCGAGCTTGACAGGATTTTGGTGTCTATATCGGATCCTTCGTAAAGAGAGACAACTCAGACCGCTCTACGCGAGGCATGTCTTACTGCAGCGGTCACAAACGAATTACCACAGGCCGTTACTACCTGAGATACCTGACACAGGAAAAAGTCGCTCAGGTTAAGGCAGAACAGCGACAACGGCTTTCGCTGAAGCCTTTAACCCCGCAACATTCAAAAGGGATCCCGCAGACGCAGGATCCCTATTTCGTTTGCCTGATTGCAGCTTGGAAGGGTGTCAATGTGTCATAGTCTGCGCTAAAGGGCCGTAATTGGCATAGCCGGAAGTCCTAAAATGGGGCGCAGTAGGACACCAATGGCCGTACCTGTCGACTAGGGCAGAAAGCACACTACACCCTGAATTTCTATTACTAGCTTTCAATTTCAAGAAGATAGTGGCGGAGAGACAGGGATTCGAACCCTGGGTGGGCTTGCACCCACAACGGTTTTCGAGACCGCCCCGTTCGACCACTCCGGCACCTCTCCGCGGGGGTCTGTGAGGGGGGGATTTAGTGAGGAACGCGCGGGGGTGCAAGCAGAAAATTCCCGAAATTCACTATGACGGGATTTTCCATTGCCAGACGGCACAAAACGCCTAGGCTTTGAAGTATGACTTATTCTCTTCGCCGCTCCGCTCTGACCCTATTCTTATTGCTTCTGACACTGGCCATGGCGCCTGTGTCGTCCTTTGCCGCCGGGCGAGACAGGATCGAAGCGTTTCTGACCACAACTGGTTTTGACGTGGCGCTGGAAAGTATCGCGCTCTCTTCTGCGTCGGCGCCGCAGATGCTGGGCATAGACCCGGATGGTTTCGGCTCCGATTGGGCCCGACTGACCGAAGAAGTATTCGACACTGACGACATGCATGAAACCGCCGTGTCGATTCTGGAGCAGACACTCAGAGACGAGGCGCTGCTTCATGCAGTGGAATTTTATGCCTCGGACCTGGGGCAGCGTCTGGTCGAAGCGGAAAACGCCTCGCATATGCTAGAAGATGACGAGGCCAAGCAGCAGCAGGGGCAAGAGATTGTGGCTGAGTTGATCAAAGACGGCTCGCACCGTGTTGAAAGCCTCAAACGCATGAATAGGGCCATTGATTCAAGCGGGACCGCCTTGCGAGCCCTGCAAGAGATTCAACTGCGGTTTCTGCTGGCCGCCAGTGCTTCGGGGGTAATTGATCTTCAGTTGGATGCTGATCAACTGCGCCTCATGATGCGCCAGAACGAAACAGGCATGCGACAGGCGTTGCAGTTATCGGCCCTGGCCGGGGCTGCCTATACGTATCAGAATTTTTCCGATGCCGATGTGAACGCTTATGCCGATGCGCTAGAGCAGCCGCTGATGCAAGAGGTCTATGAACTGCTGAATGCCGTTCAATATGAAATCATGGCCATGAAATTCGAAATTCTTGCCACTCGGATGGCGGACTTGCACCCGGCACAGGATATCTGATGCGTTTTATCGCGACGTTCCTGGCGTTGTTCGTTTGGACCACGCCTTTGCAGGCCGAGGAAAAGGTCGAACAACTTATGCAGGCCCTGCAAGTGGACGCGGTCATCGACATCCTGCGGGACGAAGGCAGTACACTTGGGCAGGACCTTCAGCAAACCTTTCTGAACAACAATGGTGGCTCGGTCTTTCTGGATCAGGTAGACCGGATTTACGACGCGGACAGAATGCGTGATCAGGTCGAAAGTGTATTCGCGGAAACCCTGACCGAAAGCCAGATGGACCGCGCCATCCTGTTTTTCGAAAGCGATTTGGGGCAGGCTATCACCTCGCTGGAATTATCCGCCCGTGTCGCCTTGGCAGATGAAGCCATCGAAGAAATGGCTCAGGACGCCTACAAAAACGGTGATCGCAGCACGGAGCTATACCGGCTGGTCGACGAGTATATTCAGGTCAACAACCTGATTGACGAGAATGTGCATAACTCCATCAGTGCAGATTACAATTTTTTCCGTGGGATGAGCCTGGGGGTTGGTGGGGACGACGGGGAGCTTCTGGCACAGCTGCTTGAGGAAAAAGATAGCATGACCGAAGACACACGAATGTGGCTGTATTCCTTTTTTCTGCTGGCATACAAGCCACTGACCGACAGTCAAATGCGCGAGAACATCGCCTTTTCACGCACTGAAACGGGCAAAGCGATCAATACGGCCCTGTTTGAAAGCTTTAACCGGATGTTCGACACGATCTATTATCAGCTGGGTCAGGCGGTCGCTCAGGTGCTGAAAGGATCGGACCTTTAGCGTCGCATTTGATGTTGACTTTCCCCCGCAATCTTTGGATAAGCGCGCATCCCGGCCGGTTCTTCCGCGCCGGGTCTCGTTATTATTGACCCAAAGGGCTTTTCCCACGGGTCGTCACACAGCCCGGAAAAAGGGCGCGCTGTTCGAGGTGGCGAAAGCCAAAACACCCAAACGGGGACCACAGAACGCGGTTTGGAAAAGGAAAGACGCATGTTTGCGGTCCTCAAGACTGGCGGCAAGCAGTACAAGGTTCAGGCGGGCGATGTGCTCCGTGTTGAAAAGCTGGCTGCCGACGCAGGTGAAAAAGTTCAATTCAACGATGTTCTGATGCTGGGCGGTGACGCACCGGTTGTTGGCGCACCCTTCGTTGAAGGCGCAGGCGTTCAGGCCGAAGTGATCGAACAGATCAAAGGTGACAAGGTCATCAACTTCGTCAAGCGTCGTCGTAAGCACAGCTCGAAGCGTACCGTTGGCCACCGTCAGAAACTGACTCTGGTCAAAATCACTGACATCCTGGCATCGGGCGCTGACAAATCGGGCATCAAAGCTGCAACTGGTTCGGCACCTGCTGGCGAAGCTGCTCCGGCAGCGAAAAAGCCTGCCAAGAAAGCTGAAGCCAAAGCAGAGGCACCTGCTGCTGCTGCTGCTGCCGCTGATGATCTGACAGCCCTGAACGGTGTCGGTCCCGCCGCCGCCAAAAAGCTGGCCGACGCCGGTATCGAGAGCTTTGCCGCTCTGGCCGCCTTGTCGGACGAGCAGATTGCTGCTATCGACACCATCAAAGTGAAACCCGAATGGGTTGAGCAGGCCAAAGAACTGGCTAAAGGCTAAGGAGAGAGAGAATGGCACATAAAAAAGCTGGCGGTTCCTCCCGTAACGGTCGCGACTCAGCTGGTCGCCGCCTTGGCGTGAAACTGTATGGTGGCCAGGCCGCCATCGCAGGTAACATCATCGTGCGTCAGCGCGGCACCAAGTTCTGGCCGGGCGAAGGCGTAGGCATGGGCAAAGATCATACAATCTTTGCAACTGTCGACGGCGCTGTGAAGTTCCACAAAGGCCTCAAAAACCGCACCTTTATTTCGGTCCTGCCAGTGGCGGAGGCCGCAGAGTAAGCCGAAACCCATAAGGTTTGAAAATTCTTGGGGGACCGGCAGAAAATGCCGGTCCCCTTTCTCGTTTTAACGTAGTTTTGATTGAACGCACCTATGCCCGTCGCAACCACAAGTTTCCTGATTTTCGCCGCCAGTCAGGTCGGCACCCCAGGACCAGCCAATATGGTCCTGCTGGGAACTGGTGCGCGCTATGGTTTTCGGGCGGCGCTTCCATTTGTCGGAGGCGTCATTCTGGGTAAGCAGTTGATCATCTGGCCTGTAGGCTTTGGCCTGCTGCAACTGGCTGATCAGGCGCCCGGGGTATTTACGGCGCTGAAATACGCGTCGGCGGCTTATATCATGTGGCTGGCCTGGAAGATCGCCAATACTCGCCTGTCGCGCCAGCAGGCAGATGGCAATGCACCCGGGTTCTTGGCTGGTTTGATCGTTCATCCCTTAAACCCAAAGGCTTGGGCGATGATTGTTGCAGGGTTTACCGGGTTTGTGGCGGCAGGTACGCCCAGTATTGAGGCGACAGTAACAATTGCTCTCTGTTTGTTGTTTTGTCAGCTGGTTCTTCATCCAATCTGGACATTTGCGGGCGATAGAATTGCCCACGCGGTTGAAGGACGGCCAATTGAAAAATATCTGATGTGGACGTTAGCCAGTCTCACCGTTGCGTCCGTATTATTCGTGTTGTTCGGAGGAGGAACGCACTCATGAAGCTTGAGGCAATAATAAACCAGCCGGTCATTGAAACCGAGCGGTTCGATCTACGACCATTGCGCCGGTCGGATTTGGGTCTCATTGAACATTATGCAGGTGATGAGCGCGTGGCGCGCATGACCACAGCAATTCCACATCCGCTGCCACCGGGTTCGACCGAAGCTTTTGTGACGCGCGCGATGTCCGAAGAACGCGATGAAGACGTCTGGGCAATGGATGCCACCAAAGATGGCGGTCCCGAGCTGATCGGCCTGATCTCGCTGACGCGCCTGGATCGCAACCAGTCCGAGGTGGGCTATTGGGTCGCGCCGGTCTATTGGAACACGGGCGTTGCCTCGATGGCGGTCGAAGCGCTGGTCAATGCCAACCCCTTGGAAAACGCCACCATGTTTGCCAGCGTTTTTCAGGACAATCCGGCCTCGGCGCGGGTGTTGACCCATTGCGGGTTTGAATATCTGGGTGATGCCGAAACCTATTCGGTGGCGCGTGATGCGAATGTGCCCACCTGGACGTATACTAAGAAACTCTGACTTGTGGCCGATGGGGCCTTTGCAGTAGGGGACACACATGAAATTTCTCGATCTTGCAAAGGTCTACATCCGGTCCGGTGCCGGAGGTGGCGGCTGCGTCAGCTTTCGGCGCGAAAAGTACATCGAATACGGCGGTCCCGATGGCGGCGACGGCGGTAAGGGCGGGTCTGTCTGGGCCGAGGTCGTTGACGGGTTGAACACCCTGATCGATTTCCGCTATCAGCAGCATTTCTTTGCCAAAAACGGTCAACCCGGTCGGGGTCAGCAGCGCACCGGCAAGGACGGCGACGACATTGTCTTGCGGGTGCCGGTTGGTACCGAGATTCTGGACGAAGACGAAGAAACCATCATCTGCGATCTGACTGAGGTCGGTCAGCGGGTTTTGCTGGCCAAAGGCGGCAATGGCGGCTTCGGCAACCTGCACTTCAAATCTGCCACCAACCAGGCCCCGCGCCGGGCCAATCCGGGGCAGGCGGGGATCGACCGTACGATCTGGCTACGGCTGAAACTGATCGCCGATGTGGGCTTGCTGGGCATGCCCAATGCTGGAAAGTCGACCTTTCTGGCCGCAACATCCAACGCCCGTCCGAAAATTGCGGATTATCCCTTTACCACGCTGCACCCGAACCTGGGTGTGGTCGGCGTTGATAACGTCGAGTTTGTCGTGGCTGACATTCCCGGCCTGATCGAAGGCGCCCACGAAGGCCGCGGGATCGGAGATCGTTTTCTCGGTCACGTGGAACGCTGCGCCGTTCTGCTGCATCTGGTCGATGGAACGTCTGAGACCGTGGCTGATGACTACCGGACCATTATTCACGAGCTTGAGGCTTATGGCGGCGAACTGGCTGAGAAACCTCGTATTACGGTGCTGAACAAGGTCGACGCACTGGATGACGAAGAACGCGAAGCGGCTAAGGCCGAGCTGGAAGAGGCCGTCGGCGGCCCCGTCATGACAATGTCCGGTGTGGCGCATCTGGGCGTGACCGAGGTTCTGCGCGCATTGCGTACCCAGATTGACGAAAACCGCCTGCGGCAAAAGCCCGTTGAGGAGGCGAAGACGTGGCAACCCTGACCTCAGCCAAGCGTCTGGTGGTCAAGATCGGGTCCGCCTTGCTGGTGGATCGGGACACGGGCCTTTTGCGCTCGGACTGGCTGCACTCCTTGGCGCAGGACGTAGCTTGGTTAAAGGGGCAGGGAACGGACGTCATTTTGGTGTCATCCGGGTCTATCGCGTTGGGTCGCGGGGTCTTGGGGTTGCCGATGGAGGCATTGCCGCTGGAGAAATCTCAGGCTGCCGCTGCTGTAGGTCAGATCCGGCTGGCTCGCGCGTACGAGGAGGCGTTAACGCCGCACAAGATTACTACCGCGCAGGTCTTAGTGACGTTGGAGGACAGCGCCGACCGCCGCCGCTATCTCAACTCACGCGCGACGCTTGAAACTTTGCTGGGTTTGGGTGTCGTGCCTATCGTCAACGAAAACGATACGGTCGCAACGGATGAAATCCGCTATGGCGACAATGACCGCCTTGCGGCACAAATCGCTGTCACGGTGGGCGCGGATCAGTTGATCCTGCTATCCGACGTGGACGGTTTCTATACCGGCAACCCGAATGAGGACGCCTCGGCCACCCGTTACGACGTGATCGAAGAAATTACGCCTAAGATCGAACAGATGGCGGGTGACGCTGGGTCAGGCCTGTCCAAAGGCGGAATGAAGACAAAGCTGCTGGCTGCTAAGATGGCGACAGCCGCAGGGTGTGATATGGCGATTACTGAAGGATCGCCGCTTAACCCTCTGAAATCACTTGAAAACGGCGCGAATTGCACTTGGTTCACCGCGACCCTGGACCCACATGCGGCCCGGAAACGGTGGATCTCAGCGATGAAACCGCGTGGTGAAATCGTGGTGGACGCCGGCGCAGCCCGGGCACTTGGCAACGGTAAAAGCCTGTTGCCTGCCGGGATCGTCGAAGTGACCGGAGACTTTGGCCGTGGCGATCCTGTGGCCATTCTGGACCCAGAAGCGCGGCGCTTGGCACAGGGCCTCAGCCGCTACACCGCGCAAGAAGCAGACGCGATCAAGGGGCGAAAGTCCTCGGAAATCGAGGCGACTCTGGGTTATCCGGGCAGGGCCGTGCTGATCCACCGAGACGATTTGGCGCGGTAGCCGAGCGATGTTAGAACACCAAAAGACCGACTGAAAGGCATCTGAGATGAAGGATTTCGACAGCATCCCCACACTGATGGCCGATCTTGGAAAACGCGCCAAGAAAGCCTCGGCCGAATTGGCTTTTGCCAGCGCCGAACGGAAACATGCAGCCCTGATCGCCGCCGCTGATGCGGTTTGGGCCAACCGTGCCAGAATCATCGAGGCCAACAAGAAAGACCTGGAATTCGGTCGTGAAAAAGGTCTGAGCCCGGCAATGATGGATCGCCTGATGCTGGACGAGGCGCGCATTCAGGGCATGGTTGACGGGCTGCGCACGGTCGCGGATCAGGCTGATCCTGTGGGCGAGGTGCTGACCGAATGGGACATGCCCTCGGGTTTGCATATCCAGCGTGTGCGCACGCCTTTGGGTGTGATCGGTGTGATCTATGAAAGCCGCCCCAATGTGACAGCAGATGCCGGCGCGCTGTGCCTGAAATCGGGCAACGCGGTGATCCTTCGTGGCGGGTCCGAGAGCTTTCATTCTTCGGGCGCCATCCACGCTTGTCTAGTCCAAGGGCTAAAGGCCGCCAACCTGCCCGAGGATTCCATCCAACTGGTGCCGACGCGAGACCGCGCCGCGGTTCAGGAATTGCTTACCCTGACGGATTATGTCGATGTTATCGTCCCGCGCGGAGGTAAAGGCCTGGTGGGGCTGGTGCAGCGCGAGGCGCGCGTGCCTGTTTTCGCGCATCTTGAAGGCATCGTGCATATCTACATCGACAAAGCCGCCGATCCGCAGAAAACGCTGAACGTGGTGATGAACGCCAAAACCCGGCGGACCGGAATCTGCGGCGCAGCCGAATGCCTGTTGATCCATCAGGATGTGGTGGAAACACTGGGACGCGACGTCATCGCTGCGCTAATGGCCGCAGGTGTTGAGGTTCACGCCGAAGGCGCGCTGGCCCAGAATGGCACCGTGGCTGCGACGGCCGATGATTGGGGAAAGGAATTCCTCGACAGTATCATCGCGGCGAGACCGGTCGCTGATATTGACGAAGCCATCGCGCATATCCGCCTCAATGGCTCGGACCATACCGACTGCATCATGACCGAGGACGAGACCGCCGCTGCACGGTTCTTCGAACGGCTCGACAGTGCAATCCTGATGCACAATGCCTCAACCCAATTTGCCGATGGGGGTGAGTTTGGTATGGGCGCTGAGATCGGCATTGCGACCGGTAAGATGCATGCGCGTGGCCCGGTGGGTGCGGCGCAGCTGACCAGCTTTCAGTATCTTGTGCGCGGGAATGGAACGACCCGGTCTTAAAACCGGATCACAACGCGGGTTGAGGTGGTTTCCGCCACAACCCGCCGCCCCACCGACGTGGCAGTCTTTGGCAAAAGAGCAAACTGCACCTGTGCGGGCGTGACTTTATTGGGGTATCGCCCGGTCGGCAGGTTTTTCCAAAGGTCATTATCCACATTCAGCTTGTCGGCTGATCCTGTGACCGTCCAGCTTTCACCATTTTGACCGATGGTCACTTCGCCCCCAAAAGGCATGGCGTTTTCGCAGCACATCAACGCCAGAAATGCCAGTTTGACCTGATTACGCGGCACCGCCTCGGTCAGGTGCCAGTTGACGCGCACGCGGCCTGCGCGTTCGACATCCTTTAACAGTTCCGAGACCTCGGTTCGGCCCAAGGGCTGATCGCTGGCTGAACCAAACGCCACGCGGAAAAACCGAATCCGCGCCCCGGCACTGCCAACACTGCCCGAGATAAGTTCCATCTCAGGCCCCTGGACTGCGCCAACCATCTCAAGCAGCTCCAGACCGTTGGTGATCGCCCCGATGGGGCTGATCAAATCGTGACAGATCCGGGACCCGATCAACTCGGCCAGGTTGACTGTGGTGTCGCTCATGCGTACCTCCTGCTGCATCTGCCGCCGGACCGGAGCCCTCGCATGACAGACCTTAATGCTATTCTTGCACCGGGCATGTACGTCCGCCACCCCGATTACCCCGATTGGGGCGTTGGACAGGTGCAGTCCAACATCGGGGGCAAGATCACCGTGAACTTTCGCGAGCAGGGGAAAGTGGTGATTGACGGAACGCGCATCGCCCTGATGCCGGTCTTTGATCTGTGAAACTGGTTTAGGAAAGGTTAACGGCCCCGCAAATCCGCTCTTGTTGCCATCCCTACGGAAACTGCGGTATCAGCGCGCAAACAAGAACGGAACCATCAATGCCGGACGCAGGCCCTTCCTTTACCATCAAACTTGCACAGACCGAGGACGAACTGCGCGCTGCCCAACGGCTGCGCTATGACGTGTTTGTTCGCGAACTGGGCGGTGGCGGAGAGATGGTGGATCATGACGCCGGACTGGAGCGCGACAAGTTCGATCCGTATTTTGATCACATGCTGGCGATAGACGACCTGACAGGCGAAGTTGTTGGCGTTTACAGGCTATTACCGGGCGAACGTGCTGTAGAACTGGGGCAGTTTTATTCCGAAGATGAATACGATCTGACTGTTTTGAAGCAAAGCGGTCGCAAGCTGTTGGAACTCGGCCGTTCATGCGTCCACCGTGACTATCGCGGGGGCACTGCGATGTATCACCTGTGGAACGGATTGGCGGCCTATGTAAACGAGCGTGATATCGAAGTTCTGTTCGGTGTCGCCAGCTTTCACGGAACGGATGTTCAGGAATTGGCGCAGCCCTTGTCGATGCTGCATCACAACCATCTCGCGCCGCCTGATTTGAGGGTGAGGGCACAACCAGAAGTATTTGAATCCATGGATCTTGTTGCGCCCGCCGATCTGGATCGCCGAGCTGCGATAGTTCAGGTTCCGGCATTGATCAAGGCCTATCTTCGCCTAGGAGGTTTCGTGGGAGAAGGCGCGTTCATCGACCATTCATTCAACACCACTGATGTTTGCCTGATCCTCGATACGGCCCGCATGAACGAGCGGCAGAAACGCATCTATGGCGGGGCATAAATTGGTGAACGAACCGCTTTGGAACAGCGAGGATGAACCAGACCCCATCAAACTGGGGTTGGTGGGGTGGATGTTGGTTTTTCTCCGCGGATTACCACTGGCCGTATTGGTGTTTGGAGGTTTGCTAGTTCTATTAGTGGTGCGCTTGATCGAGCGTCCGTTGTACGGCGTGCGCCGCCCCGTAACGCCGTTTATTTCGCAATTTGTCTGCCGCAATGCGTTTCGGATCCTCGGGATACGGTTTCGAACCTCGGGCGAATTGATGCAACAGCGCGGCGCTGTGGTTGCAAATCACACGTCATGGCTGGACATTTTCGCCTTGAATGCACGCAAGCGCGTCTATTTCGTGTCCAAGGCCGAGGTGGCCAAATGGCCCGGTATCGGCTGGCTTGCCCGTGCAACAGGAACCGTGTTCATCGAGCGGGACCGCAAGAAAGCAAGAGAACAGACAAGAATATTCGAAACTCGCTTGAAAGCTGGTCATAAGCTGCTGTTTTTCCCCGAAGGAACCTCGACCGACGGGCAGCGCGTTTTACCTTTTAAAACAACTCTTTTCGCCGCGTTCTTCGCAGATGAATTGCGAGATTTCATGTATGTGCAGCCAGTCTCGGTTGTGTATCACGCGCCTAAAGGGCAACCCGACCGGTTTTATGGCTGGTGGGGAGATATGGATTTCGCCCCACACCTTTTGAAAACGCTGGGTGCGCGCAAGCAAGGGGCGGTCGAACTGATCTATCACGCCCCTGCCAAGGTCAGCGATTTTGAAAGTCGCAAGACGCTGGCGGCGCATTGCGAAGAAGCTGTACGCCACGCGCACGCACTCGCGCGGCTTGAAAAATAAGGGCGAAAGCCCTTGCACTACCTGAAAACCTGCCGTATACGCGCGCCATTCAAACCCGCAGGCGGGGTTTGGGCTTTTTGAGGGAGACATCCTCATTAAGACCGCCGGTTGGAGCATCCGCTTCTTTCACCCCCGCCCAGGCGTAAACCGGAAAAGGAAAATAGCATGGCTCTTCCCGAGTTCACCATGCGTCAGCTGCTGGAAGCTGGCGTTCACTTTGGTCACCAGACACAGCGTTGGAATCCCCGCATGGGCCCGTTCATCTACGGCTCGCGCAATGGTATCCACATCATGGACCTGACTCAGACCGTTCCGATGCTGGATCAGGCTCTGCAAGCCGTTCGTGACACCGTCGCAAAAGGTGGCCGCGTTCTTTTTGTCGGCACCAAGCGTCAGGCAGCTCAGCCCGTCGCTGAAGCAGCTGAAAAGTCGGCTCAGTACTACATGAACCACCGCTGGCTGGGCGGCACGCTGACCAACTGGAAAACCGTTTCTCAGTCGATCAACCGTCTGAACCAGATCGACGAAGCCATGGAATCGGGCGCCGAGGGCCTGACCAAGAAAGAGCGTCTGGGCATGGAACGTGACCAGGGCAAATTGCAGGCTTCGCTGGGCGGTATCCGCGAAATGGGCGGTGTTCCTGATCTGCTGTTCGTCATCGACGTCAAAAAAGAAGCACTGGCCATCGCCGAAGCCAACAAACTGGGTATCCCGGTTGTGGCCGTTGTCGACACCAACTGCTCGCCCGACGGTGTTGATTACATCATTCCCGGCAACGACGACGCGGCGCGCGCGATTGCGCTGTACTGCGATCTGGCCGCACGGGCCGCTCTGGACGGTATGACCGCGCAGATGGGTGCAGCAGGCGTTGATCTGGGTGCGTTCGAAGAAGCTCCGGTTGAAGAAGCCGTTGCGGAAGAAGCACCCGCAGAAGAAGCCGCGCCGGAAGCCAAAGCCGAAGCGTAAGCTGCCCGTCACCTAAATGACATATGGGGCAGGGTAGACCTGCCCCAATTCCGTTTGAATTGAGGAGAGCCAAGAGATGGCAATCACAGCAGCAATGGTTAAAGAACTGCGCGACTCGACCGGCGCAGGCATGATGGACGCGAAAAAAGCGCTGACCGAAACCGAAGGTAACATGGACGAAGCCGTTGACTGGCTGCGCACCAAGGGCCTGGCCAAGGCGGCCAAGAAATCGGGCCGTACCGCTGCAGAAGGTCTGGTCGCTGTTCACGTCAACGGTGGCAACGGTGTTGCTGTCGAAGTGAACTCGGAAACCGACTTTGTCGCGAAAAACGCCGAGTTCCAGGAAATGGTTGGCAAGATCGCGTATGCCGCAGAAGGCGTCGACAATGTCGAGGCGCTGCTGGCTGCTGATCTAGGTGGCAAGAATGTTGCGGACACCCTGACCGACAAAATCGCCACCATTGGTGAGAACATGTCGGTCCGTCGTATGGCCAAGCTGTCGGGCGACACTGTTGTGTCCTATGTCCACAATGCGGCCACCAACGGCATGGGCAAAATCGGTGTTCTGGTTGCTCTGTCTGGCGGCGATGAAGCCATCGGCAAACAAGTTGCAATGCACATCGCAGCTGTGAACCCGGCGGCCCTGTCCGAGGCAGACATGGACCCGGCTGTTGTTGAAAAAGAAAAGCAGGTTCAGATGGACATTGCCCGCGAATCCGGCAAGCCGGAGCAGGTGATCGAAAAGATGATCGTTGGTCGCATGAAGAAATTCGTCGCTGAATCCACATTGCTGAACCAGTCTTTCGTTGTGAACCCTGACCTGACCGTTGAAGCAGCGGCGAAAGAGGCAGGCGCAACCATCACCGGCTTTGTCCGTCTGGAAGTTGGCGAAGGCATCGTTGTCGAAAAAGAAGACTTCGCAGCAGAAGTTGCTAAAGCCGCACAAGGCTAAAAAAGCACTCCCAAACTCTGCAGAGTTCGGGGAGCCAAAGATACCGGTCGCGCAAGTCGTGGCCGGTTTTTTTTAGGCCACTCAAGCCATTAGCCAATAAAAAAGGACGCACTCGCGTCCTGAACCTTTCTGAAAAGGTATGAGGGGCCCCGCATGATGGGGATGGTCGAGGCCCCTCAAAATTCCGACAAACTGACGCGGACAAATAGGCGCCTTTATGTCAGAGCGATTGGAGAGCCTTGGTATTACAAAGATCCAACCAAATGTTCCCTGGCTAAAGCCACCACTCACGGAACACTCTCACTTTGCAACCAGCCCCCCAGATTGGAAAGTCATGATTTCCTTACCTAGGGTAAATTGACGCCCCTCAGCGTCAATTTTCGGACCTTAGGCCTCCATACCTTAGGCCTCCATAACGAACATCTGATTCTGTAGTGACGCCTTCAGAACGGCCTGAGCTGTGGTTTCCACCGACAGCGCCTCGCGCGCCAATCGCAGATGTTTTTCGACCGTAGCCGATGTCAGCCCCATCAATAGGGCAATGTCCTGGGTGGTCTTGCCGTCACCGACCCATTGCAACGCTTCACGCTGGCGCTTGGTCAGCGCTCGGTTCGGCGCGTTATAGGGCAGGGTGAGGATTTTAAGATGCGCAACATTGTTCATCAGCAGGATATCGTCACCATGCTCATCCCACATCGCATCCACTTCGTCCTGGCTGGTCGCATTTCCGGCGGAAAGGGAAATCGCCCCCTTGGAACGCATCGAAACCGAGGTGAAACTGACCGTATATCCGAACGCAACGCCGTGCTTTCGATTGAATTCCAGAACGTCCAGTTCTTGCTGTGTTAATCCGCGGTTGGACACCAAATCCTGGGCAATATTCCAACTGGCGGCACCTTCGTTGCTTAGCGCCCATTTCAACATCGGAGCATGAAAATACAGGCCACCACGCAGGAATCCATCCAGATAGGACTTTCCATGATTGGTCAGAATCACGAAATCCTCTGGATCACCCAGCGATGTCTCGGTGCGGTATTGGGTGTAGCCATAGATCAGCCGATCAAACCCGTATTCGGCCATCTGACGGCAATGGGCGTCCCAAAGCTCTTCCAAAGTTTTGGTATAGCTGAGAAAGTGCAGGTATTCGCTCAGCTTCATGCAGTCGACCCGCCTTTCAGATGCGTCGCCAATCCGTCCAGAGCCATCACATAGCCTTGCGGGCCAAAGCCACAAATCTGGCCGATCGCCACCTTCGAGATATACGAAACGTGCCGGAATTCTTCGCGGGCATGGATGTTGGACAGGTGGACCTCGATCATTGGAAGTTCAACGGAAGCAATCGCATCCATCAGGGCGATTGAGGTATGCGTATAAGCACCTGCGTTCAGAACAATACCGTCCTGATCCCCCTTGGCCGCGTGGATGGCATCAATCAGGGCACCTTCGTGGTTTGACTGAAAGCACGACACGTCCAGACCGATGGAAGATCCGTGGCTGACGCACAGATTCTCAACCATCTCCAGCGTGGTGCTTCCATAAACCTCAGGTTGTCGGGTGCCCAAAAGGTTCAGGTTCGGACCATTCAAAATCAGAGCTTTGTGCATTATTTCACTGTTCCCATACCAGTTTCTTAAACGCGAACAGGTGGGAATGTCCACCGGCCAACGCGCGTATAGGGCGAGCGATTAAAGAAACCGTCAATCATGTTCAGCCCTTGCAGGCATTGTCACCACGATTTTACCAAGGGCAGAACGGTTGGCCAGATGAGTCAGAGCTTTGGAGGCAAGGTCGAACGGATATTTGGCGCTGATCCGCGGTTTTATACGAGCATCGACGTATAACTTGAACAAATCATTCACATTTTTAGAATGCCCTACAGGATCACGTAGCACCGATGCGCCCCAAAAAACCCCTACAATTTGGCAGCTTTTCAGCAATGGCAGGTTCAGAGGTATTTTGGGAATGCCCGCCGGGAAACCGATCACAAGATATCGCCCGGCCCAGGCCATACTACGCAGCGCAGGTTCCGCATAATCTCCACCTACAGCATCATAAACGACATTTACACCTAACGGCCCTGCCAAATCTTTGATTCCCGATGAGAATTCTTTTTGTGCCTCTTTGTTCATCTCACGGGAGTAGATAAGCGTTTCATCCGCCCCCAAATCTCGGCAAAAATCCGCTTTGTCTGGCGATGAGACTGCGGCAATCACACGTGCACCCATGGCCTTGCCCAGCTCGATCGCGGCAGACCCGACCCCTCCAGCAGCGCCCAGCACCAACAGGGTTTCCCCGGGCTGCAGGGCAGCGCGGTCTTTCAACGCGTGATAGGACGTGCCGTAGGTAAAGACAAAGCAGGCCGCATCCTCGTATGGCATCGAGCCTGGGAATTTAATGGCGGTTGCAGCGGGGATTGTTAGATGTGTTGAAAACCCGCCATGCCCGGTCAGCGCCAGAACACGGTCTCCAACGTTGAAACCGGTCACACCTTCGCCAATGGCCAGAACGTCCCCGGCGATTTCACCGCCCGGCGCAAAGGGGCGGGGTGGCTTGATCTGATAGAGGTCCTGAATGATCAGTGTGTCGGGGAAATTAACGCCTGCGGCCCTAACCCCGATCAGCAATTCGCCTTTACCCGGTACTGGATCAGGCAGGCTGGTCAGCTCTAGTGTATCTGGCCCGCCCGGCGCGACGCTGAGTAAAGCTTGCATATTAATCCCGTTATCCCTGTTATTCGGATATGAGGAGCTTTGGCGCGGACCAATGAGTTGTCAAGAAATCAACCATTTCCCAGACGTGCCTATAGCCACTTTACCGAGGAGCAGACCATGACCCCCGACACGTTATTCTCATTGCAAGGCAAAACCGCACTGGTCACCGGTGGCGCAACAGGCATCGGGCGAATGGCGGCCGAGGCATTGGTGCGGGCAGGGGCGCGTGTTCTGATCGCATCCCGCAAAGCAGACGCCTGCGAAGCCGTTGCGGCTGAGCTGAACGCTTTGGATGCGCTCGGTCATGCCGAAGGGTTCGGCGGTGATGTTGCAACCAAAGATGGAATCGCGGCGCTTGTATCCGAGGTTAACAAGCGAACAGATCGCCTTGATATCCTGATGAATAATGCAGGCGTAACCTGGGGTGCGCCGATGGGACAATTCCCACATGAGGCCTGGGATAAAGTTATGACGGTCAATGTCGCGGGTTTGTTCGAGCTGACCCAAAAACTGTTGCCGATGCTGATGCAGTCTGGCTTAGTTGACGACCCGGCGCGAGTGGTCAATGTCGGTTCGGTCATGGGTGAGGTGCCAATGGGCGATGGGGCCTATAGCTACTCGGCTTCGAAAGCGGCAGTGCTGCACCTGACCAAGATCATGGCCAAGGAGTTTTCGCCCTACCACATCACGGTCAACGCGCTGGCACCGGGGCCGTTCGTCTCGAAGATGACTGCCTTTGCCACGGCCGATGAAGAGACACGCGAAAGGGTTGGTAACTCGGTTCCTTTGGGTCGGGTTGGGCGTGATGAGGATATTGCCGGCTGTATGCTATTCCTATGCGGTCGTGGCGGCAGCTATGTCACCGGTGCAGTGATCCCGGTGTCCGGTGGGATCAACGTCGAGACGGCCGGGAACATATTTGCCGAAGCTTTGTGAGGATTCAGGCGTAGATGGACAGTACGAGTTTGGATCTGACGGCTGTGGATGCGTACCTCAAGTCGCATCTTCCGGGCTATTGTGGGCCGTTGCAGGCGAGAAAGTTTGCGATAGGACAATCCAACCCGACCTTTTTGCTGAGGACCCCCGATCAGTCTTATGTTCTGCGTCGCAAGCCTCCGGGTGCGTTATTGAAATCTGCCCATGCGGTGGATCGGGAATTCCGTGTTCAAAGCGCGTTGGCCAACAGTGCCGTACCGGTCCCCAAAATGTACCTGCTGTGCGAGGATGGTGATGTCATCGGGTCGGTTTTTTATGTTATGGAGCATCTGGAAGGGCGCGTATTTCTAGAACCTACATTGAGCGGGGAAACCGATGCCACCCGCTCCGCCGTGCTGGATGAAGTGAACCGTGTACTGGCTGACCTCCACGAGGTGGATATCGATGCCGCCGGACTATCTGACTATGGCCCGCCCGGAAACTACTTTGAACGCCAGATTGCGCGCTGGATCAAACAGTACCGCGCCTCTGAGACCGCAAATATCCCCGAGATGGATGCGCTGATGACCGCCCTTGAAGGTTCGATACCCGTAGATGACGGCCAAAGAACGCTGGTGCATGGTGATTACCGTATCGACAATCTGATGTTTGAGAAAGACGGCACACAGTGCATCGGGGTTCTGGATTGGGAATTGTCGACGATCGGGCATCCGTATGCAGATTTGGCGGCAGTGATCATGCAGTGGCAGATGCCGCCGGGTGCCGAGGGCAGGGGTCTGGCCGGAATTGATCGGGCAAGTCTAGGCCTGCCCTCAGATCAGGCATTTATCGATCAGTATTGCCAGCGTCGTGGCCTTTCCGGGATCGACAATTTCGGGTTTTATCTAGCCTTCAACTTCTTTCGTATGGCCGCGATTTTGCAGGGGGTCTTTAAACGCGCGCAGGACGGAAATGCTTCCGACCCGGAACGGGCGATGATACTTGGTTCGTATGTTCCAATATTCGCACGCCACGGGCTGGAAGCCATAGAAAGCTAAGGGGTCTTTGACAGCTCCAACCCTAGATTTCCCAGACTATTCTTGCCAAAGAACATTTCGGACCCCGCAAACATGCTGGGAACGCCGAACACACCGCGTTTTACGGCAGCCTTGGTCTGGTCTTTCAGTTGTTGCTTGATGTCGACGCTGGTCATCGCCTCGCGTATTTTACGCGCTGGCAGATCGTTCTCTTGCATGATTTCCGACAGAACACCCAGTTCATCGACCTTCTGACCATGCACCCAAATCGCATCGAAAACAGCGTTCATATATTTGTCTTCCCAGGGTTTTCCGGACGCAAACACAGCCCCACGCATGGCAAATTTGGTGTTAATCGGAAAATGAGGACTCATGTGAAAGCTCAGGCCCCGCGTGCGCGCAAATCGATGCAGATCATGAGTCAGATAGGCCGATTTCTGACGGTTTTCCGAAAAAGCCTGAAACGGGCTTTGGTTGTTGGTCACCTTGAAAACCGTCGACAGCAGGACCGGCACATTGTTCACCTGCACACCGTATTCGCTTGCCAAATCCGGCAAGGTCTTAAACGCCAAAAATGCATTGGGACTACAAAAATCATAAACGAAATCTATATGTTGCGCCATGTTGCTCCTCCGAGAATTTGAACACTGGAAATGAACCAACTCGTGACAAGCGAATCCGCTACGACCCTAGTGTATCAGGCTTGCAGTCCGTGTGGTCGATTTCCCTGTCAATTCAGCACGTAAGCCCGCAAGATCGCGCCCATGTACCAAAGGGTTAATCATCAATGACAAACTTCGACGCGAACCGCCTGAGCCGCATTGCCGACTGGATGCAGCGTTATGTCGATGAGCGAAAATACGCGGGCAACTCCCTGTTGGTGAAACACAAAGGCTCCGAGGTGTTTTTCAACGCCTGCGGCAAAAGAAGCCTTGAAGATGATCTGGATTTTCAGCGCGATACAGTTGTGCGCATTTATTCAATGACCAAACCGATCACCACTGTCGCTCTGATGATGCTGGCCGAGCGGGGTTTGTTTCACCTCGATGCGCAACTATCAGAATTTCTGCCAGAATTTTCCAAAATGCAGGCACTGATTCCGGGGGCCGCGCGGCTAGATCAAACCGAAGACGCACCTACGCCGACGCTGCATCAACTCCTGACGCATACAAGTGGGTTCAGCTATCCCTTCAACCCCGGAGTGCTGCCACAAGCGATGGATGAACAGGACCTTATGTTCAAACCAGATCAGGGTCTTTTGGCCGACCGCGTTTGCGACCTCGCTGCTCTGCCTCTGGCGTTCCAACCGGGGGCTCGCTGGGAATACTCCGTGGGCATCGACGTTATTGGCCGCGTGATCGAGGTTGTTTCGGGCCAAACCCTGGATCAGTTTTTCGCGACGGAAGTTCTTGAACCGCTTGAAATGAAGGACACCGGATTTTCAGTGCCAAAAGGGGCAGGGGATCGGTTTGCGTCGCTGTACACTCCGTTGGCCGGGGACGCGATGGCCTTGAATTCGGCACAAACCGGTGCCGAGACCCTGCGGCTGGTTGATCAGGCCAAAGGGTCTCCGTTCGAAAACGCCACGACGTTTTCGGGTGGTGGCGGCTTGGTTGGCACGATCGACGACTATTCACGGTTTGCGGAGATGTTGCGAAATCGCGGGCAGGGCGCGGGCCATCGCTTTTTAGGTCCTAAAAACGTCGACTACATGCTGCGCAACCATTTGCCAGGCGACATCGCCGCGATGGGTCCGCAAAGTTTCGCAGAACAGCCCATGGAGGGTACAGGATTCGGCTTGGGCGGTGCTGTGGTGATAAACCCCGGTCGAACCCGAGTGCCAGGCTCATTGGGGGATTTTGGCTGGGGCGGCATGGCGTCGACATACTTTTGGATCGACCGGGTCAACGACCTGACCACAGTCTTCTTCACCCAGTTGTCACCCTCCAGTTCATACCCATCGCGGGCAGAGCTAAAGGCGCTTGTCCTCGGGGCATTGATTGAATGACGTTCTGACCGCTGATACCCAAGACTTAAAACACCCGGAGACCGCAACATGACCGAAGCAGAACGTATTCTTCTTGACCTTTTGGACATCGAAAGGCTTGAGGTTGATCTGTTCCGTGGCACAGGATCCGGAGGTGAAACACCAACGCGCATATTCGGAGGTCAGGTGATCGCTCAGGCCCTAGCAGCGGCTTATCGAACTGTCGAAGATCGCCTGTGCCACTCACTGCACGCTTATTTCATTCGCGCTGGTGATCCGTCTATTCCTGTTATTTATCAAGTTGATAGAGCGCGTGATGGAGGTTCCATGACCACACGTCGCGTCGTTGCGATCCAACACGGCAAACAAATCCTCAACATGTCAGCCTCGTTTCATGTTCAGGACGAAGGATGGGATCACCAGCACGCCATGCCGCAGACCAAAGCACCCGAAGCTTATCCGGCCCGCGAGGAATTGCGCCAAAGATACGTGGACCAGGTTCCCGAAAAATTACGCGACGAACTGCTGCGAGAACGTCCAATCGAGGTGCGCGAAGTGGATCACCAAAATCCATTTTCCCCCGAAAAATCAGACGACCGAAACCAGATCTGGTTTCGCATGAAAGCTGCCGCCGGAACTGATCCGGTGACGCAACATCTGATTCTGGCTTATGCGTCTGACATGTACCTGATGACGTCCGGCCTGCGCCCGCATGGGCTTAGTTGGTTTGCCGGAGACGTCAACGGAGCAAGCCTGGATCACGCTTTGTGGTTCCACGCGCCGATACATTTCGAAAACTGGCATCTATACGCAATGGATTCTCCCTGGAGCGGGCAGGGACGTAATTTCAATCGTGGGTCCATTTATGCCCAAGACGGCACACTGGTCGCTTCGGTGGCGCAAGAAGGTTTGATGCGCAAGGTGCGGCACAAACCTTAGGTGTCTTCGATAAACCGCTGATTTAGCTTTTGCATTCCGGACAGCCAGCGATCGTAGTCACCAGCTTTAAGTTGCATGTAATCCCGAACCTCGGGATGCGGCAGGACCAGAAATTGCTCGGACTGAATAGCTGAAAGACAGGCATCAGCCACTTCTTCAGGCTCTAACATGCCGTCTATTGCAGCGACCGAAGTTTCATGCCCGCGCGTCATTTCGGAGCGAACCGCCTGTGGGCATAGAACGGACACACGCAAACCTTTCTGGCCGTATGTAATTGACAGCCACTCGGCAAATCCGACTGCCGCATGCTTTGTGACGGCATACGGTGCGGCGCCTGGTTGATTTAGCAAGCCAGCCGCAGACGCCGTGATCATGATATAACCACCACCACGCGCAACCATACGCGGCACCATATGGCGCGCGGTCCAGACGTGGGACATGACATTGATTTTCCAGATGCGATCCCAATCCTGGTCATGAACATCCAGACCGCCAAGTGTCAGAATACCGGCATTGGCACAGAAAAGATCAATGGGTCCAATTTCGTTTTCAACAGTGTTGATCTGAGTTTTGATATCGTCTTCGCTCGACACATCGCATGCCAGTCCGTGACCTCCGATCTGTGAGGCCACGGATTTTGCGCCGCGCTGGTCGATATCTGAACAGACAACAGTGGCACCGTCTTTGGCGAACCGCTCAGCCAGACCTTTGCCAATACCCTGAGCGGCACCGGTGACAACCACAGTTTTTCCGCGCAGTTCCATTCAGCTTATTCAAACGACGGTTCAGTGAACCGTCGTAATCCATTGTTAAAATGGTGTAATTTGCATATCAGGCATATCATCTTATTAACATAATACCAATTACACGATAACCTTAATAGAATGCCTGCAACCCGGTTTGAGCCCGCCCCAGGATCAGCGCATGCACATCATGGGTCCCTTCATAGGTATTCACAGTCTCAAGATTGACCATGTGGCGAATGACATGGAACTCCAGCGAGATACCGTTACCGCCGTGCATATCCCGCGACATCCGCGCGATATCCAGCGCTTTGCCGCAGTTGTTGCGCTTGACGATCGAAATCATCTCGGGTGCGGCATTCGCTTCGTCCATCAGACGGCCAACGCGCAGGCTTGCCTGCAAACCCAATGAGATTTCGGTCTGCATATCTGCCAGCTTGCGTTGAAACAACTGCGTCTGCGCTAGCGGACGATTGAATTGTTTTCGATCCAACCCGTATTCGCGCGCGGCGTGCCAGCAGTTTTCAGCCGCCCCCATCACGCCCCAGCTGATGCCATAACGCGCACGGTTTAAACAACCAAACGGACCTTTCAGCCCCTGTACATGCGGCAACAGCGCGTTTTCGTCGACCTCGACGCCGTCCAAAACGATTTCGCCGGTGATCGACGCCCGTAGGCTCAGCTTGTTCTGAATTTTCGGAGCGCTCAGTCCCTTAAGACCTTTGTCCAAGACAAAGCCACGGATCTTACCGTCATGGGCATCAGACTTGGCCCAAATCACGAACACATCCGCAATCGGAGAGTTCGAGATCCACATCTTGCTGCCGGTCAAACGGTATCCGCCATCAATTTTCTCGGCCCGGGTTTTCATACCGGCCGGATCCGATCCTGCATCAGCCTCGGTCAGACCGAAACACCCGATCCATTCACCGCTGGCCAGTTTCGGCAGGTATTTCCGGCGCTGTTCTTCGCTGCCATAGGCATAAATCGGGTACATCACCAATGAGCTTTGCACTGACATCATCGAGCGATAGCCCGAATCTACACGCTCAACTTCGCGCGCGACCAGACCGTAGGACACGTACCCTGCCCCCAGTCCGCCGTATTCCTCGGGGATCGTGGTGCCCAGCAGGCCCATTTCACCCATTTCGCGGAATATCTCGGGGTCGGTTTCTTCGTTCTGATAGGCCTTGGTCACCCTTGGTTGCAGCTTTTCCTGCGCATAAGCGTTGGCGCTGGCGGCGATCATACGTTCGTCTTCCGTCAGTTGATCGGACAAACGAAAAGGATCATCCCATGTGAATTTACCCATATCAGGCGCATCTTTGGCGCGCAGAGTTGGCTTGGTGTCAGGGGCGTTCATGGTGCTTCTCCGCTCAATCAGCTTCGCGGCAAACTAACCCGGCCTTTCAGCAAAAGACAGTAAGAGTTTGGCATCTGACTATGAGCAAAACTCATACCCCTGCCCGGCCTTCAACCCAGAGCGTAACCGGCGCCGCGAACGGTTCGAACCGGGTCCTTGCCGCCATGCTGCGTCAGCGCTTTTCGCAACCGACCGATATGGACGTCTACGGTGCGCGTATCGACATAGATATCGCGGCCCCAAACCCGGTCAAGCAGTTGCTCGCGGCTCCAGACGCGGCCGGGTTTTTCCATGAATGTGCTCAGCAGGCGAAACTCGGTCGGGCCAAGCTTTAATGGTTTGCTGTTACGGCTCACCTTGTGCGTTTCCGCGTCCAGAATGATGTCGTCAAATTCAAGACGTATACCAACCGTTGCCGGGCGGACCCGGCGCAGTTGCGTGCGCACCCGCGCCATTAGTTCTACCACTGAATACGGTTTGACAACGTAATCATCTGCGCCGGTTTCCAGACCGCGCACCTTATCGATCTCTTCCGTGCGCGCCGACAGCATAATGATCGGAATAGCGCGTGTATCAGGGCGCATCTTCAGACGGCGACAGACCTCAATCCCGCTGAGATTCGGCATCATCCAATCCAATACGATGATGTCAGGCTGTTCCTCATCGACCAACAGCATGGCTTCGTCGCCATTGGCGGCCTTGGATACGCGGAACCCTTCAGCTTCGAGGTTATAGGCCAGCACTTCACGCTGGGCCGGTTCATCCTCGACCACCAGAACGGTTGGTTGATCAGCGGACATTCGTCTGAACTCCTAGGCGGATTGAGAGGTTATATCGGCTTTCGGGCGCGCCTCGGTCGGGCGCTCGCCGGTGACGAAATACACGACCTGTTCTGCAATCGCGGTGACATGGTCGCCCATACGCTCGATGTTCTTGGCGATGAAATGCAGGTGCATACAGGACGAGATATTGCGCGGGTCCTCGGCCATGAAAGTCAGCAATTCGCGGAACAGACCGTTATACATCTGGTCGACCTCTTCATCGCGGTCGATCACCTCGGCGGCCAGTTCGGCATCACGCTGAATATATGCGTCCAGTGCGTCGCGCAGCATGCGTTCAACCTCGCGCGCCATACGACGCAAGGCAGCCGCGCTGCCGTTGATATCCCCCCCACTGGCCAGAACCGTGGTGCGCTTGGCGATGTTTTTGGAATAGTCGCCGATGCGTTCCAGGTTGGCAGATACCTTCAGAACTGACAGCACCAGACGTAAATCGCTGGCGGTCGGCGCACGCAGCGCGATCAGGCGGGCGGTTTCTTCGTTGATCAACTCTTCCAGAGCGTCGATGGCCTTGTCACCCTGACGGACCTGCTGGGCCAGTTCCTCGTCTCGTGTTTCAAGGGACCGGGCCGAGTTCATGATGGCGGCTTCGACCAGACCGCCCATCTTCATGATATGGGCCTGAATGGCTTCTAGGTCGCGGTCGAAGGCGGATGCAATATGTTGTTCGCTCATATCTGAATACCTGTGTTCAGCCGATCCGGCCGGTGATGTAGCTTTCCGTGCGGGGATCGACGGGATTGGTAAAGATTTGTCCGGTTTCCCCAAATTCCACCAAATTACCCAGATGGAAAAACGCAGTCTTCTGGCTGACCCGCGCGGCCTGCTGCATCGAGTGTGTGACGATCACCACTGAATAGCGCGCGCGCAGGTCGTCGATCAGTTCTTCGACCTGTGCTGTTGCAATCGGGTCCAGGGCCGAGCATGGCTCGTCCATCAGCAGAACTTCGGGCTCCGTCGCCACAGCGCGGGCGATGCACAGGCGCTGTTGCTGACCGCCGGACAGACCGGTGCCAGGGGCGTCCAGGCGGTCCTTTACCTCGTCCCAGATCGCTCCGCGGCGCAGAGATTTTTCCACGATTTCATCCAGTTCCGCCTTGTTTTTCGCAAGACCGTGAATGCGCGGACCGTAGGCCACGTTGTCATAGATCGACTTTGGGAACGGATTGGGTTTCTGAAACACCATGCCCACTTTTGCACGCAGTTGTACTGGGTCGACGCGCTTGTCATAGATATCCTCGCCATCCAGCAGGATATCGCCCTGCACCCGGCAAATGTCGATCGTGTCGTTCATCCGGTTCAAGCACCGCAGAAAAGTGGACTTGCCGCAGCCCGACGGCCCGATGAATGCCGTGACGGTTTTGTCCTCGATTTCAACATTCACGTCTTTGATGGCGTGCGTATCGCCGTAATGGACCTGAACGTTATTCGCGGCGATCTTGATGTTTTTGGAGTCCACGGTTCTCTCCACACTTGTCATCTGGTTCATCTTGGGCCCCTTTTACCAGCGGCGTTCAAAGCGGCGGCGCAGAAGTACCGCGATGGTGTTCATTGTCACAAGGAAGATCAACAGAATGATGATGCCCCCCCATGCGCGTTCATAAAAGGCCGGGTCGGCGCGCTTGGACCATTCATAGATCTGCGCCGGCATGGCCGAGTTTGGCGACAGGAAGCCCGCGACGATGCCATCCGGTGGGTTCGAGGCGATAAAGCCCACCATTCCGATCAGCAGTAGGGGTGCGGTTTCCCCCAGCGCCTGCGCCAGGCCGATGATCGTGCCAGTCAAGATGCCGGGCGCGGCCAGAGGCAGAACGTGATGGAACACCGCCTGCATTTTCGAGGCCCCTACCCCCAACGCTGCATCACGGATCGACGGCGGAACCGCCTTCAGCGACGCGCGGGTCGATATGATGATCGTCGGCAAGGTCATCAGCGTCAGCACCAGACCACCGACCAGAGGAGCGGATGTCGGCAGGTGCATATAGTTGATGAACACGGCCAGACCCAGAATACCAAACACGATGGACGGCACGGCAGCGAGGTTCGAAATGTTTACCTCAATGATATCAGTCAGTCGGTTCTGCGGTGCGAATTCCTCAAGATAGATTGAGGCCGCAACGCCAATCGGAAGCGCTAGCGCAAGCACCACGAACATCATGAACAGCGAACCCAGCATCGATACACCGATCCCCGCAGCCTCGGGCCGCTGATCAGATGCGTCCGAGCCAAAGATGAAATCAGGGTTGAAGGCTTTGTACAGCACGCCCGCATCCCGCAACTGATCAACGAAATCAAGTTGTTCGACCGTGATGCTCTTATCGTTGGCAATCGACTCACGTGTGACGCGGCCCTTCAAATAGCCATCGACGCGGCTGTTGGTCAAAAAGCGGAAACTGACCGTTTTGCCGATCTCATCTGGGTTGGCGATGACGTAATTGCGCAGCTCGGCTTGCGCTGCCTTGGACAGGATTTTACCCATTGCCTTGGGTTTCAGATCAGTCTGAATGCCCAGCTCTTGAACTTCGGCTTCCAGAGCCGATGCAATAAGGGGCGCGTAACCGAAGGTCGAAACCTTCTTGATGTCCTCAATATTGCGGTTGCCCTTCTTATCAAGCTTGTCGGCCTTTAGCTCGACATTCAGTTCAAGATAGGTCTGCTGGAAGGCCCCTGTCCCAGCGGTCACAATATTCGTGACCAGCACGACCAGCATCAGCAACCCGATACCGATTGCGGCGACACCGTACATCTTGAACCGACTTTCAGCCGCATTGCGCCGCTTGGTGCGCGCGTCCTTTTCAAACAGCGAACCGCCCTTGGGTTTCGCCGCAGGAGCAGCGCCAGGTGTTTGGGAAATATCGGTCATTCGTACTGCTCCCGGTATTTGCGTACGATGTAGAGGGCAAAGATGTTCAGCCCCAGCGTAATGATGAACAGTGTCAGACCCAGTGCGAAGGCCACCAGAGTCTCGGGGCTGGCAAAGTCGGTGTCGCCGGTCAGCTGGCTGACGATCCGGGTTGTAATGGTGGTCATTGCCTCGAACGGGTTGCCCGAGAATTTGGCGATTGCACCGGCGGCCATCACCACGATCATCGTCTCACCAATGGCGCGGCTGGCGGCCAACAGGATCGCGCCCACGATCCCCGGCAGCGCGGCGGGCAGAACCACCTGACGCACGGTTTCAGATTTCGTCGCGCCCAGTCCAAGCGAGCCATCGCGGATCGACTGTGGCACCGCGTTGATGATGTCATCAGACAGTGATGAGACAAACGGGATTAGCATGATGCCCATCACCAAACCAGCGGTCAGAACGGCATTGGAACTTGCCATCCACCCCAGCCCCAACGCGCCGCCATTTCCGAATAGGGACACCAGCGCAGGCCCCACGGTCAGCAAGGCAAACAGGCCGTAAACGATGGTTGGAATACCCGCGAGGATTTCCAGCAAAGGTTTCGCGACCGACCGCGTCACGGTCGAGGCATATTCTGACAGATACACAGCCGCAAACAGGCCAATCGGCACCGCCACCAACAGGGCAATCACCGAGATATAGAGCGTACCCCACAAAAGCGGCAGGATCGACAGCTCACTCCCACCGCGGAAATTCGGGGCCCAGGTGCTGCCGAAGAAAAAGTCTTTCCACGAGTGTAGTTGGAAGAAGTTCAGCGTCTCGAAGAACATCGACAAGACGATGCCTACGGTGGTCAGAATAGCAATCGACGCGGCCAGTAGCAGCAAGGCCAGAACGCCTTGCTCGACCACGTTGCGCGCGCGGAATTCCTTATTCGTGCTAACATAAGCAAAGGCCGCACCCAACAAGGCCAGCGCCAGTACTACGACCTGCATCGCCACAGACCCGCTGCTGGTCATGCTGCGGTATTTCTGAGCGGCCATCAAGATTGGCTGGGTGATATCTTGCGTCAGAACCTGGCCCGCGTCCTTCAGGGCCGCGGTCAGTGTATCAATATCCGCATTCGCGTTCTGCGCTTGTGCCTCGGTCATCGTGCCAGCGGTAACAGCACCGTTCAGGCCGTCAGCCACGCGGCGCACCTCGCTCATAACAAGGCCGCGATCCGACCCTTCGGCGATCGCGTTGTCAGGGATCAAACCGGATATTGCGTTGTCGATGATCATTGGCTGCACCAAAAGCCAGATGATCAGTACGCCCAAGGCCGGTACAAGCGCCGTAAAGGCAACATTGTAGCCGTAATAAGACGGCAACGAATGCAGTTCGCGGGCGTTACCCCCCGCGCTAGCCAGGGCTCGGGAACGGCCCGTGAAATATCCGATCACTGCCAGCGCAAGCAGGATTAGCAACAGCCAGGATAACGCCATGAGAACTCCGTGAGGATGGCAGTGAGTTGAGTCAAAAAGAACCGGGGCGTGAAGAAAACGCCCCGGTTCGGTTTTCGATATGGATTAGGAACCACCGCCCAGAACGGCTTCGTTTGCAACGGTTTCCTGAACCTTGCCCAGCTCCGGGTCAGAGACCAGGCCGTACTCGGCCAGCGGGCCATCGGGGCCTGCAATCTCATCCGCGACAAAGAACTCAGCATATTCTTTCAGGCCGGGAACCACGCCGATATGCGCTTTTTTCACGTAGAAGAACAGCGGGCGCGACACCGGGTATTCGCCCGATGCGATGGATTCGGTCGACGGAACAACGTCTGACATGGTCGCAACCTGCAGCTTGTCAGTGTTGTTTTCGTAGAACGCCAGACCAAAGACGCCGATGCCGTCCTTATTGCTATCGATGCGCGCCAGGGTCTCGGTATAGTCGCCGTCGATGTCGACCGAAACGCCGTCGGTGCGCAGAGCGATACAGGCTTTCTCAGCCGCCTTTTTGTCGTCGCCGTTGGCCGCTTTGTAGACGTCAAAGTCGCCCAGATGCTCACAACCGGCCAGGATCACCTTATCTTCGAACACTTCACGGGTGCCGTGCTTGGTGCCCGGGATGAAGGCTGCGATGGGTTGCGCCGGGAAATCCGGGTTCACGTCGGCCCAGGTTTTGTTCGGGTTGTCGACCAGCTCACCGTCCACAACGATCTGCGCGGACAGGGCTTTGTACCAATCTTCCGGCGTGAACTCGAACGTGTTGCCGTTAATGTCCGAGGCGAACACGATGCCATCATAACCGATCTGCACTTCGATGATGTCGGTCACACCGTTTTCGGCACAGGCTTTGATCTCTTTTTCACGGATCGCGCGCGATGCGTTTGCCACGTCGATGGTGTTTTCGCCAACACCTTCGCAGAACCGCTTGAGGCCCGCAGACGAACCACCCGACTCGACTACTGGTGTCGGGAAGTCAAAGTTTTCACCGAAGGCTTCTGCAACGATCGAAGCATAGGGCAGCACGGTCGAAGAACCCGCAACCTGAACCTGGTCACGCGCAGCAGCAGCGGTGGCCGATACGGCAGCGATAGCAAGCGCCGAAGCCGACAGTTTTACAAAGGACATTCCAGTCTCCTTGATCATATCAGTTTGTGATCATCCCCATGATGATCTTGCGCCAACGTCTAAAAGTCGCGCGTAAGCCTTTTGTGACAGGTATGTAACAGCTTTATGACAGATCGCATGAAAACAGGACGTTGGAACGCAAAGCTGCAATGCGCTTTTTACATGACAGGCAGACCACGTCTGGCAAGCTTTTGTTATCGCGGCAATATTACGGTAAAGGTTGAACCCTTTCCAACTTCGCTTTGCATCCGCAAACGCCCGCGATGGCGGTTGATTATGTGTTTTACAATCGCAAGGCCCAGCCCGGTTCCGCCCAGTTGTCGCGATCTGTGGCTGTCGGCACGGTAGAATCGCTCGGTCAGGCGGGGCAGGTGTATCGCGTCAATGCCGGGCCCCTTGTCACTGACCAATACCCTGACAGCCGGGCCACGCATGACGGAATCGCGTTCGGATGATTCCACGCTAATGTCGACGCTGCCCCCACTGCCACCGTATTTGATGGCGTTCTCGATAAGGTTGGTGAAGACCTGACGCAGCTGGTCGCCATCCCCGATCAGCGAGACAGGCCCTTCTGGCGCGTTCAAGCTCACCTCGACGTTGGCACTCTCGGCCAGCGGGCGCAGTGAGTTCAGCGTTGATTGCAACAGCCCCGTCAATTCAAGCTGATCTTTGGGCCGCACACGTTCTTCGCTTTCGACACGGTTCAGTGACAGCAGATCCCCCACCAATCGGTTCATACGATTGGCTTCGTCGGCCATGATCTCAAGAAACCGCGCGCGCGCGGCGGCGTCATCACGCGCCGGACCACGCAACGTTTCGATGAAGCCCATCAACGCTGTCAGTGGTGTGCGCAACTCATGACTGACATTCGCCACGAAATCCCGCCGCATCTGGCTGGCCTGCTCGACATGCGAGACATCTTGGAAAGTCGCCAGCATGGCACCGCCGGACACCGCCCCTACACCGTTCAGATAACGGCATTCGACCTCGAACGTGGTGTCCTGCGCTCCGTCATTGGACAGGTGGCGCGCCTTTGCCGGACCATTGGTATGCAGGCACTGTTCAATTGCGTCAATCACGCCAGGTTGCCGCAAAATCGTCGCGAAATGCCGACCGACGATATTCTGCGTCAGCAGGGTTTTGGCATCGTCATTGGCGGCAATGATCCGTTCGGTCTGGTCGACCATCAAAGCCGGCATCGGAATGGCCGAGACAAATTCGGCAAGCAGGTCGTCTGACATTCTTCAGACCCTTCCCGGCAAGTTAGGACACAGGCTTCATCTCGTCACGGAACCGGCGCATATTCTGTTGATAATATAACGCGCTGAGCGTGATTTTCTGCGCCGCGGCTTCGTCCAGTTCCCGCACGACCTTGCCCGGCGTTCCCATGACCAGCGAGTTGTCGGGGATTTCCTTGCCTTCAGTGATCAAGGCCCCTGCCCCGATCAGACAATTCTTACCAATCTTTGCCCCGTTCAACACGATGGCTCCCATGCCGATCAGCGTGTTTTCCCCGATCGTACACCCATGCAGCATCACCTTGTGGCCGATGGTACAATTCTTACCGATGGTCAGAGGATAACCGGCGTCGATATGCATGATGCAATCTTCCTGCACATTGCTGCCTTCGCCCACGCGAATCTCTTCATGATCAGCGCGGATGGTGCAGCCGAACCAAACCGAGGACCCTTCTTCCAGCACTACTTTGCCAATCAAGTTGGCATCGGGTGCAACCCAAGTATCGTCGTGGATCTGTGGTGCGTGTTCGCCCAAGGCATAGATGATCATGACAAACCTTCAAATTCGTTCTGTAAGGTGCGTACGTGGTCTTGCAGTCTTGGTTGTTGGATACGGCGCATACGCTCCGCGCTGACGATGGTTTTCAGCTTTTCCTCGGTTGTATCCAGGTCATCGTTGACCAGCACATAGTCGTAATAGCCCCAGTGGCTGATTTCATCCCAGCTTTTGAGCATCCGCTTGGCGATCACGTCCTCGCTGTCCTGCCCGCGGGTTTCCAGGCGGCGGCGCAATTCAGGGATCGAGGGTGGCAGGATGAAAATCGACAATGCGTGCTTACCCAGATCCGAATTGCGGATCTGAACCTCACCCTGCCAATCCACGTCAAAAAGAACATCGCGGCCCGCATTTATCGAGTCCTGCACCGGGCCTGCCGGAGAACCATAGAAATTCCCAAACACGTGCGCATGTTCCAGCATCTGACCCTTGGCAACCTGCTGTCTGAATTCATCCTCTGACAGAAAGTAATATTCCCGTCCGTGTTCTTCGCCCGGACGAGGTGCGCGGGTCGTGGCCGAAACCGAGAACTCCAGACCTTCATCCCAGGCCATAAGCCTGCGGGCCAAAGTGGACTTCCCCGCCCCGGAAGGCGAAGACAGGATGATAAGTAGGCCGCGGCGATCTGCCATGTCAGTTGTTCCCATCGTCATTCAACATTTTGCACCTGTTCGCGCATCTGATCTATTACGGCCTTCAGCTCAAGCCCAACCGAGGTCAGCTCGGCGCTTTGTGCCTTTGAACACAGCGTGTTGGCTTCGCGATTAAACTCCTGCATCAGGAAATCCAGCTTGCGCCCCACGGCCCCATCCTGCGACAGCAGATCGCGTGCGGCGTTCACATGCGTTTTCAGGCGGTCAATTTCTTCGGTGATATCGGATTTGACCGCGATCAGCGCCAATTCCTGCGCGACCCGGTCCGGGTCAGCCCCTTGCGCATTGTCCAGCACACGGGCCAGATTTTCGCGCAGTGCCTCGGCGGTCTTGTCCTTGCGTTGTTCTGCAAGCTCGGCCGCTTGCGCCGTTAAGTCGGCGACCTGAGCAAGCTGCCCGTCCAGAATGTCTGCCAGAGCATTGCCTTCTGTCTGGCGCATGTCGACGAAAGCCGCCAACAGGTCAGCAAATTCGTTCGTCAATTCCTTGACCAGAGGCGCGGGGTCGTCCACTTCACTGCCAGCCTCCAACATTCCTCTCAGCCCTATCAGGTCCGCCGCGGTCGAAGGTGCCAGCGCGACGCCGCTTTCTGCCGCCATTTCCTGCGTACGGGCCAGCGCAGCAAGTGCCGCGCCCATGGCGTCTTCATTCAGAACCAGATCAGGGGCAGTTTCTTCGCGGTTTAACCGTAAGGACAAGGTGACATTTCCCCGGCTCAGTGATTTGGACAGCTGGCCGCGCAAGGCGGTTTCAAGCCCGGTCAGCCACTCGGGCATGCGCAGCCGTATGTCCAGACCCTTGCCGTTCACGCTGCGCAGGTCCCACGTCCAGCTATGCGGTCCATACGCCCCTTTGCCTGCGGCGAATCCGGTCATGGATCTGATCATGTTGGCTGTCCTTGTCTGCTCGGTTGTCGCACCTAATGCCATCGGCGGGCGCAGGGCAAGAGTTTGCTGGTTTTCGGCCTTCGTCCAGAAGTTAACCATTCGTTAAAGAATTCCTCCAAAATTGACTCAACTCGTGTCAATTTGGCTTTGGTCAGGGATGATCGGACCTGAAGGGTCCCGATATCTGGAATTTTAGATAAATGACGGGCGATTGACGCTAGGGTGGTGTAAATGAAAACGTTTTTCGGTAACAGGTTCGGATCGAACTCTGGAAAGATCGTCGCAATGGATCGTTTTGACAGCGGGCGCAGCCTCTCGCCCATCCGACAGGTCGAGGCGTACTGGACCGCGCTGTTAACCGGCGACGGTGTCCCCAAACGTGCGCAGATAGATCCGCGCGGGCTTGAGAACGTTCTGGAATACACGTTCATTCTGGAACGTATCGCGCCCGGTCTGGCCCGGTTTCGTCTGGCTGGAAGCCACCTAACACAGCTGGCAGGCATGGAAGTGCGCGGCATGCCGTTAACCGCGTTTTTCGAACCCAGCGCTCGTGGCCAGATATCGGACGTATTGGAGCAGGTCTTTGCCCAGCCGGCAATTGCCGAGCTTGGATTGGTCGCCGCCGGTAAACTGGGCCGCAGCCAGTTGCAGGCACGTATGATCCTGTTGCCCCTGAAAAGCGATCTTGGCGATGTCAGCCGTGTGTTGGGTGTCATGATGTCCGACGGCGCACTCGGCGCGACGCCTCGCCGTTTCTCAATCCCCGACACCAGAGTGCGGGCTGTTTCAGACGTTCAGGCACCGCAACAACCGGCGCAGCAAATCTCGGCCGGGTTTGCGGAAGAGCAAGCAGAATTCAAGAAACCCGGATCACATCTACGACTGGTTGCGTCACGGGACGACTGACAAAAAAGGCGGGCCAGTGCAGCCCGCCTTTTAACCTTAAAGACAGCAAGTCTTAGCTGGCTTCACGTTTGTTGCGATCGCGGCGCAGGTTGGTCAGTTCTTCGGCAACCAAAAAGGCCAGTTCCAGCGATTGCGTCGCGTTCAGTCGCGGGTCGCACGCAGTGTGGTAACGATCCGAGAGGTCCTCTTCGGTCACGGCACGCACCCCACCGGTGCATTCGGTCACGTCCAAACCGGTCATCTCAAAATGCACGCCCCCAGGGATGGTGCCTTCGGCCTGATGCACACCAAAGAAGTCGCGCACCTCGCGCAGGACTGAATCAAACGGACGGGTTTTGTAGCCCGTCGCCGATTTGATCGTGTTGCCGTGCATCGGGTCGCAGACCCATGTGACCTTGGCGCCCTCTTCCTTGACGGCCTTGACCAGACGCGGCAGATGCTCACCCGCCTTGCCCGCACCAAAGCGCGCGATCAGGGTCAGGCGACCTTCCTCGTTTTCCGGGTTCAACTTGGACATCAGAACCTTGAGGTCTTCTGCCGTGGTCGAGGGACCACATTTCAGACCAATCGGGTTCAGGACGCCGCGGCAGAATTCTACATGCGCCCCGTCCGGCTGACGGGTGCGATCACCGATCCAGATCATATGGCCCGAACCGGCCAGCCAGTTGCCAGAGGTGGAATCAAGACGGGTCAGCGCCTCTTCGTATTCCAGCAGCAGGCTTTCATGGCTGGTGTAGAACTCAACGGTCGAGAACTCATGCGTTGTGTCCGCCGTGATCCCCGCCGCGCCCATGAAGTCGATAGTGTCCTGAATACGGTCGGCGATTTCCGAGTATTTCTGTACGTCCTGTACATCGGTGAAGCCCAAAGTCCAGGAATGCACCATGCTCATATCGGCAAAACCACCGGTCGAGAAAGCGCGCAAAAGGTTCAGGGTCGCAGCCGCCTGAGTGTAGGCCTGCAGCATCTTGCCCGGATTCGGAATCCGTGCTTCGGGTGTGAAGGCCAGTTCGTTGATGATGTCACCACGGTAGCTGGGCAGCTCAACGCCATCCACCACCTCGGTCGGGGCGCTGCGCGGTTTGGCGAATTGGCCGGCCATGCGGCCCACTTTGACCACTGGTACCTTGGCACCATAGGTCAGAACCATTGCCATCTGCAGCATCACCTTGAACGTATCACGGATCGCATCCGCGCTGAATTGTTCAAAGCTTTCCGCACAATCCCCGCCCTGCAACAGGAAGGCCTCTCCGCGACCGGCGGCGCCAAGATGTTGCTTCAGACGCCGCGCTTCGCCCGCAAAGACCAGCGGGGGATACTGTGAAAGCTGAGCCTCGACTTTGGCCAGCGCGGCCGCGTCGGTATAGTCTGGCATTTGAACCCGGGGCTTGTTGCGCCAGTTCGTTTTTTGCCATTCAGTCATAGCTTTGATCTCCGCTGAAGTATTCAGGTTGCTTCTATACAAAATGCATTGAAGACTGACCATATACGATTTGGCCCTCTTGACGCAGCAAACAAGCTTTGATCAAGGTGGCTGCCAAATCTGACGTCGGACAAAAAGTCGCCGGGCGCCGAATCAAGGACACCTCGCCATGCAAGAGCAACGCCAAGTTGTCACGGTGGAAGACACTGCGGCCAACTCCCGCAATTTCGTATTTGTCCTTTTGGACAAATTTTCTCTGCTGTCGTTTGCTTCGGCATTGGACAGCCTGCGCATAGCCAACCGTATGGCGGACAAAACGCTGTATACGTGGACATTGATGGGTGAAGGTGGCGAAACAGTCAGCTGTTCGGCCGGAACTACCTTTGCGCTGGATTCAGACCTGGTTGAGCTGCAGCGCGACGATGTTGTCATGATCTGCGGTGGGGTCGACGTTCAGGCGGCGACCACAAAGAAGGTGTTGAACTGGGTGCGCCGCGAGGCAAGGCGCGGCTTGCGCATCGGTGGCCTATGCACAGCGGCCTATACTTTGGCCAAGGCCGGGCTGTTGGATGGCAAACGCGCAACCATTCACTGGGAAAACTCCGACAGCTTTGTCGAGGAATTCGACGAGGTTGAACTGACCAAGTCCGTCTTTATCGTCGACGGCAACCGGATGACGACGGCAGGCGGCACGTCTTCCATCGACCTGCTGCTTAAAATCATTGCTGATGACTTCGGCGAGGATTTGGCGAATGCCGTTGCGGATCAGATGATCTATTCCTCGATCCGCACCGACCAAGACACCCAGCGTCTATCGACACCAACTCGGATTGGCGTGCGCCACCCGAAACTGAGCCAGGTCATCCTGATGATGGAAAAGAACATCGAGGAACCGATCTCACCCTCGATTCTGGCCAAGGATGTCGGCATGTCGACGCGGCAGTTGGAACGTCTGTTCCGCCGCTACCTGAGCCGTTCGCCTAAACGGTATTACATGGAGCTGCGCCTGCACAAAGCCCGCAACTTGTTGATGCAAACCGATATGAGTGTGATCAATGTGGCGCTGGCCTGCGGGTTTGCCTCGCCCAGCCATTTCTCAAAATGCTACCGGGCGCATTACAATACCACGCCTTATCGCGAGCGTGGAGCGCAGGGCGACCGGTTGTCGGTGTAAGTTACTCAGGGGTCATACGATAGACGGCCCCTTCACCCACGGAAATGAACCAGATTGACCCGTCAGGGGCCTCGACTATGTCGCGCACCCGATTCGTTTCAGGGCCCTTGATCTGTTCAACCTCGCGCAGCGGCGATCCCGCCAGCCGCGCGATATAGTCGAATTTGAGCGACCCAACGAAGATATCCCCTTTCCAGTCCGACCAAAGCTTGCCGGAATAAACCATCAGACCCGAAGGGGCGATGGAAGGGTCCCAATAATGCTCTGGTTGTTCCATACCCGGCTTCGCGGTGCCTTCTCCTATTTTGTCGCCGGAATAATGCACGCCAAAGGAGATGACTGGCCAACCGTAGTTCGACCCTGGCTGAACCAGATTGACCTCATCCCCACCTTTTGCCCCGTGCTCCGATATCCAAAGGCGGCCCCTTGCGTCCAAACCGGCCCCTTGCGGATTGCGATGGCCATAGGACCAGATCTCAGGCCGCACACCGCTTGCCTGAACAAAGGGATTGTCACCGGGAACCGATCCGTCACGGTTCACGCGGATCACCGTGCCATTATGATTGGACCTGTCTTGCGCCTTGGGGCGTTCCCCCCTGTCGCCGATTGTGACGAACAAAGTTCCGTCCTTAGCTTCCACCACGCGGGAACCGTAGTGACGCCCTGATGAACCACCCGGGACAGCCTCGAAGATCACACGCAGGTTGGTCAGCCGATCACCGCGTTCAGACAATCGGGCCACCGCAAGGGCAGTTCCAGCACCACCGCGCTGTGGTTTGGAAAAGGTCAGGAATATCTCGCGTGTTTGGCTAAAATCACGGGCGACCGTCACGTCCAACAAACCGCCCTGCCCTTTGGCCAAAACGTCGGGCACACCTTTGACGGATTTGGCTTTCCCATCCGCAACATAAAGCAGTTTGCCATCCCGTTCGGTGATCAAAACCCCCTGGTTCGGCAAAATACCAATTGCCCACGGGGCATCCAATCCTTCGACCATCGGCGTCACTCGCACAGGGCCAGAAGAAGTTTGCAGTACGTCGGCACTGAGCAGCCCCGCCTTGAAGACAAGAAACAGAATCGTGAAAACTCTCAACATTCAGCTCTCCACCTGCAGCATGCCAGCCGCCAGAAACGGGACAAACCCAACAAAACAATCAGAACTTCAGGTGGCAACCACACAATTGCGTGAGGACTTTTCTTTTCCGAACAGCTTGCCTAGGGTCGTGCCCAGAACGAACACGTTCCAATTTGGGAGTAACCACATGAAAAAGCTGCTTACTGCAACCGCAGCAACCGCACTGTTGGCCGGCACCGCCATGGCCGAAGACGTTAAACTGGGCATTATGTTCGGTTTCACCGGCCCGATTGAATCGCTTTCGCCAGCAATGGCGTCCGGCGCTGAGCTGGCGATGAAAGAGGTTTCGGAATCCGGCAAACTGCTGGACGGGTCCACCGTAACGCCCGTACGTGCTGATACGGGCTGCGCTGACAATGCTCTGGCCACCGCTAATGCGGAACGTCTGGTTGCCGAAGGCATCAACGGCCTTGTTGGCGGAGACTGTTCGGGCGTAACCGGTGCCATTCTGCAAAACGTCGCCGTGCCGAACGGTATGGTCATGATCTCACCTTCGGCCACCTCTCCGGGCCTGTCAGTTATGGAAGATAACGGCCTGTTCTTCCGCACGTCCCCATCGGATGCGCGCGAAGGCGAAATCATGGCCGACATCCTGAAAGAGCGCGGCGTCAACTCGATCGCTCTGACCTATACCAACAACGACTACGGCAAGGGCCTGTCCGAGGCGATCAAATCCTCGTTCGAGGCGCTGGGCGGTGAGGTAACCATCGTTGCCGCGCATGAAGACGGCAAAGCCGACTATTCGGCCGAAGTCGGCGCGCTGGCATCGGCAGGTGGCGACATTCTGGTCGTTGCGGGCTATCTGGATCAGGGCGGTCTGGGCATCATCCAGTCCTCGCTGGACAGCGGCGCATTTGACACCTTTGGTCTGCCGGGTGGCATGATCGGTGACTCGCTGCCTGAAAACGTCGGTCCGGATCTGAACGGCTCGTATGGTCAGGCCCCGGGATCGAAAAGCGAAGCTGCGGATTCGTTCTTTGCCATGGCCGAAGCCGAAGGTTTTGACGGCTCGTCGATCTTTGTACCCGAATCCTATGACGCAGCGGCGCTGTTCCTGCTGGCCATGCAGGCCGCGGGTTCCAGTAACCCGGCGGACTATGGCGGCAAGATCATGGATGTTGCCAACGAACCGGGTGAAAAGATCTATCCGGGTGAGCTGGCCAAGGGTCTGGAGCTGCTCGCAGCGGGCCAAGACATCGACTATGTCGGCGCCTCGGGTGTTGAGCTGATCGGCCCCGGCGAAAGCGCCGGTGCATACCGCGAAATCGAAGTCATCGATGGTGAGATGAAGACGGTTAACTACCGTTAAATCCTCATCTGACAGAGCAAAACCGAACAGCCCGGGCCTTGTGTCCGGGCTGTTTCAGTGACAAAAGGCTGCACCTCTGTTTTCGGGGAAAAGGCAAGGGAAAACCATGATCGTCGTTGAGGACGTGCATAAGCATTTTAGCGGGTTCCACGCGGTGGACGGTGCTTCGCTGGAAATCCAAAAGGGCTCGATCACCGGCCTGATCGGACCGAACGGTGCGGGCAAGACAACCCTGTTCAACGTGATCGCGGGTGTACTGCCGCCGACCAGCGGCAAGGTCTCCATGGATGGCGAAGACATCACTGGCCTGCCCCCGCATGAGCTGTTTCACAAAGGGCTGCTGCGCACGTTCCAGATCGCGCATGAGTTTTCGTCAATGAGCTGCCGCGAGAACCTGATGATGGTGCCCGGCGCGCAATCGGGTGAATCACTGTGGAACACCTGGTTTGGCCGCAAACGCATCGCCGACGAGGAACGCGCCCTGCGCGCCAAGGCGGACGAGGTGTTGGAGTTCCTGACCATCGAACACCTGGCCGACCACAAGGCAGGTCAGGTTTCGGGCGGGCAAAAGAAACTGTTGGAACTTGGCCGCACCATGATGGTCGACGCCAAGATCGTGTTTCTGGACGAGGTCGGCGCAGGCGTGAACCGCACCCTGCTGATGACCATCGGCGACACCATCCTGCGCCTGAACAAAGAACGCGGCTATACCTTTGTCGTCATCGAGCATGACATGGATTTCATCGGCAAAATTTGCGACCCGGTGATCTGCATGGCCGAGGGCAAAGTGCTGGCCGAGGGCACTCTGGACGAGATCAAGGCCAACGAACACGTGATCGAGGCTTATCTGGGCACCGGCTTGAAGAACAAAGACAAGCTGGAGGCCCAGACATGACCGCGGGCGCAAGCGACAACCCTTATCAGGACGATCACGGCAACAAGGACGCAACAATTGCCAATACCAAGGGCATTGGCACAATGACCCCCGCGCATCCAACCAGCGGAGAAACCCACAAGGTCAGCGGCGGCCCCTTCCTGATCGGTGACACCATGACCGGTGGCTACGGCAAGGGTCCCGACATTCTGCACGACTGTACCATCGCCGTGGACAAGGGCGAAATTGCCGTGATTGTCGGCCCCAACGGCGCGGGTAAGTCCACCGCGATGAAGGCCGTGTTCGGAATGCTGGACGTGCGCGCCGGCGCAGTCCGACTGGACGGAGAGGACATTACCAAGCTTTCACCGCAGGATCGTGTGATCAGGGGGATGGGCTTTGTGCCGCAAACGTCAAATATCTTCACGTCCATGACGGTCGAGGAAAACCTAGAAATGGGTGCCTTCATCCGCCGCGACGATATCAGCCAGACGATGGAGCAGGTCTATGACCTCTTCCCGATCCTGCGCGACAAGCGCAATCAGGCGGCCGGAGAGCTGTCGGGCGGTCAACGCCAGCAGGTTGCCGTGGGCCGAGCGCTGATGACCCAACCCAAAGTGCTAATGCTGGACGAACCCACCGCCGGTGTCTCACCCATCGTGATGGATGAGCTGTTTGATCGGATTATCGAGGTATCCCGCACCGGGTTACCTATCCTGATGGTCGAACAGAACGCCCGTCAGGCGCTTGAGATTGCGGATAAGGGATATGTTCTGGTGCAGGGACGGAATGCCTATACCGGCACGGGTAAGGAATTGCTGGCTGATCCTGAGGTGCGGAAGAGTTTCTTGGGGGGGTAGAATGAAAAACCTAGCCACCAAGATTCTTGTTGCGGCATTTTTGTTGGCGCCTCAAAGCTTGGCAGCGCAAGTATCTTCATATGTTTGTAAATTCGACATTGAATGCTCGCCCAATGAAGGTTGTCAAAAAAAAGAAATGGACCTGACCTTCTTTTTGGACGGGCAAGGCAAGGCGTTCATGCAGGGAAATGTAGGGCTAGTCCAAGTTGTTCCCGTCGCCGGCACTCAAGCATTTTCCTTCGTGGAGCCACTTGAGTCCGGAGTAGTTCAATCCACAACAGTGTTGACAGACGGGACGGCAGTCCACTCTCGGCATACGGCGATAATGGGAGACTTCGTTGTCGCGCAATGGCACGGCAATTGTTCAAACTAAACTGGGTTAGATTAAATTCCGCGCCGATTACTTTTATTGATCCTGTTAAATTGCAGATTCACTCCAGCAAAATCGCAACAAGGCCACCTGATTTCGCTTCGGTAGCCTCGCATGTTTGACATTCTTACGCGTTGATTTGTCGAGAAAGGAATGCATAGACTTGCGCGTATATAACCACTGAACTCCTAGTATCGTTCACCCAATCGGATCACCACAAGACCCGAAATCCTGTGCGGCATGCGGGCCTTTGATCGACATGTCGTAGTTCAGGTCCTCGAAATCCACGACAAAAGTCACAACGTCTTGGTCCATGATGTGCAGGAATGTCAGTGAGTTCAGACCGGCAATGATCGTGGCCTCTCCGCGGATGTCATCAGTGACGATAAATCCCTTATCCGTGGCTCCGGACCTCGCCAATGTCACCGCGCCGCCAGTATTGTCCGATACGCAATTAACGACGAAATCCGCCCCGTCCAGAGGGTCGCTTGATGCGGCATACGCTATTGCCGGCAAAACCGCGCTCAATATCACTGCTGCGTAGAATTTCATGATGTACCTCCCTTTATTCAGCGCCCTCGGGCACAGGGCAAGATCATCAATTAGCTCAATAACTTCAACAGGCTGCACGACGGCCCTCACTTTCAGTTGATCCCAGGTGAAAGGCTGTGATCGCGTGTCAACGCCTCTTTGACACGGTTAAACCGCGTGCTTTCAGGCAATCAATCGTGGCGAGAAAATGGCGTTTGCAGCTTTGCGCCACTGGTCGGATAAACAACCTCCAATAAAACGGTTTGTTCCCGGCTGGTTACTTCTTTCACGCGCGGAATGGAAAAATCAGCCCGTTCAGAATTCCGCCCTGTCTCGGCTCAATTTCCGCCACGATCCGCGCCTAATCACGAACGCGCGAACAGCGGGAATCCTGATTGGATTCTCAAATATTTCGGGCAAGTGCCCCCTTCAGGAGACATATTATGAAATATCTGGCTGCGCTTGCCGCCATCGTTCTGCCTGCGACCGCGCAGGCCGTGTCGCAAGCCCCCGCGCAAGGTGAATTTGTTTACGAGTGCCAGATTACCGAAACCTGCAACCCCGGTGGGTGCAATCCAATTGAACCAGCCCACCAGGTCGTGCTGAAACAGATCGAAGGGCAATCCAAGGGCTTGCTGCTGGCCGAGGGTCAAGAGCATGAAGTCCTTGTGATCCCCGGCCTCGGCGCGCAGGAATTTCTACAAATTCTAAGCAACGGAAGTGTGGGATACACGGTTGCATCAGAGACCGGCCACCTTGAAGTTCGCGCCTCTGGCGGGCAACAGCGCAACGAACGCGGGGTCTGTACGCTCAAAAATTGACCACATTTACTATCGCAAGAACAGCAAAGCTGAACCAGCGACGCGTCTGACGGACATGATCCTGTCAGGCGCGCCTTGATTGCCCGAAAGGAACGCTGCCCATATGCAGTTTTTCTTCGGAATTCGACCGTCCATAACCGTTGAAATATTGTGTCTTTGCGCGCGGGTATGCCATAAGGCCGCACCCGGCGGAATGAGAAGGTGAGATGGACATACTGAACGCGCTTGTCGCGCTTGCGAATTTTGTGTTGGTGCCTGCAATTGCTTATGGCAGCCAGCTGGCACTGGGGGCGCTGGGGGTCACGCTGATCTACGGTATCCTGCGGTTTTCCAACTTTGCGCATGGCGACACGATGGCCTTTGGCGCGATGATCGCGGTTCTGGTCACCTGGGGGCTGCAGGCCGTTGGGGTCAGTTTTGGTCCGCTGCCGACCGCCCTTTTGGCCCTGCCCTTTGCCATATTGGGCTGTATCGTTCTGGTGCTGATCACCGACCGAATGGTCTATCGATTTTATCGCGAGCAAAAGGCCAAGCCGGTCATTCTGGTTATTGTGTCGATGGGCGTGATGTTCATCATGAACGGTCTGGTGCGGTTCATCATCGGCCCGGACGATCAGAGGTTTTCGGACGGTCAGCGGTTTGTGATCTCCGCACGTGAATTCAAGGCCATGACCGGGCTGAATGAGGGGCTGGCGATCAAGACATCTCAGGGCATTACCGTCATCGTTGCAGTTGTTGCCGTTGTGCTGTTGTTCTGGTTCCTCAACAAAACCCGCACTGGCAAATCGATGCGTGCGTATTCGGATAACGAAGATCTCGCCCTGCTGTCCGGTATCAACCCCGAGCGGGTGGTGATGATTACATGGATCATCGTGGCGGCGCTCGCGACCACGGCCGGGGTCCTGTACGGGCTGGACAAGAGCTTTAAACCTTTCGTTTATTTCCAGCTGCTTCTGCCGATTTTCGCCTCGGCCATCGTCGGCGGGTTAGGCAGCCCTGTGGGTGCCATTGCCGGCGGGTTCATCATCGCCTTTTCCGAAGTCACGATCACTTACGCCTGGAAAAAGGTGCTGACCTATCTTGCCCCGGAAAACCTGGAGCCGTCGGGATTGGTGCAATTCCTGTCCACCGATTACAAATTCGCCGTAAGTTTTGTCATTTTGCTGATCGTGCTTCTGTTCAAACCTACGGGTCTGTTTAAAGGGAAAGCGGTATGACCGAGCCTGTCAAAAATACGCTGCTTTTCGCTGTTGTTGGTGGCCTGATCCTGCTGACCGGATTCACGCAAAGCTGGAACGCCGCGATATTGATCCTGAACATGGGACTGATCTCGGCCATCATGGCGCTTGGGGTGAACCTGCAATGGGGTTTCGCCGGTTTGTTCAACGTCGGGGTCATGGGCTTTGTTGCGTTGGGCGGGCTTGCCGTTGTGCTGGTCTCGACCCCGACAACACCTGGCGCCTGGTCTGCCGGAGGTTTCGGTATTGTACTGGCCCTGCTGCTGGGCGCTGCAACCGTTGTGGCCACAGTTCTGGTGGCGCAGAAGATGCCCAAAGGTCGGGTTCGGACTTTGTCGATCATTGCCATTCTCATCATCGGCTTCTTTGTTTACCGCGCTGTTCTCGACCCCAACACCGCGGCGGTCGAGGCCATTGAACCGGCTGTTGCGGGCAACCTCGGCGGTCTGAATCTGCCTGTTCTGCTGGCCTGGCCCGCAGGTGGACTGCTGGCGGCTGGTGCAGCGTGGCTGATTGGTAAAACTGCTCTGGGCCTGCGCTCGGACTATCTGGCGATTGCAACGCTGGGGATTGCCGAGATCATCATCGCGATCTTGAAAAACGAGGACTGGTTGGCCCGGGGCGTCAAAAACGTCTACGGCATCCCGCGCCCTGCGCCGGTCGTTGGGTACGAGGTCGATCTGCAGAATGACCCTGGCTTTGTCGCTCGCGCCGAATGGTTGGGGCTGGATACAGTCACGGCTTCAACGCTGGCGGTTAAACTGGGCTATTCGTTTCTGTTCCTGATCGTTCTGCTGGTCCTGCTCTGGATGGCGCAAAAGGCGCTGAACAGCCCGTGGGGCCGCATGATGCGCGCCATTCGTGACAACGAGGTCGCGGCCGAGGCGATGGGCAAGGACGTGACCCGCCGCCATTTGCAGATCTTTGTGCTGGGCTCGGCCATCTGCGGAATTGCAGGTGCTATGATGACAACGCTGGACGGCCAGTTGACCCCCAGCGCGTATCAGCCATTGCGGTTTACATTCCTGGTCTGGGTAATGGTAATCGTCGGTGGATCGGGTAACAATTTTGGTGCGGTACTGGGCGCATTCGTGATCTGGTTCCTGTGGGTTCAGGTCGAACCTATCGGGCTGTGGCTGATGAACCTGATCACCGCTGGATTGCCTGATGGCAGCGCGCTTAAGGCACATCTGATCGAAAGCGCCGCGCATATGCGCCTGCTGACAATGGGGTTGATCCTACTGATTGTTCTCAGATTCAGTCCAAGGGGCTTGATCCCCGAGAAATAGATCACTTTCAGGGGAATATTCGAAACCGCGCCTCAAAATCGGCGCGGTTTCTTGATTCATGAACCGAACCTTAATAGACCGAATTATCGTTGGGCAGTTTCCGGACCTGCGCCAGATCGCCTTCACGGTTAATTAGTCAGTTGACGCTGATACTACAGGTCACCTCTCGAGAGTAAGAAGACGACACATGAAAACTTCGTTTATCCCAAAAACCCTAATGCTGACAGTTGTTGCCAGCCTGGCCGCATGTATCCCGTCACCCGAAGATCTGGAAACCGATCCAGTTCAGGTCCAGACCTCAAAGGGTGTGGTGACGTGCCAGTTGTACCGCCCGGATCGCGTCATCTGGGATCGTGCCATCGACTACCCCGCGACCAAGATGTCTGTGGCCGAGGCTGACGGCTACTGCCGGCAGGAAGGTCAGCGTCGTCTGAAGTAACCAAATAGCGCCGCGCAACGAAACGGCTGTGCGGCGCCTTGGGCTTACCTAGCGCGGAACAACCCGCCCAGAATTCCACGAACAATGCGGCGCCCGGTTGTTCCTTTTAGCTCTTTGATGACGGCCTCGCTCATTGCTGTAGCAAAGGTATCTTTCTGCCGCTTTACGCGAGAGGAAGATCGCCCGACCCGGCCACCGGAATAGCGCCTGGCCGTGGCGAACTCGCGTTCAGCAACAGATTGTGTCTCTTCTTGTTCTTCTGCTTTTGCAGCAGCCTGCGCGGCCTGATCGGCGCGTGCCTGCAGAATTTCAAAGGCCGATTTCCGATCCTTCAATGCGCCATACTTGACCTGCATCGGTGACGCCGTCATGACCGCCTGACGCTCGGACGCGGTGATTGGCCCAAGTTGTGTTTCCGGTGGACGGATCAGCGTCCGTTCAACAATACCTGGCACGCCCTTCTTCTGCAGCATCGACGTAACCGCTTCACCTACGCCAACCTCTCGGATTGCGGTTTCGGTGTCGAAGGCAGGGTTTTCGCGATAGGTTTCAGCCGCCAAACGCAGGTTCTTGCGATCCCGCGCGGTAAAGGCACGCAGCGCGTGCTGCACCCGATTGCCGAGTTGCCCCAGAATATCTTCGGGAATATCCGCCGGGTTTTGCGAGATGAAGTAGACGCCGACACCCTTGGAACGGATCAGCCGTGCGACCTGCTCTACCTTGTCGACCAAAACCTTGGGCGCATCTTCGAACAACAAATGGGCCTCATCAAAAAAGAACACCAACTTGGGTTTGTCGGGGTCGCCAACCTCGGGCAATTCCTCGAACAGCTCACTCAACAGCCACAACAGGAAAGTCGCATAGAGACGCGGCGACCCCATTAGCTTATCGGAGGCCAGGATGTTCACCATCCCCTGCCCGTTTGCATCAGTACGCATCAGATCGGCCAATTCCAGCGCGGGTTCTCCGAACAAATTGGTTCCGCCCTGGTTTTCCAACACCAACAACCGCCGCTGGATTGCTCCAATCGAAGCGGTCGAGACATTACCATAGCGCAGGGATAACTGTGTGCGGTTCTCACCGATCCAGACCAGCAGGGCTTGCAGATCCTTGAGATCCAGCAGCGGCATCCCTTCTTCATCCGCCACTCGGAAAGCAATGTTCAAAATACCTTCCTGCGCCTCGCTCAGGTCCATGAGCCTAGACAATAGCAATGGCCCCATTTCTGTTACGGTCGTTCGAACAGGATGGCCTTGTTCGCCGAACAGATCCCAGAATGTCACCGGGCATGCGGCATAGGTATAATCCTGAAAGCCGATGCGCGCCGCGCGATCCTGAAACGCCTGGTGCAATTTGTGACCTTCGCTGCCCGCCATTGCCAACCCGGACAAGTCGCCTTTGACATCGGATAGAAACACCGGGACGCCCGCAGCCGAGAACCCCTCGGCCAGGATTTGCAACGTCACCGTTTTGCCTGTGCCCGTCGCCCCCGCGATCAACCCGTGCCGGTTGGCATATTTGAGGGTCAGGTTTTGAGGCTGGCTGTAATCTTCACCCGCGCCGCCCAGAAAAATGTTTTTGTCCATGTAGGTAAGGCCTTAATTTCCACCGATCTGAACCCAGCATACAAAGTTAACCTTTGACTGCGATAGTCATTTTGCTGCCCTCGCTGTCAGAGGTAGGGTGCGGCAAACTTCCTCCCTGTCGACTGACCGCGCCTTCGGGCGCGGTTTTTTTAAAGCAATGCTGGTTCTTCCATTAAAATTTCAGGTTTTCAGTTGACGCATGCGACCGCCTTTCGTAACGTCTGCGCATAACTAAGTCGGCCAGTCCGACGGGGAGAAAATTTTATGAAAGGGAGCCGCTCCACCGGTTCCCTTTCTTTTTTGTTTCATCCAGGTTTCAAGCACTGGAAAGCGGCAAAAAGCTGACTACGGTCACCCATTTGTGCAGCTTAATGCCTGACACCATGATCCAAGGATGATAGACGGGTCAAAAAGCTCAATCACATTGCCGAGGCATTCATGATCAAGAACACTCTATCTCTCAGCCTGGTGGCCGCTGCGCTTTGGTGTGGTGCCGCTTATGCACAAGAAGCAACGCAGGATGCCGAGGCTCCGCAAACCCAAACCGGTGCTGACCTGGATCTTGGGGAATCCGGCCCGCGTATTGGCGAGCAGTACCTTAAGGAAGAGACCGGCGACTGGGCAGTCATGTGCATCAATACAGGAACTGACAGCGAACCTTGTGTCATGCGACAGATTCTGACTGGTCAGCAAGACCAGCCCATTGCGGAAATTACGATTGAAAAGCTGCCCGAAGAAGCTCCGGCCGTAGCTGCTGCGATCATCGTTGTGCCCCTCGAAGTGCTTTTGCAAGCTCAGATATCCTTGTCGATCGACGGAGCGCCGGGCAAACGATACAACTATCACCACTGCAACCCCATTGGGTGCCTTGCGCAAGTGGGCTTTACCCAGCAAGACGTCGAAGCTTTGAAGAGTGGGACCAAAGGTACCTTGTCGATGGTTTCTGTTCTGGCACCTTCGCAGGCACTGCAATTGGAAATATCTCTAGCAGGGTTCACTGCCGGGTTTGACCAGCTGGAAGTCATCAAAAACTAATGACTAGTAAAACAGAAAACGCCGCCCAGTCCTTCGGGCGGCGTTTTGTCGTTTTGCTTCCTAAGCTTCAGACCCGTTTCAGAGCCAAAACCGCGTTCAACCCGCCAAAGGCAAACGCATTGCTAAGCGCAACATCCACCTTCGCGTCTCGCGCCTCATTTGGCACCACGTCCAATGCACATTCAGGATCTGGATCTTCATAACCGATGGTTGGGGCGATCACCCCGTCGCGCAACGCCATGATACATGCCAGCAACTCGACCGCGCCAGTACCCCCAATCAAATGCCCGTGCATGGATTTCGTCGACGAAATCATCAGGTCATCTGCATGCGGCCCGAACACACCGGCCACCGCCGCGCATTCGGTCTTGTCATTCGCCGCTGTGCCCGTCCCATGCGCATTGATGTATCCGACCTGATCCGCATTCAGGCGCGCATCGGTCAGCGCACCGGCCATGGCCCGTGCCGCGCCCTGTTTGCTGGGCATTACGATGTCAGACGCATCCGAGGACATGGCAAAGCCGACAACCTCACACAGAATATCTGCCCCTCGTGCGCGCGCATGTTCGTATTCTTCAAAGACAAAAACCCCGGCCCCTTCGCCCTGCACCATTCCATTTCGGTTAGCGCTGAACGGGCGGCAAGCGTCCTTGGACATCACGCGCAGACCTTCCCAGGCTTTGACGCCGCCGAAACACAACATGGATTCTGATCCACCCGTGATCATTGCAGGTGCGGCGCCGCTGCGGACCATCTGAAACGCCAATGCCATCGCGTGATTGGACGACGCGCAGGCGGTAGAAACCGTAAAACTTGGCCCCTTCAGGTTATGTTCCATAGACACGTGGCTGGCCGCCGCGTTGTTCATCAGTTTGGGTACCACAAATGGATGCACACGGTTTTTACCGTCCTCGTAGACGGAACGGTAATTATCGTCCCAAGTGGACACGCCGCCACCGGCGGTGCCAAGAACGACACCGGACCGAGCAGCAAGATCTCCGTGAAACTCGATCCCGGATTGGTCAATCGCCTCTTTCGCGGCGGTCAGCGTGAATTGCGTAAAGCGATCGTAAAGGCTCATCTGCTGGCGATTAAACCGCCCTTCGGCCTCGAACCCGCGCACTTGGCCGCCGATTTTGATGGAAAGCCGCTCAACATCGCGGAATTCAAGTTGCGAGATACCACAACGCCCTTCGCGCATAGCTTCAAGCGTATCAGGGACAGAGTGACCCAGCGAATTAATCGTCCCGGCCCCGGAAATAACAACGCGTTTCATAACTTCAGGTCAGACCTTTTCCGACACAAGCTTTTCGATCCCGGCAATGATCGCTGCCACATTTGAGATATCGAAATCGCTGGCTTGTGGTTCATTCGCGTTGAACGGGACCGAGATATCGAACTCTTCTTCGATGGCGAAAATGCTCTCGACCAGACCCAGGCTGTCGATACCCAGATCTTCAAGTGTACTTTCGGGCGTGACGTCCGAAGGCTCCAGCACGGCCTGCTCAGCAATGATTGCGATGACGCGGTCGGTGATGCTCATGTCGGTCCTCTGATTTTCCCGTTGCGGATGATTTAATCACTCGGGGGCTGTTTGAAAACAGCCTTTTTCAACGCCTCGACGTCACGCGCCATACGGGGCAAACGACGTTGTGCTTTGTAGATGTCGGTATGGGTTTCCATTTTGATGGCCGGATATCCCATTAGTACCCGACCCGCAGGAACGTTGGACAGGATTTTAGTGCCGCCCGCCGCTATCACGCCGTCACCGATAAAGATGTTGTCGACCACGCCGGTCTGGCCACCCAGTACCACGTTATTGCCAATCTCGACCGAGCCGGACACGCCAGCCTGACCACAAATTAGACAATCCTGCCCAACCCGTGTGTTGTGCCCCACATGCACAAGATTGTCCAACTTGGACCCGTTTCCGATGCAGGTATTCCGGATCGTTCCGTTGTCGACGGTACAATTGGCGCCGACTTCAACGTCATCCCCGATCTCAACTGCACCCAGCGAGTGAATGCGAAGCCAGCTTTGCGCCCGCGCATCACCTTTGTCGCCCATTGTTTTGCGGACATTCTCAACATCCGAAACCTCGGGGGTAACAAAGCTGAACCCGTCGCTCCCGATCCGTGCGCCGGGTTGGGCAATGAAACGATCACCGATCTGCGCCCTCGACCCGATGCTAACCATCTCACGTAACATGGCGTTTTCGCCCAGAACCGTATCCATGCCAATCACGCAATGCGGGCCGATAACTGCGCCTTTGCCAATACGAACCCGCGCACCGATGACGGCCAAGGGGCCGATGGCTGCATCTTCTGCGATCTCTGCTGTTGGGTCGATGATAGCTGAGGGGTGAATGCCCGGCTCTACGCCCTGCCCGCGATCCAACATTGTGGTGATCCCGGCCATCGCCATACGCGGACGGGGCACAAAGATGGCCGCCTCCAACCCTAGCGCTTGCCAATCCGCACCTTCCCACATCACGGCTGTCCGTGCCGAGCTGCCGCTCAGCGCCTCGGCATATTTCGGAGACATCGCCATCGCCAGATCGGTCGCCGCTGCATCACCCGGCTCAGCCGCGCGTTCAACGATCAGGCCAGTATCGCCCTGGCAGTCTGCCCCAAGAGCGTCGGCGATTTGCTGGATGGTATAGTGCATATCGGGCTTCCCGGTTTAAGGATCTGCCCCGCTGATTACCCCTGAACGTCCGGCAGGGCCACCCCTGCTTTCTGCAAGGCCTCCCAGATTTTCCGATCACGCTCATAGACATCCCGGCGATACTGAACCTGACCCTTGGGGCCGACATAAGCCGTGCGGTAGATCAGATGAACCGGAACATGCTGTTCCAATTGTACCGTGGTTTCCTTACCCGTGGCCAGAACACGCTGAAAAAACGCCTTTGGGTTTTCTTCCTGCTTGGCCAACAACGCATAGGCGAAATCAAACGGATCTGCTAGGCGGATACACCCGTGCGAGAACGCCCGCACCTCACGCGCGAACAGACTTTTCTGAGGCGTATCATGCAGATAGATGTTGTACTTGTTGGGGAACATGAACTTCACCAGCCCCAGCGCATTGCTTTTACTGGGCGGTTGGCGCATCGCAAACGGGAAGTTCCGCGCGTTGAACTGGGTGAAGTCCACCGCGCCGCGATTGACCTGCCGACCGCTGCGGTCGGTGATCTGGATATGGCCAACGGCGTTGGGATTTGATTGCAGTTGGGGCAGGTATTCCTTGGTGATGATCGAGCGCGGCACATACCAACTGGGGTTGATGACCATATGCTCCATCTCGTCCGAGAACTCGGGGCTGCGTCGGTCATGTGTGTTCTTGCCGATCACCGCGCGCGTTTCGAACGTGACCAAACCGTCATCGACGATCTTGGCCGAGAAATCAGTCTGATTTACTAAAATGTGCCGCTCACCCCGTTCGCGCGGCAACCAGCGCTCGCGCTCCAATGCGACATAGACAGCCTTTAGACGGTCGGAGGCACTGCGGTTCAACTCAGAAATCGTGCCCTGACCGGCCACACCGTCCGGCGCAAGACCATGATCTGTCTGGAACGCCTGAACGGCACCCAACAAAGCCGCATCAAACTCCGGGCTGGCGGTAGGACGCAAATACCCCATGGAAACCAAACGATTGCGCAGTTTTATTACATTGGGTCCGGTGTCGCCATATTCCAACTTAGCAACAGGAACCGTCGCGCCCCAACCGCCTTGATGGATGAGGTCCTGCAGCACCAACTTCTGCTTCATCAAGGCCCGGTACTGGGTTGTTTGCGGGGCCAATTGATCGAAATACGAGCCATTTTCCCCTGCGATCAACCCCTGCAAGTGCGCCTTTGTCGAAGCCCTTTGAACCTTGCGCACTAACCCATCATCAATCTGGGATGGGCTCAGCGCGCCCGACTGGAGATTGCGCGCGTATTCAGCGAAAGCGCGGGTCAGACTGACCTCAACAGCGCCCAGATCGCGCGTCGTACGGGCCTCTTGCATCTGTTCCACAAGGGACTGGACGCTGTCCGAACCCTGCGGCAATCCATGCATATCGGTCGATGACAAGGCCTGGATCAGCCGTGCGCGGCGCGCCGAATGCAGCGGCGTTTCGCCAACCCAAACCGGGGCAAAACCATTCTCGCGGTAAAACTCGGCGATTCCTGACCCCGAGGGCGCAAATTCGGCAACAGCCATCTGAAACGCCGTCGCTGGCCGGGTGTCTGCATTCACTACGGACGCCGAAGCCAGAAAACATGCGGTGAAAATAATACCAGAACGGGTCCGAATACCTGAGAACATTGGATGGCCTTGATTATTCATTATTTTACGCAGCAGAAATGCGCGCGGATCAAATATGGTTACGCCTTGGGTGCGTTGTCTATTCACAAACGTATCAACCTGGCGCATCTTTCGGTGCGTGATGCGTCTTTGCATCGCCCGGCGGAAATGCGCCGCCAAATGTCTCAATATTATACATATTCGCATCACCTGCGCAAAAAACTGCCGAAATTTCCCCCTTGAATTGATGAATCCGAAAGACTTCTTGGCGGACAAAACCGACTGTGTCATAAATCCCGCATCTGGGATGGGAAAAAATTAATATCGCGCGCGTAACATCGTGTGCAGGCAGGAACAGTACGGGACGAAACTGAAATGACGATGAGCAGTACATCGGGCTTGACCCGGCGTGCCCTTCTGGGCGCATTTGCAGCTACGGCAGTTGTGGCAGCACCGACCTATTCCAATGCAGCAGGTTTCCTTCGAGGCGGCGGCGATATCCGCCGTATTCGTATGTATTCCGGTCGCACCGGCGAACGGATTGACATGATATATTGGGTCGACGGAAAATACATCAAGGACGCTGTCAGAGAAGTGAACCACTTCATGCGTGACTGGCGGACTGATCAGAGCAAAGACATGGATCTGCGCACGATCGACATCATGGCTGCATCGCATAACCTTCTGGACGTAAATGAGCCCTATATGCTGCTGTCCGGCTATCGTTCTCCGCAAACCAACGCGATGCTTCGGTCTCGTTCTCGTCGGGTTGCCAAGAACTCATTGCACATGAAAGGCCAAGCGGCTGACCTGCGCCTGTCGTCGCGTTCAGTGTCGCAAATGGCCAAGGCTGCAATGTCCTGCCGCGCTGGTGGAGTGGGCAAGTACTCCCGCTCGAATTTCGTCCATATGGACTGCGGTGAGGTCCGTAGCTGGGGCGGTTAACACTTCCAAAATCTTAAAAAAAACGAGCGCCTCTGGGCGCTCTTTGTTTTTATGTAACCTAGAATTATTCCTTATGAAAAGAACAGCTCAACCTCGATGAACTGCTTTCCATCGACCAGATATTGTCGCTTACCGGACTGTATCAGAACCCGTCATCATAGCGTCAAATTAAGGGACGCACTCTCCAATATAAGACACTCAGAATAACTGCTAATGCGAGGTGGTATGGCGCACCTGAGAGGATTCGAACCTCTGGCCTCTGCCTTCGGAGGGCAGCGCTCTATCCAGCTGAGCTACAGGTGCCTTGGCCGTTAGCTATCCTTGTTCCGATCCGGGTGCAACTGAAAATCCACCCGGATCGACCAGCTTTTAGGCAAACAAATCATGCGCCAGTTCAAGGGCATCGACCAGCGTGTCGACCTCATCCTTGGTGTTGTACAAACCAAAGCTGGCGCGGCAGGTGGCGGTCACGCCGAAGAAATCCATCAGTGGACCAGCGCAATGATGACCGGCCCGCACGGCAACCCCTTTTTTGTCGAGGATCGTCGACACGTCATGCGCATGCCCTGCCCCATCCAGCGTAAAGCTGAAAATAGCGGCCTTATCGGGACGTGTGCCTTGTACCTGCAGCCAGTTCAAACCGGTCAACCGCTGCATCGCATAGTCGCGAAGCGCGCCTTCGTGGGCGGCGATGTTCTCCATCCCCAGGTCCATCATATAGTCAAGCGCCACGCCCAAACCAATCGTTTGCACGATACCGGGTGTTCCGGCCTCAAACTTCATTGGAGGATCGTTGTAGATCACCTGATCTTTGCTGACCTCTTTGATCATGTCGCCGCCACCGATGAAGGGGCGCATCTCGGCCATGCGTTCGGATTTGATATAAATCGCGCCCGAACCGGACGGGCCATACAGCTTGTGCCCGGTGATTGCATAAAAGTCGCAGCCGATATCCGACACATTGACCGGCATATGCACGGCACCCTGGCTGCCGTCGACCAGCACCGGAACGCCTTTGGCATGCGCACCTTCGGTAATGGCCTTAACATCCACCACCGTCCCCAGCACGTTCGAGCATTGCGTGACCGCGACCAGCTTGGTCTTGGGACCGATTGCATCGATCACGGCCTGCGGGTCCAGCCCGCCATCCGCATCGATATCGACCCACTTCAGGACAACCCCCTGCCGTTCGCGCAGGAAATGCCAGGGAACGATGTTGGCGTGATGCTCCATGACGCTAAGGACAATCTCATCCCCGGCCTGAAGGCGCGGCATCGCCCAGCCATAGGCCACAAGGTTAATCCCCTCGGTCGTGCCCGAGTTCAGGACGATCTCATTCTCATCCGCCGCCCCAAGGAAACGGGCGATGGTGCCGCGGACGGACTCGTACTTTTCGGTCGCGAGGTTGGACAGGTAATGCAGGCCACGATGCACATTCGCGTATTCCTCGGCATAGGCGCGGGTCACCGCGTCGATCACCACCTGAGGTTTCTGCGCAGAGGCACCATTGTCCAGATAAGTCAGCGGTTTGCCGTTTACCTCACGCGACAGAATCGGAAAGTCCGCGCGGATTTTTTCTACGTCATACATGGTCTTCATATCCCTATACCGGGCCGCTTGGTGTTAAAGCGAGGACAAAGGGGGCTGCGATCAACGCAGACAACACTATGACCCCAAAGGATTTCCAAAGCGTTCCGAACTTATGCGCTTCATTGAGGAAATGCAGCGTGACGTAAAGGCTCACCAGCGCTGTGGCAAACAAAAACAGCACCATCAAAACCGGAACGAAAATTGCCAGCACAAGCGTTACGAACATCGCCGCGCTTTGCAGGAACTGCAACCAGACCGTCAGCGTCATGATCTCGTCGAATGACGCGCGCCCGCCCAGCAAACGCCCGACGAACAGGAACGCCGCAATGCTGAACATCATTAGGGCGGCCGAGCGGATAAGGCTCATGAAAATCGGTTCGGGTGCAGGAACATTCAGGCCTTCCGGCGAAGGAACCAGATGTTCGATCCCAAACTGCACCAGCCCATTCAAAACGACGGCCAGACAGAAGGCCAGCCACAGAACTTCGCGCCCGACGCGAAAGGATAATAGGTGCCGGGCCGCTTCAGCCGGGTTGACCAGCGTCAGGACCGCAATGTTACCTAGGGTCGAGAAATTCATTCCACCTGCCTTTGTGTTTGTCTCAGGCCCGCCAGCCAGAACCAGATAAACACGCCAAACCAGGCTGCCCCTACCAGGGTTAACGCAGGTCCTGGCCCGATGAGACCCGCCACCAGACCGTTCAACAACACCAATGGTGTCGACGACAGTAAAGCCCAAAACAAAGCCAGACGAGCACCGTAAGCCGTGCCGCGACCGCCAACCAAACGAGCGGCCCCGTAAGATACGAACGCCAGAAGGTAAAACAGCAACGGCAGTATGAAAACAGTGCCTAGCAAAGCCGCGGCCATCAGCGCGTTCAGCTCAAGCCCTTCCAAATGCGCCCGCCGCGCGAGGCCGGGAAGCTGTGCGATGAAAGCCACCACGCAAAACCCCATGACAAAGACCAAGGCTCTGTCTTCCCGCTGCCCCAAACCCAGAAGCCGACGCACGACGCGCCCCGGCCCCCGGTACGTGGCCACGATATCCGATGTGACTGGCATCAGCTGCGGCGCGCCAGCCAATCTTCCAAACGGTTCACGATCTTTTCAGCAACTTCGCTGTCTTCGATCTCGTCCACCGCTTCGGCCAGAAAGGCCAGTGTCAGCATGTTGGTTGCGTCTTTGACCGGAACGCCGCGTGATCGCAGGTAGAACAGAGCCGTCTCGTCAATCGCGCCCGAGGTCGAGCCGTGTGAACAGGCCACATCATCGGCATAGATCTCAAGCTCGGGCTTGGCGAGGAACTGGCTGTCGTCGTCCAACAGAAGCGACTGGCTGATCTGATAGCCATCGGTCTTCTGCGCGCCTTCTTTCACGAGGATCTTACCCTGGAAGACGCCGGTCGCACCGTTGCGCAGAACCTTCTTGAACACCTGGCGGCTTTCGCAGTTCACCGCGTCATGGGTGATAAACACTGTGTCGTCATGGTGAAAATCACCGTCTCCGACACATGCACCTGCCACATGGGCAACCGCATCATCTCCGGTCAGTTCCACGACCTGCTCATTGCGGGTCAGAACGCCGTTTGCGGTCAGGGTAAATGACTTATAGGTCGATTCCGTTCCCAGACGGGCGAACATATGAGTCATTGCCCGACGTTCATGATCGCGACCTTGCGCGCGCACATGATGCAGCGTCCCATTGTTGGCGATGTCGATCTCCATCACCTTGTTAAAGCGCGACGCGGCCGGACCAACCTCAAGCACGGTGACCTCGGCATCTGGTTCGACACGGATCACGTGATGCAGCATCGCGTCCGATGTTTCCGAGGCGTGACGATACATCAGGCAGATCGGCTTGGACGGTTTGCCTGTCACATGGATGGCAACACCATCTTTGGCAAAGGCTGTGTTCAGCGCAGCCAGCGGACGCGGCACTGGGGTCTGGCCACGGCTCTCTAACGCGCCATACAGCTCTTTGGCCCAGTGAATATCCTTGCCGCAGATATCCTCGATCCGGTCGATCATCACACCCTCAAGTGTCAGATCATCGGATTCCTCGGGGCTGAATACTCCGTCGACGAAGACAATTTTCAGATTGTCCATGTCTTCGAAAATCATGGGCTCGCCCGCATCGAAAACCTCGGCGCGCGGTGCTTGAGCCGAGATCAGCGTATCAGGACGTGTGTACTTCCAGTACTCATCGCGACGGCCAGGCAGGCCCATCTCTTGCACACGCGCAAGCGCATCCTCGCGTGCGGCACGGGTGCATCCGCACATCTCGGGCATGGCCAGGGATGCCAGCCGCTCCTCGGTTGCGGTCAGTTTCTCTTGTGGCAAAGCCATCAGTTCACCTCGGCCAGAATGTCGGCATAGCCATTATGTTCAACTTCCAACGCCAGCTCGGGTCCGCCGGTCTTCACGATACGACCGTCGGCCATGATGTGTACGACGTCCGGTTTGATGTGATCCAGCAGCCGCTGATAGTGGGTGATGACCAAAAAGCTGCGACCTTCGTTGCGCAGCGCGTTCACGCCTTCGGACACCAGCTTCATCGCATCCACGTCGAGACCCGAGTCGGTTTCGTCCATGATGCACATCTTGGGTTCCAGCATAGCCATCTGCAGGATCTCGTTACGCTTTTTCTCACCGCCCGAGAAACCAACATTGACCGGACGCTTGAGCATATCGGCGTCGATTTTCAGCGTCTTGGCCTTAGCGCGGACTTCTTTCAGGAAGTCTGCCGCTGACAACTCCTCTTCTCCGCGCGCTTTACGCTGAGCGTTTACCGCTGTGCGCAGGAAAGTCATGTTGCCAACGCCGGGAATTTCGACCGGATACTGGAACGCAAGAAAGACGCCAGCGGCAGCACGCTCTTCTGGCTCCATGTCCAGCAGGTCTTCGCCGTCCAGCGTCGCCGTACCTTCGGTGACCTCATAGCCGTCACGTCCCGAAAGCACATAGCTGAGCGTCGATTTGCCCGAGCCATTCGGTCCCATGATTGCGTGTACCTTGCCAGGCTCGACCGTCAGGTCCACACCCTTGAGGATTTGCTTGTCTTCGTCTTCAAGCTGTACGTGCAGGTTCTTGATTTCCAGCATGATTTTTCCTCTTTTCGCGCCAGTTTGATTGCCTGCCGCCTTGTTTGAATTTTGGTTTCTACCTGATGGCTATGCAGACTTAGCGACCTTTGCCGGTCCCTCGCTGGGTTTGATCAGGAAGTTTTCGTTAACGCGGTAGCGCCTGAACTGGTCGACCACCTCATAACCATTGGTCGCGATCAGTTCGTGGAATTCGGTGGCATTCTTGTCATCCACTTCGACAAAAATCACAGGGCGATTTTGTCCCAAACTGGGTAAAAGACTTTCCAGAACGGCGATTTCCATACCCTCGACGTCAATTTTTATAAAGTCGAATGAGCGGTCTTTTACCAATTCTGCAGCCGGGACAACGGGAATAGACCCTTGTTGCTCAATCAGTTTACCCCCACCCAAATTCCTGGCGTTCCAAGACACACCAAGGTCCGAGCGTGCCTCGTTCGAAACACCGTACCCAACCCAGTTGAAATCAACCTTACTTTCCATCCCATTCAAGTGGAGGTTGCTAACCAAAATCTCGGCAGCCACAGGATTGGGTTCAACAGGAACTACTAGAGACGCGTGAAGGAACAGCGCCAAGTACAGGCTGTGGTTCCCGACATTTGCGCCGATATCCAAAAAACTGCCGCCAACAGGGAAGTGTTCTGAAATCATCCCAAGCTCTTCGACTTCGTAGAACGCACCCCCAAAGTGACATTTTTGTATCGTATCTTTTGGATTGATCACGGAAAAAAAGACTGTTCGGTCATGAACCCGAGCCCGAACCACCTGCCCCGCTGTAGCTCTAAAAACGCCAGAGCGTCTGGAGCTTCTAACCCATCTTTTGAAATCTGCAGCTGTTTCCACAAGGAATGACCTTTTAGAGTTGCCGATAGTCAAGCTCGACCGGTCAACCGACCGAGCCCTCCAATGAGATCGCAACAAGCTGCTGCGCTTCCATGGCAAACTCCATCGGCAATGCCTGCAGCACGTCCTTGCAGAACCCGTTGACGACCAAGGCCACGGCTTCTTCCTCGTCCATACCGCGCTGGCGGCAGTAGAACAGCTGATCGTCGTCCACTTTGGATGTCGTCGCTTCGTGTTCCACACGGCTCGAGTTGTTCTTGACCTCGATATACGGAACCGTATGTGCGCCGCATTTGTCGCCGATCAGCAGGCTGTCACACTGCGTATAGTTCCGGCTGTCCTTCGCCTTCGGGTGCATCGAGACCAACCCGCGATAGGTGTTCTGCGCCTTGCCCGCGCTGATGCCCTTGGACACGATGCGCGACTTGGTATTTTTGCCCAAGTGAATCATCTTCGTGCCGGTGTCGGCCTGCTGATAATTGTTGGCAATCGCGATCGAATAGAACTCACCCTGGCTTTCATTGCCACGCAGGATGCAGGACGGGTATTTCCAGGTCACGGCCGAGCCGGTTTCGACCTGCGTCCACATCACCTTGGACCGGTCGCCCCGGCAATCCGCCCGCTTGGTCACAAAGTTATAGATACCGCCCTTGCCGTTTTCATCACCGGGGAACCAGTTCTGAACGGTCGAGTATTTAACTTCAGCATCTTCTTCGACGATGATCTCAACCACAGCGGCATGCAACTGCGCGGTATCACGTTGCGGCGCGGTGCAGCCTTCCAGATAGGACACATATGATCCCTTATCGGCGATGATCAGCGTGCGTTCGAACTGACCAGTGTTTTCGGCGTTGATGCGGAAATAGGTGCTCAGCTCCATCGGGCAGCGAACACCCGGCGGGATGTAAACGAACGATCCGTCCGAGAATACGGCCGAGTTCAGCGTGGCATAGAAGTTGTCGGATACCGGAACCACAGTGCCCAAGTATTTCTTAACCAGTTCAGGGTGTTCCTTGATCGCCTCAGAGATCGAGCAGAAAATCACACCGGCCTTGGCAAGCTCATCCTTGAAGGTCGTACCAACAGAGACCGAGTCAAATACCGCGTCCACAGCGACCTTACGGCCTTCGGCTGGCGCATTCTCGGCGCCTTCGACGCCGGCCAAAATCATCTGTTCTTTCAGCGGAATGCCCAGCTTTTCATAGGTGGCCAGCAGTTTGGGGTCGACCTCGTCCAGCGATTTTGGCTTTTCTTCCATCGACTTGGGACGGGCATAGTAATACTGGTCCTGAAAGTCGATCGGGGGGTAATGTACCATCGCCCAGGTCGGCTCTTCCATCTTGGTCCAGCGTTCAAAGGCCGACAGACGCCATTCGGTCATCCATTCGGGTTCTTCGTTTTTGTCAGAGATCAGTCGAACGATATCCGGGTTCACACCTTTGGGCGCGTACTCCATTTCGATATCGGTATCCCAGCCGTATTTATAAGTGCCAGCCTCGCGCACCGCGTCCACGGTTTCCTGATCGACACCTTCTTTTACCTGGGTCTGGTCCAAAGCGGCCATTTCCTTCACTCCGTCAAGTCACGCGGCACGCGCGCGATGCTTTTTCTCTTTTTCCAGCCACGTTTCGGCGAAACGCAGCACATCTTCTTTCGTCGTAAAAGGTCCCAGCGAAACGCGTATTGCGCTGGCTGCCGTGACCTCATCATACCCCATTGCCGTGAGGACCGCGCTGGCGCGCACCTTGCCACTGGAACAGGCAGAACCCGCGCTGATGGCAAACCCCGCCAGGTCCATTTGCATGACCTGTGTTTCGCCTTTCCATCCCGGAGTGGCAAAACACAATGTGTTAGGCAGGCGATCCTGATCCTTCCCGACAAAAATAGTCAATTTAGAACCGGCCTCAAGGGCATTTTCTAGAATATTTCTAATTTCTTTGACCTTGTCCCAAACCCCATTGGCAAGATCCCGTGCAGCGGCTTCTGCTGCGGCCCCGAAGCCCGCGATTCCAATGACATTTTCGGTACCCGACCGGCGCCCCATTTCCTGACCACCGCCTTGGATTTGGGCAGGCAAATCCGTGCCGCGTTTCATCACAACAGCACCAACACCCTTGGGGCCACCCAATTTATGCGCTGAGATCAGCGCCATTTGGGCACCCAGCCAGTTGAAGGCCACCGGTAGTTTTCCAAAAGCTTGCGTCGCATCGGTTACGGCAAGCCCCGCAGGCAAAGCCTGCACGATACCGGTTTCCGAATTCGCCAGCTGCAAGGTCGATTGAGCAGGATCGGAGACTTGAACGCGGCCCGAGGCGTCCGTTGGCAAGTCTTCTGTAATCCAGGATCTTACCGCGTCATGCTCAACAGCAGGTCCATGCAGGCCACGCCCGCGTAACGTCAGCGCCGCCCCCTCGGTGGAACCCGACGTGAATACGATATCCGCCCCATCCGCACCAAAGGCCGCCGCGATTTGCGCCCGCGCCTTCTCGATCAAGGCCTTGGCGGCTCGTCCCTCGGCATGCACCGAAGACGGGTTGCCGCAAACCTCCATCGCCGCGATCATCGCCTCTCTGGCCTCGGGGCGCAAAGGAGTCGTGGCATTATGATCCAGGTAAACACGACTCATGGAGTCACCTTTTCACGAATGCGAAGTGGTATCGCGTTTTCATAGACCAAGTGCATAATCTCACTCGTCCACCACTGCAAACAGGCTCGGAACCGCGGGACACGGGGCCAAATCGTTTCTGATTACGTCCGACAGCCGGGTTTGATGCAGGAAAACATAAACATGGGCGCTTAGCCCTTCCCACAAACGGTTGCTTAGCGATTGCGCCCGGCTTCCTGATGACGCACCCGAAGCCCCTGCGCCTTTTTGCAGCGCATCCACTGTTTCGTCGACCGCCGACAGAATCTCGACCACGCGAATTTCCGAAGGCGACCGCGATAACCGATACCCGCCACCCGGTCCGCGAACCGATGAGACCAGATCGGCACGGCGTAGTTTCACGAACAATTGCTCAAGATAAGGCAGTGAGATGTCCTGCCGCTCAGAAATCTCACTCAGCGTTACAAGCGTATCTGTCGGTTGCAGGGCGATATCGGCCATAGCTACCATCGCGTAGCGACCCTTGGTCGAAAGCTTCATTCTCGTCCCCTTTTGGTCGATACCGCGCGAAAACATTGACGCCGCCGCTGCCAGTGCGTATCTCCGACGGGCAGCGCATTGCGCAATGCAAAATTATTAGAACCGTTCTAAGGTGCCTGACGATAACCGTCAAGTATATCCCGGCACCAAGAAGAAAAAGACAGGACCAAAGCACACATGCCCGAGGTGATTTTTCCCGGACCCGAAGGCCGCCTGGAAGGCCGCTACCACCCGCAAAAGGAAAAAGACGCACCGATCGCCATCGTGCTTCATCCGCATCCTCAATTTGGCGGGACCATGAACAACAAGGTTGTCTACAACCTGCATTACGCATTCTACAATATGGGCTTTACCGTTTTGCGGTTCAATTTCCGTGGCGTGGGTCGCAGCCAGGGTGAATACGACCAGGGTGTTGGTGAGTTGAGCGACGCAGCCTCGGCGCTGGATTACCTGCAGTCAATGAACAACAACTCGAAACACTGCTGGGTCGCGGGTTTCTCGTTTGGTGCATGGATCGGCATGCAGTTGTTGATGCGGCGCCCGGAAATCACCGGCTTCATCAGCGTGTCACCCCCTGCAAACATGTACGACTTTTCGTTCCTGGCACCCTGCCCGTCCTCGGGCCTGATCATCAACGGATCAGCCGACCGCGTGGCACCACCTGCGGACACAACCTCGCTGGTGAACAAGCTGCACGAACAAAAGGGAATCACCATCACCCATAACGAGGTTGATGGCGCCGATCACTTCTTCCAGGATCGTCACATGGATACTCTGATGACCGATGTCAGCGACTATGTGAAACGCCGCCTGACCGAGAACACACGCTGATGTCTGACACCATCACCACCCTGGCCGCCAAGCTGGCCGAGGACACAATGAAAGTGATGGATGAAACCGGCGACGACCGTTTCTTTGTCGAAGTGGGCGAACATCTGGGTGCGTCCTCGCAGACTTTGGAAGAAGCCTTCCTGACCGAAATTCGCGTGCGGTTGGCCGAGCGCAAAGCCCGCAAGTTCGTGATCCAGAGGCTCTCGGATCACCGCTCCAAATTGAAAGCGATCGAAAAACAATGACAAACAGACTGTCCGCGCAAATCGAATTTCTCAAACGCGTGGACAGGCTGAAATCGGTCGATCGCGCGAATTTTCTTCTGGATCAATCCCGCGCTGAAAACGCGGCAGAACACAGCTGGCAACTCGCGCTTTGGGCGCTGGTTATGCAACCCTTGGCTGATGAAGGTGTCAGCATTGATCGGGTCATCCGCATGCTGTTGCTGCATGATTTGGTCGAAATCATTGTCGGCGATCATCCGATCCATCTGCAAACCGATTGGCAAGCGGTCGAACGGGCCGAGCAAGCCGCCGCGTCAGAATTGTTCGATCTTTTGCCCGAAGATCAGGCCGAGGCTTGTCTGAACCTGTGGCAAGAGTTCGAGGCCGATCAGACCCAAGACGCCAGATTCGCGAAATCCCTTGATCGCTGCCAGCCGATGTTTCAGGTCCTCTGCGCCGCGGCCCCGAGGGCGGATCACAAAGCTATTGTTCAGGACAATCTGAACGGCGGGCGGGCCGCTTATCTGAAGACCGAATTTCCAGACGCCTATACCGCAGCGCAATGCCTGCTGAACGGAGACACCCCTGCACAGACTTCATTCTCAGCTCGCCTTGGATTTCTTGCCGAAAGCGACCAACTGAAATCCGTCTACCGGGCTTCGCGCCTGCTCAGCGGTGAGCGGTTCGAGAATTCGGCCGAGCATTCATGGCACATCATGCTGTACGCTTGGATTCTGTCCGAATACGCAGCACGCGATGTGTCCATTGACCGCGTTTTACAAATGCTTCTGCTGCATGATGTTGTTGAGATCGACGCCGGGGATAACCCCATTCATGGTCATGTCGACCACGCGGCCCAAGAAGCCGAAGAGCAAGCCGCAGCAGAGCGCCTGTTCGGGATGCTACCGGATAATCAAAAGGCGACCTTTCTGTCTCTGTGGCATGAGTTCGAAGCAGCCGACAGTCCCGATGCCCGCTTTGCCAAGGCAGTTGACCGTTTTCAGGCACCAGTCGGAAACCTGGCAACGGGCGGCGGATCATGGGTGGATTATGATGTCAGTTATGCGCAGATCGAAACCCGTGTCGGCACTCCGGTCAAACGCGGCGCACCAGACTTGTGGGCGTGGCTGCAACCCCAGCTAGATGCCTACTTCGCTGCCACGGCAACCATGTAGGAAAAGAAAAAGAGGCGCAAAGGCCTCTTTTTCCCTTGTTTCGGCAGGCGCTCAAACCTGAAAACTATCTAACCGTTCAACAAACTTGGCCGCGTTTTTGTCGACGGACCCCCCGCCAGCAAGCCACCCAAGCACCACGATCAAAGCCGAAACAAAAACTATTATTCCTGCAAATTTAGTCATGCGATGTAACCTGGAAAACAAAAATCATTAAAAAACAACGCGTTTTTAACATAACCCAGGGTCAAAAAATAGTCAGGTTATCCATACTTCCCAAATGGCTAGTGTTTTTGCCTTAACGTCATTGCGCATGTCGAGAATCCGAAATTTTGCTTGCTCGCTTTGCCGTTTTCATGCTCAACCTCGCAAAACATTTGTCGAGACACCTACCGTGCCCAAAGCCTATCTGATCTTGTTGCTGGCGGTCATCGCAGAGACCATCGGCACAACGTCCCTGCAAGCCAGCCAACAGTTCAGTCGTTTCTGGCCCTCCGTTCTGGTGGTTGTCAGCTATGGCATTGCTTTTTACCTGCTGGGCCTGACGCTAAGATACATGCCGGTCGGAATTGTTTATGCGATCTGGTCCGGGCTTGGCATCTTTCTGATCGCGATCATCGGCTTCATTGTTTTCGGGCAAAGGCTGGACTGGCCAGCCGTCATTGGGTTGATCATGATTTTGGCCGGAATCCTGATCATTCACCTGTTTTCCAAGACGGCCGGCCACTGATCGCCGGTTAGGGCTGGTCTATTTGGTCAAACCACGCTATGCGCGCGGCAACTTCCCGTTCAAAGGCTGACCTCTCATGGACCTGCGCAATATCGCAATCATCGCTCACGTGGACCACGGCAAGACGACCCTGGTGGATGAGCTGCTCAAACAATCCGGCGCGTTCCGGGAAAACCAAGCTGTGGCTGAACGCGCCATGGACAGCAACGATCTTGAACGCGAGCGTGGCATCACCATCCTGGCCAAAGCCACCTCGGTCGAGTGGAAGGGCACGCGCATCAACATCGTCGACACCCCCGGCCACGCCGATTTTGGTGGCGAAGTTGAGCGGATTCTCAGCATGGTCGATGGCGTGGTACTGCTGGTCGATGCCGCCGAAGGCCCGATGCCTCAGACCAAGTTTGTGACCTCCAAGGCGCTTGCGCTGGGACTGCGCCCGATCGTCGTTTTGAACAAGGTCGACAAGCCCGACGCCGAACCCGACCGCGCGCTGGACGAATGTTTCGACCTGTTCGCCAACCTTGGCGCTGATGATGACCAACTGGACTTCCCGGCAATGTACGCATCGGGCCGTTCGGGCTGGGCAGATATGGAACTGGACGGACCGCGCAAGGACCTGACCGCGCTGTTCGACCTGATCGTTGATCACGTCCCTGCCCCGCAACAGGCCGAACGCAAGGACGAACCGTTCCGCATGCTGGCGACCACGCTGGGCAGTGATCCCTTCATCGGCCGTATCCTGACCGGCCGCGTGGAAAGCGGCACGCTGAAGGCGGGCGACAGCCTCAAGGCGCTGTCCCGCGATGGCACCCTGATCGAGAACTTCCGCGCGTCGAAAATTCTGGCGTTTCGTGGCCTCGCGCAGCAACCCATCGACGTGGCCGAAGCTGGGGACATAGTCACCATCGCAGGGATGAGCAAAGCCACTGTTGCGGACTCGTTGGTATCCCCGCAGGTCGAAGAAGCCCTGCCCGCCCAGCCCATCGATCCACCGACCATCACTGTGACCTTTGGCATTAACGATTCCCCTCTGGCAGGTCGTGACGGCAAAAAGGTCCAATCCCGCGTTATTCGTGACCGACTGATGAAAGAGGCCGAATCCAACGTCGCCATCCGCATCACCGATACCCCCGGCGGCGAGGCGTTTGAGGTCGCGGGTCGTGGCGAATTGCAAATGGGCGTTCTGATCGAGAATATGCGCCGCGAAGGGTTCGAACTCAGCATTTCGCGCCCGCAGGTTCTGTTCCGTGAGGAAGAAGGCCAGCGTCTGGAACCTATCGAAGAAGTCACTATCGACGTCGATGACGAGTTTTCGGGCTCGGTGATCGAAAAGATCACCGGTGCACGCAAAGGTGAATTGGCCGAAATGCGCCCCGCCGGTGCAGGCAAAACCCGGATCATCGCACACGTCCCTTCACGCGGGTTGATCGGGTATCATGGCGAGTTCCTGACAGACACACGTGGCACCGGCGTTCTGAACCGCGTGTTCCACGGCTGGGCCGCGCACAAGGGCCCGATCCCGGGCCGTCGCGCAGGCGTTCTGATCTCGATGGAGAAGGGTCAGGCCGTGGCTTATGCCCTGTGGAACTTGGAAGAGCGTGGCCGCATGTTCGTTGCCCCACAAACCGACGTTTACCAGGGCATGGTTATCGGTGAGCATTCGCGCGACAATGATCTGGAAGTAAACCCTCTCAAGGGTAAAAAGCTGACCAACGTCCGCGCAAGCGGATCTGACGATGCCGTACGGCTTACGCCCCACGTTCAGTTCTCGCTGGAAGAGGCGATTGCTTATATCGATGATGATGAATTGGTTGAGGTCACCCCAAACGCTGTTCGTCTACGCAAACGCTTCCTGGACCCGCATGAACGCAAGCGTATGGCGAAGTCTGCTTGAGTCTCCCTTAAGTATAGTTGCCACAATTGCAACAATGCCACACATCTGACAAATTTGTGCGCGCATGAACTGCGCAAATATACGAAAAGCCCGCCGTTTTGGCGGGCTTTCTCTTTGTTTTAAGTGTATTTTTTTCGCGTAAAATTTGTTCCTAATATTAATTCAAATTAAACACCTCTTGTAAATGTGACCCAAAATAGGTGTAATTGTGGTTGAAGTATGGCACAATTGATGTACCAAAACGTAAAGCACAAACTGTAGTGCAATAGTGTTAGTAACGAGTTCTGAAGGAGCGGCGCCATGCGCGTGAAATCCCATTTATTATCTTTTGTATTTGTCTCAGCAACATTACCGTTCATCACCGCCAGCGCGGCGCAGGCGGAAAGATGCAACATCAAAACAGCCCGACAATCGGTATCGACAGAAACGTTGTGCGGCTGCTCAGTCGTCGATACGCGCATGTTGCGCTATATCCAACGCCGAGCTGATTTCGAGGACATTCTGGCCCGTACACTTGATAGTTGTCCGGCTTTTGCGGCTGTCCTGACTGATTTGCCAACGGCGTCCACGGCTGCATCTGATCGCGATAGTGACAGCGACACCTTTGGCGCTTCAGGCAACGGTGATAACGGCGGCGGCAGCAGTGACGACGGCGGCGGCAACAATGGCGGCGGCAATAACGGCGGCGGCGGTGGCGGCGGCGGCAATAACGGCGGCGGCGGTGGCGGCGGCGGCAATAACGGCGGCGGCGGCAATAATGGCGGCGGTGGCAATTCCGGTAACGGCAACGGCGGCAACAATGGCGGCGGTGGCAATTCCGGCAACGGCAACGGCGGCAACAATGGCGGCGGTGGCAATTCCGGCAACGGCA